>JBBQGM010000001.1:0-154806 GCA_038322995.1 Pyrinomonadales bacterium
GCCCTGAGTATCGTGCTAGGTCTGCTCGCGAGACGGGCTGGCGCGTGCGAATCATGTCGAGCACGATGCGCCGATTAATATCGCGAGCGGTTTCGCTGGTCGCGACATGAAAGCTCGTCAAATCAATTTTTCGCATTAACAGAGAACGGCTAATAGAAAGCACTGCTTTTAGTTCGGGGGTCGAATAATATCTGCGCAACCATATGTAGTCAAGCTTTATTTTCAAGAGAGGCAAAATCCATTCACTAACGCAAATGCTAGGGGAAATCTCACAATTGTGAAGTGCTTGCGTTGCGCGGCAGCCTTCTCGCAAATCCTCGGCGCTTCGTCGAGCCGCATCAGGAATTGAACACAGGCCAAATCTCATTAAAAGATCTCCGAGCCCCCAAACGGCTCAACGCTACTAAGAACACGGTAGTTTAATAGGCTAGGATGTTTACACTTCTGGCGTAATCGTATAACCAGCCTTCACCTGTTGTGGGTGTTGGGAATCGTTTGATTGAGCAAAACAAGCTGCTGGAATTTCGCATCCCGAGTCCCTATTTCAGCAAGGCACAATTTGGGGGTGGCAGTTGGGGTGGCAGTTGACCCTGCGAACAATGCAGACATTGCAAACAATGCGAACCGAGGGGACTGAAAAACCTCAATAAAAACGGGAAGCCCGCGAATTACGCGGGCTTCCCGTTACTGAAATGGCTCCGCAGGTAGGACACCACCCAGCGTTTATTTTCAATAACTTACAGTCGGTTTTAGGATACATCTAACGAAAAGATAACAGCCCTGCCTGCCGTGACCACTGGTAATTTGACAGCCATCCTATAGATGATACCCTATACATGCACTGCCCTGCGGGCCGCAACAGCCTCCCCTGAGGCGCCTGGCAGTTCAGTGCACAGTGAGTACTACCGAAGATCAGGTTTGGTTTACGCCGCAAGAGTTGGCGGTGCGATGGCGCATATCTAAAAGCGCCGTGGATCACCGCGCCTGCAATACTGACCTCCTGACCCGCCACCGTTTCGGTCGCGCAGTCCGCTTCAAACTCGAAGATATCGAACACGCCGAGCGTGCCATCTGCGCTCGTGGCGGACGCCTGCCTGCACGTCGACGTGCCCGAATCCTTAATGAATCAGACCCTTCTGAATAAAGTTTGCGCTAGCGCAAAATATCGCTGGACTCCTGTCTATTCACCCGCTATGAATGAAATCACCGACGATACAAAGTATCGCGGACGAGACAAAAGGAAAGAAGGAACATGACTTACTACATTTTGAATCGCACACGAAAGATAAGCGGCCGCCGGGTTGGACTGCCAGCTAGCGCCGGCACGGGGCGCGGATTCCGCGACGTGCGCGCCGCAGCCGCATCAATCGCAGGCAGTCCCCACCTCGCGATCATCGACGCGACTGCGGGGCGCCAGGTCGACCGGAATGGGCGGATCGTCGAAAGCGACACGGCGCGCTACACGCTAAACACCAAGGGCACGCGCACGATCACGTGGATCGCCGAAGCCCAGGACATCCATCCTGCCGAGCGGGCGCTCGGCAGCTACGAGGAGCACGTTGAACGCCTGGCAGTCGCGCAGCAGATCGTTGATCAGGCGGAGTACCAGCTTGGACGCACTACGCCATGCACGCCCGAGTACGAGATGGCGGAGCGCCGCTTGCGGGCTGCGCGGGCTGCGCACCAGACCGCAGGCCGGCTCGCGCGTGAATTTTGCACCGCGCAGTTGGTCGCGGCATCGCAGCTAAACCGTGATGTTGAAGCGCGGATTCTCGGTAACTAAGGAGGCGCGCTATGAAAGCAACTATCGACCGCGAAAGTGATGAGTACGCACGCGCCGCGCAGAAGGCTTTTGATCTGCAGCCGCGCGTTATCTACACGGACGTCAGGGGTCACTTCGAAGTGCAAGGCAGCGCGGGTAACACGTACGATGTCTTCTTGAATGATGACATTTATGCATGCTCCTGCCGCTTCGGGCGGCGCGAAGCCTTGTGCTACCACGTCGTAAGCGCCGACATCCACAAACGCGAAACACTCGCGCGCTTCGAGGCCGAGGTACGCTGCGCCGCATTCCTACCCGCGTCGCGCACGTTGGCTATCATCCGGCAGCGCGAGCTAAGCGAGCACCGCGCAGCCTGCGGCCGGTGCGTCGCCAGCGAAGAGTGCAAGAAGGCAAGCAAGCTACTGGAACGCATGGGGTCGCTGGCGCGGGCAATCGCGCAGGCGAATTAAGGAGGCTACGATGGGTATCTTATACTCTGATCTTTTGACTGTGGGCGACGTCGCGCGCCAGTTCAACTGCACGGAGCAATGCGTGCGCGGCTGGATAGATCGCGGGCTGCTGCGCGCGCATAAAATCGGGCGCGATCATGTCATTAATGCGCGCGATGCGGCAGTGTTTGAACTGCCCCGTCGCGGCGCGCCACGGAAGGTGAAGAACGATGAGTAACGCACGTGCAAAACGCATCCGGCGAGAGAGGTTCCTTGAGGCCGAGCCCGGCGCGGTGACAGTCACCGACGTCGCACGACAGTTCGGTGTCGTCGAAGAGACGGTTCGTCGCTGGATCGTGCGACGCATCCTGACATCTCTTCAACCCGCCGCCGTAGCTGCATTCACACCTCCTGTGCGGAGTGGACAGCCTCGTAGCGACGAGTATGAGCCGGCTCTCAATGGCTACGCGCCCGACACATCCACCATCTTCGATAAGCTAATGAAGCGCCGGCAGGCGCCGTATAGCAGCAGGCACACAGCCAGCCAGGAAGCCCGCCAGATAGCGCTCTTCCTAAGTGATCCGGACTATACACGCGAGGATGTACTTCGCTGCCTGCGCTGCGACCGGGACACAACGCGCGCTATATTCGCGCACTGGGGCGCGAATATCCGCACGCGACGCCTCATCGGATGAGCCCATCCGCATCGCACGCATCATCGATGATGCGTGCTTAGTGGTGTGCGCCTACTTAAAGTCACTTTTACACTAAGGCAAATTGAACGGTTCAGGCTATTGACACTGATCTTCGAATTCGCTTTACTCAATTCACGCAGGGTGAAGAGCCCGCATGCGCTGGATCATAGCGTATGGGAAAAGCAGCAGTAGCGACCACATCGGTTGCGCGCCCGAAGGGGTAGGATAGTTAACCAGACATACCGCAATAATAAAACTGGCGTGTGTGTCGGCTTCGTCGGGAATGATCCTCCCGTACTTCAACGAAGACGATGCATACGCCAAAATACATTTTAGAGCCATGCACACCGCGAACGGCGCGGGGCATGGCTCTTTGCGTTTGCGTCAGCTCATCTTCTTCACGCTAAAACAAGGAGTACGTCATGTCTAAGACCATTCTCGAACAATCAATCGCAACGGCAGTCGCTACGGCATTCGCAGCGGGCTACGAATCAGCCCTCGACGATGCCAGCAGCACGATCGCAACCAGCGCCATTGACGATGATTCGGCCGACCTTGCGCTCGATGAACTCGACAAGATGGAAGACATCTGCCAGTTCGCCTACCGCACCGACGAGTACATGGCGGCCGTCACGCTGCCTAGCGTCAACCAGATGGAATTCCGGTTCTAAAAGATTCGCGCCGCAGGTGTTATCAGCACCTGCGGCGCAGTAGTGAAAGGAAGTACTTAGTGAAACAAGAATACAACGAGGGCGCGCAGGCGTCCAGCTCTAAATTGAACCTTACCGGCGCAGCCGCTGAAGTCCCAAACTTCACCCAAACGCCGAACTCGTTCTTCGACTGCCTACTGCCCCAGATCAACTCAATGAGCGAGCTCAAGGTCACGCTCAGCATCATCCGCCAAACATTCGGATGGACTGCAAAGGGCGGCGGCCGCAAACTCGAAGATCAGCTTTCCCTTTCCCGCCTGGTCGCCCTGACCGGCATGGCGCGTACGAGCGTCTGCGATGGGATCGCCGCCGGCATGAAGCGCGGTACGATCGAGCGTAGGAAAAAAGGCGCACAGGACTTTGTGTACCGCCTAAACTTGGCTGCCGCGCCTGCTAAAATCACCAAACCAGTCCAGAATCTAGACCAGTCCAGTATTGCTACTAGTCCAGAATCTGGACTACTAACTGGTAGTGATTCTGAACCGGTACTAGTCCAGAATCTGGACACACAAAAGAAAGGTGAAATAAAGGGAAAGAAAGGAGAAGGCGCTGACGCGCTCCCGCCGCCTTCTCCGGTGTTAAGTACCGCCGAAACCGTCCGGAAGCCGTCGCAACATCCTGCGGTACTAATCTTCAAAGAAGTCCACCGGCGCTACCCGTCGTCGAAAGTACGCGAAGGCAGAGAGCAGTCGGATATGGAAGCGATCATCGACGCCGTCGGGAATAAGCAGGATGACTTGGTCACCTGGAAGGAGGCGCTTGAAACATACCGCGACCTGGCGCTACTTCACAACCAGAACCTGCGGGCCGGTCAGAAGGCTTGGAACCCCGCCGGGATCGATGCAGCAGTCAGCCAGTTCGCAGAGATGGCAGCCGAGCGCGACTTCGCAAAGCGCACTGGCAGCGACGCCGCCCCCGAGACGACAAGCGACGGGCTGGTGCGGGTTGAGGTCGGCGGTACCACATTCTACGTGCAGCCGCAGCAGGCGCAGGCAGGAGGTGCACAGTGAGCGATACCATCACCTTCACCATCACCGTCGAAGAACTCGTCCGACTTGCCGGCTGGAAAAAAGCCAGCCGGCAGGACGGCGGCAAGCTAAACCTGAAGCGATGCCCATCTTGCAGCGGCGGCTCGTCTGGCGACGAAGGCACCTTCTTCATTAACAACCGCACTGGCGACAAATACTACGGCGCCTACAAGTGCTTACGCGGCAAGTGCGCGGTTAGTGGCAACCTCTGGCAGCTCTTCGAGCTGGCAGGGCAAGACCCGCGCGAATACATGGACAAGAGCGAACTGACGGGAACGTCGCGAAAGAAGGAAGGCGCAGGCATGAGTTTCAACTGGCAAAAGAAGGAATCGAGCGCGGTCGCACGGATCGTCGAGAGTGAAAATCTTCGGAAGGAAGAGAAAACGTACATCCTGCCGACCGAGAAGCTACATAAGCGCTCGCAGGCTGCCACGGACTATCTAGTGAAGCGCGGCGTGTCGGTCACTACCCAGGATCTCTACAAAGTCTGCTCGGACGCCAGCGGCAACATCGCAGTGCCGGCGCTCGAAGAGGTCGGCGGGAAGTTGATCCGCGCGATGACAAAGTTCCGCGTCGCGCGGGACGTCACGAAAGGCGAAACCAACCCCGCGACCGGCAAACCGATCCTCAAGAATTGGAAAGATCGGAAATCGTCGTCAGGCGAGCAGGTCGGGAAGCCCCTACTAATCGGCACGCACCTGGTTGATTTTTCGCGCGACGAGATCTTCGTTTTCGAGGGCGAGATAAAGGCCATGGTGGGCTTCGAAGCCATCGGATATAACTGCCTAAGCGTTCCCACCGGTTCGTCCGCGCACGACTGGATCGACACGCAGTGGGAAATGCTCAAGGCGTTCGAGTCGGTAGTCGTGGTCGGAGACAACGACGATGGCGGCCGGGCAATGGTCGACACGCTGCTCCGCCGGCTGCCCGCGAAGGTCAAAGTCGCCAAGACCGGCGAGCGGTACAACGACATCACCGACATGGCCGATGCGGAAGGACTGGCGGCAGTCCGGCGTGCGCTGGAAGCGGCGGGATACCCTGAAGTCGGCATCGTGCGGATGGCCGACTACGAGCGTCCGGTCGTTAGCGAAGATGTCAAGAAGGCGGCGGTGGCTTCCAGTTGGAAGGAGCTCGACCAGGAACTCGGAAGCCTTATGCCGGGTCACGTCACCCTGCTGGCGGGCTATACGGGCCAGGGCAAGTCGAAGATCTCGCAGAACCTCTGCGTGGCGGCCATGCGAAAAGGGCTGCGGGTGCTTTACGCCAGCTTCGAAGAGACTTATGTCGAGCTACAAGATTCTTTCGAGAACATCATCGCCGGTACCGCCTATCTCGGCGAAGAGACGGATGCCGAGTCGGGCAAAATCCGGTACAGCGCAAGGCTCGATATCGTGCCGACCATCCGCGGCTGGTACAGGGATAACTTCTTCGCCTTCGCCGAGCGGCGGACGTCGGTCACCGATTTCTTCCGCGTGATGGAGATCGCGGTGAGCAGGCACGGCTGCCGGTTCTTCGTGATTGACAACATCATGTCGCTTTGCGGAATCAAGGGATCCCTGTTTGAGCAGATCGCCGAGCAGGTTCAGATCGCCCGCCTTGCCCACGACTTCGCGGAGCATTTCGGAGTCCACGTTGTGTTAGTGGCACATAACAACCTCAAAGGAGAGTTCGCCAACACGATGAAGAAACCGACCCTCGATTCGGTCAAGGGCTCGACGGAAGTGACCGCGTGGGTGCAGAACGTGCTGCAGCTCTGGCGCATCCCACAGGCGATCAAAGACGACGCACAGTCGAAGCTGGCAAAGATGCCGGGTGTTACTGAGCTTCAGAATCTGGCGGACTCGGACGCGATGTTAATCATCTGCAAAGCGCGTGGCGGTGCAAAATTTATCGACGTGTTCCTCAAATTCGACTGGCGCTCGATGCGGTTCGCGCCCCTCTCGGACGTCGAGTCGCTGGCGAAGGAATGGGGATGGGAGAGCAGCCTGCCCGACGAAAAGTATCGCGGCAGCCGTCGGGCAGCAGTGGTTACGCCGGTGGAATCGGGCGCCGCACCGCCCGAAGTCGAACCTGCACCTACCGCCGCGTCCTATGAGATCGAAGAGGGCTCGGTCGATGATTGGAACGCCATCATCGAAGAAAAGCGTGCGGCCGGCGAACTGCCTCCGTCACATCACGAGCCAACGTGGGTCGGCGAGATTCCGTTCTAGTACCTCATGAGGTTCAGGCTCTCCCCGTCTGACCTCTCGATGAGGTAAACCGATCTTGACTTCGGCGGGAATAATTTTTAACAGCAAGATGGAGGAACAAATATGAGCAGCCTTTATTCAGATCGCAAAGACATTACGTGCCCGGTGCCGTGCGAGACCTGCCACGACGGCATCGCGCTTGGTAGCAACCACCACTGTCATCGATGCCTCGACGAATTTTTTGATGGACAAGACTCCGCGCAGTACGCAGAGTTTTGCGACGCCGCGCGAATCCGCATCGATCGTTGGTACGATGCGGATGAGGCAATCCGCCTCGCACACGGCGAGCGCGATATCTACCATCGGTATGAGGGTGTCGTCTGCCGCAGGCTGCAGGCGATTATCGAAGCGCCGGTGCGGCTCGAAGAACAGGCGCGGCTGGTAATCGAGGTCGATGACCTTGCTCTGGGAATCGAAGACGAGCACCTCTACAAGATCACGGCGCGCACAATCCACACGCTTCACGTTCGCCTGAACCGGTTGATGGGCGGGAGCTTTTCGCCGAGAATCCCGAGACGACCAAGAGTCTCGGATCGTGTCGGACTTTCACCGTGAGTACGGTTTATCAAGCGCCTAATGTCGTTACGTGCCCGCTGGATGTGTGAAGCACGACACATTGCCCCACTAAGAGATTCAGAGAGCACACGCAGGCACGGTGCGCAGACAGTCGCTAACGGAAGGGAAGGGAAGAGAAGAGCATGCTTACTAGAGGGACTATCGATGAGTTACTCGCGGATATTGATCGGGATGACCTCATCCGCACTAGCTTCGAAAGCGCAGTGCGCAGGCTTGAAGCGATGGTGAAGGTGGAGTTCGGGCAGGACGCTGGCATTACCTTCACGGATGCCGGGGTCGACCTCACTGGCGTAGATAGCGACGCTGTGGTATCGCCTGAACTCGCTGAACTCTTCCGCATGACGAATACCTGCCTTGACGCAATGGATAATTCCAAGCCAGCCGGATAAATCTTCGACAAAAGACTTCCCACTGCCGCGTGAATGGTGTTGTGTGTGTGTTCACACGATGACAAGCACGGCGAGCAAAGGGCAGGGTGGATGGTTCGGGCGGCGTGGTAACAAATACCACGCCAAACGAACTCTCTATGACGGCATCTGGTTCGACTCGATTCAGGAATCGAAGGACTACCAGAAGCTGAAGCTGCGGGAAGCGGCCGGCGAGATCTCTAACCTCCGCCTCCAAGTTCCATACGACCTCGCTGTAAACGGCATCCACATCACGCGCTACGAAGCGGACTTCGTCTACTGGGATGAGGTACTCGGATGCGAGGTGGTCGCCGACTCGAAGGGCGTCCAGACTGGCGAGTTCAAAATCAAGAAGCAACTAATGCTGGCGGTACTCGGGATCGACATCCTGCTTATGAGCGTGCGCCCGAAGGCTAAGCGAAAGAAGAAGGTGAAGGTGACAAATGGCGAATGAGGACATCGAGTCGGCAATCGTGATGCGCGAGATCATCCTCCGGCAGGATCTGCGCGCGCTGAATAATGCGCGCCGTGTCGCGGTGGAATTCGAACTCGCGGCGGAGGCTGCATGGGCTGAAGTGCGCCGGCTGGAGCTTTACAGCGAGTCGAACCAGGCGCAACTCGTAGTGCTCCAGTCGGGGCGGCTGGTGAGCACGGAGGTCATGTGACGGATCTTTTGGCAGAGATCTTTGCGGCCGACTACGCCGCGACCATCGTCGCGGCAGGCGGCGCTAAGTCTAAAAAGCCCGCGCTTCGTGATCGATCGGACGACGAGATCGATGGGCTTGTCATCGACGCCATCCGCGCTGGCGTAACCGGATGGGAGGCTATTTGTCGGCACTGCCGACTGCGCGAGGACGGCCTCTGTGACGCGCTTGTTAGGCTGATGCTTGATACCCATCTGGTCGGCTGTCGATACACGGGGCGGTTTTACGACAGCCAGAATTTTAAGGATCTCGAAGAGCGCGAATACTTTTTAACGAGGAAGTGGGAGCAAGAAAAATGAGCACTGAAATTCAAACGCTGCCTGACTTGACGGCGGCACCTACACCGAAACTTTTAGAACTGTCATGGTTCACCGATCGCGCATACGAGGAACTGGCGGCGCGCGTCGGGCAGATGCAGGACGACGAGATCGCCCTGACGATTCAACGCACGTCCGAAGTGGGCGAACGTGCCTGGTGGCTGCGCGGCATGTGCGTGGCGGAAGTAAGGCGCCGGGTGCGCTCGCGCACCGAGCAGGAACGTATCGCCGCAGTCGGCACTGGTGCCGCGACTGTGAAGCCCGGGGCAACCATCACGGCAGCGCTCGGCGTGATTGCCCACGCCGCCGGTACCGACATTCGCACCTTGGTGGACGACGCGAAAATCGTCGAGGCGCTGATCCCGCTGCTCGCCGAGCACGACATGACAAACGAGGATGTCGCATCCTCACTTATCAAGCTGCCCGAAGGTCTCACTCGCGCAGTCTGTGCCGTCATAGTTCGTGAACGCGACATAGAACGGGCTTTGGAAGTTGCAACCGGGCTCCTAGACGGGGAGCAGGCGGTTACGGCACAAAGACTTTCCAACACACTGGCGGCTCTGAAATCCAAAGAGCTAGCCGAGCCAGGACACACACCTTCTCCTAGCACCGGGGGCAACACAACGCCACCGGCGCCGTCGTACGCAGACTGCGAGTGGCTGAATTATCCAGTGTCGCGCGGCACAAAGGCCATCCTGCAAAAGATTCAGGAAAAGGAAGGGCTGCCGACTGGCGGCCAGGCGCTTGAACATGCGGTGCGGATCGCATGGGACGTCATTAGCAAGCGTCGCAGTGACGCGAGAAACGCCGTGAAGTGAGTTATGAAATATGAAATACGCATTACGCACAAGGCCGCACGGTGAAGGCTTCCTGGCAGTCCCAGGCTGGCTCGCAACCGAGAAGGGCGAGGTCATTAGCTTCGACACGATCGAAGATGCGCAGTCCGAAGCCGACCGCCTAAATGCGCGGCGTGGCATGGTGTGGATCGTCGCATGCGAGTACCCGGATAAAAAAAAGGAGCGATCATGAAACCTGTATCACCAGTCATTCCAGGCACCGGCCTGCCTGAAGTAAAAGTCGCTGAGCACCAGCCGGAATACGGCACGCTGCCGGTCGTGTACTCGCAGGACGGGCAGGAATGTACGTCGCGGTGGGTGCTTAGCGATGAAGAGATCGCGGACATTGTGAAGTCGAAGTCGATCTTCCTGACGTTGCAGACGTTCGGGCGGCCGCTGCAACCGGTGCGGATGGAGGTCGGCCGCGGTCGGATGCACGATAAAGAACTTCCAGTTCTCATGCCTGATGAATGGGAGCGGGCAGCCGAGCCCGTCCCGCCCCACATGCCAATGCACTGCCGGCGCTGTGGCTCGGAGTTCATGGGCTGCGACTGCCCTGACGCGGCGCACGCCCTGCAGTACGGCAGTGAGGTTAAGGGGGTCATCGCCTGCCGCGACTGCGCTGGACTGATCGATAGCACCTCACTGCCGGCGAGTTAGTCTTAAGCCTGCTCATGTTCCTTCCTTCGGGCTGCGCGGTGTCAGTCTAACCACTGACGCCGCGCAGCACCTCCTTCTACGCGAGTTATTGTCCGTGTCGGTATGAGATTCGACACGGACAAATTCTATTCCGGCTACCGCGCTCGTTTTGGCAAACTGACGGCGTCGCAGGTCGATGGCCTCGGTGAGTTGCTCTCTTTCATCGAGGCTGACCGCAAGATGCAAGATGTGCGACACGCTGCCTATCTGCTAGCGACAGCAGGGCACGAAACTGCTCACACGTTTAAGCCAATCACCGAGCGAGGCGGTAAGGGCTACTTCGACAAGTACAACGCCGGTACCCGAATCGGACGCAGGCTCGGCAACACCCAGCCTGGCGACGGTTATAACTTTCGCGGCCGCGGTTACGTGCAAATCACGGGACGTGACAACTACGAGAAATTCTCGACGAAAGATGATGACCTCCTAGCGAATCCTGAACTGGCCTTGCAGCCGGAGACTGCATACGCGATTGCAGTCGCAGGTATGCGAACTGGCGCTTTTACGGGCAAGAAGCTCACTGACTATATCAGCGGCAAGCGATGTGACTATGTGAATGCGCGAAGGATCATAAACGGCACTGACAAGGCGCTATCAATCGCGGACGCCGCACGCCGCTACGAAAGCATTCTCGTGTCATCGGTCGTGGATGATGACGTTGTCGAAGCGCCCGTAAAGGCCGTCCCGGCGGCACAGTCGCCCACAGTCCCGCCACAAGCTCTCGATGCTTCTCCCACTACCGACGCGCCGCCTGCGAATGAAGGGGAGGCTGCACCGGAAACGCCCGCCGAGAACGGCCAGGCAGTCGTCGGCGGCCGACCGAGCGACCCGATTATCAAGCTCCCATCATCGCTATCCGAAGCCAAGGAGCTCGCAGAGAAGGCGAGGTCTTACCTGCCCGATGGCAGCGACACGACGAAGCGCTGGGCTACACGCTCGGCTGCTGGCGCGTTCTTAATAGCTGCCTGGCGGTGGCTGACCGACCCTACGCACCTGATTCCAATCCTGATCCTGATCGGCATAGCAGCGTTATTCATTGGCGGCTGGCTCCTATCTCGTTATCTAACAAAGAAGCATGCGCGGGCGCTGGAGGCGGCGGAACGCGCGCGCTACCAGACGCAGGAATTTGAACTTCAAAAGCTCAAGCTTCAAATAGAATCGCAGAACGCGGCAAGGCTGGCGGATCCTTCCCAGTACAACGTCGTGGTCGACACTGGCGCGGGCGGGCCGGTCGCCGAAAAGGGGCAAGCATCGTGACCATCGAACCGCTCAAGCGCGCATGGAACTCGATCCCAGTCCCGCACCGGCTGGTAGCGGCCGTCCTGGCGGCCGCTATCGTCGGGCTGCTCTTACTCGGCACATTCAGCTTCGCGTCCAGTTGGTCGGCGAACCGGCACGCTAAGAAGTTCAACGCGGCGATGGAAAAGAAGAATGCCGAGGTCACTGCCCTGCAAGGCGAACGTGACCAGTTCATCAAGGCGGCGGAAGCGGCTGAAGCCTTGGCTGCCGACCGCGCTAACGCACTGGCGGCGTTGTACGCCCAACAGCCGGCACTCGAGGGGCAGGCCAAGGCTGCCGAACAGAATCTCAGCAAGGCATTGGAGTCTTATGAAGCTGAAAAATCTAACACTAATCGCGATGTTCCTGCTCCTGATCGCCTTCAGCGGTACTGCCGCAAACGCGCAGAGCTCGGGTACCCCTGCCCCAGCGGCCAGTGACGAGCTTAAAACGCAAGAGCAGATTGTCGACGAGTTGAAACTACGGCGGCAGCAGGTCGAAGCCTTGACGTCCGAGCGGGATACGTTAAAGGCCATGGTGGCCTTGCAGGGGCAGATCATTACGAACGAGCGTGAACGCGCCGACTTCTTCAAGACTGCGGCGGAATCACGCAAAGGCGCGAACGAGATCGATGCGCGTGTCGACGTCATTCGGCGCGAGCAGCTCGAAATCTACCGGCTGGAGGTGATCAGCCTGCGCGAAGAGAACGACAAGCTGCGGCGCAGTCGCGACAGGTGGCGACTGTTCGGCACAGGGGCGGCAGCTGCGGCCGTGTTTATCGCTAAGCCGTAACGGTTCAGGTGCGCCGCACTGCCAATGCACTGCGGCGGGATGGATGGTGGGCACCAATTTAGGAGTAGCAATGCAGGATAATCGGCAGGACAAAGCAGTCAAAAGGATCCCCGCTAACCGGCGTGCATATCGCATGGTGGAAGCCGGCGGCGAGCTTCACTCGGTGACGGGCGCGCGTTACCAGAGGCAGACTGACGGCTCACTGGCGCGCGTGAACGCGCGCATGACCAAGCACGCCCGCAAGCAACTAAGTCTGGCGCGGTTCACGAATCGCGAAGCGGCAGCGTTGATCCGCATGAACCAGAAGTTCGCTGCGGAGAATGCCGCGCAGGAAAAGTCGGCTTAAGACCAGCGTACAAGGCGGAACATCGCAGTGAACCTACGGCTGAATTTTACAGATCTTCAACAGCGCATCCGGCTGTCGAACACCGATCACCTCGAGCTTTTTATGGGGTGGCTGGCGCTGATCTGGGGCGCGTGGGTCATGCTTCCGCCTAGTACATTTGACAGCGCGCCGGGCGTGTACTCGACCATGCGGTGGCTATGCGCATCTGAGCTCGTATGGGGCGTGTTTATCGCCACCGTCGGGCTTGCTGTCTGGATCGTATGGGTGGCAGGTACAGTGCGATGGCGCGCCCGCATGTCTTTCGTACTGGCAATGATATGGCTACTTCTGGCGTCCATGTTTGGGATTGGAGACGCGCGGTCTGCCGGCATCGTTATCTACGGATCGTTTGCACTGGCAAGTGCAGTGGTTCATCTCCGATTAGCAAGGCGGGGGGTGTAATGTGCTTTTACTTCAAGCCCCAACATCTACCCCACCGCTTACGCTAACCATCATCGCGGTGCTCGGCGCAGTAGGTTGCGGCGGCATCATGCTAGCGCTCATAAATCGCTTCTGGTCGAAGCGAGACAAACGCGCGGACAAACGCGACGAGATGGATGGCCGCACGTACGACGAGCGCCAGCGTGTAACCGAAGCCTGGTACACGGAAGTCATCGGACTTCGCAAGGAAATGGGCGATATGGAGTCAAGGTTCGAGCGGCGTTCCACCCAGTACGAAGCGCGGATCACTGAACTCGAAACGAGACTTGACCAGCTTCGCGAAGCAAACACTTCCCTGCGCATCCAGAGCGCTGATACGCAGGGGAAGCTCGACGCGCTACAGGTCTCTTACACCGCGCTACAAATCGAGCACGGTGCGCTTAAGGCGGAGCATCTGACTCTGAAAGTTCAGTATGAAGCGGTGCTAACCGAGCTGGCGGAGATGCGGAGTTACCGTACGCCGAACGGCGGCGGGGAGTGATGATAGTGCGAGTTCTTTACGTCGACGATAACGAAAGTACATGCGACATGGTTCGCGCCGGAGTAGAGATGCGCAAACTGCCCGATGTTGATTTTGTAGTGGCGGAGGGTGGTAAGGCCGGATTCGACGCTTTTTACGATGCCAGAGTCGCAGGGCGGAACTTCGATGCCGCGATAATCGATATCGCGATGCCCCATCTTGACGGCTACACGCTCGCCCGGCTCATTCGCGTACTCGAGCTTAACCGTAGGCCATCAACGACACCGTGCCGACTCGCGTTCATTACCGCGCACGGGCGGGAGATGGTCTCGAATCACGAGATTAAGGCGAACGGTGTCGAATTCTGCTGGTTCCGTCCCGACGATATGCCGGGCTTGATTGACAACATATGCCGATGGTTAACCGGCCTGCCCGACTGCGATGGCAAGGACAACGCATAACGAGAGGATTTTGCGAGTTATGAAGGACATCCGGCTTTTATTCTTACTCAACGCCCTGGACGCCGTAATGACGCTGATCTGGGTTTCGACTGGGGCGTCCACAGAGGCGAATCCGTTGATGGCGGCCGTACTGGCGCGCGGAGCAGTTGCGTTCATGGCGGTTAAGCTCGCGCTCGGCGTCATCGTCTGCGCGTCGCTATACGCCTGCCGTTTTACGACAGCGGGCTACAGGGTTACACAGTGGGGCATAGCGGCGTACGCGTTGGTGATTGCAGCGCACCTGATGGTTTTCCGGTTCTAGGGGGAGGGGCGGATGTCGGATACATATCCAATTTTAATCGAGCGCGGTGCGACTTTTGGCCCGCTCATCTTCACATTCTTGGTCGGTGAAACCGAGGAGACAGCTGTTCCGCGCGATTTAACCGGATTGGACATCGTCTTCCGGTTATTCCGCCCCGCACGCGCGGGTGGTGTGGTTGACTACACGGTCGCATCCGGCAACCTCGTGATCACTCCGGCGGCCGGGCAGGTCGCGCTCTCCTTCACTGACGAGCAAACGGATATGACCTTCAGCCACGCCCCGTACAAGATCGTCGCAACCGATGCGTCGGACGTTACGTCGGGCGTTACCGATTTTCTTATTGAAGGCCCGTTCCGCGTGAAATAAACAATGTCGAATCGTTACGTCATAGTTCAAGAATCCACAACGCGGCGTTTCGTCAGGGTGACGGCGTCAGGCACGGTCGTCGTCGTCCGGCCGCCGGCACCCACGGAGGTGCGCGTCATTGAGATCGGGATAGCAGGACCCCGGGGACCGCAGGGTGTAGCAGGTGCGACTGGAGCTCAGGGGCCGATTGGGCTTACAGGCGCCGTCGGCGCAACCGGAGCTCAGGGGCCGCAGGGTTTGGCGGGTACGGCCGGGGCGCAAGGCCCGGCCGGCGCTAATGGTGCGGCGGGCTCACCGGGCTCAGTATGGCGCGACGGCATCGGGGTCCCATCGAACGCACTCGGTGTCAATGGGGATTACTACGTTGACGATGCGACTGGCAACGTCTATCTACGCGCTGCTGGTACGTACTCGGTTGTGGCGAACATTAAAGGTGCAACCGGCGCCGCCGGAGCAACCGGAGCTCAGGGGCCGCAGGGTTTGGCGGGTACGGCCGGGCCGCAGGGCGCAACCGGCGCAACCGGCGCAACCGGCGCAACCGGCGCAACCGGCGCAACCGGCGCGCAGGGGCCTGCGGGGGCTGACGCGACGCTCGTCACGCAGTCAGGGGACAAAGCCTGGCTTCTCCTGCCTCACGACAACCTAGCCTTGTCGACATCATCCGCGTCGTTTGGTGTAGTTAACTCAATCCGAGTCATGCGGTTTTACCTGCCGATGAAGATGACCGTGGCGAGCTTCGTTTGCAACCTCTGGACGGCTGGTGCGAATTCTAACGTCGGATTCGCTATTTACTCGTCCGATGGCAACACGAAACACGGCGAAGCCACAGTCTTCATTGCATCTGGCTCCGGCGTGAAAATCGCCACGCTTAGCAGCCCTGTCACGCTTGACCCTGGGTTTTACTACCTGGCCGTTAGTTCTGATAACTCGAACACCGCGTTTCACTCCACGGCCCTTAACGCCAATATCTTTGCGCTCGTGAACGGATCCGCGAGCCATTTTGGCATTGCCGCGAATTCCGTAAATAATGGTGCTTTTCCTACGACGCTAGGAGCACTAAGCGCACACGCCAACACATTAACCTTCGCGTTCGTCAAGTTGCAGGGTTAAGGAGGCACTTCATGGACATCCAGCGCTATTACTCGGTCGGCTACGTTGCACACCATCTCGGCTGCGAAGCGGATGACGTCATCCGCTTAATCAACGCGGGCGTGCTCGAAGCTGACGCCGACCTAACGGGCGACGTGCTGGTGATCGCAGAGGAGCAGGTGGAGCGCGCGAAAGACGCACTGAAGGCGCGTGGCGGGCAGGATGATAAGGAGTAGCTATGGGAAGCTGGGGGTTTTGCAGGCTTCGGGCGGTAACGACTAGCCCCGATACGAAGGATCGCATGCGGGCAGATCGCAGACGAAGGAAGGCGCTACTTAAGGAAAAGCGCGCCCGCAGCGGGCAAGGGGAGGATTCCTGATGGCATCCGGATTTATATGGACGGACAAGAAAACGCAGGCGGCGATCATGCTGGCTGACGGACGCACACAGGTTGAGACCTCAGCGGAAGTCGGCGTAACAGACCGCACATTGCGCACCTGGCTCGCGGATGTCGAGTTTTCAGCCGAAGTCGACCGGCTCACTTTGATGATGGGCATCGCCAGCCGTGCCGAACGATTGCGGCTGGCAAAGCGGGTTGTCCGGCAGATGACGCACACGGACGGCACGCTGTTTACGCAGAAGGATCTTCTCGAGTGGATGAAATTTACGCAGGCGGAGACTGATGGGATTAAGCTCGACCTCGGCAAGCTCGTTGCCGCCATCGGCGCGGATGCCGCATCTATGGCCGGTGGCGGATCGGATTGAGATAGAGACTGCGAAGCGGACGGCGCGCGCAGCAGAAGAGGTCTATCTCGGTAAAGCGCTCGTTCCTGCATTCAAGCCTGGCGACCTCCTGCGCTTCTGCAAGACGGTCAATCCAAAATTCAATACTGACTGGGTGTATGTGCGGTATCTCGCCGACCAGCTGGAGCGCGTAGCGCGCGGCGACGTCGACCGCATGATGAACTTTATGCCGCCGCAGTGGGGCAAAACCTGGCTCGCCAGCGTCTATTTCCCAGTCTGGCTGCTATCGCTTAACCCATCCTTAAGAATCATCGTCGGCAGCTACAACATGCTGCACGCGCGCCGCATATCGGGATGGGCGCGTGACATCGCTAAGAAGTGCCTGCATCTGCGGGACGACTCGAAGGCGAAGAATGAATGGGCGCTCGCAGAAGGCGGCGGCTTCCTGGCAACGGGCGTCGGCGGCGGTACAGGCAACCCGTGCGACGTGATGATCCTTGATGACCTTGTCAAAGGCCGGAAGGAAGCCGAAAGCGACGTCATCCGCATCGCGGCATGGGACTGGTGGCAGGGAAGCCTTTACCCGCGCCTCGCGCCGAAGTCTGCGGTCGTCTTACAGAACACACGCTGGCATTACGACGATCCTGCGGGGCGTTTAATCGAGGCGGCGAAGAATGGCGGCGACCTGTGGGAGGTCAACTCAGTGCCGGCGATCAGCGAAGGCGCTGGCGATCCGCTCGGGCGTCCTGCCGGTCAGACCGCGCAGCCTGGGCGTTACACCCAGGCGCAGATCGAGCGCAAGAAAGCGAACACCGGCGACTACGAATGGGAGGCGGTCTACCAGCAGAACCCCACGCCGCGCACTGGCGGCATGTTCAAGCGCGACAAGTTCGAAATCGTTAACGCGCTGCCTGCCGGCTGCCGCATGTGCCGCTACTGGGACAAGGCTGCAACCGATGGTGGTGGCGACTGGACGGTCGGCGTGCTCCAGGCGCGCGCTCAGTCGGGCTTGTTCTACATCGTGGACGTCGTGCGCGGGCAGTGGGCAAGTACCGAGCGCGACGCGATCATAAAGCAGACGGCGGAACTCGACCTGAATACTTACGGACGTGCAGTGCATCAACGTGGCGAACAGGAGCCTGGCGCTGGCGGTAAAGAGGCGGCGGAAGCCTTTATCCGGCTATTGACGGGCTTTTCTGTAAGTATCGAGAAGGTGACTGGTAGTAAGACTGACCGCGCGGACGCCTACGCCAGTCAGCAGGGCGCTGGCAACGTAAAGTTAATGCGCGGCGCGTGGAATGGAAAATTCATCGACGAGCATTGCAGCTTCCCCTCGGGCAAGCATGATGATCAAGTCGATGGTGGCAGTGGTAGCTTCAATTATCTCGCGGTAGGAAACGGCGGTACGGGAGTGAGGTTTTAATAATGGGATTACTCGATAGATTCACACGAACTGGCAACAGCCTGACGGTACTCGACCTGTCAACGCCGGGAGACGAAAAGCGCGCGCTTACGACTACTTCCACCGCGCTTGTGCCGGTATCTCAAGGAGGTACGCCGGCAACGCGGAGCGTCGGCGTCCAGGGGCGCACGCGACGCGCGGACGTTGATGTGCGTGGACTCATTAACTGGCAGCGCCGGAACGAGATCGTTTACTCGTGCATCGAGAAGATCGCGGACGCCGCCATGGACCCGATGTTCGTCGTCGAAGCGTTGAACACCAAAGGCGACTACGAGGCGTATCCCGGCCATCCCCTCCAGCGCCTACTTTCGCGCCCGAACCCGCTCATGGATGAAGTCGACTTCCGCCGCGCCTGGGTCACATCCGAGCACGTCGCGGGCGTGTTCTACGCCGAGATCGTTCGTAACGGAATCGGACTGCCGGTCGCGCTATACCCTCTGAATCCTGCCAAGGTCAGCCCGGTCGTGACGAACCAGAACGTGCTGGTCGGCTATCAGTTCGTTGATCTCAACGTGCGCGCGTTCTTCCGCCCGGAGGACATCCTCGTGCGCCGTGCGTTCGACATCACGAACCCTTATGGCGGGCTCAGTCCGCTAGCAGTCGCGCTTAACTCCGTAGACGCGGACGCGGCGCAGACCGACTTTATCCGCAGCTTCTTCAACGGCGGCGGGCAGCCTTCGGGCGTGCTGACGGTCGCTGACGGGAAAATCCTGTCGGATGACGACATCAACATGATCCAGCAGCAGTGGATGATGAAGTACGGACGCAAGGCGGGCACAAGCGGCGCCCCGGCGGTGTTGGAAAACGGCGCGACTTACGCAAAGATCGGCAGCGGCATCGACGAGATCGAATCCGGCGAACTGCGCGCGCAGCATGAAGCGCGAATCTGCGGAGTCTTTGGAGTGCCGCCGGTGCTAGTAGGCGCGTACGCAGGCATCGTGCACCAGAATAACCGGGCAGGCGCGAAGGCAGCCCAGGAGGACTTCTGGATTAACAAGATGAGCCCGCTGTTCCGCAGATGGCGATCATTTATCAACACCTGCCTGCTACCCGAATGGGAAGGTGATGATGCCGTCATCTCCGGTAAAGTACGCGCAGTGTGGGACATGTCCCAGGTACTTGCGATGCAGGAGGACGTCAAGCAGCGGCAGGAACTGGCAGCAACAGCGCTCAAGGCTGGTGGCATTACGCTTAATGAATATCGCAAGCGAATCGGCGAAGAGCCAGACGCGAACGGCGCAGTGTATATGTTGCCGTCGAACGTGACGGTTGTGCCGGCCGCGGATATCGGACAGGCGCGCACAGGCACGCAGCCCACAACGCAGGATCCGAAGCCTGCGTAAAAGGACTGGACACTGCCGGCTGAATCGATGAATGTACAAGTGTAGTGGCAGTCTGCATGGTGCGTAGCTCAGAAAGATAGAGCACCGTCTTGTGCGTCAGCCTTGAAAGCGGCACTCGGCGGAGGTCGCAGGTTAGAAACCTGCCCGCCGTGCAGTATTGAAGCCCCTGGTGGTTAAAGCCGCCGGGGGCTTCCTGCATTCAGCCCCGATCAGCTCATCAGCCACGAGCTATGGTCGTCTCCGTTGATCAACGGGTGGTAACGGAGCTAGACCAGACGTGGAAATTAAAAACTTTACCGACTTCGTTCTAATGGCGCTCAAAGGCGACGGCGTGAGCCGTGAGTTCAAGAGTGCGCCATTCACGATGCTCGAAAAGGCTGCTGGCGACGACGATCGCACAGTCACTGGCATCGTCGCGGTGCACGGGAATATCGATGGCGGTCTCGACCGCTCACACCCCGGTGCTTTCGCTAAGACGATCAGCGAAGGTCGCAACCGCGCCAAGCACCTATGGAATCATCGCTTCAGTGACCCGCCAACCGCAAAGATTCTCGAACTGAAAGAGCTTTCCGCGAAGGAACTCCCTGCCGCCGTTAAGGAGTACGCACCGGAAGCGACGGGCGGCCTGCAGGTCAAACGCCGGTATCTCGAAACGCCGCGTGGCGACGAGATGCTGCACGCGGTCAAGGAGGGCGCCGTTAACGAGATGAGCTACGGCTACTCTCCTGTCAAATACGATTTTGAGACCATCGGCGAAGGTGATGCCGCACAGCGTGTGCGCAACCTGCGCGAGGTCAAATTGTTTGATACGAGCGATGTGTTGTGGGGCATGAACGACTCCACTCTTGCCGCGATTGGCAAGGCGCTCGATGCACAAGATCTGCCGCTCGAAGCAGTGCTCGCGGCGATTAAATCACTATCTCTTGATGTCAAGGAAGGTCGCCGGAACGCATCCGGCGATGTCGCACTAATCAAGTCGATCCACGAAGCCGTTGTCGGTCTTGAACCGACAATTTGTGGATCGGAAAAGCAAGCAGAGACTGGCGATGACCAGAGCCGAGCCGCCGACGAGGAAGCGCTAATCAAAGCCGCTGCCCTGTCACAAGCACTCACTCTCGCAAAAGCCCGGATGCAGCTTGAGAACTTCAACCTGTAAACGCACTTAACGAGGTGAGAAATGAAAGATTTACTGAAAAAGCTGCGCGGCGATCTCGCCAAGCACCACAACGACTATAAGGCGTTGTACGAGTCCCTCGAGGCGAGACGCGCCAAGAGCGAGACCGTCGACGACACCGAGCTTTCCAAGCTCGCAAACATGGGCGACGCGGGCGTGAAGCTCCGCGAAGAGTTCGACCGCGTCAAGAACGAAGTCGAGATCGCCGAACTGGTCAACGAGCCTGCCGGCGAAGCTCGCGGCAAGGACAGCGGGCAGCAGATGATCCAGCGCAAGAGCGCCGGTCAGCAGTTCATCGAGTCCGAGAAGTTCACCGGCCGCAAGGCTTCGGAATACGAGGTCGGCTCGGTCGAAGTCAAGGAGCTGTACGGCGGTGGCACTGCCGGCAACGTCCCGACGGCTGTTGACTACCAGCCCGGCGTGATCGCACTCAACCAGCGCCCGCTCACAATCCGCGACCTGGTCAACGTCTCCGAGACGAACGCCCAGAGCATCATCTACTTCCGCCAGCTGGCGCGCGTGCTCAACGCCGCACCGGTTGCTGTCCGCAACGGCGGCAACGCGGACTTCGCCACGAAGCCGGAGTCGAACCTGACGTTCGAGACCAAGACTGCCACCGTCCGCACGCTGGCGCACTGGGTTCGGGCGCACCGCAACATCCTCGAGGACGCGCCTCGCCTGCGGGACACCATCGACAACGAGCTGTACTACGGCTTGGACATCGTCGAAGAGGCTCAGATGATCTCCGGTGACGGCACGGGCGAGAACTTCGAAGGCTTCCTGACGGCGACGGGCGTCCAGAGCCGTACGCATAAGACTGCCGGGCGCAATTTCGCAGCCGGCGACAAAATCGCCGACACGCTGCGCAAGGCAATCACCGACATCCACCTCGCGTTCTACTTCCGCGACGTGGCGATGGTACTGAGCCCGACCGACCTCGAGAACCTCGAGCTCGAGAAGGACACCCAGGGTCGTTACCTCAACACCTTCGATCCGGTCACGCAGAAGCTCTGGCGCACGCCGGTGGCTGAGAGCCCCGCGCTGCCTGCCGGTACGGGCCTGGTCGGCTGCTTCAAGCTGGCCGCCACCCTGTGGGATCGCAAGGAAGCCGAGATTCGTGTCTCCGAGCACACGAACGACGACTTCATCAAGAACGCTGTTCGCATCCTCGCTGAGAAGCGGGAAGCGTTCGGTATCGTCCGCGCCGACGCGGTCGAGAAGGTTCTCGCCCTCAACACCTAAGCAGGAGCGCCGCACTGAGCGCTCAGTGCGGCGCGATTCGGACTAAGGGCAGCGCTACTACAGGCTGCCCTTTTTTACTAACACTTTGATGGAGGCTGAAATGACGAAAGCAAAAGAGAACGAGCCCGTGATCGGCGCGCCGCCGGTAGAGCCGGAAGCTGCCGCCGGGAACAGCTACACGCCGAAGCACGACGTGCTGGAGACGCTGCCCGACGGACGGCAGATCGTGATCGCTGCTGGCGGGCGTCCCGTACCCATGAGCCGCGCTAAAGAGCTCGGACTGATCAAGGGCGGCGCGAAAACGCAGATCGAGACCAAGTAACCGACACCAACTGGAAGGCGGAGATCTAACCCATGTCGATGGTCGACTACACAACTCCGGAAGCGGTACTACGCCGCATGCCCGGCGACGGGCAAGATGAAGTCACTGCGGCGGATGTCGCGGCGATTGTCGATGAGTTGATCTCCGCGTTTTCCGAGTACATCGACATCGCCATCGGTGTACCGAATGGATTCTTCGGGCAGGCAGGGGATGCGCTCACCAGCAAGACGCTACGCGGTAACGGTACGACCATTCTCAAACTCCCGCCGTACGTTAAGGATGGTGGCTTCGCGGTCAGTCTCCAAGGCAGTGCCCTGGTTGAAGACACTGATTATTACATCAACGACGACGGCGCGCTGGTACGTGATCCTGCGCCGGCAGGTACGTCCTGGGGCCTAATGGATTACGACACGTACTATGCGTCGCGCTATCCGTTAGAGACATACAGCTACTCGAACGGTAGTCCCGGCAACCCGCTCTCGCCTTACAACGCTACTCCGGTGGGCTGGCCGCGGCGGGTGCCTGTGCTAGTCACTGCCAGGTGGGGCTTTAGCGAGATCCCGAGCGACATTCAAGAGGCGGTCACGCAAAGCGTCCACCGGCTATTCCAAACGACTGTCGGGAACGTGACGGGTATGGTCGGCGACCTGAAGGCGAACGGGCTGATCATCGAGACATCGATGACGAAGTTTGCGCGCGAAGTTATTGAGCGCTGGCGGCAGAAGCTCCGGGAGGTGCGGGTCTAATGAACATCGAGATCACCCGAAGCATCAGCCACTACCTTCCCTTTACGCGGATTCTCAAAGACGCGCAGCCGATTGTTGAAAACACTTTGAACGCTATCGGCGAGCGCCTGCAAGCCGATATCCGCGCCGAGATGCGCGAGGACACGGGCGCGGAAAAGGAAAGCGTCCAGTTCAAGACGAAGGTCAACAGTATGCGCGGGTCGGTGACGGTCAGTTCGAATCTCGTCCAGGCGGCTGTAGATGAAAACGGCCGCAAGGCCGGTTCGAAGATGGCCCCCTGGAAGCAGGGCTCGAAGCTCTACGCGTGGGTATTCCGGCACGGCTTCGTGGGCGCGTCGCTGGTTAAGACCCGCAGCCGCACCGCACGCTTTACACCGCGCCTGGGCAAGCTAGGGCGCAAGGATAGCCAACGCGCGCGACAGGAATCCATCGCGTTCCGGATCTCTCGTAAACAGGCTCGAGATGGTGTACCGGCGCGGCATGTGTTTACACGCCCGCTGCATGCGAACGAGGTCTACATCCACGAGATGGTACAGACCGCGCTGGCTGATATCGCGCGCCAGCAGAATGGAAAGTAAATGCCGCTAACGCCGCTGCCAACAGATCCCATCGAGCGTGAGCGCTTTGTGCGCGGGCTGGTCGCGGCTAAGGCTGCTGCGGTCGGCGGGTTCAACTCGTTCGCCGAGCGCCCGCATGTTGAGAACGACCTCCAGTACATGGCGAAGTTTGGCTTTACGCCGCCGGGCGGCCGGCAGCAGGTGCGCGCGCTATTCGTGGACTTCGGGCGCTTCGCCGACACCGACGAAGGATGGGATGACAACCCGAAGGTCGCATTCATTTACCAGATGCGGCTGGTGATGGCGGAGATGAAGGCGCCGTACACACAGGCGCTATCAGATGCCTTCGCGGGAGCTATTGTCGGGCTGCGAGAAGCGTTTCGCGCCGGCAGGGACTTCGGTTATCCGGAGGAGCTTTACTACTACCGGCTCGAACAGGTCGGTACGGCAACCACGGCGCAGGATCCCTTCCTGGGCATCGTGGGATGGATCGCAAATTTTACCCTGAGAGTGGAAGTCGAACCAGCTTGTTAAGGAGTTAGAAAACATCATGGCATCTTACAGACAGAATGAACTGGCGGTCATCGTCAACGGCACGGCCAAGCAGCAGAGCGCGTTCGGCGTGCCTTTGCTTGCTGCCGACCTGAACACGCTGCTCGCCTTGAAAACCCGCAACGTCCCGCAACTCGCCGAAGTCGCGCAGAGGCTACTCGATTGCTACGGCCGCAACACGGTCGACGAGCGCATCGTTTCACGTTCCGCCACATGGCCTTTGGAGCTCGTCCCGACGCCGCGCGCCCTCGCGATCTTCTTCGCGCTGGCACTCGGCGAGGTCGATGCGCCAGCTGGCGCACAGGCGAATGAAGTCCAGACGATCACCATCGACGCCACCGGCGGCACGTTCATCGTGCAGATGGTCTTCGAAGGTGTGACGTACCGCTCGGCTCCTATCGCATGGAACGCAAGCGCCGTCACAGTCGCTGCCGCCTTGAACAAGATGTTCGAAGGCTTCGGTGCAACCACGGTCGCGGTCGGCAAGGTCGGGCTGGTCTACACCATCACCTTCCAGAACGCGCTGGGCTTTGCGCCGATGGCGCTGATGACGACGATCGTTACCGGCTTGACTGGCGGCGCGGGCACAGCTGCTGCCGCGCGCACCACGGCCGGCAGCAATTACGAGCACGTCATGCACGAGTCGGACTCCTACCAGGGGCCGCCGACCACAATGGCTTACGGCTTCCACCGCAGCAGCGCGCAGGCGTCGCTCTTCTTCGACGCGGTCGTCCGCAGCCTTGGTTTTACCGGCACGCGCGGCGAGCAGGAGATGGGCGCGTCGGTGAGCATGTTCGGTAGCGGCAACTTCCCGCCCATTGGCGCGGGCTACGTTTACCCGACATGCGCTAACCAGTTCGGCATCCGGCCGGGCGACATGCGCGTGAAGATCGGCGCGAGCTGGATCGGTAAGGACTTGCAGTCGCTCGGCTTCAACTACGACCTGGGCATTCTCGAACAGGACGCGATCCTCTTCGACTCAATCGACATTCAACGCGCCGAGCGGGCGGATCAAATCCAGCGCGGGCTGACGCTTTCGCTTGATGGCGAGCCGGGCGATGCGAACTACGAGAAGGGTCGTGCGCGCGACCACGATTCGGTCAAGATCGTGCTCGGCGTACCACGCGAGCGCATCATCGTTGACATCCCGTCGGCGCTCTTCAAGCTGCAGTCGCCCGCAGTCGGGTTTGACGGGCAGGCTTCGCGCTCGACGGTTAAGCTCAACGCGGTGCCCGACGCCAGCCTTGGCGGCGACATCATCACGGTCACGTACCACGGCGACCTCGCCACGCAGATGCTGCAGGTGGCTGTCTAACGACAGCCCTGGGCATAGGAGTTTTCTATGGGGTTCAGTAAAGCGAATGTGCGGCGGGAGTTCGACATCGAAGTCGAGCACCCGCTGTACCCGGACACTACCTTCACGTTCACCGTACGCACGCGTCTGACCAAAGACGCCGACGATGCGCGGCAGCAGATGTTCGCCGTCGGCGAGGATGAAGAGGAAGCAGTGCACCGCGCCGCGACCGCCAACATGCTCTCGCAGATCGTGGTCAAAGAGCCGCAAGGCTTCGACGACTTCCCGACTGAGGGCGACCTGGCGGCGCGTATGCGCGAGTACTTCAACGACGCCGACTTGGATTCGATCCGCAACTTCGTGTTGAACAGGTACTGGGGTGCGATTATGCCGCGCCCCGCCATGAAAAGTATTCAGGGTGATAGCGAGGCAGGCGGAGTACCGGGACGAGCAGCTACGGAAGCTGTCGCCTGAGTACTGGGACTGTCCCGAGGACTGCGATCACGGCGATGCGTGCAAGGTAAAGCCCATCGAGGATGCTTACCAGCGCAAGTGCAAAGAAGAGATCGCGGAGATCGATGGCAGCGCACAGTACACGTTTGAAATCATGGAGCGCCAGTACTTCGACGCATGTGCGCTGGACGCTCGGGCTGGCGGTAAGCGTTACATGCGCGAATGGACGGAGACGACGACCGCGTTCATCAACATCCTTCGTGCTGAACGTAACCGCAAGCTGAACATCGAGCGCTGGGAGCGGGATCAGGAGAAGTAATGGCGGAGAATGAGATCGATGTAAGCGTTAGGCTCGACCCGCAGAACAAGACTGCGGCGGACGCCGAGCGCATTCGTCGAAACACCGATAAAGCCACTCAACCCTCCGCGACTCCAGAAGCCGCTAAGGCATCTCCCTTCGCGCCCGATGGTGCGAAGAACGTCCGCCTGACGAACGACGAGCTCGGCAAGCTGCGCTCGAATCTCACCGGCACAGAATCGCAGGCGCGTAGTCTTGCCACACAACTCGAAGGCTTAGGGCGGCGGTCGACCATCCCGGCCGTCGCGCAACAGGCATCACAACTGGCGGCGCAGATTCGCGCACAGGCGGATGCGATTCGCGCTGCCAGCGAGAGCACGCGTGGTGGCATCGGTCTCGGCGTGTTCTCGTCGGACAAGGTAAAGGAACTGCAGTCGCTGTCAAACGGCGGCGCCATAGCCACTGCGCGGCTTGAGGCTAACCGGCTGCGCGAGCACGAAGCGTCCGTGCTTTCACAGGTCGCGGGACTACGCAGCGGTGTGGCAGGAGGCGCGGCGGGCGCTGCCGGCGCGGTCGTTCGCAAGGCGGTGGTCAAAGAAGCTGAAGAGGCGGGCGAGGAGTTCGGCTTAAAGTTCGCAGCGCGGTTTGCGTTGACCGCATCTAACCTGCCCGGCCCCGACCGGTTCGTTGACAAGATCGTCCGACGTCTGGATCTCGGTACTATCGCCGCGGTCGGTATTGTCGGTGCGGCCGCCTTCGGCGTCTACGAGATCGCCAAGGCATACGAAGCGGCTCAAGAACGTGCTCTCAAGTTCGAGGTCTCAGCCCACGACAGCGGGCAAGCCCTCTCTAACCTGACCGGCTACGCCGCCGACTTTCGCGCGCAGATCATCGGTACTTACGAGGATGCGCAGAAGCTCGCCAGCGCGTTAGGCGGGCTAGAGACGGCCGCCGGTGGCGGTGTAAAGACCGGCGCGTTGACTACCGCAATTAGCACCATCACTAACGCGCGCGGGCTGTCTGCCGATGACGCAGCCAAGCTAGTCGGAGGTATTTCCAAAGGCGACACTGGCGCGTATCAGGCACTGACGGGGCGCAGTGGCGAACTAGCGCTTGATCGCTACGCGAAGAGCATCGGAACGACAGTCGCAAGGCTGACGCAGATGCAGAAGGCGCAGGTACTTGCGAACGGTGTCATTAAGGAATCCGGCGCATTCGCAGACATCGCCGCTCGGCGGGTGAGCTCCTTGTCCGGCACCTACGCTGGTGCAAAGAATAATCTGTCGGATTTTTTATCTGACTACGCAGACGCTTTTGTTGAGACCTTCTCGCACACAAGCTACTCGCCCGGCGCGACGTATAAGCGAAAGCTCCGTGATCTAGGGGCGGACGCTAATAACGATGAAGTGGCGCGTCAGTTCCGCGCTGCCAAGGACGCCCAGGATGAAGCCAAAACTAAAGACAGCCAGCAGCGCGCAGCGAACAGCTACGACTACAAATTCGGCGAACTCGCCAACACCAACTTCGGTCAGGGCATCGATGCCGCATCGCGCAAGATCGCTACCTACCACTTTCTCCTAACCGACCTCTACTTCGACCAGGACAAGTTATCGGCGGACGAGTATGCCAAGCGGCACGACGAAGCCGCGAAGAGCTACACCGACGCCATCCGCCAGTTCGAACAGTTCCAGGAGCAGGCGCAAGACAAACTCCGCACGCTCGGTCGGGAGGCAAGTACCGCGCTCTCCGGTGCGCTGGAACGCCAGCATGCCGATAACCCGTTCGTGAAGTTCTTCGGCGACGCGGATCGCGCCATCGAGGAGACGCAGCGCAAGTTTGCCGCGCTCGGGCCAGAAATCACCGGCCAACTGACGGCCGCACAGCGCGCAGCGCAGGCGATGGAACTCCAGACCCTGCGGCTGGATACCGCGTTGTCAGCAAGCAAGTCGTTGAACGAAGCCCGCACGCTAAGCCAGCCTATCATCGGTCTATCCGGCCCCGAAACCCGCACACAGGCAATCGTGGACGCGGCAGCAAGGGCGGCAGTCGAAGCACGGAAGTTCGACGACGACGCCCGTAACCTTCTACCCAACCGGCAGGGACGCTCCGCGGGGGACAAAGCGTTCGACGATCGCAACCTGCTGGCGGCTCAGCTCAAGGAACTGCTGGCACTTCGTGCCCAGTACGGCGGTACTGGTGCCTACGCCAGCCGGGCTGCCCTCTCGTCCATCAACAAGCAAATTCTCGGCATCACCGGCAGCATCGATCCGTCCCTCTTCGCCGCTGGCGATCCAATATTCCGCCAGGCAGGGCAGGAGCGTTACAACGCTCTGCGCGGATCGGCGGAAGAGTCCCGGGCCGAAGTACGCGACGCGGTTGAGCGCGCGAAAGCCGGCGAGCGCATTCAGGCGGATGTCCGTGAAGATCTCAAACTCATCGCCGGAAGCGGCGCGCCCGAGAGCGTGAAGCTCGCCCGCTTCCTTGCCCGCAGTGGCGAACTGCAGGGCAACGAGCTGACTGGCGACCTACGACGCGCGCGCAGTAACGCGCTGGTGTTGGACGCGGAGCGCAAGGACAAGCAGGAGGCGGAGGCGATGGATCTGCGCCGGAAGGCAACTGCCGCGCAGGTGTTACTCTCCACTGCGATAAAGAACAAGAAGCTCGCCATTGACGCCGGCGATCAGGCACTTATCAAGCTACTTGTTGAAGGCGGCAAGGACGATGAGCGGCAACTCGGCGCGCAGCCGACACCAGCCGACGCGCTCGGCGATGTCACTGACCTGCGCGATTCATTCGGAGGGCGGTAAACGATGCCATTAACAGGAAGATTTTGGACGGGAAAAGTCGGCACCTTCTACCTGACCTCAAACGGCCTGGTGGGCGGCAAACCCTGGCGCTTGACTGTTAAGGGTGGTGACGCGTTCTTCGATCCTGACAGCGCGGTGAACATCCAGTACGCGGCGGACGGTACGCCCATCCACCAGCGCGTCGTCATTGATAGCGCTGGCATCCCCTTCGAGCTGGACCTGGCGCACTTCAACGTAACGCAGTTGGCAACGCTGGCGGCGATCATCAAAGCAACACGCAACCCTGCAGCTCTGGCGGTGCGAGTTACTTTGGAGGCGCCGCATATCACCATCGACGTGATGGCCCGCGGCGCGGAGGAATGGATCTCGACGGGCGCTTTTAGCGATCCGATCATTGATGACGTCGTTTTCAGATTCGTTAGCACGGGGCCGGGGGCGTAAACCATGTACCATTTTGCAGCCGCGATCACATTGAAGGCACTTACCGTCGCAGGGGAACTGGCGCGGTTCTTTTCGCCGTTTCCTATCGCGACGCACCCGGAGGGCGGGCGCATCTTCGGACTCCTGGTCGAAGTACCGACAAGCGTTACGGCGGACTTCGTCGTCGATGTTAAGAAGAATGGCACATCCATCTACATCGACAACGCACATCGCCCCACAGTCCCCGGCGCGACGACCCGCCGGCTTATCATGATCGATATCAGACCGCCGGATACGACTGGGATCGTTATCGCTGATGCATTCGACAAGATCACGGTGGATGCCATCACCGTGCCGTCTGGCGGACTGCCGTCTGGCGTCAAGATCGCGGTCGTTTTCAACGACCTTCTGAATATTGTCGCGAACGATATCGTCGATGGGGTGTTTAATCCTGACCGACTGGCGGCTGGAGTGCGCGATGGGTCGAAGTTCCTGCGCGACGATGGGACGTGGCAGGCTGTGGCGGGCGGCGGTGTGACCGACCATGGCGCGCTCACCGGTCTCGGCGATGATGACCATCCGCAGTACCAGTTGCGCAGCGAGCGAAACGCGGCGAACGGATACGCCGGGCTCGATGGTGCGGGGTTACTTCCCGATGCGAGCATCCCGTCCGGCATCGCGCGCGACACGGAGGTCGCTGCTGCCGTCGCCACACACGAGGCGGCTTCCGACCCGCACCCCCAGTACCTTACCGAAGCGGAAGGCAGCGCGCTTTACGCTCCAATCGGAGGTGGCGGAGGTGCTAACGCGGCGGTCAACGCGCTGGTTGGTTGGGGTTCATCGATTACCGGTGCGACCCAGGATGCCACGACCAACGCCCTGACCAAGACCGCAGCCAGCGGGTGGGGCAACTCCGGCGCTTTTGGCGTCGGGGCTTTTCCTGTTGCGAAGGGCATGGTCTTGAAATATCTCGCGGATCCGGCGGGCGGTGCGTCCAGTGCTATCTCCGTCGGCATCACCGCCGCGGCCGCCGACCAGAGCCAGTCTTACGACACGGCCGATTACTCATTCATTAGCTACACGGGTGGTTGGACGATCTACGAGGATGGTGTCGAAAAGTACAACGTGAATGCGAACACCGCATATAACAAAGGCGAGGAGTTCGAGATTCGCATGAGCGTTGACGGGATCGTAAGCTATTGGTTCAATGGGGTTCTCAAGTACATCAGCGCCACGATCGCAGCGGGCACGTACCACGCCGACGTCGCGATCAGCGCGATCGGTGGGCGAGTTCCGCCGGTTATCACCCGCGCAGACGTGCAGTAAGGGCAGGGAGGTAACGCGCTATGCCAATCTTCATGCCCTTCGGCGGAGCGGTTGACCCTGCCGACATTCTCGTAAGCTACGCAGATCTCTTCGCCGCATCGGACGAGCCTGTCGCGCCGTATGATCGTATCACTGCACGGCTGCTAATCAACGCTGCAGAGATTCCGCATGCAGACTTCACTTACAGCGAGCCCAAAGGCTCGCTCGGTGGTAACATCTCCGTTCGACTGGCGTACCCCGACAAAGCGCAGCTGCCGGTCGACGGGGTCTACGTCTTCCAGATTGGCTACGAGCGCGCCGGCGTCATGGAGTGGCGCACGCTTATCGATTCGGGGCGCATGACCGGCTATCAGATGGGACGTGGATGGTCATCCGACCGCAACCGCCACGCGCCGGCTGACGAGCTTAGCTTCACTGCGAACAATTCACTCGCAGACCGATGGAATCTCGCACCTGAAGCGACGACCATCTTCTATGACGGACTGCGCACCGAAGTCGCGGCACCGCCGCCTAGTCTCCAGGGCATCCGCGATCCGGCCGGTGCTGCCATCGTGCCGGTCATCAACCGCTTCGACGGGCTGACGCTTTACAAAGCGCTCCACGAGGCATACGTGGTCGGCTGCCAGTTCGCGTCAGTCATAACGAATATCCCAGACCATCCCCTCAGCCGCGTCGAGTTCGGCGATAGCGAAGGCGGTGGATATCACGCCGGCATCGCGCCCCTGGTCGGCATGTTCCGCCCACGCTACTGGGCGGACATCAATAACAATTTGTACATCGCCTGGCCCGGTGCCGACCTACCCGTGGGCTACGAAGTCCGCGACGTGCTTATCCGCGATTACAAGCGGCTAAGCGAGAGCGTTGACCTGAGCAAGCGTACGAATAGGCTGGATGTTAGCTACACGGTCGATGATGCAGCCGGCGATTACTTCACCGTACGGCAGGATGATGAAGTTACCGTCAACGGCGCGCTCGGCGATCCGGACTACACCGAGGTTCGCGTACGCACAACCGTGCACGAGTGGCGCATGACTGCAGCGCCAGGCGTCGTCGTGCGCGAAGAGATCGCGGGCAAGGTCTCGAAGTCTTACGATTGGAATCTCACCGAGATCGACCGGGATGCACTCACGGAAACATTCGACTCTATGGGGCGCAAGACCGGACACGACCGCGTCGTGATGAAGATGCTGCCGACTGTCGGTGGCGTGCTCGAGCTGCAGACTGCAGAAGAGGAACACGCGGAAATCGCTTACGGCCCGAATCCGCTCAACCCGAACGAGACCATCATGTTGCGGCAGGTTACGCGCAAGTCAGGCGCGGTGCTTCAACTTAACGATACCCTGTACCTAGGCGAGCCCCTCAAGGCGGCGCTGCCCATCGCGCACATCAACGGCTACCTGGATCCGGACGAGAATAACGCGATCATCCAGCGCCCGCTCAAAACGACTTACGAGGAATTCCGCCCGCGCGGAGGTCAAGTCGGCGTGCAGATCACCGTCATTAACACGCTGCGCGGTATAGTCGAATCTTCAAAGTGGGTCGAGCGTCCAGGCACCGTGCGCGTACCTAACCGCAAGGTCGCGCAGCGGTCGAAAAGGCTCACTGTGCCGGACAGTGTTAACCGACCGGCGCAGAAGTTCGCTACCGGAGAGCTGCCACAAGCGCTCGCCTTACAGGTCGCCTGGCGCGAGCTTTTCTATCGATACGATCCGCCGCACTCTTTCGATCTCGAACTCTCGATCGTTGATGACTCCGTACGGAAGGGGATGCTCGTAACTGCACATGACCGCGCGGAGTTTCCGGCGACCTATCGAATCTTTGTTGATAGCCGCACCATCAGAGGCAGTCGCGCTGGCATTCAGATGAGCGTCACCTGCGAGTTGCTTCCAGACGTACCGGTGATGCTATGAAGCAGTACGGCATCAAGCTAGGAGGCAAGGGTACACTCAAGCTGCGGCGTGGAAGTAAACCGCCGGCTGTGGGGCAGACTGCGCCGCAGGATGGCATTGTGCCGGTCGAGGACGACGAGCTAATCCTCGGGCGCTTACTCAAGAAAGGCAGGATTACGCTTTACGATCTATCCCTCCGGGTGATCGCTGGCGTGGGCAGCGAGATCCCGCAGGAGTATCACTACCCCGCGTACAACTCCGCCGATCCGGTTAATCTATTCGATCTCGACGCCGACTTACTCGCCGGCGATTACACGCAAAGCAAAGCGCTGCCCTTCGCCGGCGCCTCATACGCACTGCCGAACGGCATCTCGATCATCGATACAGTGACTGAAGTCTTCGACTTCGTTGAAGCAGATGGATGGCGAGAGCAGCCTGACGGCACTGGTTTATTCAAGAAGTGCGCGCCCGGCACGTACGAATCGTTCGCTAACTACTACGCGAATTTTCCGCTTGTCACATCCCCATCCAACGTCAAGATCACCGCGCTAGCGACTTATGCTTCGGCCGCCGTCACGATCACGCCTATTAAGAAGAAATCGAAGGTCGCAGTGTATATGGTGCCGGCGCGGCCAAAGTACCGACTTGCCTATCGTCTTTTTTACTCCGACGGCATCACATCGCCCGTCGAGTCGCCGATTGAGTTGCCAATCATCAGCCGCATTCCCGTGACGCCGAATATATACCCACCGACGGACTTTAACGCGGTTGGGCAGTGGCAGGATAGATTCGAGCCGACGTGGGTGGGACTTTATCCCGATGCGGAAGCAGCTAAGCTGGCCGCGCACCGAACGGCGCAGGGCGATCCGACCATCACTATCGCGGGGCGGGTGGATGGGCACGTACTTGTGACTGCAGAACAGATCGATCCGGGCGCTTTGATTGGCATCATCGTCATAGATGGGGATGTCTTCTACATCTGGTCGACGGTGTTCACGAACCACGGCAGCAACCTGCACGCGTTCAACCTAATCCGTAACACATCGTGGGGTGTTGTACCTGGCACGACCATCTACCCGTAAACAATCGCGTGACAAAACCCGCCGCGGTTTGAGATGATAGCGGGCTATGACAAAGCCCACATCCGAACAATGGATCGACGACCTCCGCGCATATTGCCGCAGCCTCAACATCGACACTGCCGATTTATATAAAGTCGTCTCCGACTTGAAGGTCGCGCCGATGATTCGAGGTAAGAGCTTTGAGTTCTCAGTCTCGAACCAACTCGCGAAAGTCCTGCCCGCAAAAGATTGGACTGTCAGCAAGCCGATCATGAACGCGCAGACTGGCATCCACGACGTGGACGTCATGGTCGTTCACAAAGCATCTAAGACCGTCGTCTCGGTGGAATGTAAGCTGGCGGGCAAAGGCATGTTCAAGGTTGACCGCAAGTCCGGTGACTACATCGTCCCTGTAAAGTGCATGCGCTCCAGGACGACCAAGACTCCGGCGAAGGTCAACGCATCAGCCAAGTTACTCGGCGTAACGCCTGCGCAGTTTCTGGCGCATAGTGATCAGTATCGATGCACTCAGTTCCATATCGTCATCACCAGCCTTGGCAACGCCTTTTATGAAACAGTCGAGGATGAAGAGGGCAATCCGGCTTACAAGTTTCAGCCGACCGAAGCCGGCGTCGAATTCATTACGCGACTGCAGCCGCCTGCGGGCGTTGACATACAAGAGTTCGTCTACAGCGCGTGCTACGTCGTCCGCAGCGAAGATATCGCCGTGTCGCCCGCCAGTGGTGTTGCGTGTCGCAAGGGTGACTGCATGCAGAAGACCAACTGTGGCTTCATTCCGAATTATCCGGTGATAAATTTTGGGCTGGTAAACAAATTGGCGTCGGGCAAGATTCCGACGCCAACAAACCACTGGGTAGAAATTAAGAAGTGCCTGCCGATCTTCGAGAGCTTTATCCCCTAGAATGCCATCGCCATCTGGTGCATGCCCACATGCTCACGTTCCAGCGCCGATGAGTTGTAGTTGACTACGAATAGCTCCCGCCCTTTACCACGCGAGCCCTTTTCTTTCGGCTTGTCCTTCGCTTCCTTCTTTTGATCGTCGGTGCGCGCGATCACATAATTCCACTCACGATCATGCAGCTCGGTCGCCCAGTCATAAAGCGCCCGTACCTCTTCGCAGTTATCGTAAGTCACTAAAAACTTAATCCGAGATCGGTGCTCGCGTAGCTTTCCTGCCAGCAGCGCATGCCCTCCATGCGAGAACGTGTGGTTATAAAACTTATCCTGATCGGCGCCATAGTACGGCGGGTCGATAAATAGGAACGCGCCATCCGGCACTTCATCGACGACGCGGTTACAGTCCCAATTCGTAATACGAACGTCCTGCAATTTTTCCGACGTACGGCGGATGTTCCGTGGCCAGTTCTCGGGACGCATGGAGTATTTGTCACCGTAGCCCCAGAACAGGTTGTCCTTACGCATGATGCCCGAATAGCTTGTCCTGTTCAGGTAGTACCAGCGCTGCGCGCGTTCGAGATCGTTAGTCGGCTGAAACTCCAGCTTGTACCAGCGATGCCGTTCCTTAGTAGCCACTTCACCATCGAGCGATGCGATTAATTCCTCTGGCGTGTCGCGGATTGCTAGGTACATATTCACAAGGTCAACGTCGAGATCGTTCAGCCAGTTCTCGGTCGCTTTGGGCTTGGCAAAGAAGATGGATGCACCGCCGGCGAAGGGCTCGCAGTAGTGGGTGTGCGGCGGGATGTGCGGGATGATTAAGTCCCGCGCGTAGAACTTACCGCCGGGATATCTGAATGGGGAATTCATCTCTGCAGCCATAATCGAACCTTAATCTATCCGTTGTGTGCGAGTCAATAGACAGTACAACCCTTAGTGCTTTAGAGCCTGCCGCTGCCCTCACAGCCTTCGCAGTCGCCGCGTTCGGTGTAACGCTCGCACGCCGCCGTAAACTGATCCATCTCCATATAACCTTTGCCGCCACAGGCGGTGCAGTGTCCCTCCGGCAGCGCGATGAATTCATCCCACGTATCGAGAATCGAGAGCCGCGCAGCAAGACGTTCCATATCGGCCGTGGGCACGACTTCCGCGTCTTGAACCGAGATCGTCCACCCGTCCCCGTGCACATCGGCAGTCTGCATCATCACCTGGCCGACATCGTTCTCGTCGCATAGTTGCCATGGCACGCGGTCGCCGCGTCCTTCCGCGAACACGACATAAAGACGAAGCTCGCGCTCGGGTTCTTCGTCAATGAATCCGACCGGCCCGGCCGCCGTCAGCCGGTTTATCCGCTCGTTCAGATCTTGTTCGGTACGTAGTGGTTGTAAGTATGAGTTTGGCATGCGTGACACCATACGCACGATGCGCTATGGAGTCCAGGACATTCTTACCCACGGGTATAAAAATCTCGCTCAACCCGACGGATGGCAAGGTGTACCGCTTCTTCGAACGATAACCGGGCGCGCAGGGCTGCCATATCCGCATCGGGAACAGCCTGCACGAAGCGGTAGGTGAAAGACACGGCGTGCATGTCCCGCGCATCGAGCCTTAAGCGCGGAAGCGCGAAGTTGATCATCGGCAAGCGGCATAAGTCCACCGGCTCATCGATGATAATGGATTCTCCCCAGGGAACGCTTCGGCGGTAAATAACAACGACGTCCGCCATGTCCCGTAATTCGGCATCCGTAAAATCTTCGAGTCCTGGCATCGGATTCAACATAAGGTTCAGCACACTAACTCTCTTTGCGAGGACAGTAAATATACGCTGGAATATATTCTGCACATGGCGTTATGCTAGTCTCATGAGCAAGGAAAAGAAGCCGGTAAAGCGGTATGGCATCTGGCAGGAGACGACTAAGACTCGCGGGCTCTGCTGGTGCTATCGCGTGCGCGTCCGGGACATCAACGGTGTGGTGAAGATGAAGTCTGCATCCGGCTTCGCGTCCAAAGGCGAAGCTGATGCGGCAGTGGCGCGGCTAACGCTGGACAGCCGCGCGCGCCAGCACGGAATCGAGATCGTGAAGCCTTTAGTAGCACCGACCGTTGGCGAATGTATCGATGCGTATATTCGACAGAAGGAATCACAGTGGGAAAGCGAGCAGGGCGCGGAATATCTTCACCGGCATAAAGGTCAACTTAACCCACTTAGGAAGTGGGCGGACTTCGTGGGGCGCGATAGGTTAGTGAACACCATCACCCGCGACGACATGGCTGCGTACCTGCTAGCCGAAACCCGGCGCGGGATGTCGAAGTCATCCGTCGCGCGGCGCATAAATTCAATCTACGCCGCGCTCAACCACGCGCGGGATACGAAAGCCGATGCGCTGGCAGGCTACCGAGCGCCGAAAAGGCCGCTCGGCAAGGATGCGTCGGTCGGTCGCATGCGCATCCTTTCGCCAGACGAGATCCGCGCACTAACGGCCGTCCTCGCCGACGACGAGCGCCTGCGCGATGTACTCGACTTCTTCCTAACCGCACTCGGCGCTGGCGCTCGTTTCGACGAGATCGTACCCACGGTAGTACGCGGACGCGAACAGACGAGCGGCATTCTCTGGGATCGTGTGCATCCGGAGAACGGCACGGTAGAACTTTATGCCTACAAGACTAAGAAGTGGCGCACGATCCTCGTACCGTCGGTCGTGGAACTGCTTATGCGTCGCAAAACCGAAGGTCGGGGAAGCGCCACACACGCATTTACGATGCGAGATCACAATATCCGAAAAGCGCTCCGCGAAGCGTCGCGCGCCTGCGAGATTCCTTACGGCCGCAAGGTCGCAGGCGGCTGGTCGCCACATGATCTTAGGCATACCTGCCTCTCCTTTTTACTTCACGCGGGCGCAGACATTGCCACTGTGCGCGATTTTGCAGGGCATGCGTCTATCGTTGAGACCTCGCGCTACGTCCACGCTACCGACGCCAGCAGGCTATTGGCGGCGCAGGCATCTGCCAATTTAATAGCCATAGCCGGCAGAGGCATCTAACCCGAATCTAACTCTCGTGGTGCGTTTGGTGCAGTTCAGTGCAACCCGGTGCAACATGCCCATCCGATAACTTCTGCGTTTACTAAAGAAAATGCCTGTACCGCCGGAATAAGCGGTACAGGCATTTTTACGAGAACTCCGCAGGTAAGACTCGAACTTACAACCCTCCGGTTAACAGCCGGATGCTCTGCCATTGAGCTACTGCGGAATGTAGGAGCGGTGTGAGCTTGACTGGCTCAGCATGGAAAATTTTTATACCAGACGACTTGCGCGAGCGTCAAGCGATAACGCAGGGTGAGCGCTGCTAATGTGGTGCGGGCGACGGTTGAATTCGCGCTGCGCTGGCCAGCAGTTGCCGCCGCGCCGCCGCTTGCGCGCGGACGGGAAGTGCGCGATTATCTGTCGCCGCAATTATCTATTTGTGAGATGAACTGGCCCGGCAACCTGGCTGCGACTTATAGAGACGTGGTGGCGTGCGTTGTGCGGCCGAGAAAGGCGCTGAAACATGAACCGTCGAATTACGTCTTGGTATAGCCATAACTTGGGGATGGAGATGCCGATTGTGGCCTACGGGCATACCGGCTACCCGCTGCTGATGTTCCCGACGGCGGCGGCCGACTTTCTGGAGTATGAGCGCTTCCACCTGATCGGTGCGATTCAACAGCACATCGAAGCGGGACATGTGCGCGCCTATTCGATCAACAGCGTGAACCGGCAAGCGCTCTTGAACGAGCAAGCGCACCCGGCCCACAAGGCCGATATGTTGGCGCGCTATGACCGCTACATCACGGACGAGGTGCTGCCACTCATTCGCAACGATGTGGGTGATCAAGGGGCGCGCCCCGTCACGACCGGCGCGAGCCTCGGCGCGTTCCTCGCCGCCAATACATATTTCAAACATCCTGATCTCTTACGCGGCACCATCGCGATGAGCGGCAGTTACGATGTGCGGCAGTACTTCAACGGCTATCACGACGAGAACGTTTATTTCAATAACCCGTTGTCTTATTTGCCGAGCTTAAACGACGACTACTATCTGCCGCGCCTGCGCCAAGCCGACGCTATCTACATCCTGACCGGGCAAGGCAGCTACGAAGCGCCGCAACGCAGCCGCGATCTCTCGAACGCGCTGCACGCGCAAGGCATCCCGCACACGCTCGACATGTGGGGGTACGACGTAGATCACGACTGGCCTTGGTGGCGCAAGATGCTCGACCACTACTGCGGCAAGTTATTTTGGTAGGAAAGGAAAAAGTTAAAGGTTATGAGGTCAGAGGTTGGCGAGGACAGTTTTTAACTGTCCTCTAACTCCTGCCCTCTTTTTTAGTGTTCGTCCGGTGGTGGCTCGTCCGTGCCCTTCTTGCCTTTCTTTTTTGTTGGTTCGACTTCGCGTGGCCGCGTCGCGGGTGCGGCTGCCGGCGCGACGACTTGCGGGGGCGGGGGCGGGGCATCAGTTTCTACGTGCGGCACGACGACTTCGCGGCGCGGCGTAGGCCCTTCACCTGTGCCTTCATCGGGCGCAGGGGGCAGGGTGATCTGTTCAAGGTGCGTGTCGGAGAGGGACGTGTTGGTGGCACTACTATCGCCTCTGAAGGCGCGAATCTGGGACATCTCGGCGGCGCGCTCTTCGCTGAGTTCGCGTTTTCGTTGTTGTTGCAGTTCCTTGATGTCTTCGGGCATCGACGGCGCTTTCTCGAAGTTCTCCTTGGGCTTGTCCTTGAGCAAATCTTTCATGTACTCGCTCCAGATGGGCAGCGCGCCGTGCCCGCCTGTCATGTCGTTGCCGAGATTCTTTTTGCGGTCGGGGTAGCCGAGCCAGACGCCGGTGACGTAGGTCGGCGTGTAGCCGATGAACCACACGTCCGTGTGATCGTTGACCGTGCCGGTCTTGCCCGCGACCTGCATGCCGGGCAGTCGCGCGGCGGTCGCCGTCCCGCCCGGCATCTCCACAGGCCCGCGCATGAGTTCAACCATGGTCAACGCGACATACTGGCTCATAACCTTGTAGGTTGTCTTTTCCCACTCTTCGAGCGGTGCGCCGTCGCGGTCGATCACACGCCGGATCATATGCGGTTCGACGCGGATGCCCTTATTCGGAAACGACGAGTAAGCCGAGACCATTTCTTTGAGCGGCACTTCGGTTGCGCCAAGTGCGGACGGTAGATACGGGGCCATCGGCACCGTGATGCCGAAGCGCCGTACCATCTGTGCGCCGGTCTGGATGCCGACCATGTCGAGCAAGTGGACGGCCGGGATGTTCAATGATTTGGCCAACGCGATCTTCAGCGGCACGTCGCCGCAACTGGTCGCGCCGTCGTAGTTGTGCGGAATCCAATCGCCGCGTTTGATCTGCGCGCCGCTGACGGTGGAGTCGGGCGTCATGCCCCATTCGACCGCCGCCGTATAGACGAACGGCTTGAAGCACGAGCCAGTTTGGCGATAAGCCTGCGTCGCATTGTCGAACTTGTTCGTGTAGAAATTGTAGCCGCCGATTATCGCGGCGACTTCGCCGGACTTTGCGTTCAAGCTATAGAGCGCGCCCTGTATGTCGGGCGTCTGCGCGAGATCGACTTGCAAGCGATGTGCGTCCGCGTCCACCGTTTTGATCTTGAACTCACCGATCTGGCCCGGCTTGAACTCGTCGCGCGGTTGGCGACCAGACCAGCCCATGTCCTTCGCGGTCACGATTGCCGTGTAATTGCCGAAGCGGACGGTGGCCTCGTTCTTGGCGCGGTCAACGTTCGCGACGAGACCCCGCACCCATGTGTCGGCTTCGTAATTGTTGCCATACCATTCGGGCAAAACGGCGGCCGCGAGTTGTTGCGGCGTGACCGGCTTCGTCTGATCTTCATTGATGTATTCGTAGGCGGAGCGCCAGCCGCGATGACCGTGATCATAGACGCGTAGGCCGGCGCGGATCGCTTCGTAAGCTTTCTTTTGCGCTGCCGGATTGATCGTCGAATAGACGGCCAGCCCGCCGAAGGCCACGCGCGTCGTGTATTTATCTTCGATGTACTGCCTGATCTCTTCGACCGGATACTCGAACCACGCATGCGAGGCGGATGGCGGCGGATAGTAGGCCGTCTCGGCCAACTTCACGGGCTTCTGCCTTGCGGCGTCTGCTTCCGCCTGTGTGATGAAGCCGTTTTTGGCCATCAGTTCCAACACGAGGTCGCGCCGTTCGCGTGAGCGTTCCGGATTGACGGTGGGCGAATACTGCGAGGTCGAGCGCGGGATGCCGGCCAAGAGCGCGGCTTCGTCGAGCGACAACTCTTTGGCCTGTTTGCCGAAATAAGTCTCGGCTGCGGCCTCGAAGCCGAAGGCCCGCGCGCCGAGAAAGACGTGGTTGAAGTACATCTCCATGATTTGGTTCTTCGTGTAGAAGCGTTCGATCTGGATGGCGACGATCCACTCGTTGAACTTGCGCGTCAAGGTCTGCTCGCGTGAGAGGAAGAGGTTTTTGGCGAGTTGCTGCGTCAAAGTCGAGCCGCCCTCGCGCCGGTCAGACGTGATGTTCTTCCACGTCGCGCCGACGATGCGGATGGGATCGATGCCGACGTGATCGTAGAAGCGCGCATCTTCGACGGCGAGGATCGCGTTCTTCAAGGTAGGCGGAATCTCGTCGTACTTGAGCGGAATGCGCCGCTCCAACGCGAACTCACCGATGACCGTTTCGCCGTCGTCGGCATAGACGCGCGTTACCTGACTCGGCCGGTACGTGGCCAGCGACGCGACCTCGCCCGCCGCCTTCGAGTAGTTCAACTCGTAGGCCAGGACGATGCCGGTCAGTCCGCCCGCCGCGAGCGCGAGCAGCAGGACGGCGGGCAGCCAGAAACGGCGCAGCATGGAGCGACGCGGCGCAACGGCCGTGCTGCGTTGCCCGCCACCGGTTGTGCGTGGAGTTTGAGCCGACATAGATTCCGTGACCTCGTTTGCTAGCACGATGAGCTTAACGTGCGTTCGCAGCCGTAGATGATTGACCCTTGATTATCGCATGGAGGAGAGACCATCGGGCACGAATTATAACGTATGCGCGAGGGGGCGCGAAACGTCCGTGCCACAGCGGGCGGGTGTGGCTACCAACGGGCAACCCGCGCTTCGCCTCAAAAGCAAGCCAAGGATGCCAGGTGATGAAGCACGCGCAACAGGCTATTAGCTTGTCCATTAGTAGTCAGCGCAGGCTTAGCGGTATAATCGCCGCGCCATACGGGGGCGATTGGTCTCGACAGGGGCTTTGCGCGTCGCGTGGGTGTCATGCCGGGCTTACTCTGAGCAGCTCGTTAATAAGCTTGGGGAAACAACAATTGCCAACTCTAATGAATTGGCTCTTGCTGCCTAATTAACGTTAGCCAGTAAGCGTCTCGCCGCAAGTTGCTCAAGCGCGCGGAGCGAGATGTCACTCAGTTGAGCTAGTCCGCCGCCAATGCCTGGGGGCGGCGGGCGAAACAAAACCGGGCTAGTCGCTGGCGGGGTCTTCGTCGCTTCACTGACCCGTCGGCAACGAACGCGCCTGAGTGAGACAGGCAGCGGAGAAGCGACTAAGCATGTAGAGCCTATCGGCGTCAGCCTTTGGACCCGAGTTCGATTCTCGGCGCCTCCATTCGAGTGAACACGGGTGCGGGTAACAAGTTAAGTGGTGTGCTACCATTTAGCGTGTTGCCCGCTCCTGCTTTATAACCACGACTTAGCTCGATTACTTGAAGAGAAATGGCGGCTTGAATCCCAACCTTCCCATTGGCATCTTCGATAGCGGCGTTGGCGGGCTGACCGTCTATCGCGCGCTGCACGAGCAGTTGCCGGCGGAGCGGTTCGTTTATTTGGGCGACACGGCGCGTGTGCCTTACGGGACGAAGTCGTTGGCGACCGTTGAGCGGTACGCGGTGGAGAACGCGCGCTTTCTGGCGGCGCACGGCATCAAGTTGTTGTTGGTGGCGTGCAACACGGCGTCGGCGTTGGCGTTGCCGGCCATTCGCGCGAGCGTGGACGTGCCGGTCGTGGGTGTGATCGAGCCGGGCGCGCGGGCGGCGACGCGGGCTGCAAAGGGACAGGGCATCGGCGTGATCGCCACCGAAGCGACGGTGCAGAGCGGCGCGTACCGGCGTGCAATTGCGGAGTTTGCGCCGCGGGTGGAAGTGTTTGAGCGCGCGTGCCCGCTCTTCGTCTCGCTGGCCGAAGAAGGGTGGGCGGAGACGGACGTGGCGCGGGCGGTTGCGGCGGAGTATTTGCAAGACTTGCGAGCTGACCGCATCGATGTGCTGGTGCTTGGCTGTACGCACTATCCGATCTTGCGCGCCGTGATTCAGGCGACGGTCGGTGCGCAGGTGCAGTTGATTGATTCGGGCGCGGCGGCGGCCGCGAGCGTCGAGGAGTTGCTTGCACATGAAGGTTTGCGTCGCCGCTCATTCGAGACGCACACAGGGCAACTATTAAAAGCGCGTGCGCCCGCGCGGCGTTTGTGCGATGATCTGGATCACTTTTACGTGACGGACGCGGCCGAGCGGTTCGCGCGCGTCGCCGAGCGGTTCTTGGGCAGCGCACCGGCGCGGCTCGAAGCCGTCGAAATCTGGGGACAGGATGAGCTTCAAACTACAAACTGACAACACCAAAGCTGCGGGCAGTTTTACGCGCACGGATAATCGCCGCGCCGACCAGTTGCGCGTCGTCCGAATCACGCCGAACTTCATGCCGTATGCCGAAGGCTCGGCGCTGATCGAGATGGGCGCGACCCGCGTCATCTGCACCGCGTCGCTCGAAGACCGCGTGCCGCACTTTCGGCGCAATTCAGGACAAGGCTGGTTGACGGCCGAATATGCGATGCTGCCGCGCGCCACGACGCAACGCACGCAACGCGAGACCGGGCGCGGCGGCCCTTCGGGGCGCACACACGAAATTCAACGCCTGATCGGGCGCTCTTTGCGCGCCGTCGTCGATCTCGCGGCCATCGGCGAGCGCACGCTCACGGTTGATTGTGACGTGCTGCAAGCCGATGGCGGCACGCGCACCGCCGCGATCACGGGCGCATACGTCGCCTGTGCGCTCGCGTGTCAACGCTTGCAGCGGGAGCGCGCGATCTCGCGCCCGCCGTTCAAAGGTGAAGTCGCGGCCGTCTCGGTCGGCATCGTTGCCGGTGTGCCGTTGCTCGATCTCAAGTATGACGAGGATTCGCGTGCGGAAGTGGATATGAACGTTGTCTGCACGGGTGACGGGCGCTTCATCGAAGTGCAAGGTACGGCCGAAGGCGAGCCGTTCACGCGCGCCGAAATGGACGCGCTGCTCGCGCTCGCCGCCACCGGTCTCGAACAACTCTTCGCCGCGCAACGTGCGGCCCTTGAGCAAGGGAAGTGAAGCCGATAAGCGGCGGGCAACAAGCCTGACCGGCAAACGCATCTGAGCGTCGAACAGCTAACACACGGCCCAGTTCACCGCGCACACGCCAACCGATGAAATTCGATAGGAGTAAAACTGCAACCATGCGACGCTTGATCTCTTTTATAGCCGGCGTGGGCCTGCTCGCCCTATGCCTGTCGATGGCGCAGGCGCAGACGCAAATTTATGACGACGCGCACGCCGGTTACACCTTTGAGTTGCCGTCGCCCACCTGGCGCGCCATTGAACGGCCCGACAGCGAACACGCGCATACAGAATTCGTCTATGGCGACCGGAGCGACGGCTACCTGCGCATCCGCAAAGAGGTAGTGGCCGACGGCATGACGACCGCCGCGTTATCGCGCCGCGATCACGATCTGAAATTGCGCTTCCTTGCCGGTTACGTTGAGGGCAAAGAAGAGAACTTTGCTGGCCGGCTCAAAGGCGTGACCTCATCATACGAGTTCACTGCCAGCGGCAAGCCGATGCTCGGTCGCATTTACTATCTGCAAGCCGACAGTCACACTATCTACGTCCTGCACTTCACCGGCGCACGCGACAAACTCATGCGCATACGCAACCAGACGGACTCCATGGCCCGCAGCTTTCAACCGAAATAGCGATTAGCAGTTAGCTTGCAGCTTTTTGTCTCTTGCCAATCGCTAACAGCTTTCTTATGCCACTCGCGCCTGGGCTCGTCATCCATCCGTCGCCGATTGACGGCAAAGGTTGTTTCGCCACCGCCTTCTTCCCGCGTGGGCGCAAGATTGCGGAGTACACAGGCGAGCGCATCTCGCGGCGCGAGGTAGCCCGCCGCGTGCGCACGCGGCGGCACGGCATCTTGCGCATCTGCGCGCTCGATGGCTACTGGAGCCTTGACGGCGCACGGGGCGGCAACGGCACGCACTACATTAACCACTCCTGCCAACCAAACGCCTATATACGTACCACACGCGGCCACATCCTCTTCATGGCTCTCTGCGACATACAGCCCGGCGCGGAGATCACCGTTGACTACATCCTGACCATGCACCCGAACAGCAAGCGCTGCCACTGCAAAGCCTCCGGCTGTCGCGGCACGCTCAATAAAATCTAGCTGACAGGAAAATAGCTGCGCGCTTAGCCGTCATGCTCCGGCAGATGGCATAGCCGCGAGGGCCGCGAGCAGTTCCGCTTCTTCAGCGGACGTGACGGTGCGCAGGTCGAGTACAACGCGGTCGGCGACGATGCGCGCGATGATGGGCAGCGGCGCTTGCCGTAACGCGGCTTCGAGCGCGGTAGCGGAGACTTGCTGCTGTGTGAGCGCGATGAGCGTGGTGGGTGGGTGGGTGGTGGGCGCGGAGCCACCGCCGACGGCCGATTGACCGGCGATGAGCGCGAAGCTGAGTCCATTAGTGCGCGTGCGGGCGCGGCGGACGAAGGCGCGGGCACGCCGTGCAAGTTCGCCTTGCGTCTGCGCGAGCATGCGAAGCGTCGGCACTTCTTCTACAGCCGCGTCGCGCCGGTGCGCGTCGAGCGTGGCGGCGAGGGCCGCGAGCGCGAGTTTGTCGGCGCGCAAAGCCCGATAGAGCGGATGCTTGCGACAGCGTTCGACGAGCGCGCGGCGGCCGACGACGAGACCGGCTTGGGTTGCGCCGAGTAACTTGTCGCCGCTGAAGCTGACTATATCCGCGCCCTGCGTGATTGAGTCGCGGATGATTGGTTCGTCGCAGAGACCCAGTGCGCTGAGATCAGTTAGTACGCCTGAGCCGGCATCTTCGTAGAGGATGAGATCGTGCGCGTGGGCGAGCGCGGCGAGGTCGGCGAGCGCGGGCGCTTGGGTAAAGCCGACGATGCGATAGTTCGACGGATGCACGCGCAGGATTAGCTTCGTCTCTGCGCCCACAAGCGCGCGTTCGTAGTCGGCGAGCTTCGTCCGGTTGGTTGTGCCGACCTCGATCATCTGCGCGCCGGATTGCGCCATCACGTCGGGCACGCGAAAATCGCCGCCGATCTCGACCAACTCGCCACGTGAGACAAGGCACGCGCTGCCCTGCGCCAACGTCGTCAACACGAGCAGCGCGGCGGCGGCGCAGTTGTTGACCACGAGCGCAGCCTCCGCGCCGGTTAACTCCATGAGCAACGCCTCAACCTGCGCGCCACGCCGGCCCCGCGCCCCGGTTGCGAGATCGTATTCGAGCGTGCAATAACCGGCCGCTTCCTGCCCGACCGCCTGGCGGGCTGCCTGCGAGAGCGGCGCGCGGCCCAAGTTCGTATGCAGGATGACGCCGGTCGCGTTAATCACGCGGCGCAACGCGCCTGCCATCTCGTGCGCGACGGCCCGCTCCAACCGGTTGACTGCCTCCGCCAATAACGTCGCGCGCGTCCCTGCGCCGTTGGTTGGTGTGCCGGCAACCGCATGCGCCTGCAATTCCGCCCGTAACTCCTCGGTGATCGTGCGCGCTAACGTTGTCAGCCGCGCCGGCCCTGTGCGCGCGCGCAAAGCTGCTGCGGCCGGTGCGCGCAACACCGCGTCAATCGAGGGCAGGGCGCGCAAAGATTGTGGGCGATTAGTCATAATGAAGCGCTGGTTTGCTCTTGCTTGGTCTTTGCTTGTGCGCGGCCGGTTTGATTCTACGCTTTTCCGCAGGCGCGTTGATAGTCAGCCCACGATGCAGGGCTGAACACGGGCAAGGCGCAGTTGAGCAAGCACGGGTAACAGCTAACTGCCAGTGAAATTGATTGACACCGCCGCCGGCTAACGATTATGTTCGATGACAAGGGTTGCTGCGGGCAGCGCCCATTAAGGAGGCAAGGAACATGGCGTTGCGGGAAAACTCATTCGAGCGGCGGCTGCGCGAGCAGGAGCAAGCGCGCCAGCGCCAAGAGAATGCACGCGCGAAGAAATCGTTCGTCGCCCACGACTTGCCGCCGACGATTGACGAAATGCTCGTTCGCCTTGAGGACGACATACGCAAACTGAAGGTGGAGTTCGACGTATATTTCAACGGCGCGGCCAAGCGGCCACCTTATGACACAAAGGGGCGTGTAGAAATGCTCGTCAAACGGTTGGCCGACGAGCGCGCCTTCACCTTCGCGCAGCGCTATCAATACAACTCGCTCGTGGCGCGCTACACGTCGTTCCGTGACCTGTGGCGACGCACCATGCAGGATCGCGAAGAGGGGCGCGGCATGCTGCAAACCGGCCGTGCGCCAAAGCGTGCGCAGCCGGACGAGCTACATGTGCGCCGCGAGACGTTTGTGTGCGCGGACGCGCGCGCGGACGTGCCGACGGTGAAAGGACTCTACGATGCGCTCGTACGCGCGAAAGTGCAGTGTGGCGAACCGGTGGACGAGCTATCGTTCGGGCAGTTTCATCGCATGCTCGCCGCCAAGACCGATGTGCTCAAAGAGCGGCTCAACTGTGAGCGGGTGTGCTATTCGGTTTATCTGGAAGATGGGCGAGTGAACTTCAAGGCTAAGGCCGAGCGATAAAAGTCGTGCGCCGCCGAGCGGCCGGTTAAAACTCAACCGGCGCGTTGACAGAGTAGCTCAGTCAACGCGCCGGTTGAGTTTTGATTCTGGCCGACTGACCTTGGTCGGTCGGTCAGTTTCGTAACGCTTCCCGGCTCTTAGCGACCGGAAGCGGTCAGTGGCTTTCAAACAGCCGAAAGCTTTGGGGAGAAAGAAGCCTACGTCTTCGTGACTTTTTCGGCCTGCGGGCCCTTTGGCCCCTGCGTCACTTCGAACTCGACCTCTTGCCCTTCTTCGAGGGTTTTGAAGCCGTCGCCCTGAATGGCGCTGTAATGCACGAAGATGTCCGAAGAGCCGGGCTGCTCGATGAAGCCGTAGCCCTTCGCGTTGTTGAACCACTTGACCTTACCGGTAATTCTAGGCATAGCTAACGAATCCTCCTAACGATTCGGGTGATGAAGGCGACGCACGAGGCCGTCCCGTTTAGAGACCGCATCGTTCGTCGCTTTGGTAACGCTCATGAGCCGGGTGCGTCGTTCGGCTGAAGACGCCTCCAAAGAAACTACATGAAGCAACAACAGAAAAGTCCGTGCCGTAGGTGAGCGCTCACGCACTCGACACTACACACGGACTGAGAGGGGGAAAGCACGGAACTCATTGCCTTGCGACTGACTAAAGCTATGGCGACAGCGAAGTTAAACCTGCCTGCGACCGCGAAATGACGGCGCATACTAAGCGATGCTCCGCGAAACTGTCAAGCGGAAAAAAGTGCCCGCCCCGCTTATTTGCCATCGGTCGCCGTCGTCATCTGCGCGGGCAGATACGAGAGCGGGCTGACCGGATTATCATTGATCCGCACTTCGTAATGCAGGTGCGGCCCCGTCGAGCGCCCGGTCGAGCCGACGCGGCCGAGCAACTCGCCCCGCGCAATCTCGTGTCCGACGATGGTCTCAAGTTTCGAGAGATGGCCGTAGCACGTCATCAGCCCGCGCCCGTGATCGATCTCGACCACTTGCCCGTAGCCGTTCTTCCAACCGGCGAAGATCACTGTCCCCTCGGCTGCGGCGATCACCGGCGTGCCAGCCGCAGCCGTGATGTCCTGCCCGGTGTGGAACTCCGAACTGCCGCCGCCGAACGGGTCGGAGCGCGAGCCGAAGCCATCATTCAACACGCCTGCGGCGGGCCAGATCGACGGCACACGCGCCTGCAAAGCAGATTCATAACCTTTCAGCTGTTGTTCGAGTTGCGCTGCGCGTTGCTCGACCGCAGCGATCCCGGCCGCATCAAGCACCACAAGCGGGCCGCCCGCACCGTGCGCTGCTGGACTGCTGTTTTGCTCGGAGACGCCGGACATCTCGGCGATGCGGCGTGATTTGTCTTCAATCGCATCAACGCGATTCTCCAGTTGTTTTAAGTGTTCGCGCTGCCGCTCATTCTCCACGCGCAAACGTGTGTTCTCGCGCTCGACACGCAGGTGCGTGGCTTCGCGGAATGCGCCGTAGATGCCATAGAGCGACGTACAAATGACCATGCAGGCCACGACGGCCGCAAATTTCAACCAGCGTTTGTGAATCGAGATGCGCCGGATCCGGGCGCGGGGGCGCGGGGTGTGGGCGATGATGAAAGCATATAAGCGGTCGTCTCTGATCACGGGGAAAGTGCTCCTTTATCACTCGAACTGCGTGCGCAAAATCACACAGAAAACACGCAGTCTAAGCGCGTCAAAGGCACTGCCTGCCCGGGCGGGGCGACGGTGCAAAACGAAACCGATTGGGGGCTTCTTGTTTAGTTGAACCTGCCTGAAGTAAGGCAGTCGGTAGGCTGGCCCAAATACTAACTGCGAACCATAGGCGAACCGATTAACCTTTTAAGGGGCTGCACCCTATCACACGAAGCAACTGAACGCAAACGGCACAAGCGAGCGAAAATTGTGGGCCGCGAGACACCAAAGGCTTGCAACCGGCGGGCGCGCAACTTCGCGCCGCAGTCGCAAGCCTCTGTTCGGGTTTCGCTCGTTTGCGCGTTATCTGCGCGCGTTAAACTCCGTCGGCCGCGCGCCGTGCCCGGCCGCGACTACGCAATATCGCCAACACGACGAGCGCGAACACGAGCACGAAGATGACGATGATGCCGATCTTGAGCGCGAAGAGCAGGAAGGTGATGAGGCTGATCAACTGGCGCACCAGTGTGATGAGCAACAGGATGAGCGTTATGATGGAACCCCACCGACTGAGAATTCTAAGCATCGTCGAATCTCCTTAACCCCGATGAATCCCGCCCGCAAACTCCATGCGGCTGTGGTCGCTCCTTAGCCAGGCCCTTGTGGTCAATGGTAACAACTTGCTGTGGCCACACGCATCATAACAAACAACCGCGCGACGTGGCGAGGCGAATATAAAACTAAGCTGGTGGCCAACGAGTCGTCCGGCGTGGCCGCGCGGCCAGTTCACCCGTGCGAAAGCGGGGCACGCCGCCGACGGCCGCGCTGTCGATGAGCGACTGCACTGGCATGTGCTCAAACGATGACGACTCGCGGGTTGTAGGCTTACGCAGATGCTCGAAGAGCATGTATGCGCCGAGCAGCACGAGCGCAACCGGCAGGAGTTGGCGCATAGGCAGCGAGAACCCGAAGAGCGTGTGCAGCAGAAAACCGCCGCCCATCACGACCAGCACGACGGCCCAAGCGACCGGGTTGCCGTAGAGCCTGCGCGCGATGGCGTCCGACTCGGCGGCGGGCGCTAACCCAGCGCGAAACAGTTGCGCGGTGCGGAAGGCGTCCACGGCGGCGAAGAGCCAGATGCCGATTGCGCCGAGTACGAATAAGGCGTTGTTGTCCGTGACCGTCGCTAGTTGGAAGAAACCGGCGAAGATGGCGAAGTGGACGACCGCTTTGGAAATCTGCCCGTTGTAGGCCGCGCCCAAACCTGGCAGCAGGAACGACAGCAACAGCGCGGCGACGCGCGAACTCTTGCGCCGCGCCGGCAACGGCTGATCCGTGCGCGCCGATTGGTACTGCAATAACTCGACGCCCGCGACAATGCAGTCCTGACAATAAGGAAAGCCGCGTATGCGATGATCACACGCCGGACACAAGGGTCGGGCGCAACGACCGCACTGCACGGCGGCGGTGTTCATTGGATGGTAAGAACAGTTCATCAAACTTGCCTGTTATACTCGCAAACTCGAATTCAAGTTAAAGCTGACTGCAAAATTAACGCTTAGTGCTGGGCCGGTTGCGCGCCGCGCGGCGCAGCAGGTTGCGCGTTGCGCTCCCCGTTGTTGTGCTGTTGTGGGTTGCGCTCGCGCTTGCCGAGGATGGCGGCGCTGCGTGCGGCGGTGCTTGCGCCGTGCGCGATGCGCAGCGAGGCGCGGTACATACCGGCGATGGAGCCGTCGTCGGAGAGCGTGGTTGTGCCGACCAGCACGGCGGCGAGCAACATCGTGGCGACGGTGGCCAGTTGCGGCGTCACCACCGCGTCGAGCCAACCGCGCACCCATTCTATGATGCGTGCGCCGACCGGGGCGCGTACTTCCTCCGCCTGCGTCGTGCCGAGCGTGGCTTGCAAAATGCGTTCGTGCAGGCCGGCAGGCACAGGCAATTCGTCACTAATGTATGTGTAACAAGCGCCGATGGAGCGGACGACATCACCGGGCAAATTTGTGCAGTTGTGACAGAGGGCGGCGTGGCGTTCCCAACGGTGATAGAGAGCGGCGGGCAGGAAACCGTCGAGGTAGTCGGTCAGATAAGCTTCAAACTCCTCGCAGTTCATCACCGTCTCCGGCGCAGTGTGCAGGAGGATCGATGCTTCAAGCTCGACTGATGGCACGGGCGCGGCGGCCATATGGCACACGCGAATGGTGTTCTTCACTTCGCTGAGCAGATCGTGGCAGACTGGACAGCGTAGCGCGTGCGCACCCATCGCCCGTTGGGCGTCGGCGGCGAGCGCGCCGTCCAGATAGTCAGTCAATCGATCTTCAAATTCAGCACACAACATCATCAGCTCTCATTTCACCCTTCTGCTTGTTCTTGGCTCTTCGCCCGTTCTCCTTTACGCTCAAGCGCCCAAGCCTAAACGTAAACCGCTGCCGCTTTCACACATCGCTCATAGCCACGACGCGCATCCGGCGCAAAATCTTCGCCAATTCAATGCGCCCACGATTGATGCGCGACTTGACCGTGCCCTCCGGTATCTTCAACAGGTCAACGATCTCTTGATAACTCAACTCCTCAAGGTCGCGCAGGATCACGCAGGTGCGTAAATCCGGCGGCAACTTGTCAATCGCGGCCTGGACTTGCGCGCCCAACTCGCGCCGCTCCATTTCGCGTTGCGGCGTGTTACCGGCGGCGCGCAGATGGTACGTGTGCCCTTCGATGTCTTCGGCGTGCGAGTCTTGCGGAGCGCGTTGGCGACGGCGGTAATCATCTATGATTAGATTACGCGCGAGCCGCATCAACCAGTTTTGCAGGTCGCCCTGTTTGGCATCGTATTGATCGAGGGAGCGATAGACGCGGATGAAAACTTCCTGCGCCAAATCTTCGGCGGCGTCCGCACGGGAGGTGAAGCGGTAGGCGAGATTATAGACCCGGCGCGTGTAGAGCGAGACGATCTCCTCCCACGCCGCGCCATCACCGGCCCGACACCGGCGAATCAATTCCGTTCCATCGTTGCCGACAGTCAACGCTGTTGCAGCTCCCACGACGCGCGCCCTTTCCGTCTCCGGCCGCTCTCAACTCCGCCGATGCGCGGGCCGAGAACTCTTATGTCGTCGGGCATAACGACGGGCATAACGCGAAAGTTCCCCGTAAACGTGACAGGCAGAAGGCCATAAACTGTCCGCCCCCGCATCGGACGCGGGCGATAAGCGTACGCCGTGATGCTGAGCAACATGCTCGGCCGACAGGTTATTGACTGCCGGCTATCCACCATCAGCTACCCATTGCTTTGTTGCGCCTGAATAGCGAATGTTGTAGCCTTGACAAGCCACACCATATATTGTGGTCGGTTCATCGTTGGAGGTCAAGAGAAGCCCTGCCACGCGGTTGCCGCCGGCCAATGATTGCTTGCCAAAGAGACTTTTAATTTTGCGTCCGTATCTAAAATTTTTTGGCTTGTGCTTGCTCGCGGCCTTGGCCCTGTGGTGGTTTGGCCATGACCTGCCGTGGCAGGAGGTGCGCCGCGAAGTCGGGCAAGCGAACTGGTGGCTGATTGCGCTGGCAACACTGATCATCTGCGCCACCTTCGGCGTGCGCGCTTTGCGCTGGCGCGTGTTGCTTGCGCCGCTCGTGCCGGCCCGGTTGATTGATCTGTTTGCGGCGACGACGGTCGGCTTCGGCGCGATCTTCGCGGTCGGGCGCACGGGCGAGGTTTTAAGGCCGGCGTTCCTCTCATTGCGCGACCGGCGCGTGCGCCCGGCGGCGGCCTTCGTCACTGTAGGCGTCGAGCGCATCTGCGACACGGCGGCGGTCGTCTTGATCTTCGCCTTTAACCTACTCTGGTTTCGCGCGCCGGCTGGCGACCCGGCCGCTTATGTGTTGGTGCGCCGCGCGGGCGTCTTGATGTTGGGCGCGCTCATCGGCGTGATCATCACGCTGCTACTGTTTCGCCGAAATGCGCCGGCCGTCATCGGCTGGCTCGAAGGGCGGGCGGCGCGTTGGCCGCGGCTGCTCAAGCGCGCGGCCAACTTGCTGACGGGTGTGTTGGCTCAACTCGCGCAGGCGCTGGGCGTGCTCACGGACGCGCGTGCTTTGCTTGCGACCGTCGGCTGGACGGTGCTGCTGTGGGCGATCATCGTCACGACGAACTTCCTCGTCCTGCGCGCGTTTCATCTGCCGTTCGGGTTGAGCGAGACGCTCTTCGTCTTGGGCTGGGCCTTGGTCGGTTCGCTCGTGCCGACACCGGGCGGCGCGGCCGGCGCGTTCCATCTGGTGACGGCCGCCGGCTTGGTCTTCCTGGGCATCGCGGAGGCGAAGGCTAAGTCGGTCTCAATCGTGCTGCATCTGGTGCTGTTCGCGCCCGCGTTCTTTTTCGGGTTGTACTATTTCCTGCGCAGCGACGTGAGCTTCGCGCGCATGCGCGACCTCGCCACGACGGAAGCCGCCGATGTAGCCGCAGGCGCGCGAGCAGAGGCGCGGCCGGGTGATGAAACTGAGATGAATGGCGCGGCTGCGCGCATCCGCGTCAAGGCTTGAACGAGCCGGGGCAAGCGCAAGTCAAAGCGATTCGCTCAGCAATTTCTAACGTTTCTTTAGCTTGAAATGGAGTCACTATGAAGTGTCCCTTCTGCGGTTATCTGGAAGACAAGGTGGTTGACTCGCGCGAGTCGCGCGAGGGCGAAGCGATCCGGCGACGGCGTGAGTGCTTGAAGTGCGAGCGGCGCTTCACGTCTTACGAGCGGATCGACGAAATCCCCTACATGGTCGTTAAAAAGGATGGGCGGCGCGAGCCGTTCGACCGCAACAAAGCGATGGCCGGCATCCTGCGCGCTTGCGAGAAGCGGCCCGTGCCATCGGCAAAACTGGACGGCATCGTCAACGCGGTCGAAAAGTATGTGCAGGATTCGCCTGAACGCGAGCGCCCGACGAGCAAGGTGGGCGAGATCATCATGCGCCGCTTGAAAGAATTGGATAAAGTCGCTTACGTGCGCTTTGCCTCCGTCTATCTGGAATTTGAGGACGTGACCGAGTTCATGCACGAGCTAAAACATCTCGTGCGCGCCCGCACGGCTGGCGGCGCAGCGCCGAAGCGCACGGCCTAATGCGGCAGAGTTTGCGCGGCGGGCGACTGGCGGGCGGGCGCGTGGCCCGGCCGTTAGGTCGCCCGTCGTTTTTAGTTTAGAGTTGACTACGATGATCTTGCGTACCATCGGCCTGAAACAGATCGAGCTTGAGCGGCTGCGCGAGCGCTTGGCACGGATGCTCGCGGCGTTCCAGGAAGCGGCCATTGATGGCGCGCCGCCCGCGCCCGGCGTCTGGGTGCCAACTTTTGATCTGGCGGAGTGCGCCGAAGCCGTGCATGTGCTGGTCGAACTGCCGGGCGTGCGCGCCGAAGAAATCGCCTTGACGCTAACGAGCACGCAACTGCATCTGGCCGGGCAGAAGAAACGACGCGCCCCACGCGGCAGAGTCACGCATCTATGTTCCGAGCGTAGCTACGGGCGCTTCAGTTGCACCATCACCTTGCGCTGGCCCGTGCGCGTGCGCGGCGCGAGCGCCGAGTTGAAAGACGGATTGTTGACAGTGCATTTACCCAAACTAGCGGAGCGGCGCGGCACGGAATTTAGAGTGGAGATAAGGGAGCAAGGGTGAACGATAAATGCGGAATGATGAATTCAAGGATTAACGTCCTGTTATTCATCCTTCCACATTCATCCTTCATCGTTTAATCATTATGTCTTCGATTTCAACTATCAACGAAGAGTTGGCCCAGGCGGCCGAGGGCGGCGAGCCGCAGTTGCAGGTGCCGGAGTCGCTGCCGTTGTTGCCGTTGCGCGACATTGTCATCTATCCCTTCATGATCGTGCCGCTGTTTGTCTCGCGCGAGAAATCGATCCGCGCAGTGGACGAGGCGTTGGGCGAGAACCGCATGATTCTGCTGGTCTCGCAACGCGATCTGGACAAGGAAGAACCGGCGGGCGACGACCTCTATAAGGTCGGCACGGTCGCGGTCATCATGCGTATGTTGAAGCTGCCCGACGGGCGCACGCGCATTCTCGTGCAGGGCTTGACGCGCGCGAATATCGAGACGGTAGAAGATGCCGGCGGGTTTTTGCGCGCCCGCCTCGCGGTGGTGCAAGAGCCAGCCGCGCCGGAACGTTCGCTTGAAGTTGAAGCGCTTGTCAGGAACGTGCGCGGCTCGATGGAGCGCGCGTCGAATCTGGGCAAGAACATCTCGCCCGAAGTGATGGCGATTGTCACGAGTCTGGATGAGCCGGGCCGGCTGGCCGATCTGGCGGCGTCGAATCTTGAGTTGAAAGTCGAAGACGCGCAGTCGATCTTGGACATCGCGGACACGACCGTGCGTTTGCGGCGCGTGAACGAGTTGCTGAACAAAGAGATCGAAGTCCTGACCGTGCAGCAGGAGATCAACACGCAGGCCCGCGCCGACATTGATCGCTCGCAACGCGAGTTCTTTCTGCGGCAACAACTGAAAGCGATTCAATCGGAGCTTGGCGAGGGCAACGAACTGGCCGAAGAGATCGCGCAGTTCCGCGAGAAGATCGAGACCGTGCAGATGCCTAAGGCCGCCGAGGAAGAGTCCTTGCGGCAACTCAAAAAGCTTGAGCGCATGCACCCGGACGCGGCCGAGACGGCGACGTTACGCAATTGGCTTGAGATCATGACCGACCTGCCGTGGTCGAAAGTGTCCGTGGACAATCTCGATCTACAGAAGGCGCAACAGATTCTCGACGAGGATCATTACGGGCTGGAAAAAGTTAAAGAACGCATCGTTGAATCGCTCGCGGTGCGGAAGCTAAAAGAGAAGCCGAAGGGATCGATTCTCTGTCTCGTCGGCCCGCCGGGCGTGGGCAAGACAAGCCTGGGGCGATCCATCGCCCGCGCGCTGGATCGCAAGTTCGTGCGTTTGAGTCTTGGCGGCCTGCACGACGAGGCTGAGATTCGCGGGCATCGGCGTACCTATGTCGGCGCGATGCCTGGGCGCGTCATCCAGGCGATGCAGCAGGCGGGCACGAACAATCCGCTCATCATGCTCGACGAGATCGACAAGGTCGGCGCGGACTTTCGCGGCGATCCGTCGTCGGCGCTCCTGGAAGTGCTCGACCCAGAGCAGAACAACAGTTTCCGCGACAACTATCTCGGCGTCACGTTCGATCTATCGAACGCGATGTTTATGACGACCGCGAACGTGCTCGACACGATTCAGCCCGCGTTGCGCGACCGCATGGAAGTGATCCGGCTCGCGGGTTACACGGAGGAAGAGAAGTTGGAGATCGCGCGTCGCCATCTGATGCCGAAGCAGTTGGAAGAGAACGGCGTCACGCAGAAGAATGTGCGCATCTCGAAGCCGGCGCTTGCCGCCATCATTCAGCAATACACGCAGGAGGCGGGCTTGCGCCAACTTGAGCGCGAGATCGGCCGGGTTTGTCGCAAGGTGGCCCGGCGCGTGGCGGAAGGACACGAGGGCATCGTGCGCGTCACGCCGAAGAATTTGCACGAATTCTTGGGTGTGCCGAAGGTCATGCCGGGCGAGGTCTTGAAGAAAGATCAGATCGGCGTAGCGACGGGCCTCGCGTGGACACCGGTCGGCGGCGACGTGCTGTTTATCGAAGCGTTGCGCGTGAAGGGCAAAGGTGTGCTGGTCTTGACGGGGCAGTTGGGCGAAGTGATGCGCGAGTCGGCGCAAGCTGCTTACTCGTATGCGAAGGCGCGGGCGCGCGAGCTTGGCATCCCCGAAGACGACTTCAATATTTACGATTTGCACTTGCATATCCCCGAAGGCGCGATCCCGAAGGACGGGCCGTCGGCCGGGATCACGTTGGCGACCGCGATGGTCTCTGTGCTGGCGCAGCGCCCTGTGCGCAAGGACGTGGCGATGACGGGCGAGATCACGCTGCGCGGGAACGTGCTGCCGGTCGGCGGCGTCAAGGAGAAGGTGCTGGCGGCGCGACGTGCGCGGGTGACGAAAATTATTTTGCCCGCACTCAATCAGCGCGATATGGACGAAGTGCCGAAGGAGTTGTTTGGCGAAATCCAGTTCATCTTTGTGGACAATGTCCGGCAGGTCTTTCAAGAGGCGCTGAAAGAGCGCGTCGGGCCGCCGCCCCCGCCCGGTACGCCACGCCCGAAGCCTTTGCTACCACCGCCCGCCGCGCCTGCTTCGTCACATTAAGTGGGGCGAGTTTGACAGCGCAAAATCCCGGCGGGCCGGCGCAACCGGAAGCCTTCGGCGGGCATCTTTATTAGGGCAAGCGCGAAGCGGTTCTAGGTGGAAATCTTGCCCGCTTCGCCTTTTCTTTCCAATAGATAAGGTTGACTCCCGTCAGACCGTGTGATAAGTAAAGAGACGGTTGTAGACGCGCTTTGGGGCAAGTATGGACATGCTTCCTGGCAGCGTCGGCTTTGACGGGAGCTTTTTTCGCCCCCTCGCGGTTTATTCAGTGGATGCCGCTCGCGTGGTCTTATAACTAAAGCCCACCATCGTGGATTCGCTTCAGCCTGAAGTTTAAGGAGACTGACGATTGATGAGAACGAGCCTTCCCCCATTATTCCTACGCACAGCTTTCATCTTGATGCTGACCCTGTCGGCCGTGGCCGTCCGCGCGCAGTTGCCGGCCGCATCGTCCTTGCGCAGCAGTACGCCCACTGACATCGAGCGCGATGCCGGCGTCGTCACGCAACTCATCGAGCGGTCCGAGGCGCACTACAAACAGGGCGAGGCGAACCTCAAGGATCGTAACCCGGAAGCCGCGCGCTCCGAGTTCGACAAAGCGGTGGACATGCTGCTTGAGTCGGGCATGGATGTGCGCGCCCATCCGCGCCTGCAAACTTATTACCTGCAACTCGTCGAGCGCGTCTTCCGGTTGGAAGTTCCGACCTCGCAAAGCGCGCCCGCGCAGGTTGTCGCCGGCGCACAGCAGATCGCGAGTAACAATCCTAAGTTCCTGCCCGTGAAGGACGCGCAACAGCCCGTCCCGGCGCAGTCGGGTTTCCTGCGCGAGCAGAAATTCGAGCCGTCGCCGCTCGACGAGTTGAGCAAGTTGGAGTTGACCGAAACAGAAAAGACGGTCACGACCGAACAACAGGCGGAGTTAGAAGAGGCGAAGAGCGCGGTTGATTTCAAGTTCAACTCGAACACGCTGATCCAGCAGTACATCAACTATTATCAGGGGCGCGGGCGCGCGACGATGGAGACGGGAATGCGCCGCTCGGGCCGCTACATGACGATGGCGCGCAAGATTTTCCGTGAAGTCGGTGTGCCCGAAGACATCGCGTGGCTCGGCCAGGTCGAGAGCGCGTGGCGGCCGACGGCGATGTCGTGGGCCGCGGCGTCGGGTCTCTGGCAGTTCGTGCCGGGCACGGGCCGGCAGTATGGTCTGCGGCAGACTGCATGGATTGACGAGCGCAACAGTTTCGAGAAAGCAACGCGCGCCTCGGCGATGTATTTGAAGTGGCTGGCCAACCGTTACCACGGCAACTGGGAATTGGCGATTGGCGCGTACAACACGGGCGAAGGCAACATCGACCGCGCCATCTCGCGCGCCGGTGCGGCCAACTTCTGGCAGACTTATCCGTTCATCGCGCAGGAGACGCGCAACTACGTGCCGAACATTCTAGCGACGATCTTGATCGCCAAGAATCCTGAGAAGTACGGCTTCCACAGCATTCGCCCCGATGCGCCGCTCGCTTACGATGTGGTCAACGTGCCGAACGCGACCAGTCTGCAATTGATCGCCAGCATGACGGACACGAACGTTGATTTTCTGCGCAGCATCAATCCTGAGTTGCGGCGCGACATCACGCCGCGGGGCGAAGCCTACAACGTGCGCGTGCCCGCCGGCCGGGGCAAACAGTTCGTTGCGCTACTGAAGCGTGTGCCGACGGAGCGACGCGAGACGGCGAAGGTGATCTCGGTCACGCCGGGCGAAGATTTGCAGTCAATCGCCGCGCGCACGGGTGTCAGCCTTGCGCAACTCCAACTCTGGAATGGCGGCGTTGATTTGAAGGCCACCAACAAAGTCGTCGTGCCCGCGAACTCGGTGCAACGCACCATCCGGCCCGTGCGCCTCGGGCAACAGGCAAGTGGCAGAAATCTCGTGACCGTGCGCGCCCGTGCGGGCGAGACCGTCGCGCAGATCGCCACGCGCTACAATACTTCGGCTGATGAGGTCGCGCGCTTGAACGGTGTCGCCGCAAACGCACCGCTCGCGGCCAATCAAGCGATCCAGGTGCCATCGTCTGGCAGCGCGCCCGCGAGTGCCACGCCGCAGCGCGTGCGTCGGCGTCGTTAATTAAGTCTGGCAGTGTCCGCCCGAATCAGGCGCGCTGTGACAAACTGGAAACAGCGAGCGCGCTTTCGAGTCTGACTTGAAAGCGCGCTCGCTTTATACGCACAACCACGGCGCACCGCCTCGCGCGCCTTCACCGTCTCTGTGCCCCTCACGCTTATGCTCTTCCGCACACAATCCGCCGCCGTCTACGGCATTGACGCCGACCTCGTAGACATCGAAGTCGATCTGACGCCCGCGCGCGGCGAATCGGACAATCCTTCATCGGTGACTATCGTCGGGCTACCCGACTTAGCCGTGCGCGAGTCGCGCGAGCGCATCCGCGCCGCGATCAACAACAGCGCCTTCTTCTTTCCGTTCCACAAGACGACGATCAACCTCGCGCCCGCCGACGTGCGCAAAGAGGGCGCAAGCTTCGACCTGCCCATCGCGCTCGGCATTCTCGGCGCAAACGGCGACCTTGGCGCGCGTGAACATCTGACTGACACGCTCGCGGTCGGCGAACTGTCGCTCGACGGGCGCGTGCGCGCGATCAAGGGCGCGCTCTCCATCGCCATCCGCGCCCGCGACGCGAAGATCAAAGCCTTACTCCTGCCCGAAGAGAACGCGCAAGAAGCGGCCGTCGTGAACGGTGTTGACGTGTATCCGGTCGCGGACTTACGCGGCGCGGTCGAACTGCTCGCAGCGTTAAGTTCAACCGCCCCGCCCGCGCCGATGCGCGTCGATCCGGCCGCCTTGCTCGCGCCGGCCAATCACGCGGGCGTTGACTTCCGCGAGGTGCGCGGCCAGCAGCACGCCAAACGTGCGCTCGAAGTCGCCTCGGCCGGCGCGCACAACATTCTGCTGATCGGCCCGCCCGGTTCAGGCAAGACGATGCTGGCCAAGCGGCTGCCAACGATCCTGCCACCGCTTGAATTCGAGGCCGCGCTTGAGCTAACGAAGATTCATTCGGTTGCCGGTCTCACCGGGCGGGCGGGGCTTGTGACCGAGCGGCCGTTTCGTGCGCCGCACCACACAATCAGTGATGCGGGCCTCATCGGTGGCGGCGCAATGCCGCGCCCCGGCGAAGTCTCGCTCGCACATCACGGCGTGCTGTTTCTTGATGAACTGCCGGAGTTTGATCGCAGCGTCCTCGAAGTCCTGCGCCAGCCGCTCGAAGACAATCAGGTGACGATTAGTCGCGCGGCGATGTCCTTAACGTTCCCCGCCTCGTTCATGCTCGCCGCCGCGATGAACCCGTGCCCTTGTGGTTTCTGGAACGATCCGACGCGCGAGTGTCGCTGCACGCCGTTGCAGATTCAACGCTACGTCGGGCGCATCAGTGGGCCGCTGCTTGACCGCATCGACATACATGTTGACGTGCCCGCCGTGCGCTTCAAAGAGTTGACCGGCGCGGGTGCGGACAGCGAAAGCTCCGCCGTGATTCGGGCGCGCATCATCGAGGCGCGCGAACGGCAACTGGCGCGCTTCCGCGCCGACGGCATCTTTGCGAACGCGCAGATGTCCGCGCGCCAGATTCGGCTGCACTGCCGGCTCGATGCCGAATCCGAGCGCATGTTGGAAGCGGCCATGACGCGGCAGGGCTTGTCAGCCCGCGCCTATGATCGGATACTAAAAGTCAGTCGCACCAGCGCGGATTTGGCCGGCGCGGCCGAGATTAGGCCGGTGGACTTGGCCGAGGCCGTCGGCTATCGTTCGCTTGACCGCACCTACTGGACTTGAAACGGGTAGGCAGGTGTGGTCTTTCGTCCGACAATAACGACAAATTCAGGCGCAGCAGGGCAACGACGCGCGGAACGATGCGCATCACACCGAGCGGTGAAAACTCGCTCACGGGCCGCGACTTACGGGTCGCACAGGCTGCGAACGTGAGCGCCGCCACAAGAAACCTTCGGTCGTTGCTCTAAAAGCTGAAGCGAGAGAGATGAGATGACGCCTGAAAGCATCCTGCTGCCCCAAAGCGTATTCGGACACGTGACCGCAACCGAGAGCGAGCCGCCGCAGACGACTGATTACGCGCTGACGCAATTGGCGGCGGCGGGCGATGTAGCGGCGTTCGAGCAGTTGTACGAACGCCACCACCGGCGCGTCTTTTCACTCTGCCTGCGCATGACCGGCAACGTGGCCGAAGCGGAAGACCTTGCGCAGGAAGCGTTCATCCAACTCTATCGCAAGACCGGCTCGTTTCGTGGCGAGTCGGCCTTCACGACGTGGCTGCATCGCTTAACGGTCAATCAAGTCTTGATGCACTTCCGCAAGAAGGGCGTGCGCCTGGAGCAGACGACCGACGATGGCGACGTGCCCGTGCAGGTGGTGGCGGGGACGGAGAATCCGGCGAGCATGCCCGTGGTAGATAGGATCGCGTTGGATCGCGCGATTAGCCAACTCCCGCCTGGCTACCGGTCGGTGTTCGTGTTGCACGACGTGGAAGGACACGAGCATGAAGAGATCGCGCGGATGCTAGGCTGCTCGGTCGGCACGAGCAAGTCACAACTGCACAAGGCACGGATGAAGTTACGCGGTTTATTGAGGCAACAGAATGCGGCCCAGTAGCTTCTAACAACGTCGCTCAGTTCGGCCCGTGCGCGCGCCGGCCGCGCGGCCTTCGGTTCAGGTAAGTGAATCTCCCCACGAGACTGTTGAGCGCGCCGCGACTTTCTCCGGCCGCGCGGGCACGTACTGATAAAACGATTAGCGTTGCCCCGGCCCGCACGCGGATGGGCGCAAGAGGTTAAGAGTAATGAACTGCGAGAAGTGTCAGGCACTATTAAGCGACTTCCTCGACGGCACATTGACCGGCGAGGCGCGCGTGCTACTCGGTCGTCACTTAACCGACTGTCTCGCCTGCGCCGCCGTGCGCGACGATCTAGGTGCTATCGTTTCGTCCGCGCAGGCTGCGCACAACTACTCGTACGCACCGCCCAGCAGTCGCGCGCTCTGGCTGCGCATCAGCAACACGCTTGAAGCCGAACGCGCCGAACAGCAACAAGCGGCAGCGCGCGTGATCGCCTTGGCCGCGAAGCGGCGCGAGGGTTTGCTCGCGCGCACATTGCAGCGGCGTTGGACGCTCACGCTGCCGCAGTTGAGCGCGGCCGTCGTTGCGCTGGTGGTCGTCGTGGTGGCGGGCACTGTCTTCAGCGTGCAGAGTCTCTTGCGGCCGCAACAACCTGTCGAAGTTAAGGCTGTTGCCGCTGCGCAGGGGCACCGCCGGAGCAATGATCAGGAGCTTGATCTGTTGATGCAGCGGGTCGCGCAACGCAAGGCCCGCTGGAATCCGCGCATGCGCGACGCCTTCGAGCGCAACATCGTGGTGATTGACGCGGCCGTCAACGATTCGTTGCAGCAACTCGATCAGTCGCCGCACGACGAGGTGTCCGAAGAAGCGCTCGATGCGGCCATGCGCGATAAGAAGGAACTGCTCCGCCAGTTCGCCGACTTATAAAAACTTGCCGCCGCGCACCTGAAATTTAGCGCGTTGGTCTGCCCGACGCTGTACCCTTTTATTGAGATTTACAGATCGATGGTTAAGCTGGACAACAAACCTCACAGACTCGCGCTGGCGCAACGCGCCGGGCATGTTGCCATACGTGTGTTCGTCGCGTGTGCTGCGCTCGTCTGCCTGTCGCTCTGGCCGGCGACGGAAGGCCGCGCCCAGCAGCGTTACTCGCGCAGCTTCGCGCCGCGCCGCAACGTGAGTTTGTTGCTGCGTAATCGTTCCGGCTTGATTGAAGTCGAAGGTTGGGATCGCGCGGAGATTCGCGTCACGGCGACGATGGAGTCGCCGGCGGCGCACTGTACGCCGATGCTGAACGACGATGGCTTGACGATTGACGTGGCCGGCGACAATCGCGGGCGTGATGACATCGGCGACGTGAACTTTAAGATTCAAGTCCCTTATGATTCAACCGTGGACGTGCAGACGACGCGCGGCAATATCACCGTGCGCAACGTGCGCGGCCGGCTGGTGCATGCACACATCTTCTCCGAAGGCGATATCGAGTTGACCGACATCCGCGCGCTGGTGGTCATGGCCGAGAACGTGTCGGGCGATATCGTGTTCGACGCCGAACTGCTACGTGGTGGTTCCTACGAACTCAAGTCCACGCAGGGCAACATCAACATGCGCGTTATACCCGGCTCCGGCTTCACGCTGACCGCGACCGCCCCGCGCACGCGCAATATAAACATCGGCGGCTTCGCGCAACTAGGCAACTTCAACTATCAGGGCGGCGATAATCGCCGCGTCGTCGGCACAGTCGGCGACGGCTCGGCCAAGATCATCATGACCAACCTGCGCGGCACGATTAATCTAGCCCCTCGCGCGCGTTAATCGTTTGACACTCCCTGCGGCCCACGCTTACTGTTTCTCCCGTCTGTCATCCTACCCAAGGCGGTTCCAACTTTTGCCCGGCACAATCGCGCAACGTCTTAACGTGTATCCGCGCGGAGCGGCCATCCGCGCCCTGCTTTTCAGCGCGTTCGCTCTCTGTCTGTCCACGCAGACACCCGCGCAATCGGGCGTGAAGCGCAAGCCCGTGGACGCGCCCGCCGCCGCCATTGCCGCAACGCCGCCCGCACTTACGCGCACAACCACGCGCCACGAAGTGCGGCGCTTTCCTTACGGCAACTCGCTCGTCGTCTATGGCGCGCCCGTCGGCTCCATCACGATTGAAGCATGGGCGCGCACCGAAGTTGAAATCACGGCCGACATAGAACTGCACGCCGACACGGAAGCAGACCTCGCGCGCCTCGCCGCTGTCAACAACTTCGTGCTCGACGCAGAGGGCACGCGCCTCACGCTCGTGACCACCGGCATGCACGACCGCAAGTTCATGAAGCGTGTGGCGAAAGATTTCCCGAAGCAGTTGTTGGGTCTGCCGTGGAAGATTGACTACAAACTGCGCGTGCCCGCACAAATTGCGCTCGACATCTACGCCGGGCGCGGCCCGCTCATCGTCAACGGCGTCGAAGGCGCGCTCTATCTCAACGCCGGCATCGGCAACGCAACGCTCACGCTCACGGGCGGCGACGTGCAGGCGACCATGGCCGGCGGCGACGGCGGCCCCGTCACCTTGCGCGTGCCCGCCCGCAGTTGGCGCGGGCGTGGCGTCACCCTACGCATCGCGCAAGGCGACTTGACGCTCGAACTGCCGGCCAACTTTAACGGCGACATCGACGCCAACGTCTTGCGCGCCGGCCGCGTTGAGAATCAACACCCGGCCGTCTTGCCCCGCGAAGACACCACGCCCACTGAACGCAGCCTGCAAGCCCGCGCCGGTGCAGGCGGCGCGACCCTCAGCCTTGAAGTGGTCGTCGGCACGATTAAGATCAAACAAGCGCCAAGTGCCAAGTGACAAGTGTTGGATGACAGGCTAAGATGTGCCCGCTCTTGCTCGTCATTCGTCACTTAACTCTCGTCACTGTTTTTCTATGACCGTTAAATCCGACCGTTGGATTCGTCGCATGGCGGCGGAAACGCAACTGATCCAGCCCTTCAACGAAACGCTCGTGCGCGAAATGGATGGCCGGCGCATCATCTCGGCGGGCGCGTCCTCTTACGGCTACGACATGCGGCTCGCCGACGACGGCTTCCGCGTCTTCTCGCCCATCCACGGGCGCGAGATCGATCCCAAAAAGTTTGACGATAGCTCACTCGTCGAGCCGCCGCTCCACACCGCCGCCGACGGCTCGCGCTACTACCTCATGCCGCCGCACTCCTACGCCCTCGGCGTCACGGTCGAGACCTTCCGCATGCCGCGCAACGTTACCGGCATCTGTATGGGAAAAAGCACCTACGCGCGAGCCGGTCTCATCGTCAACACAACGCCACTCGAAGCCGGCTGGACAGGTCGCCTCGTCATCGAACTCGGCAACCTCGCCGACCTCCCCTTGCGCGTCTACGTCAACGAAGGCATCGGCCAAGTCGTCTTCCTCGAATCCGACGAAGACTGCGATGTCTCCTATCAAGATCGCGGCGGCAAGTATCAAGGCCAGACGGGGCTGACCTACTCGCGGCTATAGAAAATATGACAGTTGTTTGACGTGAAGCATGAGTTGAACGCTCTCACCAACATACACTTCGAAGCCCATTCTTTTGAGTAAGAAAATGCTGTTCACCGTCTTACCGGCAAGGAGCCAGACACCACCCGACTCCCGGAATATGGCATTTCTGCTCGCTGATATGTGGGACGACTGGGGATATAAGACTCAATACGATCTTATTGTTGTCGACAGCGAGGGCGAAAAGCACTCTATAGGAAGCGTGAAGATCGGTCAGTTAGGCATGCATGAGGGGCAAGTCCGATCTGATATACCTGAATCTTTCGAATCTTTAAATGAGTTGTTTTTCTCCATTGGCCAAGATGATAGTTACTACGAAGGGCTAAATGCGCTGGGCGGTTTTATACGGGATCAGATTCTTAAAGGACTGCGAGATTTGGCACTGAACCCTACGATACTCGAAAGTGTAATCTCCGAGCCAGTTACGGTAAAGTCACTGCTGAGAACCGTTGATCCACAGACAATTAGGGGACGTTTCCGGCGGTTGGCGCGAGGTGACGCCCGACTAACTAGTTACAAGTTTGCTTACGAAACCCCGACCGAGTCACGGCCTAGCCACTCCCCACTCGTCTTGTCATTTGAGGTGGAACCCGAGTCAGAGCCGCCGACTAACATTCACGTGTTGATTGGTCGTAACGGCGTCGGTAAAACACATTACCTGACGACGATGACTAGGGCACTCGTCACTCCCGCTCAGCCTGTAGAGGATGTCGGGCTGTTTAGAGCTGATGAGTCAAACGAAGACATAGGTCTCTTTGCCAACCTGATTTCCGTCACCTTCAGCGCGTTCGACCCGTTTGGATCTCTGCCATTGCCTAAGTCTCAGGCAGTTGGCATGAGGTATTCCTATATTGGATTGAAGCAGCCTAACGAGCGCGGTGATGCTTGGAGCCTGACTCCTAAGGACATCGCCAGCCTGACCAAAGAATTTGTTAGTAGTGTGCGTGCTTGTCGAAAAGGAGGTAGGGTGATTCGCTGGCATAGGGCGTTAGAGATGCTAGAGGGTGACCCAATGTTTAAAGAGACTGACGTAGCGGCACTAGCCGACGGTGAGTACGACGAGGAATGGCAAGAACGCGGTGAGACTCTATTCAACAGACTGAGTTCCGGTCACAAAATTGTCCTGCTGACTATCACTAGGCTGGTGGAGGACGTTGTGGAGCGTACACTCGTTCTTCTCGATGAACCGGAAGCGCACTTACACCCACCACTTCTATCAGCGTTCATAAGATCGCTATCTGATTTGCTGATTCAGCAAAACGGGGTGGCAATAATTGCTACCCACTCTCCCGTCGTACTCCAAGAAGTACCCCGAAGTTGTGTCTGGAAACTCCGGAGAAGTGGTTCTGTCTCTAAAGCAGAGCGCCCCGAATCCGAAACCTTTGGTGAAAATGTCGGCATCTTGACTCGTGAAGTGTTCGGGTTAGAAGTGACCAGATCAGGATTCCACAGGATGCTCCAAGAGGCTGTTGATGAAGAAGATGATTATGAACAAGTAGTCCAGCGCTTTAAAGGTCAACTCGGGGCCGAGGCGCGAGCTATCATCCGAGCTTTAATTGCGTCGAAGGGAAATGGTAATCAATTAGTAAGATGAGAAAGTTAGCCAAGCCTATTCATCCTCCTAGCGACGTATTTTTGACGTGCATTAGTCGTGTTAAAGATAAGAGTTTAAAAGCGCGCTTAGAGGCAGTTAACCTTTACGTCATTGCTGCGGCGACAGCGTTCGATATCGCTGCTGCTAACGCTCAACTTCATAATATCCTTAGTCATACTCACGTCGGCGAGCGAGTACGAGTGACGAAGGATGAGATGGTCGCTGTATATGACAGTAGGATGGTCCCTAAAGAATCCCCTGGTCGCCATATCTACGATGAGATCCTCACAGCGCCGGCCCAAGGCCTATGCCCTTTATGTGGACAACGGGATGTCAGCACACTTGACCATCATCTTCCCAAGACGCACTTCCCCAGTCTGGCCGTCGTTCCTACTAACTTAGTGCCCTCCTGTTCTGAGTGCAATAAGGTAAAACTCGATATTGTGCCCCAAACGCAGGAGGAGCAGACACTTCACCCATATTACGATGATGTCGAAAATGACCGGTGGCTGAAAGCCGCTGTCATGGAGAGCCATCCCGCTGCACTGACATTTGAAGTCTGCCCGCCCGCCACGTGGGGGAACGTTAAATCATTACGTGCCGCCAACCATTTTGCAGTTTTCAAACTTGGAAAACTCTACTCCTCTCAAGCCGCTACAGAGCTATCAAACATCAGTCATTATCTCATGGGCGTGCATAGTAAAGCTGGCACAAAAGGAGTAAGGAGTCACCTGGTCGAGATGTCTACGAGTTGCGAAAAGGCGAATCTAAACTCATGGCAAGCTGCTACCTACCGAGCTTTGTCGTCTAATCAGTGGTACTGCGAAGGGGGATTTTACTAAACCTCTGAATCATTACCGGTGCTGGGGGTATTGGACGTCGCTAGAAAGAACACCGACGACTGCTTTAAAATATTTGTACTTTCGGCAAATAGATGGTTCCTCCTTATACGTTGAAACAAAGTTCCGTGGCGGGATTCTCAACTGTTTTATAGTCTTGGGGCTGAGGTGTATGCTTCCACTTGCGATCAGCTAATGGGTAAAGTCGACAATTATTGTCGAACAGATGACACACTTGATTATATGTGCCATTGGTAGGCGTGAGCTGTGTCGCTCAAGGGCGCGCTTGGTTGGACTTGCCGTATTTGATTAGCTTGAGCGCGCCGTCCTGGATGAGACCGACGCCCCAGGCGTAGTATTTGTATTCGACTGTGCCGGCTTCGAGCGGTGTCGTTTCGGCCACTTTGAGTACGTCTTGGAATTCGCCGGCGGGGGTGGTAAGGCGCTCGCGGAGGCTGACTATCTCGGCGCGATCCAGTGCCACGCGTGGGGCTAGCTCTTGATAGTGGCGCGCACGCAGCAGCGGTTGACCGGGCATCATCAGCCCGAACCGCGCGCCGTTCACGCCCGCGCGCCACGCGCCCTCGTGGCTGACGACCTTGCCGCCCGCGTACATGTCCACGTCCTCGCCAAAATAAAAGATGCAGTTCGTGCGCCGGCTGATGGCGTAGTAGTTCCTTGATACTTCGACCGGTTGGCCGTCTTTCGTCTCGCGCTCTTCCACCACGCGGGTCGTGACATCGGCGATCTGCCGGGTCTCGTCGAGAACTGTGATGGTTAGCTGCTCGCGGCCGGCCGCGAGCACTAAGATATAGCCCGGCTCCAAGATGAAATAGGGATTGCGCCCCGTGCTGGCCAACTCGTCCTGCTCCAAGCGAAAGTCCATCGTCCACGTCTGCTCCTGCTGTTGCCGGTCTTGTGGTAGCGCCAGCACAGTGCAGAGCATGGTGAACATTAAGGTCGCGCTGAGTTTCCGCATGCGTTAACTCCTTTTAAGTCGTGCGCGGCAATTTCAAGTCGATTTTTTCTGGCGTGTGAACTGTCGGATCGTCCGCCCCTCAGCGGAGTCCGCGATGAGTTGCCGCAAGCGCTTGAGCCGCGTCTCTTCCCGTTTGGCGCTCAACACCCACCAACTGACCATCTTGCGATACGAAGCCGTCTGCGCCTGAAAGAATGTCCAGGCCGCTTTGTTCTGCCGTAGCATCTGCCCGTAGGGTGCAACCAATTCAGGCTGTCTCTGTTCGTAGGCATAAATACCCGATCTGTTCTCGGTGCGCGCCTGAAAAGCTTGCTGCCCCTCCGGGCGCATACGCCCCTGCCGGGTTAGCTCTGCCACACGCTTGATATTCACCGCGCTCCAGACGCTACGCGGGCGGCGCGGTGTAAAGCGGATGGTATAGCTGCACTCATCCACGCTTTTCCGCAGGCCGTCAATCCAGCCGAAGCAGAGTGCCTCATCAACGGATTCCGGCCAAGTGATGCTCTGCTGGCCTGAATCTTTCTTGTAATAGCCGACCCACAGTGCCGGCGTCGTGGCATGATGCCGCTCAAGCCACGCGCGAAAGTCCGCCGGCGTTTTGAAAAACTTGATCTTCATGTTGACGTGCGGCTGCCTAAAGTAGCTGCGCGCGGCCGCCCGGCTGTTAGAGCAAATCTGTTATAGCAAATGGTCTTGCCGCGCGGCTAGAACAATCCGAACCAGCGCGTGGCGTAGAGCAATTCGCCACCGGTAAACGAGATGAGGTTGGCGATGATGATGCGACCGCTGACCGTGCGGTGGAGACAATAACATGCATTGTCGAACTTCTCGCCTGTCGTTGTCACGGCGAGTTAGCGTTGGCTCGACGGGCGACGGGCGGTGGGCGGTTTTCGTGTCGGCCCAGCCGGGCTGGCCCGACACAAGTATGCAACTGCGTCGGTACGTATAGCCCCTGAACGTATGGCCGGAAGAATCTTTCATACCGGGCGCAGGAATTTTCGTATATGCTGGCAGCGAACTCCCGTTATTGACAGCAGTCTCCTGTGTAAGCCCGGCATCCGTTATATAATTGCGCGCAAGTTGCGCGGCGGGGCGGGTACTGCCGCGCGACTTGTTAACAGTCAACTCACTTGCATTTTAACTTGGAGTCACAGTCGCGGGCCATGATCACTGCCGGCACATTTATCGCGCACTATCGCATCATCGAGCCGTTGGGCGCGGGCGGCATGGGCGCGGTCTATAAAGCGCACGATGAACAGCTTCAGCGCATCGTGGCGCTGAAAGTGCTGTCGCCGGACGCCATCACAAAGGAAGATCGCCGCCGCCGTTTCCTACAAGAGGCGCAAGCTGCCTCGGCCTTGAATCATCCGCACATCCTCACCGTCTATGAGATCGGCGAAGCCGACGGCAAGCCGTACATGGTGACGGAATATGTGCAGGGCGAGACGCTACGCCAGCGGATCGACTCCCGCACGCTCCTCATCAAGGATGTCTTGGACATCGCGTTGCAGGTTGCCGCAGGCTTAGCCAAAGCGCACGAGCATGGCATCGTGCATCGGGATTTGAAGCCGGAGAACCTGATGGTGAACGGCGACGGCTTCGCAAAGATTCTGGACTTCGGACTGGCGAAGCTCATCGCGCGGCGGCAGAGCGCGTTGACGGCTAACAGCACGGAGAAGACGCTCCTGCAAGTCAACACGCAGGCGGGGATGATCTTGGGGACGATCAATTATATGTCGCCGGAGCAACTACATGGGCAGCGCGTTGATCGGCGCAGCGACATCTTCGCCTTCGGTATCGTGGTCTATGAAATGGCGACGGGGCTGTGTCCGTTCGCCAATAAAAACAAGATCGACACGATGCACGCCATCCTGCATCAAGAGCCGGCCCCGCCGCACACGATCAAAGCCGGGCTGCCGCTCGACCTGCAACGGATTCTTGCGAAAGCATTGGCCAAAGCGCCGAAGGAACGCTATCAGACCATCAACGAGCTTGCGAGCGATCTCAAGGCACTCCGGCGCGCACTCGAATCGGGCCGCGCCCTCATCGTGCCGGGCAAAACCAGACTCGTCCTCAAGCGCATTACCGCGCCGCCGCGTGCGCCCCGCATTGATTACGCGCGGGAGTTGAACGAAGCACAGTACCGCGCAGTAACGACGCTTGAAGGGCCCGTGCTGATCGTCGCCGGGGCGGGCACGGGCAAGACGCGCACGCTCGTCTATCGCGTCGCGCGACTGGTGGAGACAGGCGTCCGGCCGGAATCGGTCTTGCTCTTAACCTTCACGCGCCGCGCGGCGACGAGCATGCTCACCCGCGCGGCGGCGCTAGCTGATGAACGCTGCCGGCGCGTCTCCGGCGGCACGTTTCACTCGATGGCGCATACCGTCCTGCGCAAATACGCGGAACTGACGGATGTCCAACGCACCTTCACCGTGTTGGACTCAAGCGACACGGACGATTTGATCGACCTGTTGCGTCGCCAGATGCGCTTTACCGGCAAGGAGCGGCGCTTCCCGCGCAAGCGCACCATCTGCGCGATCTACAGCATGGCGGCCAATAAACTGCTGCCGCTCGATGTGGTGCTCAAACGCCACTACCCGCAGTTCGCCGACTTGCGCCTTGAACTTGCAGAGTTATTCAAGGCGTTCGACTCATACAAGCGCACACGCCACCTGCTGACTTACGACGACCTGCTTGTGCGTCTGCTGGAAGCGCTCAACGCGAGCGCGGAGTTGTGCCAGCGACTCGCGGAACAATATCGCTACGTCATGGTGGACGAGTATCAGGACACCAACAAGTTGCAGGCGCAGATCGTGCGCTTGATGACGGCCACGCATGACAACGTGGCCGTGGTCGGCGACGAGGCGCAATCGATCTATTCATTTCGCGGCGCGAGCTTTCAGAACATGTTGGAGTTCCCAAAACTCTTTCCCGCCGCGCAGATCATTAAGCTAGAAGAGAATTATCGCAGCACGCAGCCGGTGCTGGATGTCGCCAACGCGATCATCAACGACGCGCCGGAAGGTTATGCGAAACGTCTATTCTCAAGCATGACGGACGGGCCCGCGCCCTTGCTCGTCAGCGCGCGAGACGAGAACGAGCAGTCGCGCTTCATCGCCGAGCGCATCGCCGAGTTGCGCGCGGAAGGCGTGCCGCTCCAAGAGATCGCGGTGCTGTTTCGCGCCGGTTCGCACTCGTTCGATCTGGAGATCGAGTTGGGCAAGCAGGGCGTTCCGTTCCGCAAGTTCGGCGGCATTAAGTTCGCCGAATCCGCGCACGTGAAAGACGCGCTCGCCTTCCTGCGCGTCACGCTCAATCCGGCGGACACGCTCGCGTGGTTTCGCACGCTCAAACTGATCGATCACATCGGCGACGCGACGGTCGAACAGATACTCGATTATCTCGGCGTTGAGCGCAAAGAGTTTCGCACGACGAAAACGAAAGAGATGCTGTTCGCGCGGCTCAAGCAGTTTCCCGCGCGGGCCGGTTATCAAGCGCAACTGATCAAATTGGCGCACGTATTGCGCACCATCATGGCGCACAAATCGCCGCACACGCAGCTTACGACCGTGCTGCGCTTCTACCGCCCTATCTTGAAAGCCAAGTACGACGACTATCCGCGCCGGCAGCGCGATCTGACGCACCTGCAAGCAATCGCGAAGCGTTACCAGAGCGCAGCCGAGTTGTTGGCGGACGTGGCGCTCGACCCAAGCGATGCCGCGCAGGTCGAGAAGCAGGCGCAGGGCGGCGGCTACGTTACGCTCTCGACCGTCCATTCGGCGAAGGGCTTGGAATGGAGCACGCTGTTCGTCATCTGGCTGACGGATGGCTGGTTTCCGTCGGCGCGCTCCACCGCTGAGTTTGAAGATTTGGAGGAAGAGCGTCGCCTGCTCTACGTCGCCGCGACGCGGGCCAAACGACATCTCTACTTCACCTATCCGCTCGGCGTCTATCGCGCGGGCGAGTCGGATACACTCCCAGTCGTGTCGCGCTTCCTCGAACCAATCCCCGGCACGATCTTGCCGCGCGCGACGTTGCTGGGCATTGAATGATTAGCAACATACTCAAACATTAGGTGCTGTTGACATCGCGAGCAGACGCTGGCTGTGCAGAAGAATTATCCACGAACTCACACAAAACAACACAAGCAAACCACACGAAACGCAGATCGGGTTTGTTTCGTGTCTTTGTTTCGTGTGGCTTCGTGGATAAATCCCTTTCTTTTCCTTATGTCAACAGCACCTAGAGTAAGCGCTATCCGCCGCCCTCTCGCTTTTCCCTTTCACACACTTTCGTGCTAACTTTTCCACTTTCATCTCGGAGCTTAAAAACAGGTTTCGTATGCAGTAAGGCGGCGACATGATTAGACCTTTTCAGGGCAAGCATCCGCAGATCGATCCGACAGCTTACGTGGCCGAGACGGCCGTCATCATTGGCGACGTTGTGCTCGGCGCGGAGTCGTCCGTCTGGTTCGGCGCGGTCGTGCGCGGCGACGTGTTCCACATACGCATCGGGGCACGCACCAACATCCAAGACGGCACGGTCATCCACGTCTCCAACGGCACGCACGCGACGATTCTGGAAGACGAAGTCACGGTTGGGCACAACGTCACGCTGCACGGCTGCTACGTCGAGCGCGGCTGTCTCGTCGGCATGGGATCAATCGTGATGGACGACGTGCGCGTCGGCGCAGAGTCGCTCGTCGCGGCGGGCGCGCTCGTCTCGCCCGGCACAAAGATTACGCCGCGCTCACTCGTCATCGGCGTGCCCGCGCGCGTCAAACGCCCGCTCACCGACGAAGAGGTCGCCGGTCTCGCACAGTATTGGCGCAATTACATCGAGTATACGAAGCAGTACAAAAGCAGTGACGAGTAACCAGTGACGAGTGCCAAGCCGCAACGCTTGTCTTAACTCGTCACTCACCACTCGTCACTTGTCACTTCTTTTATGTCCAAGACACAGCCAGCGCGCGGGATGCGCGATTTTTTACCGGCGGACGTGCGGCGGCGCGAGTATGTGATGCGCGTCATCCGCGAGGTCTATGAGCGGTACGGCTTCGAGCCGTTGGAGACACCCGCCGTCGAGAATATCGAGACGCTGCTCGGCAAGTACGGCGAAGAGGGCAACCAGCTCATCTTCAAAATCCTCAAGCGCGGCGAACATGAGAAGACCGGCGCAGCCGATCTCGCCCTGCGCTACGATCTGACCGTGCCGCTCGCGCGCGTCGTCGCGGAGTACGGCGACAAACTGCCAAAGTTCTTCAAGCGTTACCAGATGCAACCCGTCTGGCGCGCCGACCGCCCCGCGCGCGGTCGGTTCAGAGAGTTCTACCAATGCGACGTGGACTGCATCGGCACACGCTCGCCAGTTGTCGAGGCTGAGTTGTGTGCCGCTGCTAGCGACGCCCTCGTTGCGCTCGGCTTCGACAACTTCACCATTCGCCTCAATCACCGACAGGTACTTTCGCGCATTTTAGAAGCGACGGGCATTCCTGCGGATAGGCAGGGAGACGCATTAGTAGCAATTGATAAGCTGGACAAAATAGGTACGGAAGGCGTGGCAAGAGAATTTGAACAACATGGAATTACGGAAGAGGCTGGGGAGAATGTCCTTAACTTCTTCCGAACTGTCGGCGGGCTAATGTCGGATATAGATAATTTTGAGAAGACAATTGGACTTACTTTTTCGGAAGTGCCCAAGGCTACCCGTCGGGCAAAAATCGTAGAGAAGGTAAACCATGAGCTTTTAGATCTAATGAGGGAATTTGTTCCGAAGTACGAAGTTGAACAAGCTGCTGATGAAGTTGAGACAATACTCGCCTATACAGCAGTTACAAGTGCTAGTTCTAGAGTGATAATTGACTACAGTCTCGCGCGTGGCCTCTCCTACTACACCGGCGCGATCATGGAGATTAGCGTGCCTGATCTCGCAGGCAGTCTTGGCGGCGGCGGACGTTACGATAATCTCGTCGGCATGTTCTCGGGCCGCGACATTCCTGCGTGCGGCTTCTCGCTTGGGCTTGAGCGCATCCTCGTTGTGATGAGCGAGCGCGGGATGTTTCCGCCGTCACTCGTCAACACGGCCGCCGATGTGCTAGTGACGATCTGGGATGAAGATGCGACGAGCGATGCGCTCGCGCTCGCGCATGAGTTACGCGCAGCAGGCATGCGCGCGTCACTTTACCCGGAAGCAGGCGATAAAGTCGGTAAGCAGTTTAAGTATGCGGCGACTATTGGCGTGCCGTTCGTCGCGGTCGCTGGCCCCGATGAGCGTGCGCGCGGCGAAGTTGCTTTGAAGGATATGCGCTCTGGCGAGCAGCGCACGCTGAGTCGTGCCGCGCTTGCCGCGACGTTGCAGGAATCATTGAACCGAAAGATTTGATTGACCATCATGCTCGATAACTTGGGAGACTTACAGCGTACGCATTCGTGCGGAGAGTTGCGTGCGGAACATGTGGGGCGGACGGTGACGTTGATGGGTTGGGTGGCGCGGCGGCGCGACTTCGGGCCGTTGACGTTTTCCGATCTGCGCGACCGCGACGGCATTACGCAGGTCGTCTTTAATGAAGAGACCGCGCGGGAGGCGCATGCGAAAGCGAAGGAAGTGCGCGGCGAGTTTGTGATCGCGGTGACGGGCGAGGTGGTGGCGCGGGCGGCGGGCCAGTTGAACCCGAAGCTGGCGACGGGCGCGGTCGAGGTGCAGGCGCGCGAGTTGTTGCTATTGAATACGGCGAAGACGCTGCCGTTTCAGCTTGAGTCCGGCCCATCAGACGCGCTGGCGAGCGAAGATTTGCGGCTCAAGTATCGCTATCTCGATCTGCGCCGGCCCGCGTTGCAGGCGAACTTGCGTTTGCGGCATCGCGTGGTCGCGGCGGAGCGGCGGTATCTTGATGAGCAGGGTTTTACAGAAATTGAGACACCGATTCTGTACAAGTCCACGCCCGAAGGGGCGCGCGATTACGTCGTGCCGTCGCGCTTGCATCATGGCAAGTTCTACGCGCTGCCGCAGTCGCCGCAACTCTTCAAACAGTTGTGCATGATCGCGGGGCTGGATCGCTACTACCAGATCGCGCGCTGCTTCCGCGACGAAGACCTGCGCGCGGATCGACAACCGGAGTTTACGCAGCTTGACGTTGAGTTAAGTTTTCCTTCGCTCGAACAAATTTACGCGCTGGTCGAAGGCTTGTTCGCGCGCGTCTTTAAAGATGCGCTTGATGTTGAGTTGCCCGTGCCGTTCCCGCGCCTGTCTTATGCCGAAGCGTTGCGGCGTTACGGCAGCGACAAACCCGACCTGCGTTTCGGGATGGAATTGCAAGACCTCGCGCCTGCGCTCGCGGGCACGACCTTCGCACCGTTCGCGGCGGCGTTGGAGGCGGGCGGGGAAGTCAAAGGCATCGTCGTGCAAGGCGGCGCGAAGTGGTCGCGCAAACAACTCGATGAGTTGCAGGAGTTCGTGAAGCGGTACGGCGCGGGCGCGCTCGCGTGGATCAAGTCCGGCGATGAGTTGTCGTCATCTCTGTTGAAAGTGCTAGGGAACGAAGGCGTGCAGCGCATCGCTGAGGTCGCAGGCGCGACACATGGCGACGCGGTGCTGATCGTCGCGGGCAAAGCGGCGACAGTTGCCGCGAGCCTCGGCGCGCTGCGCAATGAAGTGGCGCGGCGCGAGCAGTTGATACCGGCAAACGTGTTCACGCCATTATGGGTGACGGAGTTTCCGATGTTCGAGTATCACGCGGAGGATGAGCGTTATTACGCGATGCATCATCCGTTCACCTCGCCGCTCGACGAAGACCTGCCGCTCTTTGAGCGCGCGATGGAGCGCAATGAAACGCATCTGCTTGGGCAGGTTCGCGCGAAGGCGTACGATACGGTGATCAATGGTGTCGAAGTCGCGGGCGGCTCGATCCGTATCCACCGGCAGGACGTGCAGCGACTCGTCTTCAAGTCGCTCGGTATGGATGAAGCGATGGCGCGGGCGCGCTTCGGCTTCTTCCTCGACGCGCTTGAATATGGCACGCCGCCGCACGGAGGGATCGCATCCGGGATCGAGCGCACGCTGATGGTGTTGGCGAACACCGACAATATCCGCGACGTGATGGCATTTCCCAAGACGGCGTCGGCCGCCGATTTAATGGTTGATGCGCCGGGGCCCATTGACGCGCAGCAGCTTGCCGATCTTGCTATACGCAGCGCCACGGAAGCAGAGTGAAGCTGAAAGGCGGTGGCTTATCATCACGCTCCGACGCGCGCAACTCGATGAAATGTTCGCGCACGCGCGGGCGGCGAGTCCGGCGGAGTGTTGCGGGTTGGTCGGCGGACGTGATGAGCAAGCACAGACGATCTATCCGTTGCAGAACGTCGCAGCCGAGCCGTTGACGGCTTACGAGGCCGCGCCCGCCGGATTGTTCGCGGCGCAACGGCAGATGCGCGAGCGCGGCGAGGCCTTGTTGGCGATCTATCATTCGCATCCGCGGGCCACCCAGCCTGTGCCGTCGGCGACGGACGTGCGGTTGGCGTTCTATCCGGCGGCTGTCTATTTCATTATGAGTTTGGGGGCGAATAGCGAGCAGTTGGGCGCGTTCCGCATTTTTGAGCGCGAAAAACGCTGGGAGCGAGTAGAATACCGGGTCGGAGCAGTTTGAGATTGGGGCGAACCCACGGCGCATTCTGTTCGTAAGCACAAATTGTATGTCAGAGAAGCATAGCATATACGATACAGACCCGCTCGACGCGGAGTTCGCGCGGCAGAAGGATGAGATGTGGGGCGCGACGCGCGGGATGGAGCCGCGCCCGACGAACGAAGCTGGCGGCCTGAACCCGCAGCCGGAACAGGCGCGCATGCCGCTGCCCTCGGAAGCGCCGACGCAGCGCATGAACGAGCATTTCGCGCAGTCTTATCCGTCCGTCTTTATCCCGCCGACGTATCCGCAGTCGCCGCAGCCTTATCAACAATCGCCGCCGCCTGTGCCGCAGTACCAGCAACAGCCGGCGCAGTATCAACAGCCATACACGCCGCCGATGGTGGGCACTGGCTCGGCACCTGAACGGCACATCGCCGGCCTCAACATCGCGGAGAAGTACGCGGTCGTACTGCCTTACGCGCCGTTCTTCATCGGCATCGTGGTCGCGATCATCGAATTGCTGATGGTGCCGCGCCGCGAAGTGCGTGTGCGCTTTCACGCGGCGCAAGGGTTAGCATTGCAACTCGCGATCCTCGCGCTCGGCTACCTGTTCACCTTCCTCGGCTTTATTAGCGGTAGTAGTAGGGCCGGCGGCGGGTTGGTGCGCTTCGCGGGCTTCGTCTTTCTGATCATTTCGATGATTCGCGTCTGGAAGGGCGTAGAGCATCGCATCGGGCCGCTCAGCGATGCCACGAAATGGCTGAACGAGCGGATCGATCCGCGCAAATCATAAAACTAAGCACAAAGACACAAAGGGCACAAAGACAGCTACAAGCTTTTCTTTGTGCCCTTTGTGTCTTTGTGGTTATTATCCGTGCATGAGTCGCAAACTTTTTTGCTGCGTGTGCGCCCTATGCCTGTTGCTCCAACTTGTCGAGCCGGCCGGTGCGCAACGGCGGCGGCATGCGTCCGCCGCGCCGGTTAACTTGAGCGGCGCGGCGGATGTGCGCGTGCGGCAAATCGCGGACGAGTACCTGCGCGGTTACTACGAGTTTAATCCGACGCGCGCGACGGCGTTGGGCCTGCACGAGTACGACGCGCAATTGGAAACGCGCGGCGCGGAGGCCATCGAGCGCGAGGCACGACGGCTGCGCGGCCTGCTGGCGCAACTTGCGCGCGTACCTGAATGGCGGCTCACGCCCGAAGCGCATTACGATTTTCTCGTCGTGCGCGCACACGCGCAGGCGCAGTTGCTCGAACTGACAGATGTGCGCATGTGGCAGCGCGACCCGAACATTTATCATCGCCTGCTCGCCGAAGGTATAGACAACATACTCAAGCGCAACTACGCGCCCATCGCCGCGCGCCTTGATGCGCTGCTAGCGCGTGAACGACAGGCGGCGCGGTTGCTGGCCGAAGGCCGCGCAAATTTGCAGAATCCGCCGCGCATCTACACCGAGACCGCGCTGGCGCAAACAAATGGCAGCATAGATTTCTTTCAGCGGGTCGTGCCGCAACTATTCGAGCATGCGGGCGGCGGGCAACTGACGGCCGCCCGCCGCGCCGAGTTCGCCACGACGAACGACAACGTGGTCAGCGCGCTCCAGGCTTATGCCGATTGGTTGCAACGCGATCTACTACCACGCTCCAACGGCGCATTTGCCATCGGCGCGGAGAACTTCCGCAAGAAACTGCTGTACGAAGAAATGGTTGACACGCCGCTGGCGCAACTGATCGCGGCCGGCGAACGGGAACTGCGCCGCACGCAGAACGAGATGCGCGCGGTGGCCGCGGATGTCGCGCCGGGCCGCGCCGTGCGTGGCGCGTTGCGCCTGTTGGGCCGCGAGCATCCGACGGCCGATGGTTTAGTCGGTGAGACACGCGCCGAACTTGATCGCCTCCGCGCGTTCGTTCACATCAACAACATTCTCACGCCGCCCGCGCGTGAGAATCTGCTCGTGCGCGAGACACCGGAGTATGCGCGCTCGCTCTCATTCGCTTCGATGGATGGGCCGGGGCCGTTTGAGCGCGTGGCGACTGAGGCTTATTACTACGTCACGCCGCCCGACCCGGCGTGGGATGCTGAGCGGCGCGAGGAGCATCTGAGTTTCTACAATCGCTATCAGCTCCCCATCGTCTCGATCCACGAAGTCTATCCCGGCCATTATTATCAACTGCTCGCTCTGCCCCGCACCACTTCGCGCGTCCGGGTCGTACTTGGCGCGAACAGTTTCGTCGAAGGTTGGGCGCACTATTGCGAGCAGATGTTGTTGGATGAAGGTTATGGCGGCAACAATCCTAAGCTCAGGCTGGCGCAACTGTCGGCCGCGCTCACACGCTTGGGCCGCTATCTCGTGGGCCTCAACATGCACACGCAAGGGCTATCTTATGAGGGGGGCGTCGAGTTCTTCATGCGCGAGTGCTACATGGAGCGGACGAACGCGGAGCGCGAGGCGCGGCGCGGCACGACTGATCCGACTTATCTTGTTTACACGCTTGGCAAGATGGAGATCATGCGCCTGCGCGCAGATTACCGGCAGCGCGCAGGCGCGGCTTTTCGGCTCGGCGAGTTTCATGATCGCCTGCTGAGTTACGGCATGCCGCCTGTGAAGATTTTGCGGCTGGCGTTGCTTGGGGATGAAGCCGGCAGCGTAAGCATTGCAACGAATGATGGGGCGGAAGATCAGACGCGCGTGGTTGATTACACCGTGCTGGCCACGGGCACGTTGAGCGCGCACGAAGGCGGGCGCGCGGTCGAGTTGTTGACGGGCGCTGACGATTGGCGGCGTATGTGGCATGAGATCGGCAACGGCCGGCCCGCGCCCGACGTGAATTTCACGACACAAGCTGTTGTCGCCGTCTTTCAAGGGCAGCGGCCGACCGGCGGTTATGCCATCGCGCTGCGCGGCATCCGGCGCGATGGCACTGTGCTTGCTGTTAGTGTGGACGAGCGCAGGCCGGCGTCCGGTGATGTTACAACGCAGGTCATCACATCCCCGTTTGTGGCGGTTGCGATTGCCCGGCCGGCGGCGGGTACGGTAGTCCGGTTCGCGGACGAGCGCAACGCGGGCCCACAGAAAACGCAAGCACGGCAGCCTATCATGCGCGCCCGCAGACACGGTAAACAACGGCATTACTGAGTAGGGAGCAGGGCCCAGGCGACGCGGAAGAACTGAAACAGCAGCGCAGCAAAGCCTGTGTGTGTGCCGCCGTGGACGATAACGCATAGTTGTGGGCCGAAATGGGGTTGAAATTCAGGCCAACGATGTCCGGTTAAGATTCATCAAAGAGAGGCGAATGAATGCCGCGCACACCCCGACAGAGCGCGGCTGTGATTGGGTAAAAGTTTTTCTCTCCCCGGCCGCACGACAAATGTTTATTGCGTGCGGGCTGTCGAAATAGTTTGAGGGAGAGGATGCCAGAAGCTGGATGAAAGCGGCCGCAATCCTCGTGGCGAGTATACCAAGGGGATCCGCCGCTTTTAGCTTTTGCAACGGTAGGTGATCAAGGCTGCACGTGTCGTTTAGCGCGTGCGCGTTTTGGAGGAGAAAAAGATGCAGCGTAAATTTAATCAACCACAACGGGCGCAACCTTTGCTCGCGGCGCTCGTGGCCTTCGTGCTGTTGGCCTTGCCCTTGAGCGTGCTGGCCGAGGCGACGCATATTGTGCCGCCGAAGAACGGCTATAGCACGCAGGACGATATACAGGCCGGCCAACAAGCGGCGGCCGAGGCCGAGCGCCAGTTGCCGCTCTTAAACGACCGCGACATCAACGACTACGTCAACCGCGTCGGCTACCGGCTCGTCGAGTCGATCCCGGAAGAGTATCAGCATCGCGAGTTTCGTTATTCATTCAAGGTCGTCAATCAGAAAGAGATTAACGCCTTCGCGTTGCCGGGCGGCCCGATGTACGTTAATCGCGGCATGATCGAGGCGGCGCGCAACGAGGGCGAGATGGCCGGTGTGATGGCGCACGAGTTGTCGCATGTGGCACTGCGGCATGGTACGGCGCAGGCCACCAAGGCGCAGAAGTATTCAATCCTTGGTGGCATCGGCGCAATCGCCGGCTCAGTCATCGGCGGCGGCATTGGCAGCATCGTCGGGCAAGGCTCGCAGACGGCCGTCGGCGTCTACTTCCTCAAGTTCAGCCGCGAGTATGAGACGCAGGCCGATGTGCTCGGCTCGCAGATCATGGCCCGCGCGGGCTATGACCCGAACGATCTGGCCAACATGTTTAAGACCATCGCGGCGCAGGGCGGCAGCGGCGGCCCGTCTTTCTTGAGCGACCACCCGGCTCCGGCCAATCGTTATGCGCGCATCAGTCAGGAGGCGCAGTTGATCGGCACGGTGCGCAACCCGATCAAGAACACGGCCGACTTCACGCGCATCAAGGCACGGCTGCGCGGCACGGGCGGCTACCAGACGCAACAGGAAAGCGCGCAGCAGAACGGGCAGAACTATCCCAACACCCGCACGGGCCGCGTGCCTTATCCGTCCACGAGCTATCGAGCAGAAAATCCCGGCTGGTATCGCATCTCGATCCCGAACAACTGGCAGACTTATGGCGCAGAGCGCTCGGCCACCTTCGCGCCGCCTGAAGCGGTCGCGCAGAACGGCGTCACGCACGGGTTGATCCTCGGCGTAGATCAAGAGCAAAGCACCGACCTGCGCGGCGCAACCGATCAGTACCTCAGCGAACTGTTGCAAGGCAACTCTTATCTGCGCCAGCAGAACAATGCCACGGGTACGACGGTTTCGGGGCGGGCGGGTTACGTTACGACGCTATCGGGTCAATCGCCGCTGACGGGGCGCATGGAGCAGGTGACGGTCGTCACGACCATACTGCGCGACGGTCGTATCATGTACCTTGATTTCGTCGTGCCGCAGGATGAAGCGCGCAACTATCAGCGCGCCTTCAACACCATCCTGCGCAGTCTGCAACTCAACGACTAGCGCAGCCTGCGTTAACCAACAACAACAGCGGGCCGGTGAAATCACACCGGCCCGCTGTTCATTCCGCACCTAACTGTTCGTCTGTGTCTCTTGTATCGCCGCTGTGCCTTCAGTGTTGCCCGGCCCGCACGCTACCCTGCAAGTTCCAGCACTAGCTAACTTATAGCCGATAGTTTCTCGCCACACTCAGGGCAGAACTTCGGTCGTCCTTCCGGCTGATGCCCGCAACCAGCGCAACTCAATTTGGGCGGTTGCGCCGGTGTGCCGCATTCAGGACAGAACTTCGCTTTGCCCATATTCGTGCCGCAATTCCCACACAGCGAGGCCGGCGCAGTTGGTGTCTCCATCATTTCCACTGCCGCAGGCGCTTGGATGTAAGCATCGGCGCTCATGTCGGTCTGCGCCGCGTAGTCTGTCTGCCGCGCCCGCTCGTGCAGTTGCTCGCGCGCCGCATCAGCCTTGGCCTGCGCGTGCGCCGATGCGAACTCTTCTTTGTAATCGGGCGCGCACTCTTCACATTGACCGGCGTTTGCATTCCAACAAACTTCCGGGCAGACCCAGCGCCCACAGCGCGAGCATTGATGAAACTGCTCTTTCCCCTCCGCGACGGCTCCCGCTAACGCCTCGTCGTGCGCCTTGCCGCCGACCGTGCGCTGCAACTCGTAAGCGGAGTTGCCGGCTGAAGCGGCCCAGCCGCCGAAGAGGTCGCCCGCCGCCCGCAAGAGCGACCCGGCCGTGCCCATCGCCGATGCCTGAAAGCGCGTCAGAAAACCGTTCCCGCATTTGTCGCAATAGAATTTAAATTGATAACCGCGATCCGTGGACAGGTCGTCATAGTTCCGCACGAACTGGATGAGCGTCATCAGAATAATCTCCTTAAACAGACAGCAATGAAAAAGTTGCCGCGCGCGCGCCGCAGTCGGGCCGCGATTTTAGCAGCGCCGACCTGCGGCCTGTCATGTCTGCTTAGCTTCCTGCCATAATTCTTCCATCTCAGCAAGCGTCGCGGCATCGAGTGTGCGCCCGCGCGCCTTGAGACCTTGTTCGATGTGTCGGAAGCGGCGGCGGAATTTGCGGTTGGTGAGCTTCAACGCGGCTTCTGGTTCGACGCCGAGGTGCCGGGCAATATTGGTGACGGCGAAGAGCAGGTCGCCTAACTCTTCGCGGACGTGCGTGTGCGCGGTCTCTTCGTCATCAAAGGGCCGGGCGGGCGCTTCGCGGGCGCGCTGCTCGCTGGTGGATTGTGCGTTGGTGGCGCGGGTCTGTGGCCGCTCATCGCGTTCTTTGATCGCGGCCTTGAGTTCATCGATCTCTTCGTGGAGTTTGGCGAAGATGTCTTCAATCTGTTGCCAGTCGAAGCCGACGCGCGCCGCCTTAGTGGTTAATTGATGCGCCTCCATCAGCGCGGGCGCTTTAGCGGAGACGCCGTCAAGCAGCGATGAGTCTTTAGCTACTTCGCCCTTGCCGGCCGCCTGCTTCTCAGCAGCTTTGATCGTTTCCCAGTTGCGCAGCACGGTGGCAGTGTCGGCGGCGGTTTCGTTGCCGAAAACGTGCGGATGCCGGCGCACCATCTTGGCGTGGATGCCGTCTACCACTTCGGCCATGGTGAACTCGCTGCGTTCGCTGGCGACTTGCGCGTAAAAGATAATCTGAAAAAGCAGGTCGCCCAACTCGGCCTGCAACTCTGCGGGGCGACCTTCGCGCGCCGCTTCGACGGCCTCGAAGGCTTCGTACGCTTCTTCCAGCAGCATCGGCGCGAGCGTGGCGTAAGTTTGCTCGCGATCCCACGGGCAGCCGTCAGGCGCGCGTAAGCGGGTCATTAAGGCGACGAGATCAGCGAATGATGCGGGCATGGTGTTGGTTATCAACTCAAGGTGCAAAGTTCAAAGTGTAGGACTTTAGTCTAAAACTTAATGCCGCACGTTCCAAGTGCAGGCGCGCAGCTTAAACCTTAAACCCTAAACCGTGAAGCTTGAAGGTTGAACTAACACTTTGCCTTTCTTGCGACGGCGCGGCGGCAAGTGCTACCATCGCGGTCGTTAACCAAACAATGAATGCGACTGAATGATTGACCGGCGCGACCTGAGCGGGCTGCCGTGTCCATGGAAAATGATGAGCGAAGAAAAACCAACTTTCAAAGTCACCGACCGCAGGCTGTTCAATCCGGACGGTAGCCCGCGCGACATCGCGCCCGAAGCTGCGTCGCCCGCACCACCGCCGCCTGATGCTGCGCCGCCGGTTGCGCACAACACGGCGCAAGCCAGCGCGAGTGCGCCGCCACCACCGCGCGCCACTGCCACACAGAGCGCGCCGCCGGAACCGCCGCCCGCGCCGGCACCAACGCCAGAACGGCGTGAATCGGCCATGCCCGAACCGGACACGATGTTGGGGGGCGACCCGACGCAATTTGCCAACCTCGTGATGTTCATCGCCTCGCCGGCCGCCGCCGCGCTCGGCATGACCGAGCATCCGGGCCTGCCCGCGGGCGAAGTCGATCTGCCGTTGGCCAAGCACTGCATTGATCTGCTTGCCACCGTCCAACAGAAGACGCACGGCAACCTGAGCGCGCAGGAAGGACAAATCCTGGAAGGCCTGCTCGCAGAACTGCGCATGCAATACGTCTCGCTGGCCGGCACGCGCACGCCGCCCGTCCCGCGCGGGTTCAGCGGCGGCGACATCACGGGCGGGCGATAAGTTCAAGGTTCAAGGTTCAAGGTTCAAGGTTTGTCTGATCTTGAACTTATCTTTATGAAACTTACTCTACTCGGCACAGGCACTTCGACAGGCGTGCCGTCCATCGGCTGCGCGTGTGAGACGTGCGTGTCGGACGATCCGCGCGACAAGCGGCTGCGCGTCTCCGTGCTGGTTGAGCACGACGGGCAGACGGTGTTGGTGGACACGTCATCGGACTTCCGGCAGCAGGCGCTCAGGCAAAAGTTGCAGTGGCTCGATGCCGTGCTGATCACGCATTGCCACGCCGATCACATCTTCGGTCTCGACGACATTCGCCCGCTCAACTTTCGGCACGGCCCGCTCGGCGTCTATGCCAACGAGCGCGCGTGGGTGGACATCCGCCGCATCTTTCAATATGTCTTTGAGCCGACCTACTTCGGCGGCGGTTTGCCGCAAGTCGTCGCGCACACCGTCATAGCGAACGCGCCGTTTTCGCTCAGTCGTGACTTGCTCGTGACGCCGCTCGAAGTCATCCACGGGCGGCTGCCGGTGATCGCTTATCGCTTCAATGATTTCGCCTACGCCACCGACCTGAGCGAGATACCACCCACGACGCTTGCGGCGCTGCGCGATCTGGACGTGCTCGTTCTCGACTGCCTGCGCCTCACACCGCACCCGACGCACCTCTGGCTTGAGCGCGCCCTTGCTTATATCGAACAACTAAAGCCGCGCCGCGCATACCTAACGCACATCGCCCACGACATCAAACACGCGCGCGACGCCCATCTGCTCCCCGCCAATGTCGAATGGGGCTACGATGGAATGGAAATAAATGATGAATGATGAATGATGAAGGCGGAATGATGAATAGCAGCCAGAGAAACTATTGAGCGGCTGTCATTCATCCTTCATCATTCTGCCTTCATCATTTTGCTTATGCGTCTCTTTCATGGCACGGACAATGCGGAGATCGCGCGCCCGACAGTATTGACGCTGGGTGTGTTCGATGGCCTGCATCTGGGCCATCAGTCGATCATCCGCACAGTGGTGGCCCGCGCACGGGCTGCGGGCGCAGTGCCGACCGCGCTTACGTTCGATCCGCATCCGCGCGCCGTCTTGCATCCGGAATCCGCGCCGCCGCTCTTGCAGACGCTCGATCAAAAGGTCGAAGCCTTCGGCGTGCTGGGCATCGAGCAGACCATCGTCGTGCGCTTCACGCGCGCGTTCGCGGAGGTGCGCGCCGCAGAGTTTTTGCGCGACGTGGTGTCGGAGCGGCTGCAAGCGCGGGCGGTCTATCTGGGGCGCGGCTTCGCGTTTGGCCACGGGCGCGAGGGCAACATCGAGTTGCTGCGGCGCGTGAGCGCGGAACTTAGCTTTCAGGCGGACGAAGTGCCGGAGGTGCGCCTGCGCGGGCAACGGATCAGTTCGAGCCGCATTCGTACGCTGCTGGCTGCGGGCCGCGTCAATCTAGCGCGGCGCATGTTGGGCCGACCTTATGGCGTGGAGGGGCGCGTCGTGCGCGGGCACGAGCGCGGGCGCACCATCGGTTTCCCGACCGCGAATTTGCACCCGCAGAATCGCGTCATCCCGGCCGGCGGCGTCTATGTGACGGCGACGCTGATTGCTGGTGTGTGGCGGCGGAGCGTGACCAACATCGGCACGCGCCCGACGTTCGAGCCGGCGGCCGAGCCGTCAATTGAAACACACGTATTGGACTGGACGGGCGACCTCTACGGCGACGTGGTGCGCGTGCGCTTTCTGCACCGCCTGCGCGCGGAACGGCGCTTCGCGGCAGTTGCGGAATTGCAACAGCAAATTGTTTATGACGTAACGCGGGCCAAGTCCTATTTCGCGCGTGGCGGCGTGCGCAATTCGTTGGCGATCATTTAACCTGACTATTTGCCGGGCGCGCGGGCAGTTGGCCCGCCAACGAGCCGACAGGCGCGGCAAGTTGTTCGCGCGATTGCGCTCATAGCGGGCCGCGCTGCCCGCGCGCCCGACGACACGCTGTAGGCTGCTTATGGCCAATTTTACCTCTGGCGCATCTAACCTGAAACTCGTTGGCTGCAACTTGAAACCTTATTTTTTCGTTGCTGTCATAGGTTTGCGACAGGCGCGATTTAAGATGGCGATTGATATGGCAGTTAGTGAGCAAAAGCAGACAGCTTTAATACCGACCGGCAGCGCGCGGCGCAATGGTGACAACGGGGTCAAGGCAACGGCCCTGACTGTGGTAATACCCGCGCACGAGCGCGACGCGCAGCCGAACGGCAACGGTCAGAGCAGCGTTACGCCTGACACGGAGTTGCCGGCCCCGGCCGATGTCGTCGAGTTGGCAGGACTTGGCTGGCGCGGTTGGTGGCGCATGGCGCAGATCACGCGCGTGTTGGGCCTGCTCTCGTTCTATCTGTTTCTGGAAAACTACGAAGCGCGCAGCAAGTTCAACCGGCGTATGACCGCGCGCCGGCTGGACGAGGCGCGGACGCTTGGCCGCGGCGCGCGCTTCGGTGCGTGGTGGTACGACGTGCGTGTGCGCGTCTTTGATCGGTTGATGCGCGCGTTGCGCTACGTCGTCTTTCGCGGCGCAGACGCTTCACAGAGCAAAGAGACGCGCCTCGCACAACAGGCCGCGTGGCTCAATCGCAGTCTGATCAAACTGGGGCCGACCTTCATCAAGATCGGGCAGGCGCTCGGCACACGCGGCGACCTGTTGCCGCTCGCTTACGTGAAAGAGTTGGCGACGCTGCAAGATCAAGTACCGCCGTTCCCGACTACAGAGGCTTACGCGCGCATCGAGGCGGAATTGGGCCGCAGCTTGCAGGAGGCGTTCGCGGAAATTGATGCCGAGCCGATTGCGGCTGCCTCGCTTGGTCAGGTCTATCGCGCGCGTTTGCACAACGGCGCGGAGGTCGCGGTCAAAGTTCAACGGCCGCATTTAGAGGAGCAGATCAGTTTCGATATCGCCATTCTGCGCCGCATCGTCAAACTGCTCTCGCGCTATCCGTCGTTCACGGAGAACGCCGATTGGGAAGGCATGCTGCGCGAGTTTGCCGACACCGTCGGCGAAGAGATGGACTACGCGCAGGAGGGGCGCAACGCCGACCGCTTCCGGCAAAATTTCAAAGACTGGCATGTCATCCGGGTGCCGCGCATCCACTGGGCGCACACGACGCGACGCGTGTTGACGCTCGACTTCGTGCGCGGCACGAAGGTCACGGACATCGAAGGTTTGAAGGCGCGACGCATCTCGCCGCTCAAAGTTAATCGGCTGCTCGTGCGCACGTATCTGAAACAACTACTCGAAGACAGTTTCTTCCACGCCGACCCGCATCCGGGCAATCTGCTCGTGCTGGACACTGGGCATCTTGCCTTCTTCGACTTCGGCATGACGGGGCGCATCACGCCGGGGTTGCAGGCGCAGATGATCGATGCCTTCTTCCACGTTGTCGAGCGCGACGTGCCCGGGCTCGCGCAGGATTTAATCAACCTCGATTTCTTGAAGCCCGGCGTCAGCCCGGAACTTGTGCGCCCCGTAATCGAGGCGCTATTCCAGCATTATCTGAATCTGAAACTCGGCGAAGTGAACTTCAAAGAGTTGACTTATGATCTGGCCGAAGTGATGTACGAGTATCCGTTCCGGCTGCCCGCGCGGTTCACCTACATGATGCGCGCGTTGATGACGCTCGAAGGCATCGGCCTCGTCACCGACCCGGGCTTCAGCTTCTTCGACACCGCGAAGCCCTACGCCAAAGAGTTCATGCTGCGGCGCGAGGGCAAGCACTTCCGCAAATTGCTGCTTGATAAATTCGCGGGCCGCGACGGCGACGGCCGGATCGAGTGGGGCAAGATGTGGAAACTCGCGAAGATGGCCGCGAAGATGTATCTCGACAAATAACTCGCCCGGTTTATCGCACCGCAAAGCTGGCCTGCTGCGTTGTCGTCATCTTGGCGACGCGATCTACCGCCGTCACACGCAACTGATAACGACCCGTCGGCAACGTGGTGAGCGGCAACTCGGCTTCGTAAAGCAGGCGCGCGAGATCGGCCGCGCCGCGCGTCGGCAGGGGCCGCAAGGGTGCGGTGACAACCGGCTGGTTGTCGCGGAAGATTTGTACTTGTAGCACCACGTCCGGCAATTGTTCGCTGCCGCGCGTCGCGTTATAGACGTAGGTGCGGAAGCGTAAGTGCGACTCCGCCGCGAACCGCCCGCCGATGTTCGGCCTAATGTGCGTTTGTGCTTTATCCGGCCCGCCCGCCCCGCCGGAGACAACTTCGCCGAGTTGCAAACTGGCGAGGGTCAACCGGCGCGCGGCGAGATCGGGCACTGCGATCCACTGCATGGCGCTGCCCGTCTGGCCTGTACGCAGGTCGCGCGCGGCGACGCGAAATTGATAGAGACCGGGCGTGAGTTGCACGTTGTATTGCGAGACGACGCCGCGCCAGTCGGCGGGCCGTGGCCCGTCGGCCGGCGCGTTGATGTTCAGCCGATTCTTGAAACTCGCCACCTGCCGGCCGTCCTGATTGAAGACTATGCCGCCGACCTCGACGACCGCGCCCGGTTCACCTGTCGGCGCGGCAAACGCGATGCCCGCACCGTCAACCAACACGGCGACGCTCACGACCGGGCCAAGTGTGGGCACATCTTGATAACTGAGACTGAGCGCCGTTGGTAGCGCGCTCACGGGATAGGGCGCGACGATGGCGGAGATCAATTCCGGGGCCGTCTGCGGCGCTGGGCTAACTCTGCGGCCGGGTTTGGGCTGCGGCCGGGCGGATAACACGCGCGGCATTGTGTCGGCGTCTAGCCGGAAATAGCCGCGTCGCACCAGCACCTTGTACTCCGGGTGGCCTTGCACGCTGATTGCGATCCGGTTGAACTTGCCGCCCTGCCCGTCCGCCGCGTCCGGTTGCCAGACCAGCAGGTAATAGCGCGCCGTCTCGTTGAGCGCAACGGTCACACCGGCCGACAGTGAGTTTGAGTTGAAGACAGCCCGCCCGCCCGTATCCGCCGCCAACGCATGCAACGGGTCCTGCGCGGCCTGAATGGCCCCCACGCTCGCGTGCAGCAAACGCCCGGAAGGATCGCCAAACGTCTCGTTGCCCACGCCGGGCAAGTCCGTGCTTAGCCCGCTCGTGTCGAGCGCGTAGATGACCGCGCCGGCCCGCGCGGCCGTGTTGGCGATGCGGCGCAGTTGACCGAGCGAAGTGCTGTTCTGCGGGTCAATGTAGAAGCCATCACTCAAGAAGAAGACGAGCTTGCGCCCGGGCAGCGCCGCCGCCGGCTTGAGCGCGCTCTCCAGCCCGAACAGCGTTTTAGCGGTGGCGTCGGCCGCCTGTTGCAACAGCGCGTGGGCGCGCTCGACGACAATGGGGCGGGCCTGTTCGAGTTGCATGCTCGCGTTCTCCCGCTTGATTAACTGCGCGGCGAAAAAATCGAGCAACTCAACATCGCGCTGTTCGATAGCCAGCGCTTGATACACGCTCAGCGGCGGCGTTTGATAATCGCTAATGGGCGGTCGTGGTTTGATCCGTTCGATGGCGGTGAGCAAAACGGCGCGCTCATTCGTCAACTGTTGCAGGAAGCCGATCACGCCGCTCGCGGAGATGATGGCCATCTGATCGTTCTGCCCCAGATCGGTCTCGATGAAGCGACGGAGCAGACTGCGCACCTGCTGTGTGCCGGCAGGCGAGAGATGGAAATCGTCAACGAAGAAGAAGCAATTGCGCCCGCGATCAAGCGGCTGGACTGCTGCGGCCGTAGCCGTTAAGTCGCCCGTGCGCCCGCGCGCCAGGGCCAATTGCGCTTCCTCGTCGCCGCTGCCGGTCGTGATGCGCTCAAAGAAGGCAAAGGGGAATTGTCGCCCGTCAACGTCGAGCACGAAATCCGCGCGCGTGAGATTATCGACGAAGCGCCCGGCCCGATCCAACACGACTACATCCGCCTGCACCAGATCAGCATTGATGCGCACCACGTCATCCGTTTGCGGATTAGCGACTGGCGGTGGCGGCGGTTCTTGCGCATACGCGCCCACGAACAGCAGACACAGCCAAGCGAGTGTGACGCCGGCCCGCTGGCGGCCGTTGGCGCGCACGCGAGGCGGGCTGAAACTGTTGCGGGCGGCGCGGAGCATAACTCTTCACTAAACAGCGAGCGACATCTTGCCACGGCCCACAGCGGGCGGGCGATTTGCGTTTGAGTTCAATGCGTTGCTCGCTTGAGCGCGTTGAACAGCAGCGGATAGGTGGCCAACGATTGCCCGCGATACTGCGGGCGAAAGCCGAACAGGTAGATGCGGCCCTTACCCAATTCGACTTCGACGAGCGCGGCCTTGCCCCAGAGTTTCCGCCCGCCGAGCAGCCAGCCGGACAGCAGCGGGTCGTGATCAATAGGGTAGCGCGCGATGATGTGGACGCGCGTCATGTCTCTGGCATCAACCTCGAACACGGGCGAGTTCTCGACCCACGCGACGGATTCGCGCGGCATGCCGGCCGCAATTGGGTGCGTCGTGTCGATCTCCGTGCGCAGGATCGAGCCGGGCGCGTAGTATTCGGTCTGCTTCAACCCCTCGGTGATGTCGCGCACCGGCAGCTTGAACGCTTCGATGGCGAAGTCCGACGCATCGTTCAATGCCACGAGCGTCCCGCCCGCTTCGACGAACTCGCGCAAAGCCTGCACGCCCGCCGCGCCCAAGCCGCCCGTCAACTCCGGCGGCATCGTGCCCGCGCGATAACCATTCAAGATCGTGCGCGGCGCTTGATCGGGAATGATGATCGCGTCGTACTTCGCGCGCAAATTGCCCGCGCGTGCCTCATTATCTCCTAACGAAGAATAGATTGGTCGCCGGTAATAATGATCAAACATCCACCGGGTCCATCCTTCGTCAAGTGATGGCACATTTGATTTATATAGTCCAACGCGCGCTGGTTGTTCTGAATCGTAGATGTAGTCGGCATTAGGCGAAGGTGAGGGCGCGCGGAAAGTAAATGGCTTCCGCACGGCTTGTACTGGAACTCCCATGAGTAGTGAGAGTGTATGAGCCGTAACGTCGTAGGGAGGAATCGGTTGACCAGAAGAGTCCCGCAAGTCTGGATAGTGTTGTTCCTCTAGCAACGCTTTGGCGAAGCCTCCGTAAGGCTGAGCCATCGGCACAACGACAGTCCAATCAGGATAGGAAAGCTCCTTAGTGTTTAGTCGCTTTGCGAAATGATATTCGACGCAAGCCCGACGTAAAATCTGTAATAGCGGACTCGTTGGAAATCCAGTATGAAGAATAAGCAGTGCGAATAGCTCGCCTGGCTTGCGCGGGCGCACGGCGTCTTTGCCGATGGCGTAGAAGCGTTGCAGCCATTCGGTGCGATGGTCGGCGGCGTGGCGCAGGAGGGCGAAGGCGGCCGTCTGCATGTAGTTGGTGATGTCGCGCAGATGCCATGCGCCGCCGGGCCACAGGGGGCCGAAGTTGGCGGACTCATGCTGCGGGTCGTAGCCCTCGCGCGAGCGCAACTCCGAAAATTTCAGCGTGATCGGCGTGGCCAGATGCGCCGACGCGGTCTCTTGCAGGATGCGGACGCCGCCGTGATAGTGCGAGTAGGCGCGGGCGGGCGTCCATGCGTCGTAGGTCGAATCGGTGGTGATGCCTTTGAAGCCTTTGGCGCGCAGGTCGGCCGCCATGTAGTTGCCGAGTTCGGTGTAGCCCGCGACGATCTGCGGCGGCACGTTCGGCTCGACGGGTTTCATGTAGGGCGGCAGAAACAGGCGCGAGCCGGCTTCGCCCTGCTGGTGTATATCGTGGACGATCTGCGGATGCCAGACGTTGTGGATTTTATCAACGGTCAACTGCGTCTCGACCTGCGTGAAGGCGTACCAGTCGCGGTTGTTATCGTGCCCCGTATACTTGTGATAAAGCTCCGGCGGACTCGTGCCCTCGTAAGGCGTGCCGAGCGTCTTGTCGTACCAATCCTTCACGATGTCCACGCCGTCCGGATTCAAAGACGGCACGAGCAGCACGATGCAGTTTTGCAGGATGCTTTGAATCTCCGGCTCATCCGACGATGCGAGCCGATGCGCGATCAACATGCTCGCCAGATTGCTGCCGACCTCCGTCGAGTGTATACCGCACGTGATCAGCACGATGGTCTTGCCGTTGCTGATCAACCCTTCAGCCGTCACCTCGGCGCGTGCGCCGCGCCCGAGCGTGCGCGGGTCGGCGAGCCTTCGCTGAATGTCTTTGTACACTTCGAGCCGCGCCAGATTCTCCGGCGCGCTGATCGTCGCCAAGACAAACGGTCGCCCCAGAGTCGTCTTGCCCAACTCTTCAAACTGCACGCGCTCGCTCGCCGCGTCCAACTTGCGGAAGTAGTCCAACATCTGCGCCCAACTCGCCAGCTTGCGATCATCGCCGGGCGTGAAGCCAAGCACCTCCGCCGGTGTGGGCACGGCCGTTGTGAACGAGGGCGTATCGGGTGGGTCTAGTGCGAGCGGTTGTTTGCGCCCCTGCGCAGAAGTTGCAGGGTTAAGACGGCGTGCGGGCGGGCGGCGCGTCTGCGCGGGCACGAGCGACACGGTGAGTAGCGCGAGACAGAGCGCAAGGGCAGCGAAGCGTGTGCGTATAGGCATCGAAACTCCAACGGATTGAATGTGACGGGCTAGCTTAAATCGCGCGCAGTTTAGCATAACGAGCGGTCGGTGACGCGGCTTTCATCCTTGCCCTCGCGCGCGGTGCGGGGTAAAGTAGCGCGCGAAATCCCCGCTACTCCCCAACAATTTGCAACGCTCGCATCGGAGGGCAATGACCCATGGCAACTGAGACTGTTGATGTCGCCGAGACTAACGAGTACCCGGATATTGTCGGCGCGAAACCATCGAATGCATATCTCGCCGCGTTCCGCCCGTATCTGCCGGACAGCGCGCGTTTGCCGGAGTTGACGCCGCTGCCGCTCATCGTCGGCACGCTCTTGGGCATCGTCTTCGGCGCGTCGTCGCTCTATCTCGTGCTCAAGGTCGGCTTGACCGTGAGCGCGTCGATTCCCGTCGCCGTTATCTCGATCACGCTCTTCCGGCTGCTCTCGAAACTGGGGCTGCGGAATGCGACGATTTTGGAGAACAACATCGTCCAGACGGCCGGCTCGGCCGGCGAGTCCATTGCCTTCGGCGTCGGCGTGACCATGCCCGCGATCATGATCTTGGGCTTTGATCTGGAGTTCACGCGCGTGATGCTGGTGGCGGTGTTAGGCGGTCTGCTCGGCATCCTGATGATGATTCCGCTCAGGCGGGCACTGATCGTGCAGCAACACGGGCTGTTGAAGTACCCGGAGGGGACGGCGTGCGCGGAAGTATTGAAGGTGGGCGCGGACGACGTGTCGCGGGCGGCGCACGAGCAGTCGCTGAGTGTGGACGAGCGCGCGGCCGTCGTGGACACGGGCGAACAGATGGGGGCGAAGACGATCTTCGCCGGCTTCGGCATCGGGTTTCTGTACCAAGTGGCGATGGACGCGCTGAAGGGTTGGAAGACCGTGCCGGAAAAAGTGTTTGGCGCGCCCTTCAAGGCAGGCTCAATAGCGGCGGAGATTTCGCCCGCGCTCTTGGGCGTCGGCTACATCATCGGGCCGCGCATCGCTTCGATCATGGCGGGCGGCGGCGTGCTCGCATACCTCGTGCTGATCCCGATGATCAAATTCTTCGGCGAAGGCATGACGGGGGCGCTGTCGCCGGGCACCATACCGATCAGCGAGATGAGTCCGGGGCAAATTCGCGGCGCTTACGTGCTCTACATCGGCGCGGGCGCGGTGGCGGCGGGCGGCATCATCAGTCTGTTTCGTAGCTTGCCGACCATCTGGCACGGCTTGAAAGAAGGGCTGAAAGATTTACGTGGCGGACAGGCGGCGACCGACAGTCGCGCGTTGCGCACGGATCAAGACCTGTCGATGAAGTTCGTGCTGGCCGGCATCATCGTGCTGGTGGCGATGATCATGCTGGCCCCGCAACTGGGGCTGCAAGGGAATCTGCTTGGCGCGTTGATGATCATCGCATTCGGCTTTCTGTTCGTGACGGTCTCGTCGCGGCTGACCGGCGAGATCGGTTCGTCGTCGAACCCGATCTCCGGCATGACGGTCGCCACGTTATTGCTGACCTGTCTGATCTTTTTGCTCATCGGCTGGACAGGCCCGCCCCGATACGTCACGGCGTTGTCCATCGGGGCCATCGTCTGCATCGCCTCCTCGAACGGCGGCACTACATCGCAGGATTTGAAGACCGGCTTTCTCATTGGCGCGACGCCCCGTTATCAACAGATCGCCATTCTCATCGGCGCGCTGGCCTCGGCCCTTGTGCTCGGGCCGATTCTACTGAGCCTGAACGACTCGTCCACTGTCTATGTGCCGCGCACGATGTTCGTGCCGGTGACGAAGAGCGTGGGGCAGTTCAATGCGGGCGTCGTCCCGAACCTGCCGGCCTACAACGAACAGGACAAGCCGACGGTGGCGGGCAACTATCGCGTGTTGAAGAATGATCCGGCCAGCCCGCAGCACGTCAACGGATTGGACGCGGGCGAGTATCTCGTCAACGACGCGGGGCAACTAGCGTATAAAGTCGAGCGCAGTTTCCCGGCCGACTTCCGCACCGATCCGGCGCAGTTGACCAAGACCGAGCAACTGAAAGGGCCGCAGGGCACGACCGACACTAATACCTATCGCGTCTGGCATAAGACAGACACGCAAGGCGCGCCGGCCGGTAAATATCTCGTTAATGATCAGGGGCAAGTCGTGTACTTCGTCGATCCCGGCATCAACGGGACGCACAAGATCAGACCCGACGGCACCGAGGTCGAGACGAAGTATGACGCGCCGAAGGCGACCTTGATGTCCTACATCATCAAGGGCATTCTCAACCGCCAGTTGCCGTGGGGCCTTGTGCTGCTCGGCGTGATGATCTCGATTGTGCTGGAGATGGCCGGCATCCCGTCGCTCGCGTTCGCGGTCGGCGTTTATCTGCCGCTCTCTTCGTCCAGCCCGATCTTCGTCGGCGGGCTGATTCGCTGGCTGGTGGACAAGAACCTGCGCCGCAAACTAGCGCATCGCAATTTATCGGAAGATGAGTTGGTCGCGGAGGGCGATAAGAGTCCGGGCGTGCTGATGGCTTCCGGGTACATCGCGGGCGGCGCGCTGGCTGCCATCGTGATCGCCATTCTGCAAGGCGTGCCTTCGCAAGGCCTGAGCGCCTTCAACGCGAAGGTCAGCGAAATGGCGGATAGCAATCCGCTCTTCAACGGCGCGAATGCCGACTTGCTTTCCATGCTGCCGTTCCTCGTCTTGGCCGTTCTACTCTATCTCGTCGGGCGCGAGGCTTTGCTCGCGGGGCGACGGGCCAGTGAACGGTAAAGTTGAGGTTTAATGGTGCGGGTAAAGCAACGCAAAGGGCACAGAGACGTAATTTATCTCTGTGCCCTTTGTGGTTGAAGCGGGCGCATTAAGCGCAAACGCGAACGCGGCCTAATTCGCGGGCGGCGTGGCGGCATCGGCCGTCCGGCCGCCAATGTCGGCGGCGCGCAGCACGCCGGACTGGTCGATGTAGAAGGAGCGGCGGCCTGACTTGCGATAATCAACCGGCGTCGCGGTCGCCGCGAACTTGTCGCCGGAGCCGTTGAGTTTTATGTCGTAGCCTTCCGCCTGTGGGTTAAATTCCGGCGCGTCTTCAACATTGTCCTCGCCATCCTGGGCATGGTCTGCCTTCGCCGCGCGTTTTAGGTCTTCGAGCGAGCCGTATTTGCCGTGTGCTTCTTTGTAACTCTCCTCCTGCGTGGCGATGCTTTGCAGCGCCCACTGCGCCTGTCCCTCGCGCCCGCGCATAGGCCCCAACTGTCGGCTGATGAGCGAGTCGGCCGACATGAGCGTCAGCAAGTCCTTCGGCACGTGCAACTCGTGCAGCAGTCCCTTGTCCTCTCTCGTCACGTCGTAGGTGATCGCGCCGGGCGTGGCATTGAGCCGGAGCAGCACCTCGCGCACGGCTGCGTCGTCGATGTCTTCGAGCGCGTTCTTAGGGTCTTCAAATGTCTGCTGCAACAACGCGCTCGACACGTAAACCTGCCCGAGCACTTGCCGCTGCTGCCAGCGCGCCGCGTTGCGATAAGCATCGGTTGTGGCCAGCGTCGTGTGGTTGTTGTAAGCCTCAGTGACTTGCTGCATCGTGGCCGCGTCGGGCGCGATGACGAGGTACCGATCAATGAGCGCGACCGCGCCTTGCGCGAACGTCAATAACTCCACCGCGCCGCGTTTCTCGAACAACTGTTGCTCGCTCACGCCGTTCAACCCCACCGATGCGAGCGCACGCGGTAAGAGCGCCTTGAACGCCTGCTTGTCATTAAGTGCGATGATGAAGATTGGCCCATGCGCTTTCTGCTCGCCCGCTGATCGGATGCTCCCGCCACGTCGCACGCCGAGCCACTGCGCCGGCGCGGCCACGGCGATCTCATTGCCAAGCGCGGCGATCAGATCGTCCTTGATGCGGAAGCCGCTATGCTTCTCGAACGTGCCGATCTGTGACCCGAATGAATCATTCGCGCCCTTTTGTTGGCCCCCGGCGGACGCGGCAAAGTCGAGCAGCTTGAGCATCGACGAGACGTAGTCGTACATCTGCGGCAGATCGAGCGAGGCGCTGACGAATACGTCCGTGTCCGCCGGCACGACGTTGGCGGCTTCGGGCGCGATGGCCGGGCCCGACAACAGCAACGGCACGAAGGGCAGCGGGCGTTGCGGCCCGTCGGCCGATTCGTTGACGAGCAGAGCGCGCACCACGATCTCATCATCCTCGAACCCGGCCGCGACGGCGATAGACTCGGGCCATTGGCTGCTGTTGCTCGCCGGCCCGCCGCCGAACAACAGCGACGGTACGACCGAGAGCAACTGCTCCGCCGCGTGTTGTTGCTGCGCCTGTGCTTCCTCTTCCGGGGTCAATTTGCGCGGTGGCTCGGCCTCTGTTTTTTCCTCTGAGATAGGCGTGGGCGGGGGCGGCTCGTTCGGCATTAACACCGGATCAGCTTGGATGGACTCGGTGCCGGGCAGCGAGTTAATGTTGGCTGACGTGCTAACCGGGTCGGCATTATTCCGCGCGATATTTGTGTTCGCATTGCTGTTTGGGTTTGGCTCAACACGAGCACTGAGGCGCGCGGACGAGTTTGCGTTCATGCTCGCGCCCGGTACGCCGGGGGCAACTTCGCCTGCGCCGATCTGCGTCTGCGCCCGCTGCATCTCCGCGTTCTGCCGCGCCGCTTCGCGCTCGTACTTCGCGCGTTGCTCGACCGCGTTGCGCTCGATGCGCTTTGTGTTGACGTAGACGAACAACGCTTCGCGCGTGAAGTGTGCGCGCGCCGTCTGGAAACCCGGCTCATCAGCGAGCAATGACGCGGTGGCCGGATGCAAGGCGGCGAGCGGAAACGGCTTCTCCGTTAACACGATGAGCGTGCCCGTGCGCTCAAGATAAAATGGCGCGGCGGGCGGCGCAGACGGCATGTCAGACGCACCTGCTTTGTTGCCCCGGCCTACCTTTGCGCGCCGCTCCACCCGGCGCACGCTGGCGCGCGCCGGTGGAGTGGTGTCGGTCGAACCGGGGTCGCCGCCGAGCGGCGCGGTCGGCTCCGTCGGCGTGGGCGTCGTAATCGAACTTGAGCCGCCCGCGCCGCTCTGCGCGCCGGTGGCCGCCGTAATCGCTGCCGCGTGCGCCAGCAAAAACTTGCGCAATGCCGTCTCGAACTTCTGCGCCTCTTCGGGGGACGACAACTCGACGGCGCTCAGCGCATCGGGCAACTGCGGGCGCATCGGCATGGCGGCGAACATGACACGCGCCGTGAGCAATTCGTCCGCGTGCCGGCTCATGAAGTTGAACAGGTCAAGCGCTTCGGGCGGCGCACCGCCTGGCAAACGCAAGGGCGCGAGCAACTCCTGCACCTCTTTCGAGTTGACGTACTGGCCAAGGCCGCGCACCTCGCCATAGACCGCGTAAGCGTCGGCGGCGAGCAACGTGTCGAACGTGACAGATGGCTCCTGCTTTGGTGGTGCGGCCGGTGCAGCGGGCGGCCCGGTCTGTGGCGCAACTGTCCTTGTGGTCGGTTGTTGCGCGAAGCACGGCGCGGTGAATGAGAGCGTGAGCAACAGCGCCACCACTGCGCGCCACTTTCCGGTGCATGCTTTCATACGGGGAAGTTCCTTCAACACTTGCTGGTCGCAGACAAGAACGCGGCCGGCGGGCCCGGCTTGCGTGTTTGATTATGACAGGTTCACAAATGAAAGCTAAGCTTTCTCCAAGCCTGCGTACTTCTCGATCAGCTTCTTCTGCCCGAAGCCGGGGAAACTGACGGTCAGTTTGGCCGTGTCGCCCGTGCCCTCGCGCCGCAGCACCAGCCCGCGCCCATATTTCGCATGGCGCACATGTGCGCCGGGCGTGAAGCCGCCGGTGGCAGCAGCGGCTGCCGTTGCGCTTGTCTGTTCTGTGCGGCGTTTGATGATCGGTTGTTGCGCGGGCGCGCTGGCGGGCGGACTGAACTGCTGCCCGCGCTGGCGGAAGAACTCGGCGATAGAGTCAACGCTGTCGTAAGTCTTGCCCGCGTACGACTGACTTGCGCGCGGCGCATCCGGTGCGCCGCGCAAGGCCCGCGCCGCCTGCAAATTCTCGACGCGCGCGGAACTGCGCGCGAACGAGAGCCACGAAGGGCCGCGCGTCAGGTCGTCCATTAACTCAAGCGGCATCTCGTTTAGGAACTGCGACGGCTCGGCTGCCAATTCTTCACCATAGACGCGCCGCTTCATCGCGTGCGACACGTACAAAAATCTTTCAGCGCGCGTGATCGCGACGTAGCACAGCCGCCGCTCTTCTTCTAGTTCCGCTTTATCGGCAGCCGCCCGCGCGTGCGGGAATAATCCGTCTTCCATCCCGACAATGAAAACGAGCGGGAACTCTAAGCCCTTCGCGGAGTGCATCGTCATCAAGGTGACGGGCGCGTCGCTTTGATATTGATCCGAGTCGGCAACGAGCGCAGCGGAATCAATAAAGTCGCGCAAGCCGCCGCCCTCTTCCTTATCGTAATCAACCGCCGCGTTGACCAACTCCTGCAAATTCTCCAAGCGCCCTTCGGCTTCTTCGCTGTTCTCGGTCTTCAACGACTGCGCGTAGCCGGAATCCAAGATCGCGGCCTTGACCACTTCGGACGCCGGTTCGCGTTGCGCGACCGTGACGAGGTTCGTGATGATCTGTTGAAAATTCTTGAGCGCGTTCGTAGCGCGCGGATTGAATGCTTTGCGCTCGGCCTGCGGGTCGGTGACGAGCGCGAGCGTTTCCCAGAGCGAGACGCCGAAATCTTTGGCGCGGCGTTCAAGCTCATCGAGCGTCTGTTTGCCCAAGCCGCGCGTGGGCGTGTTGATGACGCGCATGAGCGCGACCGAATCGTGCGGATTCAAGGCGAGCTTCAAATAAGAGATCACGTCGCGCACTTCGGCGCGTTCGTAGAACGAGAAGCCGCCGACGATGTTATACGGGAGATTCGCGCGCCGGAGCGCTTCTTCAAAGAGGCGCGACTGCGCGTTGGTGCGATAGAGAATGGCCGCGCGCAAGTCCGGCTCGCGCCGCCGATGCTCTTCGATCTTGCCCGCAACGAAGCGCGCCTCGCCGTCGGCGTCGAGCGCCTGATAGTAGCGCAACTGCTCGCCCGCCGGGTTCGCCGTCCACAACGTCTTGCCCTTGCGCTCGGTGTTGTGCTTCACGACCGCGCCGGCCGCATCGAGGATCGTCTGCGTTGAGCGATAATTTTGTTCGAGGCGAATCACTTGCGCCGCCGGGTAATGCTGCTCGAAGTTCAGAATGTTGGTGATGTCCGCGCCGCGCCATTTATAGACGCTCTGATCCTCGTCACCGACGACGCAGACGTGCTGCTGTTTCTCGGTCAAGAAGCGGATCAGCGCGAACTGTAAACTGTTCGTATCCTGATATTCGTCCACGAGGATGTAGCGAAACTTGTCGTTGTAATGGGCGCGCACGACCGCATCTTTGCGCAAGAGGCGGACGGTCTTAATTAGCAGGTCGTCGAAATCGAGCGCATTGTTGTTGCGCAGGCGTTCTTCGTAGAGCTTGAAGATGCGCGCGATGGCGGCCTTCTTCTCGTCGGCGTATTCGACGCGCGCGGCATAGGCTTCGGCGTCGAGACCCTGATTCTTGGCGTGGCTGATCGCGCCCTGCGTCTGGCGCGGCGCGAGGCGTTCGTTGTCATAGCCCAAATCTTTAATCGCGCTTTTGACGACGCGCACCGAGTCGTCCTGATCGTAGATGGTGAACGAGCGCGTGTAGCCTTCGTCGAGCGTGGCGATGTCGCGGCGCAGGATGCGGACGCAGAGACTATGGAAGGTGGCGATGAGCGGCGCGCCACGCATCGGAGCGTTGCCGAGCAGCCGCAGCACGCGCTCGCGCATCTCGCCCGCCGCCTTGTTGGTAAACGTGACGGCGAGAATGTGGAACGGTTCGACATTGCGCTCCGCGATCAGATACGCGATGCGCTGCACGATCACGCGCGTCTTGCCGGAGCCTGCGCCCGCGAGAATGAGCAGCGGCCCGTCGGTCGTCAATACGGCCGCGCGTTGTTGTTCGTTGAGACCTGCGAGAAAATCCATGTTTACTTGATCAGTTTCTGAATGGCCTTGAATTGTTCGTGCCGTGCGTCGCGCATGAGTTCAAACAGCGCGAGTTCGGTGGCCGATGGTAGCGCGCCGCTCGCGCGCATCTTCTCGATGCCGGCGTGTTTGTTGTGCGCGGCGCGGGCGGTGATGCAGTCGGTTAAGAGATGCACTTGCAAGCCCTGTGCAAGCAGATCGTGCGTGGTTTGATTGACGCAGATGTGCGATTCGATACCGCAGATGAGCACTTGCTGCGTGCCGAAGTGTGCGAGTTGTGCGCCGAACTCCTCTGCGCCGCACGCACTGAACGCAGTTTTTTCAATTGGCTCGACGCCCGATGACAGCACGGAGCGAATTTCGTCGGCCGTGTGGCCTAAGCCTTGCGGATACTGTTCGGTGACGATGATGGGCACGTTGAGCAGTTGCGCGGCGTGCGCGACGAGCGCGATGCGCGTGGCCGTCTGGGCGAAGTCGGAGATGGCGGAGCGGAAGCTCTCCTGCATGTCGATGATGACAAGGGCGGTGTGCGGCGCGGCGAGCGTGTGTGCATGGTGCATGATTCGTTACCCGATCAGCATTTAAGCACACGCTACGCCGGGCGCAAAACGGCCGGCAGACCAAGAAGTTTCTGCTCCTAATTGGCTCAATTCTTCGGCGCGTAGCGGAGCACGTGATCGTTGAGGCGTTGGCAGGGTTGTAGTGCAATCGTCTCGGTCGTCTCTATGTCGCGGCGCAGTTGGGCGCGCGTCTGTGCGTCGGGGAAGGGCATGGTGAGCGGTTCGTCCGCGCCGGACTCGCGCGCGATGATGGGGCGCATGATGAGATGGTAGCGGCCGGGCGCGAGGTGCGAGAAGGCGAACGTGCCGTCGGCGCGGACGTGCGCGACCACGTAGCGCAGCGCATCGTCGGCGCGTTCGCGCTCGGCCGGCACGAGATAAACTTGCAAATCGGGTAACGCTGCGCCTGCGCCTGCGCCCGCCGGTGCGACGCGCCCCTGTAACGCGGCTGCGCCGGGCGCGAGCGTGAGCGTCAAGCCGCTGACCTGTGTGCCGGCGGCGAGGGTTAGTCCGTCCACAAGTGGATTGCTGTTGTTAGCGGCGGCGGCGGTAGGCGCAGACGGCGGCGCGCGTTTGTTGTTAGGGGCCGCAGGCGCAGGCGCGGGCGCGAGCGTGGCGGTGCGGATGTACCAATCGGGGCCGGGCGGGCGCACATCGAGGCGGAAGCGGCCGGGCGCGAGGCCCCGCAGGGCAAACTCGCCTTTATCGTCGGGGGCCGTATCGGCGAGCTTGCCGCCACCGGGGTTTAGGGCGGCATCAGCGCCTTGGTCGCGTTCGCGCCGCGCGATGATGGTCGTCTCGCTGACGCTGCTGTTGAGCTTGCGTTGACATTGCTCCGGCCACGCGGCCGTGGGCGGCGCGGCGTCGAGCAAGACGCGGCCCGCGACGGCGGCCAGCGGCGCGAGCGTGAGTTTGAGACCAGTCACATCTTGGCCGCGCACGCGCACTCGTTGGCTGCCCGCGGTGCTGCGGCCCTCGCGGCTGAACTGTTCGGCGACAAGATCGTAATCGCCATCGGCAATGCCGGTGAAGACGAATGACTGATCGTTATCACGACCCGACAAGAAGCGTGAGCCGATGGGGTAGTTGAGGCCGACCGAGACGAGCGAGACCGAGATAGAACTATTAGCGGCGACCGCCCCAGTATTGCCGATAGCGCCACTGACGGCGTGGCCCGGCTCGCCGCGATAGTGTATGTCAATGTCGGTTGCTTCCTGCCCGGCCTGCACGGAGACTTCGGTCGCGCCATCGCGCGTGGTCGCGGGATAGAAGGTGGGCGCATCATCGTCGTAGGGGGATGGCCGGAGGCTGAAGCCGGCCGCGCCCTGGCCGCCGGCAGAGACGAGATAGACGCCGGGCAGCAGTCCGTAGATGCGGTAGATGCCGCGATCATCGGTGACCCGTTCGAACGGGCGTAGATTCTGCGCGGCGGTACGCGCAGCCTGGCCGGCGAGCGGACGCACGCGGATCGCGGCCACGCGCACGGCAACGAGCGGCTCGCCCGCCGCGTTCGTGACGCGGCCGGTGATGATCCCGCCTTTGTGCAATCTGATCGTAACTGTGTCGCCAGGTTGATAGTAGGTGCGCTCAGCCGGGTCGGCCGCTAGATTGGCGGGATCGAAGTAGCTGGGGGCGAAGACGTTGACGTTATACGTGCTGCGCGGCAGCTTGTCGGTGGTGAATTGGCCGTCCGTGTCGCTGGTTATGTTCGACTGCCGGCGTGGACTATAAACGCTGATCCGCGCATCGGCGATGGGTTGGCCGGCTTCGTCTATGACGCGCCCCGTGATCGTGCCTTGCGCCGCGTCGTCGGTCTGCGCGGAGGCGGATGTGCCGGTGCCGCAAAGCAAGAGCGCACAGGTAATGAGCACGGAACATGACAAGCCGGCGCGGAGCATAGTAGCCGGGCGCGGCGTGAACGGTTTACGCCCGCAGGCATACGCCTGGGCACGAAGCATAATGCCCGCACGGATTGAGCCGCTACTTTCGTTTATGCCTCTGCCTTCGTGGTTCATTGTCTTACCCATGTGCTGGCGGCGCTTTGCGCTAACTTGTTTGTGTGCGCTCACTGCGGCGGCGGCGCGGGTTGATTGAAGATGAGGGTGACCTGTACTTCGCCGCTGTCGGGCACGCTGACGGGTTTGCGGTCGGCCGGCTGGCGGCCCTGTCCGGGCGTGCGGCCGGGCGAAGCATCGAAGAGCGTCAACTCGTACTGGCCTGCGCTCAGGTTCTCAACCACGAAACGCCCAAGCTCATCCACCACGACGGACGCGACATAGCCGCCGTTGGTCGTGGCCGCATCCAGGCGCTGTACGTTGACGGCGATGCGCCCGCCTGCCGGCCACGCGCCCGTCGGAAACTGCACCTGCCCACGAATCACGCTCACGCCGTAGGCCATAACCACGCGCACCCCCGTCACCTGCGCGCCGGCCGCGACCTCAAGCCCCTGCGGCTGCTCCGCGCCATCGTGCTGCACGCGCACGATGGTCAACCCCTGCGGCTGAGAAAAGCCTTGCATCGGATAGAACTCGATTAGGCCGGGGGGCAAGCCGGTGAGCAGAAAGCTCCCATCGGCGTTGACCGGTGCAGGGGTATTGAACGGCGCGGCCATACTATCCGGCGAGTGCGCGATTGCGCCGAGTTGCAACTCCTTCAGACTGTTGGCGCGCACAGTCGGGTTAGTTATGCCTTCAAGCACCACCACGCCGCTGATGGTTGCGCCGCGCACGAGATTGAGCTTGAGTCCGCTCACGTCTTGCTCCGTGATCTCAAAAGACACCGGCGCGCTGTAAAACGGACTCTGGGCCGGGGGGAAGGCTTGCGGCGGCGCGGCAAAGAGACTGTAGCGACCGGGCAGCAGACCTTTAATGTGAAACTCACCGCGCGCATTCGTCTGCTCGCCGGTGATGCTAGCACCAGTGCGGCCCGCAAAACGACCGCTCGTATAGATCGGGCTATAACCCAACATCGCCCCGGCGACGGGCTGCCCGCGGTCGTCCACGACCCGGCCCGCCGCTTCGTAAGAGCGCGCCCGGTTGCCGAGTGTGATGTCCACGCCGCTCGTCTCTGCGCCGGCCGTGACCTCGACGGGCTTGGCCTTCGTCTCCTCAGTCGTGTCGCCGTAAAAAGTGCGCGGGTAGTAGCTGCCGTTGCGGACGCGCCCGTTGCCCGTGTCCTGTGCGTCGCCGACATAGACAAGATAACGCCCGGTGTTAAGCCCGTAGAGCCGGTAGCTGCCCCGGTCGTCGGTCTGGAAGGTGTAAGGCGCAACTGGCGTACTGAAGACTTGCGGATTGCGGCGGTCGGTTTCATCTACGGGCCGCAGGCGTACCAGGGCCTCAATCAACGGCTTGCCGTCGGCGTTCAGCACGCGGCCCGTGATGACGCCGCCGCGCGTGAGCGTGAAGTCGAGGCCCGCAAGTTGGTCGCCCGCCAGAATGTTCAACTGCCGCCCACGCCACAATATGGCCGCGTTCCCGTTCGTGAGAACGTAGGCCGGCGCGGACGTGGTCAGGTAATAATGACCCGGCGGTGCGTTCGTCAGTCGATATTGACCATCCGCGTCGGTCGTCGCTTTGGCCGCCGGCGTGGGTGGGCGGCCATTCCATTCAGCCGGTATCAGCGTGACCAGTACGCCCGCCACACCCTGCCCCTCGCTCGTGACGCGCCCGGCGAGCGTGCTCGTATCTTTCGGCACGGGCGCGGGCGTCTGCGCCGACGTGTGTAAGTGCGACGCGAGCGCGCACGCAATGAGCAGCAGCGCGCGTACAACGGTGCGCGGCCGCGGCCGGGTTGCGGATAGTATTGCTTTGGTGTCCATAGTGAGCGCCTGTAGCGAAAGACCTGTGAGCGAGCGACGCTTGGGGTGACGGCGCATAGCTTACGGCCGGCGTGCGGGCAGGGCAAGGGTGAAATGCACGCCGGGCCGCGAACTCTGACAACCGGCGTACGTTGAATAGCCGATCCGGGGCAAGGTTGCACGCTATCGTAATTAGCGATGAACGCGGGTAAGGGTAATTAGGCAGCAAATCGCGTTGAGGCCGCGACTGTCGTGTCGCGGCCTCGTTTGTTTTCGTCCCGGCCGGCAAACTCGAAAGACGGGTGCTGGCGCTACGATTTGAGCATGACGGCCGGCGCGTTACGGCTTCGCGGCTGGTACGTCGGTTTTCGGCGCGGCCGGTTTACGGTGTGGGGCGCGTTCGATGTGGCTGGCGCTTGCCCACGCGGCGAGCGTGGCCGGGTCGGCGTGGTATTTGTTGCGCACGATGGGGTCGAGTTGGCGCACGGCATTGACGCCCGCGGCGAGCAACGCGCGGATGCTGGCAGTGGCGGCCACCTGCCGGCCCGTCTGCGTGGCGCGGGTGGTACGGGCTTGCTCGAACGCGGACAGGTGTTGTTGCAACTGCGTGAGGAAGTCCGCGGGCAGTTCGTTCTTGATGAACTCGGCTTTGAGCGGTGTGGCGTTGGTCTGGAAGGCGTGGGCGGCGGCAATGAGCGCGTTATCTGTGCGCGCCGGCAGCTTGAAACTGGCGGCCGTGCCGGGCATGTCGGCGTCCATGCCGCGCGCTGTCTGACTAAGCTGCTCCAGGGCGCTGCGCAGCGCGTTGCGCGCCGCTTCTTTGCCGTCCGTACCGGCCTGCGCCAGCCGCGCCGCCGTCGCTTGCGCGGCCACTTCGTCGTTGACCGCCGTCAGGTTTTGCTTAATGCTCTGCGCCAGTTCGCCGCCGCGTGTCTTGGCGGGGAAATCGCCCGCGTGTTCGACGGCACAGAAGTTATCAACGCGCGCGAGCATAGCGAGCTTACGGTTCTCTGTGTTTTGCATGATTTGAGTCTCCTTGAGTGGGTCAGCGAAGAACTGTGAGGTTCTTCAGGTTGAGTGACAACGATGCGTTAGATGGCCTTACGGCAACTGCTAGAGACGGCGATTATACAGCCATCGGTTGTCGCCGCATACAAATTCTTTCTGCCGCCCACAGGCCGCAGTCAGTCGCGCCCAAAACAGCCTTCGCGCACGTTGCAACACTGCATCACAGCCCTATAGCCCGACCCCGCGCACCTGCAATCACAATCTTTCACATTGCAACTGCCCGCGCACACACTGCAATTCCAATCTTGCAATCCGCAGCTATAATCTGCACACCTACAACGCCACTCTTGCACGTTGTAACTACGATCTTACAGTCTGCAAACACGATCTAACACGCTGCGAGTATGATCTGCGCGGCTGCGACCGCGTTCGCGCGCCTTGCGACCGCGAACTTGCACGCCACAACCGGGGTTGTGCAGGCTGCAAAGGAATTCTTACGCGGCTAGACCGTCGCCGGCCAAGCGTAGGCGGCGGCTTTGACAGTTGAGTAGTTATCGTCGAGCGCGGATTCGAGTAAGCACAGGGCTGCGATGCGCCGCGCCATCTGCATAACCTCGCGCGTCTCGTCGGCCGTCAGGTCGCGCCGCAACAATTCGTGTTCCCGGTAGCTGAGCCACTTCTTCATCACCTGATAACCGCCGATGGTGTAGGCCCAGACGCGCGCTGGGACGTTTTGCCAGCAGGCTACGTCGTTCAGATAAACGTCGTGCGTGTCTGCGCCGAGAGATGCGTCGGGGTCGCCATCGGTTAGTTGACTGGCGAGCGGGCTGTCGGTCATGGCGGCGCGTTCGGCGGGCTGAAAGGGGCGAGTGGTGAGGCGGCCTTTGCCGGGCATGGTGACGCCGCCTTTGCCCGCGTGGCCCCAACCGGCGTTTAGCTGCAAGTCGCCCGCGTTCGGGTTGAGCGCGCCGCCGCCGATGCGTGTGACGTTGGCGACGGTGCGGAGGAACGGATCGATTGTGCCGTGCGTGACGCCCGCGACGTGTTGTTCGGTGTCGAGCAGCGCGGCAATACGCCGGCCGAGCGCGGCGGAAGCACGGAGCGCGGCCAAAGTATCGGGGAGCGGGACGCGCGGCCAGTCCTGCCGCAATGCGCCATCATTCTCTATTCGATATGAAGGTGCATGTAAGATAGCAACAATGTGAAAGAAAAGACTCTCATACTCATCTACTGCCCCAATAGGTTCTAAGTAATCAACAGCAAACTCAGAGAGGTTAGGTTGAGGCGTGGCTTGATTGCTTGTTTCCTCTTCATGTTTAGTAAAAAGGTCACGACGTTGCATTGCATCATAACGAATATATAGCGGAAATACATTAGCACTTCTATCCATTAAATCTATGCAGCCAACATTTTTTATGACTTGCGGTTTTGACCATTCCCCTCGTGGCTTTTGTTGAGATACAAGACATATATTACCGTTTAATACTTGAGCAAAGTATTCGGCACGTTTCTCATCAAGCAGTTTTGTTTCAGCTTCCCAATAAAGCCAACGTACATCAAAGGGGCGATAGCTATAACGAATAATGTTATGTGGTAAGAAACCACGTTTGCGTAAGTAATCACGTACAGATTCGGCATCGAACCGAGCAGTATTATCCATCGCCCCTGGCGCAATGCGTCGCATCTCTTCGTGATTCACTTTGGGATCGAAATATTTCTCCATACGTCGAATCAAGTTCTCACGGTCAATATCTACTACGACATCATCTCGGCTTGTTTTCACGCCGGGGAAAGAAACAGGGAAGAGGTCGCGTAGTAGCGGCCATTCACCGTATGCTTCGTTAGTAGTTATCGGCAGAAATGGCAAACCGAGATCAAGGATCGGCGTGACATCTGAATAGCTTGCTACGGTTTCCTGTTTGACATCTGCAAGAAGCTGCTCGCGCTTACCTTTGCCCCACAAATTTCTGAATTTCACCGACTCTGCCGCCGTATGTGTCTCTTTGCGTACAAGCAAGGTGATAGCTGTACCAACCTGTATGCCTTCACGGTTTCGCTCAGTTGAGAAAATACTTGGATCGGGTTTGCCTTCAGGCGTTAGCTTGCCAGTTTTGTACTTGTCGCCATTAAGTGAATCAATCCAGACACCATCAAACGCAGTTAAATAACGCTCACGCATCCCTGTGAACGAAAGCCCGTCAAGCCAAGAGTAGTTTGAAATGAAACACACCACGCCCTCGCCGGTCTGCTCCGCGATCCGTCGCTCTGCTATGCGGAAGAAACGCACATATAGATCATTCAATCCTTGTCCTTGCGGAGCAGGAGCTTTGATAGTGGTGCGATAAGCGTTCGACAGGTCGCGTTCTTCCTTCACTGCAACATTGGCAAAGCCGTTGTACGGCGGGTTGCCGAGGATGACGAGGATCGGCGTCTCGCGTTTCACCTTCTCCGCCGCGTCGCGCTCCGCTTCCAACTCTGGAAACAGCAGGTGCGTCTTTGGTTCCTTCGCCGGTTCCCACCCCGTCAGCGCATTGGTCAGATAAACGCCCACCCGCTCGTCCGTCGCATCGCTCAACGGTGCGCCGAGGTTCTGTAGCAGCAGCCCCAACTGCAAGTGCGCCACGACGAACGGCGCGGGCAGTATCTCGAAGCCGAACACACGCTTTGTCGCCGCCTCTTTCAGATAGTGGCCGCTCAAGCCCTCGCCCTCGCGCGCCGTCAACGTCGCCCCGATGTGCCGCAACACCTCGACGAGATAAGCCCCCGTCCCGCAACACGGGTCAAGCACATAGACGCGCTCGTCCGCCAACCCGTCCGCGATGTGCAACTCTTCGCGCAAGACCGTGTCCACGCGCGCCACCATGTACTGCACGATCTCCTGCGGCGTGTACCAGACGCCAAGCTCCTTGCGTAGCTGCGGGTCGAAGTTTTGCAGAAACGGCTCGTAGAAATACTGCACCGCCTGCCCCTCCTCGAACCGCGCGAAAAACTCCGCACGCTGCACACGATTCAACACGGCGGCCGTCCAGTCCAACACTTCCACCAGACCGAGTTGGCCGAGCGTCTGCGGCGAGGCCACCTGATAAAACAACGCGCGGATCATCGGCACATGCAACTCATACGAAGCCGTGCGCCAATCGAACCGCGTCTGCCCGTCTCCCGGCGGATGCTTCTTGCTCCACAACACCCACGCCGAGAACACGCCATAAAAAAGCGTCTGCACCAGCGTCGAACGAAAGAAGTTTTCGCCCTGCGCGCCCTCAAACCGTAAGCCCAACGCCCCTTCCAACGCCGCACGCACGTTCTGTAACGCCGGTAACTCCACACCCTCGATCCGCGCCTTCGCATCACGCGCATAAGACGCCAGAAACCACGCCACCTGTTCGGGATCAACCAGCCCCGCCGCGTGCAACATCACCCGCTTCAAATACTCCACGAACCGCGCGCCGTGCTGTGCCGCCAACGCACGCGGCGACGCCGCCCAGAACGCCTGTTCACTCTCTGCGAGGTCGTAAGCTTCAAGCGTGACCGGCTTACCGTTCTCGTCATACCCGACCAATAGGAACGAACGATAGTTCGTCACCAGCACTTGCCGGTACGTGCGCAGATAGGTCTGCACCTGCTTGCTCGCGGCCACCTGCGCCACATCTTCGTTCGTGCCCTTAACCTCGACGCAGCCGCGTGCGGGCAGTTGCCCCTCCATCGGCGCACCCGTGCCACGCTGAAATTGCGACGCTTCGTAGAGTCCGCCATCGGGAATCCCCGCGCCCTGATTCTTCGGATTGAGGATGCACTGCACCTTCGGCTTCAACGTCTTGCCGACCTCGTTCAGCAGCGCGACGAGCGCAGGGTAATAAGAAGTCTCCCGCACTGCCGCGCCCGTGCTGCGAATCGCGCGCAACTCGCCGAGATATGTTTCGAGTGCTTCCATACTTATTAACCCGCGTTGTGTGTCTGACGGTGAAGATTACTTGGTCTGCTTGAGCTAATCGGTCTAACTCTACGCCTTACCGTTGCGCCCCGCGCGCACGATGTCGATCAGCGCATTCAGCTTTTGCTCGGTATGTGCCTGCGAGTCAGCTAGCTCTGCGAATCGCTCGTCAGCATGTGCCCGCGACGCGGCGAGCCGTTCTTCAGTATGTGCTTGCGCTGCTGCATGCCGTTCGCTCATACGCACCTGCTCATCTACCACTTCGCGCAGCACATTGGTTAAGTGCGTCACGAGTTGCCCGGTTCGTGTCTGCGCTGCCTGTAGTTCCTTTTGCCCCTCTTGTAGCTGTTGCATGTTGACGGCAAACTGCGCCTGTTGGGCGAGGATGAAGTCCATCGTGCGTTGCAGCTCTTCGTTCGTCATAAGTGGTGAGTCCTCCGTGTGGCGCATTCTACACGAAAGCTGTGCGGCGGTCAGCGTAAAAGCGAAAGCGCGGAACGATGTGCCAGGCAGCCGCGCCATTGTCATATCGTCCCGCACTTGAGTTTGTCGGCTGTGGCGCGCGTTAGCCGTTCGGGTTGGCGCGCAAGGTGATTTCCGAGCCGCGCGGGAGTTCGAGATCGTCGCGCCCTTGCACGTAGACTGAGCCTGCGCCCGCGCCCGCGCCGATGGCCGCGCCGATGGCCGCGCCTTTGCCGCCGCGCGCAATCGCGCCGATGATCGCGCCGATGGCCGCGCCCAGTGCCACGCGCTCCACCGTGCGATTGTTCTGGCTGTCGCGCGCCTGCACGTCGCCGCCGCCCTCTGCGTCCACCCGCACATCTTCGCCGCCCACCGGTTGCACCGCTTCGACGACGCCCGCGAACTCATCCGTGCGCCCGTCGGTCAGACGTATGCGCTCGAAGTTAAACGCCAACTCGGCGCGGCCGTTAATCCGCCCGCCTCGTTCGACGCGCGTGATTGTGCCCGTCAGCGTTGCGCCCGCGAACTGCGCCGGTGCGCGCACGGTCATCGTGAAGGGATCGCCGACGCGCGTGCGCGCCGTACTGAGATCATCGTCTAAGACAGCGACGAACTGTGTGTTGCGTCCGATGGTGAAGCCTGTGTTGGGCGGCGTGTTGTCGGGCGGCCCAGGCGCGGGCGGGCGCGGGCGCAGCACGGGCGGCGTGGTCTGCGCTGTGCGATTGTTGGCCGTCGCAGGTGGCGGCGCGTTGCGCCCGGTCGTGCGCGCAGGATTGCGCCGCGTGTTGCGGGCGCTGGTGCTCGCCGCTTCGGGCCGGCCATAAATGTCGAAGCGCGCAAGCCCGGAGGTCTTGTCGTACACGCTGACGACGACGACGGGTTGATTTAGTTGTGCATCGGAGATGCGGCGGGTCACGCGCAGGCGTTCCCCCTGTTCAATTGACTCGAAGGTGACGGCGAAGTCGTCTTCCGCGTTTCCGCGCGAACTGATCGAGAGCATGTCGCCGGTGAGCGCGGCGCGCGTCTGCACGAGATGACCGTCGGCGGCGCGCTCGTTGCGGGTAACGCCGTCGGCGTCGAACGTGATGCGCGGCGCGCGGGTGGAGGCGATGTCGAGCAAGCGCGCCCGCCGTTGCAGCGTCAGTTGTGTGGGCGATGTGAGGCGCGGGATGAGATTATCGAGCACACGTTGCTGTGCGTCGGACGACAACCCGGCGGCGGCGCGCGTGGCGGCCTCCTGCGGATCGTCGCTGTTGGGCGCATCGAGTTGATATGTGCCGGTCAGGCGTGCGTCGGCTGCGGACGTGTTGGCAGCCGCCGCCGGGCGGCGGGCGGCAGGCTTCGCGGGCGCGGGTCGCCGCGTTGTACGACGTTGCGCTACGCCGGGCACGGCCAACTGCAAACTCACAAGCGCGCACACAAGCGCCGCGCTAACAATGCGTCTGATCTGTCTCATCTGCCCCTCCATGCTCACAAAAACTATCTCCGCTCAAACAAGGAAACCGTCTGGGAGCCAGCGCAGCCGCGCCAACGCCGGGAGAGTAGCTCAAATTTTAAGGGGGGAGTTAAGGTCGCGTGCGACAAAGCATAAAACCGCGCGCGGCTTTTACGCAAGGCGCGCGCGGTGCCACCCTGATCTCATCATTCAACCGTCACGGACTTGGCCAGATTGCGCGGCTGATCCACGTCGCAGCCACGGCGCACGGCGATGTGATAGGCGAGCAGTTGCAGCGGGATGATCGAGAGAATCGGCGCGAGCAGGTCGCTGGATGGGGGCACGCTGATCGTGCGGTCGGAGACTTTGGCCGATAGCTCGTCGCCTTCGGTTAAGACGGAGATGACGACGCCTTCGCGGGCTTTGACCTCGACGATGTTCGAGTGCGTCTTCTCGTAGCGCAACTCGGACGCTTTGTTGCCCGCTTCGCGCGTGTTGATGACGACGACGGGCAGCCGCTCGTCGATGAGCGCGTTCGGCCCGTGCTTCATCTCGCCGGCCGGGTAGCCTTCGGCGTGGATATAGGAAATCTCCTTGAGCTTGAGCGCGCCTTCGAGCGCGACGGTGAAGTTGATACCGCGCCCCAGATAGAGGAAATCCTGCGAGCGGTGAAACTCTTTGGCCAGTTCTTCCAACTCGTCAGATTCGGAGAGCAGATGCTCGATCTTGACAGGCAGTTCGGCCAACTCCTGCGCGTGATGTTTGGCCTCGTCCGCGCTGAGTGTGCCGCGCAACTGGCCGAAGTAGAGCGCGAACAGATAGAGCGCGATCATCTGCGCGGTGAACGCTTTCGTCGAGGCGACGCCGATCTCCGGGCCAGCGTGCGTTAGGATCGTGCCGTCGGACTCGCGCGTGATCATCGAGCCATAGACGTTGCAGATCGCCAGCACCTTCGCGCCGCGCTCTTTCGCTTCGCGCAAGGCCGCGATGGTGTCCGCCGTCTCGCCCGACTGTGAGATGACGATGAGCAGAGTCTTCTCATCAATCACCGGATCGCGATAACGAAACTCGGAGGCATAATCAACTTCGACGGGCACGCGCGCCAGTTGCTCGATCATGTACTTGCCGGCCAACCCGGCGTGCCAGCTTGTGCCGCAGGCCGCGATCATCACGCGGTCGCAGGCGCGAAACTCCGCCTCGGTGATGTTCATCTCATCGAGATAGACGCGGCCCGTGTCGAGCGAGATGCGCCCCTGCACGGTGTCGCGCACGGCGCGCGGCTGCTCGTAAATCTCCTTGAGCATGAAATGCTTGAACCCGCCCTTCTCGGCCATGATCGGATCCCAGGTGATGCGCTGCTGCTGCGGCTCGCGTATGTTGCCCTCGAAGTCCGTGACGCGCACGGCGTCCTTTGTTAGCACCGCGATCTCGCCGTCGCCAAGGAAGAATACGTCGCGCGTGTGTTGCAGGATGGGCGGGATGTCGGAGGCGACGAAGTATTCGCCGTCGCCTAAGCCGATCACGACGGGCGGGCCCTGGCGCACGGCGATGATCGTGTCCGGTTCGTCCACCGAGATGATCGCGAGCGCGAAGATGCCGCGCAGGTCGCGTATCGCCTGCCGGACAGCCACCTCAAACGAGGTTTCGGTGCGCAGATACTCCTCGATCAGATGCGCGATCACTTCCGTGTCCGTCTCGGTGACGAAGCGATGATCCGAGCCGCGCAAACGCTCTTTCAGTTGTAAATAATTCTCGATGATGCCGTTATGCACGACGACGACACGGCCCGTGCAGTCGCGGTGCGGGTGCGCGTTCTCTTCCGTGGGGCGGCCGTGCGTGGCCCAGCGCGTGTGCCCAATGCCATACGTGCCATCAAGCGGCTTCAGGCGGAGCGCTTCTTCGAGGTTGCGCAGCTTGCCTTCGGCGCGGCGGATGTCGAGGCAGTGGTGCTCGTCCACAACCGCGATGCCGGCCGAATCGTAACCGCGATATTCCAGTTTGCGCAGCCCGTCAATGATGACCGGCACAACCTGCTTGTTGCCTACATACCCGACAATGCCACACATGCGTTCGATTACCTTTCAGGAGAGCGTTGGCTGCTGAAGGATGAGCGGCGAGGCCGTCTTACTTTAGCTCGTCACTCGTTATTGCTGTCGTCTCGGCTGCGTCTTTTGCTTCGGCTGGTGCGGCCGATGATTCTTCGTGGAAACGTTTCTTGACGATGGCGGGCACGCCGGCCACGAGCGTGTCGGGCGGCACGTCCTTCGTCACGACCGAACCGGCGGCGGTGACGGCCCGCGCGCCGACGCGCACTGGCGCGACCAGCATCGTGTCCGAGCCGATCTTCACGTTGTCTTCGATGACGGTCGGGTGTTTGTCTTTGCCGTCGTAGTTGCAGGTGACTGTGCCCGCGCCGATATTCGTGTTGTCGCCGACGGTCGCGTCGCCGAGATAGGTGAGGTGCATAGCCTTCGCTTTGCGGCCCAGGCGCGATTTTTTGAGTTCGACGAAGTTGCCGACCGCCGCCGCTTCTTCGAGTTTCGCGTTCATGCGCAGGTGCGCGAACGGGCCGACCGTGCAGTGATCCGCGATCTCCGAATCGACGATGACACAATGATCTTTCAGCACGACGCCGCTGCCGATGCGCGAGTTGGTGATGCGTGTGCCCGAACGAATCTCGCAGCCTTCGCCGATGATCGTGCGCCCTTCGATGTGTACGTCCGGGTGGAGAATTGTGTCGCGCCCGATCTGCGCCTCGGCGCTGACGTAGGTGTGCGCCGGATCGAGCAAGGTCACGCCCGCGTCAAGCATCAACCGGCGCAGCGTGCGCAGGCGCAAGATGCGCTCGAACTCGGCCAACTCGGCGCGCGTGTTGATGCCGGCGACTTCGCGCGCGTCCGTGTGCAGGAAGACGCTCACGTCCGCGCCGTCGGCGCGCAGGATGCCGGGCACGTCGGTTAAATAATATTCGCCCTGCGCGTTGGCCGGTTGCACACGCGCTAGAGCGGGGAAGAGGGCGCGCGTCTCGAAACAATAGATGCCCGCATTGATCTCGTTCAGTTGGCGCTCTTCGGGCGTCGCGTCCTTCTGTTCAACGATGCGCTCGAAGCGCCCTTCGCCGTCGCGCACGACGCGCCCGTAGCCGGTCGGGTCATCAAGTTTGACGCTCATCAACGTACAGGCCGCGCCGTGCCCGCGATGTGCGCGGTGTTGTTGCACGAGTGCAACCAGTGTCTCCGGCCGAATGAGCGGCACGTCGCCGGAGAGGATCAACAAGGTCGAGTTTGCCCCGGCGAGCGCAGCGTGCGCGGCCATGACTGCGTCGCCCGTACCGCGCTGCTCGGTCTGCGTGATGAAGGCCGCGCCCTCCGCGCCCAACTCCGCGCGCACCGCCGCCATTACCTCGTCCGCTTGATGCCCGATGACGACGTGGACGGGGCGACCTTCGCGCACGAGCGCGCCGGCCTTGCTGGCGACGTGCGCGATGAGCGGGCGGCCGGCCAACCCGTGCAAGACTTTGGCGGTGCGCGAACGCATACGCATGCCGAGGCCGGCGGCGAGGATGAGCACGTCGAGCGGCGCGGCCGTCTGCGTGCTTTGCGGTTCCTGCACGTTTGTCGGGGGCTGTTTCTCCATAAAAGTTAAACTACTAACGCGGTGTACCGGCGAGCATTGGCTCTACATCAGCGGCCGCTTGTTTGTAGCACGCGACGATAGCGTGGGCGAGCTTGTCGGGGCTATGTCTGACCATCTCACCTTCGTCAAGCAAATCGGCCCGCACGATCTCAGTTGCGCCGTTGAACGCACGCTCCAATAGTTGATCACGCAACCCAATCTGGTGCGCGCCCTCGGCGGCGTACCGCACTGCTTGCGTTGCGCTGATCGCGCGCTCGTTGACCAGCACGTAGTCGAATTGTATCTCCGGCGCATATTGCCGGACAGCTTCCAGGTGGCGGCGCGCGGTATAGCCGTCGGTCTCGCCGGGCTGGGTCATCAGGTTGCAGATGAAAATCTTGCGCGCGGCTGACTCGTTGATCGTCTGCGCGACCCGCGCGACAAGCAGATTGGGGAGAATACTGGTGTAGAGCGAGCCGGGGCCGATGGTGATGATGTCTGCGTTGCGCAACGCGACGAGCGCTTCAGGCAGCGGCAGGCATTGTTCGGGTTCGAGCCGCAAGCGACGAATAGGCGCGCGCGCGGCCGTGATATTCGTCTCGCCGCGCACCTCGCGCCCGTCTTCGAGTTCGGCGACGAGGCGCACGTCGTTCAAGGTCGCGGGATAGATGCGGCCCTTACTCGCTAAGACTTCAGACGACAAGCGCACGGCCTCGACGAAATCGCCAGTTACGTCCGTCAGCGCGGCGAGAAAGAGGTTGCCGAAGCTGTGCCCGCTCAGTTGGCCTTCGCCGCGAAAGCGATAGCGAAAGAGTTGCGCCAGCAGGGTCGAGTCCTCGGAGAGCGCGACCATGCAGTTGCGTATGTCGCCGGGCGGGAGAATTTGCAACTCGTCACGTAGCCGGCCCGAACTGCCGCCATCGTCCGAGACGGTCACAATGGCCGCGAGCGCGTCGAGCCACACGTCGCCCGGTGCGCCGACGAATTGTTTCAGCCCGGCGAGCAAGGTCGAAAGCCCTGTGCCGCCACCGATGGCGACCAACTTCAACCCGTGTTCTATACTCGTGTGCAACACGCTAACTCCCCCCGACCGGCCCGACGCTTATACTTTGCGCCTAGACAAGATGATAGTCAAAAGAGTTGAAGTTTGGAAATGGCGCGCCGTCGTCGGCCGCCCCGGATTGTTGGCGGAGAGGTGAGCAGGCGAGGTGGTTCAAGCGCGCGCCGCGAAGAGCAGACGTTCGTAGTCCGGGTCACTGCGCAAGGCCGCGAGGTCTGGATCGTGCTGCGCGCGGACGCGCAAAGTGGGTTGCAGATTGAGCGCACGCTCTAAGGCCGCGAGGGCCGGGGCTACGGAACCGAGCCGGGCGCGCGTTGCCGCCAGGCCATAATGTACGTGGGCCGCCTGTGGTTCGCGCTTCAAGGCGCGCTCGAAAAACTCTTGCGCCGCAACGTAGTCGCCGCGATTAAGCTCGATCACGCCCCGGTCGTAGAGCGCGTCGGGGTCGCGCGGCAGGGCCGTCTCGGTGCGCAGCCGCGATTCGGCGATGGTGAGATAGATACGGGCCCGGGCCGTCACCTCCGAGGCATGCGGGTGCTGCTCGATCAGCGCGCGAAACAACTGGCGTGCGTCGGTGAAGTGACCACGCGAAAATTCTTTGTGCGCGCGCTCGAAGGCACGGATCGCCGCCATTTCGTCCTGCGAAGGCTTGGGCCGTGGTGCTGGTCTGGACGGCGGCGTGTGCGGGCGCGCTTTCGCTGCCGGCGCGGGGCGGGCGGGTTTGGTTGGCACAGGTTGCTTGGCCGGTTTAGCCACAGCTTTTACATCGGTTTTAACAGGCGCAGCTTTTTTTACCGTCTTGGCCGGCACAGGCGGTTTGCCTTTCGGAACTTTTGCAGTTGCCTTCACAGCAGTGGCGGTCTTCTTCGTCGCCTTACGCACAGGCGGTTTCGCCGCGCCCGCGCGTTTAGCTAAAGGCTTGGTGTGGGCAGCTTTCGCGTGCAACTCGCGACTATTAGCCGCTGACGCTGAGGATGCGCTGCGTGTAGTAGGGCGTTGGGTAGGTCGTTTCGCGCCCTTGATGACCGGATCGCTCATGCGAAGCACTCGCTTTCAAATTGGCTACCGTCCGCGTGCAAACGCTTAAATCGGACAGCCTGCGAAACGCGCACAGGGTAGCACAGGCCGGGTCATAAAGCAACGCAGGAGTGTAGTTTGCAGGCACAACCAGGTTGCTGCGCCCCGTTCCGGCCGGATAGATTGTGGACAACATAGAAAAACAGTTGAAGTCACTTGAGCCGCTATGCTAGAGTGCCAGAGGAGTCGGGGCTCCTCGCGCCTCGCCAACAAGCAGCAGCGACTAAGACCCTTCGACAGCTTGAACCGCTTTTTCGGCCTAGGTTTAGATTTCGGTGCGGAGTATCTGACCAAGCGCCCCTGCGTCCTACTTTCTTCGCATCACTTTAGCGAAAGCGCCTGTATTGATGACAGACACACCTATCATTATGCGCGAACAGCAGTACGGGCGGATCATCACCGTACTGGCCAAACTGCGGCTTGATTCCTACTCCCGCGTCGTCTTTCTCGTGGACAAGAACGGACAAGAGATCGCCGTACAGGGTGAGGTCAGCGGCCTCGACACGACGAGTCTGGCCAGCCTAGCCGCCGGCAATGTCGCGGCCACGGGCGGCATGGCCCAACTGATCGGCGAGAAAGAGTTCCCCACGCTCTCGCACGAAGGCGAGCGCGAGTCAATTCACATCAGCATCATCGGGCGGACGCTGTTGGTGGTCGTCTTTGACGAGCGTTCGAGTCTGGGGCTGGTCAAACTGCGCGTCAAACAGGCTTCGCGCGAAGTGGCGACCATCTTCAACGAGATCGAACGCGAGTCCGCAGAGACGGCCCACGACAACCCCTTGCTGGCGGGCATCACCGACGACGACATTGATAGCCTATTTACTTAGGGCCGAGGACTATTTGACGAGCAGGCAGATGTTTTAAGCTTGCCCCTCGACACCCGCCACCCGAGACCGTCTTTGAGTTATGACCTTCATCAACTACGCATCACGCGAGATCAATTGCAAGATCGTCTACTACGGCCCCGGCTTGTGCGGCAAGACGACCAACTTGCAGTACATCTACGACTCAACCGCGCCCGCGTCCAAAGGCAAACTCATCAGCCTGGCGACCGAGACCGACCGCACGCTGTTCTTCGATTTCATGCCGCTGGAACTCGGCACCGTGCGCGGCTTCAAGACGCGCTTCCATCTCTACACCGTGCCCGGTCAAGTGTTTTATGATGCCTCGCGCAAACTGATCTTGAAGGGCGTGGACGGCGTTGTCTTCGTCGCCGACAGTCAGGAAGAGCGCATGGACGCCAACATCGAAGCGCTCTTCAATCTGGACGAGAACTTAAAGGCCAACGGCTACGACCTGGCGAAACTCCCCTACGTGCTGCAACTGAATAAACGCGATCTGCCGAACGTCATTCCCACCGCAGACCTGACCGCCGAACTACGCCGCAAAGACGAGCCTGTCCACGAAGCCGTCGCCGCCAAAGGCACCGGCGTCTTCGACACGCTCAAGTCCATCGCCAAACTCGTACTGACGGAGTTGCGCAAGAGCTAACCAGCCAGGCAATCGTAAACACTAAAGATACTATATAGGACTTACGCAGTTGGACGAAGAATCAACAACTTACGAGAATAAGCGTTTTCGCTAAGTCCTTTGTTTTCAACAAGGCTCTGTTTCAACTGCGTAAGTCCTACTATAGAGAAAAGCCAGAGCCGGGCAAGCGGTTCTGGCTTTCAGCCTGTTACGGCCTGGTCTGTGCTAATCAAGCGCCTTGAGCATGAGCAGCCCATCGCCGCCGTTCGAATAGTAGCGCGGCAGGCGTTGCGTGACGCTGTAGCCGAGATTGCGATAGAGCTGTTGCGCGCCCGTGTTGACGGAGCGGACTTCGAGGCGGATGGTGCGGATACCGCGCCGGTGAAAACTCTCTTCGGCTTTGCTGAGCATCTGTTGGGCGATATGGCGGCGGCGGTGTTCGGGGGCGACGCCGAGGGTCGTGACGTGCCCGGTGCGGTCTGGCTCGATCAGCCCGACGAGGAAGCCGACCATCACGCCATCGGGCAGCACGGCGCGATACGCCACCGACTCCGGCGAGGTCAGCAGATACTCGAACGTCTCGCGGCTATAAGCCTCGCCGTCCACGAAGCAACGCAGATCAAGCCGCCAGCATTCGTCGAGTTGCGCGGCGGTGAGCGGGCGAATGTCGTAGCGCGCATCGGTCGCTAGCACAGCACGATCCGGTGCGGCGGGCGACGCACCGTGCGCACCGGCTTCCTGTGTGCGGGGGGCAAACAGGCGCGAACGGATTTTCTTCAGTACAGCCATAAAAGGCAGTGACAAGTAACGAGAATGAAAAGCAGGGGCGGCCGCCTTGCCTGCGGAATTCTAACTTGTCATTTGTCACTTGTCACTCGTCACTAAATTATGAGCATACAGTCGCCGTAGCTATAGAAGCGATAATGGGCGGCAACGGCATGGGCGTAAGCGGCCAACGCGAGATCGCGCCCGGCGAAGGCGGCCACAAGCACGAGCAGCGACGAGCGCGGCAGATGGAAGTTAGTCACGAGCGCGTTGACTACTTTGAACTCGTAACCCGGCGTGATCGTCAGCCGCGCTTCCCCAGTACCCGCACTAATACAGCCAGCCGTATCCGCCGCCGCTTCGAGCGCGCGTACAGTCGTCGTGCCGATGGCGATGATGCGCCGCCCTTGGGCGCGGGCCTCGTTAAGCGCGGCGGCCGCGCCGGCCTCAATCTCATAACGCTCCGGCGCAACCTCATGCGCGCTCAAATCTGCCACGCGCACGGGCGCGAACGTGCCATAGCCGACGTGCAACGTGAGTTCGACGATACGGACGCCGCGGGCGCGCAACTCGGTTAACACACGGGGCGTGAAATGCAGCCCGGCTGTGGGCGCAGCAATCGCGCCGCGCGTGCGCGCGTAGATCGTTTGATAGCGGGCACGGTCGGCGCTTGAGCGCGCAGCGGCGGCTTCAACCGGGCGCTTGATATAAGGCGGCAGCGGCGTCTGGCCTAATTCATCGAGCAGCGCATGGAAGTCGTCGGCGCAGGTAAAGCGCAGCGTGCGCTGGCCGTCTTCGTGCGTCTCCAATACCTCGGCCTGCAAACGGCCGCCGCCGAATGAAAGCTGTGCGCCCGGTTGCAGTCTGCGCGCGGGCCGCGCCAGCGCGTTCCAGACAAGCGGCGCGCGTTCCGCGATCAGAAACAACTCGACGCGCCCGCCCGTCGGCACGCGCTCGCCAATGAGTCGCGCCGGAAAAACGCGCGTGTTGTTGACCACCAGCACGTCGTTCGCGCCCAACTCAGTCGGCAACCCGGAAAAGACATGATCGCGCCAAACGCCGCGCGCCCGATCAAGCACGAGCATGCGCGCGGCATCGCGTTCGGCGAGCGGCTGCTGCGCGATCAATTCTTCAGGTAATTCGTAATCGAACTCGGAGATTAAGGCCATGCGGAAGGTTGCTTAACTGTGCTGCGGCGTGACCGGCGTCGGTGCGGCGGGCAGCGCCTCTTCGTGCGCGGTCGAAGTCTCCTGGTGAAAGACAACCGAGAGTTGCGCGCCGAAGAGGAGGATCAAGCTTGAGACGTAAGACCACGTCAGCACCGCGACGACCGCGCCGACCGAGCCGTAAATTTGATCGTAGTGGAAGTAGTGCAAACTCGACGCGAAGATGTATTTCGCCGCCTCCCACAACAGCCCTGCGACGACCGCGCCCGGAATCGAATCGCGCAGCGTCACGCGCCCACTTGGCATGAAGCGATAGACGAGCGTGAACAAGGCGATGGTGATGAGGATGCTGACGAGCGTGAAAATGAGTTGCCAGAAAGCGTTGCCCGCGACCGCCAAAATGGTGACGCGCTCGATCTGGCGCGGCGTCAGCCGCGATGCCAACTCGCGCAAGGCGACGAGTACGGAAGTTAATAACACCGACGCGATCATCAACACGCCGATGCCGCCGATCATGCCGAGCGTGATGCCGCGCCCATGCAGGAACGTGCGCGGCTTCGTGCCCCACAGCCGGTTGATCGCGTGCTCGATGACGTTGAAAACCCACGAGCCGGCCCACAGCGTGACCACCACGCAACTGATAATGACGCTCGGGCCGACGTCCTCCAACGAGCGCAACGTCGTGCGTAAAAAATCGCGCGAGCCGGGATAGACATCCACCGCGCGATTGAGCATCTCTTTGCCCACATCGAAATGGTTGCCGAGCGCGAGCAGCACGAGCAGCGCGGGGAAGAGCGTGAGCAGCCCGAAATAACTCATCGCGGCGGCCGGCGTGAACAGATCGTTCTCGTGGAACTGGTGGAAGGTGTGGACGATGAGCGAGCGCCACGGCGCGCGGTTGCGCACGCCGAAATTATGCCGCGACCAAGATGCTAACCAACGTCTCATAACACGCCAACCGGCCGCTACTTAATTGAATAAACCCGGGCTTGCTGTGGGCGGTGCGACGCCGAAGTGCTGATAAGCAAGTCGTGTCGCCATGCGCCCGCGTGGGGTGCGATTGAGGAAGCCGATCTGGATCAGATACGGTTCGATGATCTCTTCAATCGAATCCCTTTCATCCTGGATCGAAGCGGAGATCGTGCCGATGCCGACCGGGCCGCCGTCGAACTTCTCGATGATCGTCAGCAGCAGTTTGCGATCCATCTCGTCCAAGCCGTAAGTATCCACCTCCATGCGGTTGAGCGCATCGTTGGCGACCACTTGCGTGATACGCCCTTCATGCTCCACCTGCGCGAAATCGCGCACGCGCCGGAGCAAGCGATTGGCGATGCGCGGTGTGCCGCGTGCGCGCCGGGCAAGCTCACGCGCGCCGCCTTCGTCGATCTCGACGCCGAGGATGTCGGCCGAGCGGCGCACGATCAATTCCAACTCGTCGTGCTTATAAAAATCCAAGTTGAAGACGATGCCGAACCGACCGCGCAACGGCGCGGTGATCAGACCGGCACGCGTAGTCGCGCCGACTAAGGTGAACTTCGGTAGGTCTAACTTGATCGAGCGCGCCGCCGTGCCTTGCCCGATCATGATGTCCACTTGATAGTCTTCCATCGCCGGGTACAAGACCTCTTCGATGGCCGGATTCATGCGGTGTATCTCATCGATGAAGAGTACATCGCCTTCCTGCAAGTTGGTCAGGAGCGCAACCAGATCGCCGGTCTTTTCGATCACGGGGCCGGCGGTCGAACGGAGTTCGGCGTTCATCTCGTTGGCGACGATGTTGGCCAGCGTGGTCTTGCCTAAGCCGGGCGGGCCCGTGAGCAGCACGTGGTCGAGCGCTTCACGGCGTTGCGTGGCGGCGCGCATGTAAACGCGCAGATTGTCCTTCGCCTTCTTCTGGCCGATGTACTCGGCGAGGCGCGTTGGGCGCAATGACAGTTCAAACTGTTGCTCTTCGTCCGTCATGGCGACTTTACGCACGCTGGCTGGCTCAAGTTCTTCAGACATAAATGGAATAATGAAGGCGGAATGAGATTGCTAAAGACAGAATTGCTTTTCATTTATCCTATAGCGTTCACCGTTCCGCGTTACATGCTCAGCCTTTCGAGAGCAGGCGTAGACTGCGGCGCAGCAATAATTCGACTGTCAGATCGCCGCCATCCTGCATGGCCTGGGCGACGGCCTTTTCGACGGCGTTTTTCTGAAAGCCGAGTTGGACGAGCGCGGCGAGCGTGTCGTCGTGCAAATTGTCTTGCGTCTGCTGGCCGCTTGCGCCGCCAGGCAGCGCCGCGAGTTGTTCTTCGAGCGCGGGCGACGTGAGCGCGGTCATTTTATCGCGCAACTCAATGACGAGGCGCTCGGCCGTTTTCTTGCCGACGCCGGGCGCGGAGGTCAGGCGCGCGAGATTACTCGTGCGAATGGCCGCGATGATCTCGTCGGCGCTCATGCCCGATAGCATGGCGATGGCGGATTTCGGCCCGATGCCACTGACGGAGATCAAGAGCATGAACAGTTCACGCTCGCGCGCCGTCTTGAAGCCGAAGAGTTGCAGCGCGTCCTCGCGGACGTAGGTGTAGATGCGGAGCGCGACCGGCGCGCCCGCGTCGGCCAAGTCGTAAAAGGTCGTGACCGGAATCGTCACTTCATAGCCGACGCCGTTCACGTCGAGGATCACACTGGTTGCTTGTTTTGCGAGTAATGTGCCGGATAGATGCGCGATCATTCGTTACAGCTTTACGTCGAGCGAAGATTTCGGGAGCGTCTCGATTGTGCGCCTGAATTGTAGTTGATGCACAGGGCTTCGGCAACGCGCGACTGCGGCCCGCATCTTTCCGCTTCCAGCCCGCGCGCGTTATACTTGCCGCAGCAGGACAAGCCCACGCGATGAAGAAGGAGACAACATGAGCGAAGACCTCACACAGAAATTACCGCCCCAGTCTTTCGAGGAGCGTGTACTCGCAGAATTTGCGGCGATGCGGCAAGAGTTTGCCGCCGTGCATTCCCACTTAGCGGCACTTGAGGATCGCGTTGTCACGCTCGACACGCGCCTGACCTCACTCGAATCACGCTTAACTTCACTCGAAGATAAAGTTGATGCGCGGCTGCGCGAGACGCGCCCGATCTGGGAAGGCGTATTGCAGCGGTTGACGCAGATTGAAGCGGCGCTTGATAGTTTCAATCGGCAATTAAGATCGCTGATTGCCGACACATACCAGATACGCGCCCGCGTCTAGAAATTAGAAGACAGTCAGCCCAACGTCTGACAGTGCTGAGCAACATGGATGAACAGACCGCGCGGCGCGAGATTGTGCGCGTCGGCCAGTTGTTATATGAGCGCAGTTATGTCGTCTCGTCGGATGGCAATGTGAGCGTGCGTCTGGATGACGGGCGCATCGTCGCTACGCCGACGCAGACGTGCAAGGGGCGCATGACGGAGGACGGGCTGGCCATCACGGATTTAGACGGCCAGCCGCTCAATGATCGCCGGGCATCGAGCGAGTTGGCGATGCACTTGTTGATCTATCGTGAGCGGCCGGAAGTGAAGGCGGTTTGTCACGCGCACCCGCCGCACGGGTCGGCGTTCGCGGTCGCGGGGCTGGCGATTGATCAGCCGATCTTGTCGGAAGTTATTTTAACTTTGGGCTGTGTGCCGCTCGCGCAGTATGGCACGCCCTCGACCGATGAATTGACGGCGGCGATGCAGCCGCTCGTCAAACATCACAACGCGCTGTTGATGGCCAATCACGGCGCGGTCGCTTATGGCGCGGATGTGTGGCAGGCGTTCGACCGGCTGGAAACTTTGGAGCACACGGCGAAGATCGCCATCCTCGCGCGGGCGCTCGGCGGCGCGCAGAATCTGTCGCCCGATGCGATTGAGAAATTAATCGACGTGCGCGAGCGCGCCGGTTATCTAGACGAGCGTGCGCGTTGTCAGTCGTGCGGCTATCTGCATGAGACAAAGATCACCTGTCCGACAGGCGAGCGGACAAGCGACGGGGCGACGCGCCCGCCCGCAAACACCACGACGAACGGCGCGGGTAAGATCAATCTGACGCGCGAAGAGTTGATCGAGTTGTTGGCGCAGGCAGCGAATGTCAATAAGATGTATGATTGAAGCCAGCCTTCAAATAATTGAGGAAGCTCAGCAGCGGCGTACCTATACAATCAATGGCAAAGAGTTGCCACGGATTCGTTATGGGGATGAGTCGGAGGACTGGGGCGCAGATCGTCAGCCCTGCCACGATTGTGGTGCAAGCAAAGGTCAATACCACGTACCTTTCCTTTGTGATGTTGAAAGATGCCCCGTCTGCGATGGACAGGTGATAGGCTGCGATTGTAAATATGAGGGCGACGCAGATGACGATGCGCTTGACGGAGCAGCTTGAGATTCTCTTTTTCGATTTACGATTCCAGAATTGACAGGAGCAAAGATGGCACAGGAAGCACTCGGCATGGTCGAGACGAAAGGTCTCGTGGCGATGATCGAAGCCGCGGACGCGATGGTCAAGGCCGCGAACGTGACGCTCGTCGGCTATGAGAAGATCGGCGCGGGATTTGTGACCGCGATTGTGCGCGGCGACGTGGCGGCGGTGAAGGCCGCGACGGACGCGGGCGCGGCCGCCGCAAGGCGCGTCGGCGAGTTGGTGAGCGTCCACGTCATCCCGCGCCCGCACGGCAGCGTGGACGAAGCGTTGCCCATCGGCAATCAAGGTTAAGCAGAGATGCTCATCGCGCGCATACTCGGCACGGTCGTCGCCACGCAGAAGGACGAACGGCTCAGGGGCCAGAAACTGCTGATCGTGCGACCCGTCAATTTAGACGGCACGGACACGAGCAGCTATGTCGTCGCCGTGGACACGGTCGGCGCGGGCTTTCACGAGCGCGTGCTCGTCGTCGCCGGCTCGTCGGCGCGACTCGCCGCAGGCATGAAGGATGTGCCGGTTGACGCCGCGATTGTCGGCGTCATAGACACGGTGGATTTGAACGGCGATTGAGAGCGAGCTATTAGCTATTAGCTTTTGTCTGTCGCGTAAGTTGAAGCGTACAGCGTAAACAGTATGGCTAGGCAGAGTTTTAAGCTAATCGCTAACAGTTTTCTATGCAACTAGCGCGGGTGATCGGGACGGTCGTGGCGACGGTGAAGAACGATTCGCTGGAAGGGCGGAAGTTGCTCATCGTGCAGTCGCTCGACAGCGAGTTGCAACCGCAGGGCGGGCCGCTTGTGGCGCTTGATGCGATTGGCGCTGGGATAGGTGAGTTGGTCATCTGGTGTCGCGGTAAAGAGGCGAGCTTTCCGTTTAAGCGCGAGGACACGCCGACCGATTGCACGATTGTCGGCATCGTTGATTCCGAGCAACATGTGACGGTGGGACATAGATGATCTTAGCGCGCGTGATCGGCAACGTCGTGGCGACGCAGAAGAACGAGCGTTACGCGAATGCGAGCGTGATGCTCTGCCAGCCGTTGACGCCCGAAGGCGTGGAGACGGGTGCGACGTTGCTCGCGCTCGATTCGGTGAGCGCGGGCGTGGGCGATATGGTGTTGATCGTGCAAGAAGGCTGGGGCGCTTCGACCGCCGCAACGGGCGAGCCGGGTGCAGCAATTGATACGGCGATCATCGGCGTGGTGGACTACGTCGAATTGCTGCCGGTACAGGGAGGGGAAGGCGTTTGAGCGCAGAGCAAGATCGGGCGCGTGAGTTGGCCGGACGCATAGCGGCGCGGCTGGCACAAGCAACGGAAAGCATACCTGCGGCCGGCCCCTCGGCTGATGTCGGCCGCGAGTTGGCGGCCTTGCGGGCGGGCTTGAGCGAGATGCAGCAACGACTCGCGCACATCGAATCGCACGTCACAGACGAGGCCGCGCCCGCGCAGCACAGCACAACCCGCGCACCGCTCGGACAGGACAGTCGGTCGGCGCAAGAAGCTCCGCGCTCGTCGTCGCTGCCGGTTCGTTGGACGAGCAGCACATCGATCCCCGTCGTCCAACAGCAGTTGAGCGAGGAGCGGTTTGGCATCGGTGAAGCCGTATCCGAGTTGGTTGATTATTTCGAGCGCGAGAAGGTCTGCAATGTCGAACCGGGCGGCAAGCCGTGCGATCATTGCGCCATGTGCAATTCACGTGGGTTCTGAACCTAGCCGACGTACGTTGCGTTTATAGAGCCTAGATAAAATAAGAGAGGTCGTTGCTTATTGCGGCAACGACCTCGCTTGGTTTTAGCGGTCTGCGCTTAACGGGTGTTTGTGTTGCGGCGCAGCGTATCTGAATTGATGGTTGGTGCCTGGCGCGCGCGATCTTCGGCGTTGAAGAACGGCTCTTCTTTGAAGCCGTACAACTTGGCGAAGAGGACAGTCGGGAAGTTGCCGCGTGTCGTGTTGTAGTCCTGCACGGCTCCGTTGTAGTCGTTGCGCGAGACGCTGATGCGATTCTCTGTGCCTTCAAGCGAGTCCTGAAACTTCTGGAAACTCTCGCTCGATTTTAGCGTCGGGTAGTTTTCGGAGAGTGAAAGCAAACGCCCGATAGTCCCGCCGAAACTGTTGTTCGCCGCCATGACCGCCTGTTTCTGTTCGGGCGACTTGTCGCCGTTCTCGCCCTGCGGTTGCGCGCCCGTCGCGTTGAGCAACTGCGAGCGCGCCTGCGCGATCTGGCCAAATACTTCTTGCTCCTGCACGCCCGCGGCTTTCGCCGCCTCGAACAAGTTCGGGATCAGATCAGCGCGCCGTTGCAACTGCGTCTCGATGCCCGCCCACTTCGCTTTAACGTTCTGCTGCTTCGTTTGCAGCGTATTGTATCCGCACCCGCTGGCTGTAATAGAGACGAACACGATGCCCGCCAGCAATAGAAATCTCTTTCGCTTCATTAGTATTCTCCTTTGGTCACGCAACTGATAGATGATGGACGCGGATGTGCTTGCAATTTTTACTCCGCCCGCCGCTCAACTCGCGTCCACGACGTTGAGGCGATCAACTGCGGCCACGACGCGCTCGATCTGTGCCAGATATGCAGCGAATAGATCGTTCGTTTCGGTGTCGGTCGCGGGGCGCACACCCGTCTCGCGTAAATCGAAGATGCGCTCGAACGGCTCGCCGTCCAACTTGAACTGCCGGACGGTTGCGCGCACACAGTCGCGCTTTTGCACCGGCGGTTCGACGCCACTCAGGATCAGTGCGGGCGCGAACAACGCGGCGAAACTCGTCAGACTATTGCTCATCAACTCGCACAACTTGTCAACCGACGCCGACGCAGGAATGTAGTGCCGGCGCAATTGGATCAACTTGCTACGCAATTCGTACTCAGTCTGATGCCGCAGATTCGCGTCCGACAGTTGTAGCGTGTCGAACGGATCGGTGCCGTAAAGCACGGCGCGGGCGCGGCTCATCTGTTGGAACTCGATAGGAAACACGTCCGCCGCGTCATGCAGTTCAGCCAGCGTAAAATAAGTCGGCAGCGGATGGCCGAGCCGTTGCCACTCACGCATCGGCGCTTGCGCCAACCGCAAATCTTCGGGCGTGATGCGTTGCAGCGCGATCAGTAAATTGTAGTCGGAATCCTGCGCGCCTTGATCGCCGCTCGCCGCCGAGCCGTAGAGCACAACGGCCGCGAGATTCTCGCCGTGCGTCGTGCGCAGATCGCCGATTAGATGATTGAACGCCTCATGTGCGACCTGATTAGCCATAAACCTCCGAAAGAAATGATGAGCGCGGAATGATGAACAAAAGATAGACTGTTGCTACTTCAACTTTCAGCGTTCCGCGTTTCCTTCACCAACTGCCGCCCGACCCGCCGCCGCCGAAATCGCCGCCGCCGCCGAAACCGCCGAAGCCACCGCCAGAGTCGCCGGAACTGCCAGAGTCACCAAAGCCGCCACTACTCCAACCACCGGAACTGCTGCCACCCGTAGAATTGAACAGCGAATTTAGCAGGAGCAGGTTTAAGCAACCACCCCCGCCGCCGCCACGGCCCCGATTCGCCAGAATGAAAATTAGCACGATGAGAATGATTAGCCCGATGCCGCAGGGCGATAATCCGGTGCCGCCGGTGCCGCGTGCGGGCTGGCGTGGATGATAGGCGCGACTCTGATCTATGCCCGCAATGCTGAAGCCGCGCTTCTCGGCGAGCGTGGCGACATAAGTCTCGACTGTATCCGTGATGCCGCGCGCATAATTGCCCTGTTTGAAAGGCGGCACGAGTCGCTCGCGCTGAATCTGCCCGGTCAGCCCGTCTGGCAGATCACCTTCGAGATGGCGGCTGACCTGCGTGAAATATTTGCGGTCGTTGATCGCGACGACCAGCAACAGACCTGCCTGATCGGCATCCTTCGTGCCAATACCCCAACCGCGCGCTATCGCCAATGTGTAATCAAAGATGTCTTGCTCGCCTGTGGTCGGCACGGTCACGACCGCGAACTCGATGTCGTGTTGTTGCTGGAGATTTACCAGAATCGTCTCAAGCCGCGTTTGCGTCGCTGCGTCGAGCACGTTGGCGTAATCGTTAACGAAGCCTGTGGGCGCGGGCAGCGGCGACTGTGTGGTCTGTGCGTGCGTTACTACAAAACCGCATAGCAGGCAGAGTAGTACGCCGAGAAGCGTTTGAATTGATGCGCGTCGGTTCATTGAATGCAGCGAATGATACAGCCAAACTGCCAAAGGCAAAAGTCTAGAGTATGTGCGCCCCGATAAGTCGTTCGGCGCTTGCTTGCGCCGACACTCAGCTTTCAATCAACACGTGCATCACGTAAAAGAAGGCCACGCCCGCAAATACGACGAGCGAGACACGCGGATTCTTGTGTTCCATGTGATTAACTTCCGGGATCAAATCACTCGCCGCCACGTACAAGGTGACCCCGGCCGAGAAGGGCAGCGCGTACACCACCGCCGCGGTTAGGTGCGACTTTAGCAACGCTACACTGAGCACCCCGCTTAACGTTGCCGCGCCGACCACTAAGGTCGCCAGAAAAGCACTGCGCGCCGTGCGCCCGGAGGCCAACATGATCGAGGCAGCCGTGAAGCCTTCGGGTACTTTGTGCAGCAGGATGGCGAGAAATACAAGCAGACCGACTCTGAAGTTCACCAAAAACGCGGCGGCGACCGAAACGCCGTCGAAAAATGTGTGAATCGATAGTCCGCCGATGGCCGTGTAAGCGGCCGAGCGGCGCAGCATCGCCTCAGTATGCGTCTCCGCGCCGAAGTGAAAATGTGGCGCAAGCGTATGCTCGACCATATGTATCAGCAGATAGCCGGTTAAAAGCAGCGTCATCGCGCCCAACACAGCATGGCTGGCATCCGCTTGGCCCGGCCGGCTAAGCCATAATTGCACTACCTCCGGCATGACCTCGATAAAGATCGCGGCCAGCATGAAGCCCGCGCCCAAGGCAATCAGATAGCGCAGCAGATGCGCGTTTCGTAACGCCTTTTTAGTGCGCGTAAGCAGCAGACCACCTAGGACATTCGCCAGCGCCACCAGCGTACCAAACAATAGTAGTCCAACGAAACTATTCATGCCAGGCAGTGGAATGATGCCATCACCACTTCGATTGAACGAGCTTAGGGTGGTCACTATACAGGATGTAAGGTGAAAGTGACAGATAGTACTAACTGCTTAACCGTATGAGTCCAGAGTCCATTCACACCAGCGATTAAGCAAAAGCCCTGGGTAAGATAGTGGTTTTTGCACGATATGGTGCTTAAAAAAGTCTGTTCGACAATGTTTTTACTCTTGACATGTTTCCGTACGCAGGCGTAATATGCGCGACGGGTGGGAAAAAGTGGCTCGAAGTGGACTCTTCAGAACACTTGGCGCAAACGGTTTAAGTTCTACTTTAAGTTTTAAGCATACCTTGCCCCGGCCAACCCCCGAAGCTCTATGTTAAGAGGGAATTACACGACGCGGGTTGATGCGAAGGGGCGACTCAAAGTGCCGACAGTCTTTCGCCGCCTTATTCATGAGGCTCATGGGGCCGAGGTTTATGTGACCAGTCTGACGGGAGAGCATGTGCGCATCTACCCGCTGACCGAATGGGAAAATATTGAGCAGCGGTTGGCGTTGCTGCCCACGATGGACCCGGCACGCCGCCGGTTCCTTGATCGCACCAATTATTTCGGTCAGCAGACGGCGATGGACAGTCAGGGCCGCGTGCTCGTCCATCCGCTACTCAGGAAGAGTGCTGGCGTCATGGGCGATGTTGCTGTATTGGGTTATTTGACTTATTTAGAGGTCTGGGAGTTGGAGCGCTTCCAGCAGCGGCTGCTCTCCGACCCTTATACAGAAGAGGACGAAGCTGCCATCGCGCGGCTTGGGATTTAAGCAGTGGGAGAGCGACAAGTGCGCGGCTATAGATCGCTGCCAATCTCAGCATTCGGCGTGCAGCACTTGTCAGCGTTCTTTGACATCACGGGGTGGTGGTGATGCCAGCGTCAGGTGGGGGGCCGGACGCGCCCCATCGCCCCGTGTTATTGCATGAAGTTGTGCAGTATTTAGCGCCGGAGCGCGGCGGCCTGTTCGTGGACGCAACGCTTGGGCTTGGTGGGCACAGCGAGGCAATCCTTGAATCTGCGCCGGAGACGCGCGTGCTAGGCATTGATCGTGACCCGGAAGCGCTCGTCCACGCGCGTCGCCGTTTGGCGCATTTTGGCCCACGCTGTCGCTTTGTGCAGGCAAACTTCCGCGAGTTGGCTGGCATAGGGGCGGAGACGGGCGAGCGCGAAGTTAGCGGTGTACTGGCTGATCTGGGTGTCTCATCCTTGCAGTTCGACACGCCCGCGCGGGGCTTTAGCTTCCGGCACGATGCGCCGCTCGACATGCGCATGGACGCCGGGGGCGACGAAGAGACGGCCGCCGAACTGCTGGCGCGTCTTCCTGAAGAGGAGATCGCGCGCATCATCTTTGAATACGGCGATGAGCGACGGTCGCGCCGCATCGCGCGCTGGATAGTCGAGCGGCGCGCAGAAGGCCGGGCCGTGCAGACAACTGCGGACTTAGCTGCGCTGGTTGCGCGGGCCGTTGGCTACAAGCGCGCGGATCATATACATCCGGCGACACGCACGTTCCAAGCTTTGCGTATCGCGGTTAATCACGAACTCGAAAACTTGAGCGAGTTCATCGAAACAGCAGTTGATCTTTTACAACCGGCGGGTCGCCTGTGCGTGATCAGCTTCCACTCGTTGGAGGATCGGATTGTGAAGCGCACGTTGCGGCGGCTGCACGGGCAATGCGAATGCGATCCGCGCATGCCGGTGTGCCGTTGCGGCGCGCGGCGAGTGGTTGAAATTCTGACGCGCCGGCCCGTCACCGCAGCCGACGCGGAATTGGGCATGAACCCGCGCGCACGTAGCGCCAAACTGCGCGCCGCCCGAAAACTTGATTTGAGCGAGAGAGAGCGATGAGGAGACTGCCCCAACAACAACGCAATTTCAACGTGCAGCGTCAGCACGACGAGCGCGCATTTCGGCGTCTGCTCATGCTGCTCATGGGGGGACTACTGCTGGCCGGTGGTTTTGCCGTTGCTGTCGGGCAACACTTCAAGGCCGTGCAGTACGGCTATGGGAACGAGACGTTGCGCCGCGAGCATGCGCAACTACTCGCTGAGCAGCAGCAGTTGCAATTAGCGCTCGCGCAAGCGGCCGCGCCGGCCGCACTTGACCATGCCGCGCGCTCACTTGGGATGCAGCCGGCGCGGGCTGCGCAGATGAGCGTTATGGCGCGCGCCGATGATAACGATCAACGCTCTGTCGCCCGCCCGCCCGCTATTTTAAGTGGTGCGCCCAGTGCGGTGAGCGAGCGCATCCGTTGAGCTGATATTGAAGCCGAAATTTGACCGGCGCGTACCGTCCGCAGCACTCTCCCACCAAGCGCGCCCGGCATAAGAGTTATTGGCGCGCACGGGTTGCGCGCCAACCGCCGGATGTAAGCAGCGTGAACGCACGAGTTTGTCGCCCACTGGTTTCCGCCTATGCCTGAACGTCGGCACGCACAAGCAAAAGTCCAGCCCGACCCTTCGCGGCCACGCACAGCGCTCGTCGTCATCATCTTAAGTCTCTGGATGCTGGGTATCGGGGCGCGGTTGGTCTATCTGCAAGTCGGGCAGGCCGAGGCATTGAGCGCACGCGCGCACCGGCAGCAGCAACAGACGGCTGCGACCATCGCGCCACGCGGTCTTATCCTTGACCGTGCGGGCCACGAGCTTGCGCGCAGTCTCGAAGTAGATTCGTTTTTCGTCGTGCCCGACGAGTTGACGGACGTAGGCGCTACGGCCGCGCAACTCGCGCTCGTGCTCGATCTCAAGCCGGCAGAGTTAACGGCGCGGTGGCAGACCGCGCGGGCTGCGAAGCGCAGATTCGTGTGGGTTGCGCGGCAAGTTGACGCGGCACCGGCGGCGCGCGTGCGGGCGCTGCAACTCGCGGGCGTGCATACACAGAAGGAGACGAAGCGTTATTACCCGAACGGCGCGCTGGCCGCGCACGTGCTTGGTTTCGTCGGCACTGATGATACGGGACTGGCGGGCATTGAGCGGGTGCAGAACGTTGCGCTCGCAGGCGCGGCCGGCCGGGTGGGACTCGATGGCGACGGCCGGCGGCAAGCTTACGATAGTCGCACGGAGGAGGCACGCGCGGGGCGCTCGCTGGTACTAACGATTGATCAGAACGTGCAGTATCAAGCGGAGCACGCGCTGGCGGCAGCGGTGGCACAGGCGCACGCGAAGTCCGGCACGGCCATCGTGCTCGACCCACACACGGGCGAAATTCTCGCGTTGGCTAATGTTCCGACGTTCGATCCAAACGAGGCGCATAAGGTCAAGCCGGCGCTGAATGATGATCAGCGCGCCAATCAGGATGTGAAGCAGAATCCGGCGCTGGAAAATACATATGAGCCGGGGTCGACGTTCAAGATCGTGGCCTTCGCAGCCGCGCTGGAAGAGAAGTTGGCGCGGCCCGACGAAATGATCGATTGTCAGATGGGTTCGATTACGCTCTTCGGGCGTGTCGTGCATGACGCGCACCCGCATGGTGTGTTGACGGTGTCGGATGCGCTGGCGCTGTCGAGCAATGTGGCCGCGATCAAGTTGGGCATGCGTGTCGGCAGTACGCGGTTGTACGACTACATCCGCCGCTTCGGATTCGGGGCGCGGACGGGTGTCGAGTTGCCGGGTGAAGCAAACGGCATCGTGCGGCCTGTTAAGCAATGGCAGCCCACGTCGCTCGGCTCGATCCCGATGGGGCAAGAGGTGGGCGTGACGGCAGTGCAGATGGCGGCGGCCTTTGCCGCGATTGCGAACGACGGGCTGCGCGTGCAACCGCATCTGATCAGAGAGGTGCGCGAAGTGGACGGGGTGGCGGCCGAACGCGCGCAACCGGAAGCGCAGCGGGTCATCAGTGCGGAGACGGCGCGTTTGCTCAAGCCAATGTTGGAGAGCGTGACGGTGAAGGGCACGGCGAAACGCGCGCAACTCGAAGGCTATACGGCGGCGGGCAAGACCGGCACGGCACAGAAGATCGATCCACGCACGCGCACCTATTCGCCCTCGAAGTATGTCGCCTCGTTCATCGGTTTCGCACCGGTCGCGCAGCCGGCGGTCGTGATCGCGGTGGTGATTGACGAACCGGTCGGCGCGCACTATGGCGGCGACGTGGCCGCGCCGGTCTTCAGCGAGATCGCGTCGAACGTGCTGCCCTATCTCAACGTCGAGCCGGATGCCGCGGATGCGCAGTCCACGCCGCGTGAGCAACTGGCGCAAGGCACGCCCACCGCGCCGCAGGCCGCAGAGGGTGAATTGCCGACGGCGCGGGCGGACAGAGATCAGTCGGCGTTACTACCTGAGGTAACCGAGCGTGCTGCGGGCGACGTGCGCGAAGTTGTGTACGCGCAGGCGGGCGAACGCGCTTTGTTGATGCCGGACCTGCACGGGCACAGCGTGCGCGATGCGGCCCGCGTCTGTGCGCAACTCGGACTTGAGATGGAGGCGCACGGTGAAGGACGCGCGCGCCAGCAAAGTCCAGCGGCCGGCGCGAGCATTGAATCGGGTCAAGTCGTGCGCATTGATTTCGGGCGGAGCGATTGAGCCGCGCATTAACTGGTCGGTGGCCGCAAGCGCGTCGCGTTTCCGCGCACGAGGGGAACCGCCGCAGCAGACACGGATGGAGAGCTAATGACGCTGCCCCCACAAGATCATCCGCAGTACGAATTGAAACGCCGGATCGCAGATTGTCGTGCGCGTCTGCGCCGGACGCGGCCGGAACAGAAACCTTTGGCGCATGACGCGCCCGCGCAAGGGCCGGGAGCGCGCGCCGCAACGACGAGCGCCGCGGCCGACGAAGCACACACGCGCCGGTCGGCATGATGGCGCGGCCCGGGGTTAATCGGGCAGGTGGCGAAAAGATTTTTCGCGCGAAGAGCAGGAGCGCAACTTGAAGATCAGCACGGCGGCGCAATTGATGGGCGGGGCAAGGCGCACGTCGCCGGAGTTCTTTGACAAAGAAATAATCGGGTTCTCGATTGACTCGCGCACGGTTGCGCCGGGTGAACTGTTCTTTGCGCTCGCGCCCGTCGATTACCGGCGGCATCATTTCACCGCCGCACATTTCGATGACGCGCACCAATACATCCCGCAGGCGCTCGCGCGGGGCGCGGTCGGCATCGTTGCGTTGCGCGAGCGGGTTGAGGCTGATGCAGAGTTGTTGGCGCTGAGTGATCGGTTGGTGTTAGTTGACGATGTGATTGTCGCGCTGCAAGCCCTGGCGCACAGTATCCTTGAGCACTGGGGCGGACAGACGGTCGGCATCACGGGCAGCGCGGGCAAGACGACGGCCAAAGATTTAACGGCGCATCTGCTCAAACAAGCGGGGCGGCGTGTGTTGAAGACGCGCAAGAATTTCAATAACCAGTTGGGCCTGCCGCTCTCGATCTTGCAGATGGTGACAGGCGCGGGGGCTCCAGCGGACTTCGACGTAGCCGTGCTGGAATACGGCATGTCCACGTTCGGCGAGATCGGGCAACTGACGCGCATCGCGCCGCCCGACATCGGCGTCGAGTTGCTCGTCGCACCGGCCCATTTGGAATTCTTCGACTCGGTCGAGCAAATCGCGGCGGGTAAGGCCCAGCTCATTGAAAACTTGAAACCGGGCGGCATCGCCGTCTTGAACGCCGACGATGCACGCGTCGCCGCGATGCGTGCGCTGCACGCGGGGCGCACGCTCACCTTCGGCCTGGACACGACGGCCGATGTGATGGCGGCCGACATCGAGTGCGCGCGGATCGGTCTCAGCCGCTTCCGGCTGTGTACGCCGCTCGGCGAAGCGATGGCGGAGTTGCCTTTGCCGGGCCGGCACAATCTGTCGAACGCGCTCGCGGCGGCGGCGGTGGCCACCTGCTTCGGGCTTGCGCCGGAAGCGATTGCCGCCGCGCTCGCCACCGCGCAACCGACGGAGATGCGCGGCGCGGTGATCGATTTCGCGGCCGGGTTCAGCGTGGTTGACGATTCGTACAACTCGAACCCCATGTCGCTCTTGAGCATGGCGCGGGCTTTGCTCGAAGGGCGGGAGGCGGACGAACGGACGCGGCGCACGTTTGTCGTCGCGGGCGAGATGCTGGAATTGGGCGCGGATGGCGCAATGCTGCATCGCGCGGCGGGCCGCGAGATCGCGGAGCTTGGGGTTGACGTGCTGTGGGGCGTGCGCGGGTTGGCCAGCGAGTTGGTCGCGGGCGCGCGGGCTGCGGGGATGAACGATAGGGCGCTTTTCTTTGCTACGACGGAAGAAGCGGCGGCGGCGTTGCCGGATGAACTGAGAGCGGGCGATCTCGTGTTAGTGAAAGGCTCGCGTAGCGTGCGGACGGATTTGATCGTGGCGGCCTTGCGGGCGCGGTTTCCCAGTGTGGCAACGGACGAGCCGGCGACGTGAGTTGCCACAGTGAACTTGACGGCTAAGAGACGTTTGAGCAGATCAGTATGATCTACTACATCCTTTACGAGTGGCTCTACAAAAGCCTGTCGGTGCATAACGCGGAGTCCATTCCCGTTAAGTCGCTCAACGTCTTTCAATACGTCACATTCCGCACGGCTTACGCGACGATCACCGCGCTCCTGATCTCGCTCGTTTTCGGCGGCCGCGTCATTCGCGCATTGCGCGAGTTGAACATCGGGCAAGAGATTCGCGCCGAAGGGCCGCAGGCGCACATGGCCAAGCGCGGCACGCCGACGATGGGCGGCGTGCTGATCGTTAGCTCGGTGCTGATCTCGACCTTGCTCTGGGCCAAACTGTCGAGCCTCTACGTCTGGATCGTGCTGATCGCGACGACGCTTTTCGCGCTCATCGGGTTTCTCGATGACTACGCGAAGGTGGCCAAACGGCAAAGTCTGGGGCTGACGGGCAAACAAAAACTGTTCGCGCAGTTTCTGATCGCCGTCGGTATCTGGGCGGCGCTCTACTTTTTAACCGACTACTCGTGGAACGTCAGCATCCCGTTTTTCAAGCTGTCGGCCACGACGGGCAAGACGTTCATCGGGCCGTGGCTTTACCTGCCGTTCATCCTCGTCGTGCTGATCGGCTCGTCGAACGCGGTGAACTTGACGGACGGTTTAGATGGATTGGCGATCAGCGTCACCTTCGTCGCGATGACCGCGTTGACCGCGTTTACTTATCTGAGCGGCGACGAACGTTGGGCCAAGTATCTCGACCTCGTCTATCGGCAAGACGTGGGCGAGTTAACGGTCTTCTGCGGCGCGATGGTTGGCGCAAGCCTCGGCTTCTTATGGTACAACGCGCCGCCGGCCGATGTGTTCATGGGCGACACGGGCAGCCTCGCCATTGGCGGGGCATTCGGCACGATTGGCGTGCTGACGAAACAGGAATTGATCCTCGTGTTCGTCGGCGGCGTGTTCGTGTTGGAAGCGATCTCGGTGATGCTGCAAGTCTCCTTCTTCAAGTTGACGAAACGGCAAACGGGCACAGGGCGCAGGCTCTTTAAGATGACGCCCTTGCATCACCATTTCGAGATGCAAGGCTGGAAGGAGTCGAAAGTCGTCTTCCGATTTTTGATCCTGGCGATCTTGTTTGCCTTGTTGAGTCTGTCGACGCTGAAACTGCGTTGATGAAGTTTCTATCGTGGAACTGAACGGCAAAAAAGTTCTGGTCATCGGTGCAGCGCGGAGCGGCGTGGCGGCGGCGCGCTTTCTCGCCGCGCGCGGCGCAACCGTGGCGCTCAGTGATCGCAAGCCGTTGGCGGAATGGCCGGCGGAGGCGCAGGCACTGAAGGCCGACGGCGTCGGTTTGCTCGCGGGCGAGTTGCCGATGTGGTTGATGGATCAGATCGAGTTGGTCGTCTTGAGTCCCGGCGTGCCGACGAAAAGCATTCCGGCGCGTTATATGGAGCGGGCGGGCGCGGAGGTGATCGGCGAGGTCGAACTGGCCGCGCGCCACTTGCGCGGGCGCATCGTCGCCATCACAGGCACGAACGGCAAGACGACGACGACGACGCTCATCGGCGCACTGCTCAAAGATGCGGGGCTGTTCGTGCAAGTCGGCGGCAACATCGGCACGCCGCTCATCTCGCTGGTTGATGCGGCGCGCGACGATGGGTGGACGGTCGTCGAGGTGTCCAGCTATCAGCTTGAGACGATTGCGCAGTTTCACCCGACGGTGGCTATCGTCTTGAACCTGATGCCCGACCATCTGGATCGCTACGAGCATTTCATGGATTATGCCGCCGCGAAGCATCGCATCTTTCGCAACCAGATGGCGGGGGACGCGGCCATCCTGAACGCGGATGATGAACTGGTCTCGTCGTGGGCAGCGGGCTTGAGCGCGCACGTTGTGCTGTTCAGCGTGCAGCGTGAACTGGCGGAAGGCTTGTTCTTGCGCGGACAGGACATCATCTCGCGTAGCGGCGGCCGTGAGCGTGTGCTGGCGCGGCGCGATGAGATGAATTTGCGCGGACTGCATAACGTACAGAACGTGTTAGCGGCGTTGGCGGCCGGGCTTGCGTGCGGCGCTCAGCCCGACGCGATGCGCGCCACGATCAAGAGCTTTCAGCCGGTCGAGCATCGGCTCGAACATGTCGCGGAAATTAATGGCGTCGAGTTCTACAACGACTCGAAGGCGACGAATGTGGACGCGGCCGTCAAGGCGCTTGAAGCGTTCGCCGACGCAGCCGGCAAGATCGTGTTGATCCTCGGCGGGCGCGGCAAGCACGCGCCCTACGCGCCGCTTGCGCCGCTCGTTGCGCGCCAAGCACGTGCGCTCGTTCTCGTCGGCGAGGATGCAGATCGGATCGAGCAGGAGTTGCAGGCTTACGCGCCGGTCGTGCGCGCGCGCGATATGCCGGATGCTGTCCGCCGCGCGGCGGCACGCGCGCAGGCGGGAGATGTGGTCTTGCTCGCGCCCGCGTGCGCGAGTTTCGATATGTTCGCCGGCTTCGAGCAGCGCGGTCGGGTGTTTAAGGCAGCAGTGAGAGAAATGATGAATGATGAACGCGGAACGATGAATGACAGACAGCAAGTGTCGGCCTGTTAATGCGGCATTCATCGTTCCGCGTTCATCATTACCTTTGTTATGGCAAGGAAGCTACAAGCAGACGAGTGGTTGTTTGTGACGGCGGTGGCGCTGGCGCTGTTCGGCGTCGTGATGGTGTATAGCGCGAGCGCGCCGATTGCCGCACGCGAGAACGGCACACAGTATCACTACGTCATCCGGCAGGGCGTGGCGACGCTGATCGGCTTCGGCGCGCTGATTGTCGGTATGCGGCTCGATTATGGCTGGCTGCGGCGGCGCGAAGTAACTTATGGCTTGCTCGCGTTGTCGGTCGTGTTGCTCTTGGGCGTGTTCGCGTTTCCTCGCATCAACGGCGCGCATCGTTGGATCAAGTTCGCGGGCCAGTCGTTCCAGCCGTCGGAGTTGGCGAAACTTTCGCTGGCGATCTTCGTCGCGCGGCTGCTCGAACGGCGCGCGGGCGAGGAGCAACTGTTCTGGCGCACGTTTGCGCCGTGCGTCATGGTGACGGGCGCGCTCGCCCTGCTCGTCGTGGTCGAGCCTGATTTGGGCACGGCGATGATGCTCGGCGTGGTCGGGTTGACGATCCTGTTCGCGGCTGGTGCGCGGCTGCGGCATCTGGGCCTGATGCTTGCGCCCGCGCTCGTCGGCATGATTGGCATGGTGGCGCTGTTCCCGTGGCGCATGAAGCGGTTCACGGCATTCCTTGATCCGTGGGCGGACGCGCAAGGGACGGGCTTTCAGGTGGTGCAGTCGTTGATCGCGGTTGGGTCGGGCGGCGTGCATGGACTCGGCTTCGCACAAGGCAAACAGAAGCTTTTCTTCCTGCCGTTCGCGCATTCGGATTTCATCTTCGCGGTCGTGGGCGAAGAGTTGGGCTTGATTGGCTCATCGATCTTGGTCGCCGCGTTCGGTTTGTTTCTCTGGCGCGGCGTGCGGGCGGCCCGGCGTGCGCCGGACAGATTCGGGATGCTGTTGGGTTTAGGCATCGTGACGGGCATCGTCGCGCAGGCACTCTTTAATATCAGTGTCGTGTTGGCGCTCGTGCCGACGAAAGGTATCCCGCTGCCGTTCATTTCTTACGGCGGCACGTCCACCGTCTTCACGCTGTTCGCGGTCGGCGTGCTGCTGAACATCTCGCAGCAGGGCAGCGCGGCGAACGACATGACGATGTTGCGCTACGCGGACGAGTCGGAGTTGCGCACGGCCATGCGCCAACGCACGCCGCCCCGCGCACAGGCGTGGCAACCTGCGGGGCGTGGTTGAGATTGTCGATGCGTGTGCTGATCGCAGCCGGGGGCACGGGCGGGCACATCTATCCCGCCATCGCGGTGGCACATGAGATCGCGCGGCGCGATGCGGCCTCGGTCGTGCGCTTCGTCGGCACGGCGCGCGGCCTTGAGACGCGGCTCGTGCCGCAGGCGGGTTACGAGTTATCGCTCATTGAAAGCGCGGGACTGGTGAACATGAGTCTGCGCGAGCGCCTGCGCGGGCTGTTCGTGTTGCCCAAAAGTTTCGGCGCGGCCAGACGGCTCATCAGAGAGTTTCGGCCCGACGCCGTGATCGGCGCGGGCGGTTATGTGACGGGGCCGGTATTGCTGGTGGCGGCCCTCAGTCGTGTGCCGACGCTGATCATGGAATCGAACGCCGTGCCCGGTTTCACGAACCGACGGCTGATTCGCTTTGTTGACGCGGCGGCGGCTTCGTTCGAGGCGACGTTGCCTTACTTCGGGCGCAAAGGCACTGTCACAGGCAATCCCGTCCGGCGCGAGTTCTTTGACATTCCTCCGAAGCAGCGTGACCCGGCCCGCTTCTCGCTGCTCCTGTTCGGCGGCTCGCAAGGCGCACGCGCGATCAACGAAGCGATGACGGCTGCGCTGCCTTTGCTGACAGCCGGGCGCGCGACGCTGCACATCACGCACCAGACGGGCAAACTCGACTTTGCCAGAGTGCGTGCCGCTTACGAACAGACTGGTTGGGCGGCAAGCGCAGACGTGCGTGAGTACATTGACGATATGGTGAGCGCCTTTGCCAACGCCGATTTGATCATCTCGCGCGCCGGGGCGACGACGAGCGCCGAACTGGCCGCCGCCGGGCGCACCGCGATCATGATCCCGCTGCCCGGTCAGCTTGAGCAGCAACGCAACGCCGAAGTCTTAGCGGCCGCCGGCGCGGCGCGCATGATCTTGCAAACTGAATTGACGGCCGAACGGCTCGCGCAAGAAATCACCGCGCTCGTCGCCGCGCCCGCACAACTGACGCAGATGGAGCAAGCCGTCCGCAAATTCGCCCGCCGCGACGCCGCGGCCACGACAGTTGATTTGATAGAGAAGCTATTAGCCAGACAAAAGGCTAACAGCTAACAGCTAACAGCTAACAGCTAACAGCTAACAGCTAACAGCTAACAGCTAACAGCTAACAGCTAACAGCTAACAGCTATTCATGTTTCATCGCATTCAACATGTGCATTTAGTGGGTGTCGGCGGCAGCGGCATGTCGGGCATCGCCGAGGTCTTATCGACGCTGGGCTTTCGTGTGTCGGGGTCTGACTTGAAGCGTTCGAGTGTGACCGAGCGATTGGTAGCCCTGGGCATCGAGTTTCACGAAGGGCACAGGGCGGAGTTTGTGGGCGATGCGCAGGTGGTGGTTCGTTCGACGGCCGTGCGCGACGACAACCCGGAAGTGTTGGCGGCCCGCGAGCATTCGATCCCCGTGATCCCGCGCGCGGAGATGCTGGCAGAGTTGATGCGGTTGAAGCGCGACACGGTCGCCATCGCCGGTTCGCATGGCAAGACGACGACGACTTCGATGGTCGGCACGATCTTGGGCGGCGCGGGCCTCGACCCGACGGTCGTGGTCGGCGGCGTGGTCGGTGCGTTCGGCTCGAATGCGCGGTTGGGCAAGAGCGATCTGATGGTGGTCGAAGCGGACGAAAGCGATAGATCATTTCTGATGCTGACGCCGACGTTCGCCGTGGTGACGAACATAGATCGTGAGCACATGGATTACTACTCGGACATGGACGACATGCGCGATTGCTTCGCCAGTTTCGTCAATAAAGTGCCGTTCTACGGCGCGGCCGTGTTGTGTCTCGACGATCCGAATGTGCAAGCTGTCATCCCGCGCATCAAGCGACGGCGCATCACTTACGGCTTGAGCGCGCAGGCCGATATCTCGGCGCACGGCTTGCGCTTCGACCGCCCCTTCGGCTCGACCTTCACGGTCTGGCAGGGGACGGACGTGGCTGGCGACATCACTTTGCACGTGCCAGGCTTGCACAACATCTATAACGCGCTCGCCGCTATCGCCATCGGCTTCGAGTTGGGCGTGCCGTTCGCCGTGATCGCGCAAGCGCTGGCCGGTTACACGGGCGTTAACCGGCGCTTTCAGTTCAAGGGCGAAGTGGCCGGGGTTTTGGTGGTGGATGATTACGGTCATCATCCGACGGAGGTGCGCGCGACGCTCGCGGCCGCGAAAATCGGGTCGCAGGGCCGGCGCACGGTGGTGCTGTTCCAACCACATCGCTACACGCGCACGCGCGATCAGTTGGACGAGTTCGCGCGCTCGTTCAATAACGCGGACGTGCTGCTCGTGACGGACATCTACGCGGCAAGCGAAGAGCCGATTGCGGGCATCACGGCTGAGACTTTGACCGACGCGATCAAGAGCTACGGGCACAAGAACGCATTTTACGTCGGCGCGCTCGATACGGCGGTGAAGGCCCTGCTGAGTGAGGCCCGCTCCGGCGACATGGTGGTCACACTCGGCGCAGGCAATATCTCGCAGGCGAGCGAGCAGTTACTTGAGTTGTTGCAAAAGAAGAATGGCAAATGAAGTATTTGATTCATTTGTTCATTGGTTCGTTGAGTCAATGAAAAGATGAATCATCGATCAATGTTTATGACGACGCAGAGCACGTTCGATTTGTCCGCGCGCGATGAAGTGGTCGCGGCAATCGCGGCGCGCATCGGCGTGCGCGCCGAGCGTGGGCGACGGTTTGCGGAGTTGACGAGTTTGAAAGTGGGCGGCGTGATTGATTGGGTGTTGTCGCCAACGTCGGAAGTACAGGCCGCCTCTGTGATCGCGGAACTTGAGCAAGCGGCCCTCGCCTGGCGCGTGTTGGGCGCGGGCAGCAACGTGTTGGCGGATGATGCGCCGCATCATTACGTGGTGGTGAGCATGCGCGACGTGAAAGGTGAAGTTGAGTTTGCGGGCGAGCGCGTGCGGGTGAGCGCGGGTTATTCGCTGCCGCGGCTGTGCGTCGAGGCGGCGCGGCGCGGCCTGTCAGGCATAGAAGGTTTGGGCGGCATACCGGGCACGGTCGGCGGCGCGTTGTGGATGAACGCGGGCGCTTTCGGCCACGAGATTGGTACGTTGGTCGAGACGGTGCGTGTGGCGCGCGGCGGTGTGGTCATTGAAGTGCCGGGCGCGGAAGTTAAGTGGGATTATCGGCACACGTCGTTTCGCGAAGGCGAGTTGTTGTTGGGCGCGACGCTGCATCTGCGGCCGGGTGATTCGGCGGAGATCATCACGCGCATGGCCGAAGTGAAGCGCAAGCGCATGGACTCGCAACCGCATGGCGCGCGTTCCGCCGGGTGCTTCTTCAAGAACCCGCCGGGCACGGGCTTGAGCACCGGCCAGATGATTGATGAACTAGGCATGAAGGGCCAACAGCGCGGCGGCGCGGTCGTCTCGCCCGTGCATGCGAACTTCATCGTAACCGAGGGCGACAACGCACGCGCCGCCGACGCGCTTGCGCTGGCCGAAGAGATCCGCGAGCGCATCCGGCGCGAGCGTGGCGTCGAGCTTGAATACGAAGTTGAAATCTGGCAGGGCAGCGCGAATGGTGCGGCGACGGGCGAGCAGCTTGAGACAACCCACGCTGAAATTGAAAACGTGCGTCGTGACGATGCGGCGAGCCTGAAGGAAGAAACAAGATGTTGAGAGAGCAAGTCATCACGCCGCGGGCAGGGCGGGGCGGCGGCGCACAGAAGCGCGGGCGCGCGGGCGTGGCCACGGGGCAACGGCCGGCGGCGCGGCGCTCCGGCGGCAACGCGACCGGGCGCACGACACCGGCGCGGAGTTCTACATGGCGCAAGGTCGGCGTGTGGGCCCCGACCATCGGCAAGGTGTTGTTGGCCGTCTGCGCGGGCGTAGTCGCGTTTCATCTTTATAGCGTTGCGTCCACCTCCACCTTCTTCGCGTTGCGCACGGTGGACGTGAGCGGCGCGGCGCGTGCTTCCGAGGAGCGCATCAAAAATATCGTGCAGCGCGCGGCCAGCCCCGGCGGCGTGTGGCGCACAGACCTCGACGCGGTGCGCGCGGAACTTGAGCGGCAACCGTGGGTGCGTTCGGCGGCCGTCGGGCGCGTATTGCCGTCGGGCATGCGCGTACATATCACCGAGCGCCTGCCGCGTGCGATTGTGCGCACTGCGGCCGGCCGGCTGACGTGGGTGGACGACGATGGCGTCATCGTCGGCACAGTCGCGCCGACGGATCAACTGCCCCCATTCTTCCTGCGCGGTTGGGATGAGGCCGAAACCGTGGCGGCGCGCGTCGCGAATCGGCAGCGCGTGGCGAAGGTTCTGGAGTTGCAGCGCGAATGGACGGCGGCCGGCGTGGCCGCGCGTGTCAGCGAAGTGAATCTGGACGATCTGCAAGATGTGCGGACGCAACTCGCGGGCGCGGACTCGCAGGTTGAAGTGCGCCTTGGCAAAGATGAACTGACGAAGCGGCTGCGGCAATCCTTGCAAGCGCTCGACGAGCAACGACAGACGCCGCGTGGCGCTTTGATCAGCTACATAGATATGTCACAGGGCAAACGCGCCGTGATCGGGTTCATGCGGGCGCAGTCGTCCGCGTTGAGTCGTGATGGCGCAGACGCGCCTGTGGGCCCGCCGCAGCCTGATGCAGACCACAACCCGCTGATAGCCAAGCATGCGGGCAACGAGACTGCGGCTAACAGACTACGCACGCAGCCCGAACGGGCGGTGCGACAACGAACGATGCAGAAGCGCGAAGCGGCGCACGTGGTCGAACATACAAACGCAGAGAAGCGCGGGGCGGCACAACGCCCGCGGCGCGTGGGCAAGACTGGTTAGTCTAACCATTGTGGGCAGCAAGCTTAGGCGTTCCCCTTAGCTTGCGAGGAAGAGGTGAGACGGATGGCGAAACGCGAGGCGTATACCGTCGGGCTGAGCACGGGCACGAGTCGGGTGACGTGCATCATCGGCGAGCCGGGCGAGGGCGGCACACTCGACATCGTCGGCATCGGTGAGGCGGAAGCGCGCGGCCTGCGCAAAGGCGTCATCGTCAACCCCGAAGCGGCCGTGGACGCAATTCGCCATGCCGTCGAAGCGGCCGAGCGCATGTCCGGCTTGTCCGCCGAAGAGGTCACGATCAATCTCGCCGGCTCACACATCATGGGCTTTAACGGGCAGGCCATTGTCGCCGTCTCAGGCCGCGACCGTGAGATCACGAACGACGACGTGCGCCGCGCGATTGACTCGGCCTGCGCGATCCAACTGCCGGCGGGGCGCGAGATCGTGGATCGCCTGCCGCAAGAGTTCATCGTGGACGATCAGGACGGCATCAACGATCCGGTCGGCATGATCGGCGCGCGGCTCGCCGTCAAGACACACATCGTTACCAGCCCCGTCACCGCGCGCCAGAACGCGATCAACGCGGTGAATCGCGCGGGCCTGATCGTTTCGGACATGGTGCTTGAGCAACTCGCGGCCGCCGAAGCATCGTTAACCGAAGAGGACAAAGAGTTTGGTTCGGCACTTGTGGACATCGGCGCGGAAACAACGGGCCTCGTGATCTATCAGCGCGGCGCGGTGCAACACACGGCGGTGTTTGCGCTCGGTGGCTCGCATTTCACGAACGACATCGCGTTCGGCTTGCGCACGCCGATCCCGGAAGCCGAAAAGATCAAGCGCGCGTTTGGTTATGCATCGAGCGCGAGTTTGAACGAGTTGGCGCGCGGCGAGCAGGTCGAAGTGCCGTCGGTCGGCGGGCGTGGGCCGCGGCTGTTGTCACGGCAAATCTTGTGCGACATTTTGCAGCCGCGCGCCGAAGAAGTGTTGATGCATGTCGCCGACGAAATCCGCGAGTCGGGTTGGGAGCGGCAATTGTCGAGCGGCATTGTGCTGACCGGCGGCGGCGCGCTGTTGGGCGGTCTCTGCGAAGTCGCGGAGCAAGTTTTCGATGCGCCGGTGCGTGTCGGTTACCCGGAACGGGATCGCTTCGGCGGTCTCGTCGAGGACATCCAGGGCCCGGCGTGGACGGCTGCGGCCGGGTTGGCGCTGGTGGCGATGCGCGCCCAAAACACAGAGGCCCGCCGCGCGGCGGGCCGGCGCGATGCGAGCGGCACCTTGGGCGCGTTCGTGTCCAAATTTCGTGATCGATTCAGTAGTATTTTCTGACAAGATGTTGTATGCTGCCGCGCCAGCCGGCACAGGATATAGTCCGCAAGATATTGGTGTCCCCGGCGCGCATAGCCCAAAATAACCGCATGGGCGCTTCGCAAGCGCAATCGCATGGAGTGAGAGAGGAAAGATGATGATGACACCAGATGGCCGTCCGCCGGGCAGCGGTATTAATATTTTCATCGACGACGATCCGCCAATTACCGGTGCGCGCATAAAAGTGATCGGCGTCGGCGGCGGGGGCGGTAACGCCGTCAACCGCATGATCGAGGCTGGCATCGAGGGCATCGAGTTCCTGGTCGCCAACACGGACTTGCAGGCGTTGAAACGCTCACGCGCGCCGATCAAGATTCAACTCGGCGGGAAGTTGACCAAAGGCTTAGGCGCAGGCGCGAACCCGGAAGTCGGCCGGAACGCCGCGCTAGAAGACACGGAGAAGATCATCGAGGCGTTGGAAGGCGCGGACATGGTCTTCGTCACGACGGGCCTCGGCGGCGGCACGGGCACGGGCGCAGCGCCGATTATCGCGTCGCTCGCCACCGAGTTGAACGCGCTGACGGTCGCGGTCGTCACCAAGCCGTTCCACTTCGAGGGCAAGCGGCGCATGGCGCAATCCGAGCAGGGCCTGCGCGAGTTGCGCGAGTGCGTGGACACGGTCATCACGATCCCGAATGAGCGGTTGCTGCACACGGTGGATCGCAGCGTCTCGTTGCAAGACTCATTCAAGCTGGCGGACGACGTGCTGCGGCAAGCGGTGCAGGGTATCAGCGACCTGATCACCGTGCCCGGTCTCATCAACCTCGACTTCGCCGACGTGAAAGCGATCATGCAGGGCATGGGCATGGCCTTGATGGGCGCGGGGCGTGCGAGCGGCGAGAACCGCGCGATCAACGCCACGCAGCAAGCCATCTCTTCGCCCCTGCTCGAAGAAGCGAGCATTCAGGGCGCGAAGGGCGTGTTGATTAACATCACGGGCGGGCTTGATCTTACGCTGTACGAAGTCAACGAAGCCTCTTCCATCATCCGCGAGGCGGCGGACGAGGACGCCAACATCATCTTCGGCGCGGTGATCGACGAGTCGATGCGCGACGAGATGAAGATCACGGTCATCGCCACCGGCTTCGATCACGAATCGGTTGAGGCAGGTATGACCAGCAGTGCGGCCGCGGCGACCGCCACGCAACCGCGCTATGCCCCGCGCGGCACGGACGAACTGCCCACGCGCACGGCCGTCAACCAGGCGCGCGCCGACGACCTGGACGTGCCCGCTTTCATTCGCAAGAAAGCGGACTGACAAGGAGCGAGCAGGCAGCAGACGGCCATGCAAGCAGTTAAGTCATAACTACTTGCACGTCCGTCTGCTTTCTGTTGTTTGACTTGCCAAATTCTATTTGCTCGTGTAGCATGTCGCGCATTCCTGACAGGAATTAATTTCAACAACGGGCCAACACCCGTTTCTCGTCCCGGCAACGACCGCCACCTGCGTTACAGCAACGTAGGTTCGGACGCGCTTCCCCGTGCGGTAACTCGCTTAGAGTTCGCTCTTCTATGTAAAGAGTCGCCGCTTGCAAGCGCGTCACGCTAATTTCCCGCTCGTTAGGACTTAATAGAGGTGGAGCATCGTGGTAAATCGTAAACTCATCCGCACGACCTTGGCTGAAGTGAAGGGGCGCGAGGTGCCGCCGCACAGAGAGCGGCACGAAGGAGGCATGCGCAGCAGTTCAGCCCCGCGCGGTGCGCCGCCCAGTCGGGATCGGGATCGGGATCGCGACCATTCGTCCGCTTCGTCTGCCGCCGCGCAAGGCCGCAAGCGCGTGCCGCCCTCAGAGACAAACGCGGAAATCTTTTATTACAAGAAGCAGATGGACTCGCACACCGTCATGGTCATGGTGTTGAATGATGGCGACGAGGTCGAAGGTACGATTGAGTGGTACGACCGCAGTGCGCTCAAGATCAACCGTAAGGGCGCGCCGAATATTCTACTGCTGAAGCACAACATCAAATACATGTTCAAGGCCGAAGATCGCGATGGCGGCGATGAGAGTGAGGAGAGCGAGACGGCGAGCAGCTAAGGAGTTGTTGCCGCGCCGGCCGCGAAACAGAATAGGCGTGCGAAAGGTTGTGCCATTGGGCGGCCGTTCCGCGCCTGTTCGTGTCTCATATCATGACTAAGAACTTGCGCAACGAGACGGGCGACGGCGCGCACGCGCCCACGCCGCGCCGGCCGCGCATCGCCATCACGATGGGCGACCCGGCGGGCATCGGCCCCGAAGTCGTCTTGAAGGCCGTCGCGGAAGAGCAGGTGCGGCGCGCGTGCGTGCCCGTCATCGTCGGCGATGCGCAACTGCTCGCGCACACGGCGCGCACGCTCGACTTGCAGTGCGGTTACGATGTCGTCCAACGTGGCGAGCCGATTCCGGCGACGGCGGACGAGCCGGTCATCTATCATCTCAACAACATCAGCGGGCACGTCGAGCCGGGCGTGGAGTCGGGCGCGGCGGGGCGCGCGGCGGCCGAGTACATCGAAGCGGCCGTCGAATTGTGCGCCGCCGGCCAGGTGGACGCGATCTCAACCGCGCCGATTAACAAACGCGCCCTCTTCTTAGGCGGCTACAGTTTTCCCGGGCACACGGAGTTTCTCGCGCACCTGACGCACGCCGACAATTGCGCGATGGCCTTTGTCGCTGCGAACCTACGCATTGTTTTGATCTCGACGCACGTACCGTTGGCCGAAGCGATCCGGTTGGTTGAACGCGAACGCATCGAGCGCGTTGTCAAATTAACTGATCGCGAGTTGCGCCGCTGGGGTATCGCGCGGCCGCGCATCGCGGTCGCAGCGCTGAATCCGCATGGCGCGGAGGGCGGGTTGTTCGGCGTTGAAGAAGCGGCTGAGATCGCGCCGGCCGTGGAAGGCAGTCGGGCGGCCGGCATGGATGTGGCAGGGCCGTTCTCCGCCGACACGATCTTCTTGCGCGCGTCGCGTGGCGAGTTCGACGCGGTCGTCGCCTGTTATCATGATCAGGCAATGATTCCAGTCAAGTGTCTCTCCTTCGGCGAAGCCGTCAACGTGACGTTGGGCTTGCCGTTCATTCGCACCTCGGTGGATCATGGCACGGCGTTCGACATCGCGGGCAAGGGTCTCGCCGAGCATTCGAGCATGGTCGCCGCCATCACGCTCGCCGCCGAACTCGCGCGCACCGAGGAGACCGGGCAAGAAGCGCTCCTGCAATAAACGACGACGAGACGCACCACCTCTGCGCCTGTGTTTTGAGCATCATGCGCTTGCAACGCCAAAGACAATTTACCCTGCGCCGCACGCTCGCGCTTTTGCTCGGCGTTGCTTGCCTCTGTGTGCCCACACGCGCCGCCGAAAAAATCTTGAGCAAAGACGCAGCGCGCAAAGCGATCACGCGCGTGGCGGGGCTGGAGTTGCCAAAGGACGCGGTGCGAATCAAAGCGGTGACAGGGACAGGCACGGCGGTCGAAGTTGCGGCGACGATCAAGACTGCGTTTCGTTTGCAACAAACAGAAGCGGGGCAGTGGCGCGTCGTCGAGGTGCGCGCTGGCGACCGGCAGTGGGAAGAGATCGAGTTGCTCACGCGCGCCTTGCACGTTGAGCGCACGACCCCACTTATTACCCAACTTGAAGCCTTGACCGCGCAGTTTGCCGAACGCGAACGCATCCGCGCAGAAAAGAAGCTCAAGGAAAAAGACGAGCCGGCGGATAACGCGCAGGCCCAGAAAAAGAAGCAGCCCGCGCCGCCGGCCGACGCCGATGATTTGCGGGCCGGCCCGTTCGTTATCAAAAGTTTCGCGCCGTTGCTCTCGTCCGCTACGGTGGAAACTGAGATCGATACACTGTTCCGGCTTAACAAAAACGCGCGCGGGCAGTGGCAGGTACTGGATGCGAAACTCGGCGACAGCGCATGGGCCGACATCACAGCCCTCGTGCGCGCGCTCGACGCGGAAAAAGCGACGCGGGCACAGGCTGATCTCGCCGCGCTCGCCGGCGCGCTCGAAGCCTTCCGCCGCGAGCGCGGTTTCTACGCCGTCGCCGACTCGGCCGGCGCACTCGTCGATCAACTCAACCCGCGTTACACCAATGCCATCATCCGCATAGACCCGTGGCATCGCCCCTACGCTTATACCGGCACGCGCGCAAGTTTCGACCTGCGCTCCCTCGGCCCCGACGGCAAAGCCAACACGGCCGACGATGTGGTCAGCGACCACGCGGGTAGATAAGCGTTGCCCTAAGCCTGTGCTATTTGTCAGGCCAACGTTTCGCGTCGGCGAGAAACTTTTCTACCGCCGCCTGTGAACGTAGACGAATGATCCGCTTGCTCTGCTCATGCGCCCGCAGCAGCGCCAGCACCTTCGGGCGCACACTGCGCGGGTAATCCCACACCCAGCGCGCGAATTCCAGTGTCATGCGCTCCGCGCAACCCGCACCCATGTCTGGCCGGACGCCGTGCCAGTAACGCATCCGTCGGCGCAATACCCGCCAGAGGCAGACCGTGCGCGCAATGTCTAAGAAGATCACCGTATCGCAGGCCGCCAGCCGGAGCGAGAGCGTGCGGGTATAATTCCCGTCCATGATCCACGCCTCACGTGCCACCAAGGCCGCCAGCGTTTGATCCCACGCATCGTTGCCCATCTCCACCCAACCCGGTTGCCAGTACAACGAATCCAGATGAATGACCTCGATGTTGAGCAATTGGCCCAACCTGACCGCGAACGTCGATTTCCCGGCCCCGCCTGAGCCAATGACCATAATCTTCTTCATGGTGTTGGGTGAAATGGGTTGGGCTTAGGCCGTTTAAGACTGGCATGAATAGATAAAAGGGCTACTCATTCTTCCGGCTCGGCGTTGATTCGTTCCAGCACGGCGGGCTGTTGCCCTTCAAACTGGTGATACTTCTCTGCATCTTCCTCATTGAAATCGACCGCGAACTGGATGTGATGACAATGAATGCAGCCATATGTATGCACCGCGCGCGTGCCCATGCCCAGAGCTTTTCTTAACGTTGAAATGTCGGCCGGTTGGAAGGCGATAGTCCCGCCGCCAGCGGTGTCGATGAGCGTGCCTTCCACCAGCGCCGTACTGCCACACACGATGCATTTCATTCGTCGCGCTCCCGGCTTGAAAATTTAGTGATCAGATTGCAGCCACACTTTAATGGAAACCGGAAAGAATGTTCAATGTGACTGCCAGCGCAGTGCGGGCTGAAGCGCCTGACTGATTTTCAATTGAACCGCGTCCGGCCAATCCGCTGTGCGCGCGTGGGCAACAGATTGTTCCAGCTAAAACAGGTTGGCCGGGCCGTCTGCTGGGCGGTCGGCATCGTTCCTCTTGACGCTCTCGCGGCGCGGGTGTTAGGTTCAAAGTGTGTCTGTTGGAGGGATGGCCCCGCGATCCGTTGACTCACGCCTCGTGCCGTCTGGCGACTTTGCCCGTGCAAAGCGTCGGGCCCGATGCGCTTGCCCTTAGTTAAGGAGTCGGTTGTTGCTTACGGGACGCAAACTGCTGCTCGCGGACGATTCGCCGACCGTACGGAAAGTGCTGAGTCTGACCTTCAGCGATGAGGGCATGGAAGTCATCGCCGTCGGCAGCGGCGCGGAAACTCTCACGGTGTTGGCGCAAAGCGCGCCCGACATCGTGCTCGCGGGCGTGTTCATGCCCGAGCCGAACGGCTATCAGGTCTGCGCGCATGTGAAGCGCACAGCGAGCTTGCGGCACATTCCTGTCGTACTGCTCAGAGGCACGTTTGAACCTTTCGACGAAGCGGAGGCGCGCAGAGTTGGCGCGGACGGGGTCTTCATGACGAAACCATTCCAATCAATACGCGATCTGATGAGCAAGGTGGGCCACCTGCTTGGCGGCAACGCGGAAGAGAAACAGGCGGACGAATCGGCCCCGCCGGCTGCACCCATTATCGAGCACGAGCCAAGCATCGAGTTCCACGCACAAGCGAACACCGCCCGCGCGGCAGGCAGCGCTACGTCCTCGTATCCGTGGGAACGGGCGCGTGCAGCGGACATGGTCAGCCCCGCGCCCGCGCCCGCCGCAAACGTTGGCGCGTTCAATGATTTCGACATGGACGATCAGACGATTCAGACCACATCGGCCGCGGCGTTCGGCACCCACGCCGCGCCGGCTGCCGCAAGCGAGCGATACGATATGCCAGAGGTCGAGGCGGAGAATGAAGTGGCGCACGCGCCGGCGAGTGACGAATCCTTTATGCTGCTGGATGAAGAACCAGCGCCGGTCGCCGCACAGGCACAGCCGGAAAGCGTGGCCGCATTGAGCTACACCGGCGCACCGGCCGTACAGTCCGAGTTCGGCGCGCGCAGCGGGCAGGCCCCTGACGATGCGCTCCTCGATCTCGGCGAGACAAACGTGCCCGCCGCCGTGAATGAGACGGACGAGTTCGTCCTTGATCTCGGTGATGAGTCGTATGCCGCATCTTCGGCAAGCGTCGCTGAGCCGCGCGTCATGTATGCCGAAGGTTTGGCCAGTTCGGCCGCCGAGGCCGCCGCGCCGCTTTGGGCCGCAGAGGCCCCGCGCACGGACATGCACGCCCTTGAGGCTGACGCGCAAGCTTACGCGCCACAGATTGAAGCGTCGCCGGGGGGGTACGCCCGGGCGGCCCGCTCCCCCCGCGACCCCGGCCGGTCCGCCGCGGGGGGTAAAACAAACACCCCGCCCCCCCCGGGGCCCACCCCCAACACAGCGCCAAAGCCCAACCAGGTTGTAGAA
>JBBQGM010000002.1:0-115507 GCA_038322995.1 Pyrinomonadales bacterium
GCATCCGACCGAGCAGGGGAAACGGGCTGCGGTCGAGTGCGCTCAAGCGATAGCAGCGGAAAATGGGCACGTTTTGGTCACAGGGCGCTTTGGTCAAGCCGGGTGAACAAGACTTAACTCGTTGCAGGGGGTGACGATAGAACAAGTGAGAGACGGGACACGCATCGTCGAGTGTGTACCAAACTTCAGTGAGGGGCGCAAGCCGGAGACCGTGGCGCGACTCGTCGCGGTGATCGAATCTGTGCCGGGCGCGCTCGTGCTGGACACGCATAGCGACCCGGATCATAACCGCACGGTCATCACGTTTGTGGCTGACGTGCGCGCGGTGGTGGAGGCGGCGGTGCGCGCGTGCGCGTTGGCGGCGGAGTTGATCGATCTGCGCGCACATACGGGCGCGCACCCGCGCGTCGGCGCGCTGGATGTGCTGCCGTTCGTGCCGGTGCGGGGCGTGACGCTGGCCGACTGTGTGCAACTCGCACATGAGGCAGGCGAGCGGATCGCGCACGAACTCGGCGTGCCGGTTTACTTCTACGAAGCGGCGGCGCTCAGACCTGAGCGCGTGCAACTGGAAGACGTGCGGCGCAAGGGCTTCGAGCAGTTGCGCGCGGAGATCGGCATTGATCCCGCGCGCGCGCCTGACGTGGGCGCGGCGCGCGTGCATGAGCGCGCGGGCGCAGTCGTCGTTGGCGCGCGGCCGTTCCTCGTGGCGTATAACGTCAATTTGCACACGACGGATGTGGCCATCGCGCGGCGGATCGCGCGGGCGGTGCGCGGGCGCGATGGCGGTTTGCGTTATCTGAAGGCGCTCGGCTTCGCGTTGCCGGCGCGCGGGCTGACGCAAGTCTCGATGAACCTTGTACGGCATGAACAGACCACGCTGCATCATGCGTTCGCAGCCGTCAAACGCGAAGCCGCGCGTTGGGGCGTCAGCGTGGCGGGCAGCGAGATCGTCGGTCTCGTGCCACAGTCCGCGCTCGACCGCAGCGCCGAATATTTTCTGCAACTCGAAAATTTCGCGCCCGAACTCGTGCTTGAAAACCGCATCGCGGCAGCGGCAGAGAATCGGCAAGGGGCGGCGGATGGTAAGCAGCAAGCCGCAGGCACGCAGCCTGCGCCTGTGAGCGGCCCGACAGCGGGCAGCAAGCAACCGACGGTGGCCGCAAGCGCGCTGCCGACTACTGAACACTTATCGCCCGTTGCTTCGTCCGGCGGTGGCGCGGCGGCGGCGCAGACGGGCGCATTGGCGGCGGCCTTGGGCGAGACGGGCGCGCGACTGTTGGCGCGCAGAGGACGGGACGAAGCGGCCACGGAGGCGTTAGAGGCATTGCAAGCATTGACGGGTTTGCATGCGCGGCTGGCGGCGGCGGTGGCCGAGGACGCGGCCGTGTTCGCGCGCGTGTTGGTTGCGCGCCGGCTGCCGCGTGCGGATGACGACGAGCGGCAAGCCCGCGCGCATGCGATTGAAGAGGCGTTGAAGGGCGCGGCGACCGTGCCGCTCGAAGTGGCGAGCCTGGCGGTGCAGGCGGGTGAGTTGTTGGAGACGCTCGCGGAGTTGAGCGAACCGGCGTGGTTGTCGGATACAGCGTCGGGCGCACAACTCGCGTGCGCAGCGGTTGTCAGTGCGCGCTACAACGTGCTTGTCAACACGGCCGAGATCGAGGACGAAGAGTTTGTGGCCGAGCACCGCGCCCGCGCCGACGATCTGCTTGCGCGGGCGCGCGGCATCGCGGCCCGCGTCGAAGAGATGTTGCTGGATGCGCTCAATTGAGCAGCCGCGCCAAACGCACGTAAGGAGGGATAGCAGCTATGCCGCAAGAACGCAGAGAAACCCCACGCCGCGCCGTCTCGATCACGGCCTACTGGGAAGGCTTGTCCGGTCGCCATCAGGCGCGCGTGAGCGACTTGAGTCTCGGCGGGTGCTTTATCGACACGCTCGGCAAGGCCGAGGTGGGCGAGTTCACGCTGTTGTCGTTGACCCAGGCGGACGGCACCGCTTTGCGCCTGCGCGGGCAAGTCGCCTCCGTCGATCCGCTTACGGGCTTCAGCCTCGCCTTCACCTATCTGACCGAAGACGAGCAACACGCACTCACCCGTTTGCTCGCCCGCTAGGAGCGCGCTTCCATCTAGCGCCCGCTAAACGCGCCCCCCCGCGCCTGCAAAGTCGATCTGTACACCTGCAACTGCGATCTCATAGCCTGCAACCTCAGTCTACGCGATTGCAACCACGATCTTGCGCGCTGCAACTGCGGTCTTACAGCTTGCGACCGCGATCTAACATACTGCAAGTGCGATCTAATACGCTGCGACCACACCTCACGCGCTTGCAACCGCATCTTTGCACGTTGCGACCACACCTCTGCACGCTGCGAGCGCGTTCAACGCCTTCACTCTTTCGTCGGCGGCGACCAACCTGCCGGTGCGCCGGGCCACACCGCGTCCGGGCTGACCGGCTGGGCCTGATCGGGCCCCAAACGCGCCGGATCGATCTCGGCAACGATGAAATTTTCCGGCGGCACCGGCACGCCCGCGAGCCGCCGCAGCAGTGCGAGTTGCCCGGCATGCGTCATCGCATCGGCGAACGGACCTTGTAGCAGCCGCTCCGCCGTCATCTCTTCCAGCAACGGCGTACCCACCTCGATGTGCCGCGCTAACTCTTGCAGCATCTCGTGAAAACGGCTGATCTCCGCCGGTAGCGACGGCAGGGGGGCGGGTCTGTACTGCCCGCCGACGAAAAAAGTCCGCGCATACCCAAGCACGCTCGTCATGTGCCGCACCAACTGCGCCGGCGTGCGCGTGCCCTCAGCGGCGCAGAAAGAACCAAACTCGGCCGGCGCATCCCGCAACGCCTTCTGCGTGCGATAAGCCAGCGCAGCCAGAAAATGACGCAGTAGCTTTTGTTTATCGTCCATCGGTTGACTGGAACAAGCGATTAAGAGAGAGAGATGCTATCGAGTGGCGGAGCATAAGTTGTTAGATGCGCTGCTGATTGAGCCGCGAAGCCTCATTTGCTGTCAAGATATTGCCCGAAGAAATCTAATACCCGACGCTCGTATTCTTCCTTTGCTACTGGATATAAATCAACATGCTTTGCACGCTCAACTATCCACAACTTTTTAGGCTCACTTGCGGCATTATACATCTGGCGCGATTCTTCAAGAGTAGTATGTTGATCTTCCGCGCCTACTATGAAAAATTTGGGCACGATGATCTTTCCTACATGATCTGTTGGACGTAGAGCTTCGGCACTAATCCCTAATCTCGGCTTAAATTGCCAAGCCAAGAATGGCGTTAAGGCACTGGCCCAACCGCCAAGCCTCATGGTCAAACGATTGCTGATAGCTTGGTTGATGGTGGGATAAACCATTTCTAGCACCATTGCATTTACCTCAAGCGGCGGCGCGGCGAGCAACGTGGCAGCGCCACCCATTGAGACACCGAGCACGCCTATCTTTTCATCAGGAGTATATGCGCGAAGAAATTTCACTGCTGCCTGTGCATCTCTGCTTTCAAGATAGCCAAAGGTGATGTGTTCCCCTGCACTTTCACCGTGAGCCTGGAAATCAAAAAGCAATACGGAATAACCAGCATGAGATAGAAAACGCGCACGATCCAGCATACTCAGGCGATTTGCGCGCACGCCATGCATGAGAATAATTGCTCCCATGCCTTTCTTTTCAGGTATGAACCAACCATGAATGATGGCTCCTGATGCGCTAGGGATTTCAACTGATATTCCTGCTAAATCTGTGGGCAAATTTCCGATTGATTGGTGTGTAGGCGCACTCAAAATGCTTCCGGTTAACCATATTCCGACTACGCAGGTAAGCGCGACTCCTAAAGCACAAGTGATGATTAGTTTTCGCTTCATTAGCAATAACGAGCCTTTAACTATTATTAGATCGTATCCTGCGGTAGTTTACGCCCCGCGCCATCGGCCGCTAACTTCACAGGTGCTTGCGCAGATACGTGATGATCTTCCAGCCGTCGATGTATTTCCACGGCGGGGCGGCGAGCGTGTAGTGGCCGCAGGCGAGCCATTGCACGTCGAGCGGGTGGCCGGTGGCGCGGACGGCGTTGATGGTGTCGTGCGAGAGTTGGATGGGGAAGGTTAGATCGTAGCGCGCGGCGATGAAGCGCATCGGGCGCGGCGCGAGGGCCGCTAGTTTATCAATGTAGGCGAGCGGGCTGATGGGCAGCCAGTAGTGATGTAGCTCGGCGAGCGTGAGTTCGTCGCCGAAGCCCGCGCGGACGTGTTGCGTGGACAAGCCGTGCCACGTTACGTCGGCGACGTAGCCGGAGACGTGGTTGAAGACGCCCGCGTCGATTAACGGTTCGTGGACGAAGGTGAGGAAGGCGACGCACGAGCCGATGCTTGTGCCCATGATGCCGATGCGCTCGTAGCCTTGTGCGTGCAGCCAGTGGACGGCGGCGCGCGTATCAACCACCGCCTGCCGCATCGATTGCAGCGTGCGCCCGACGTTGGGCGAGACGAGGAAGTCCGCGCGCTCTAAGCCGGTGGGGCGACGCTCGTCGTGATAGGGCAGCGACAGCCGCAAGCCGCTGATCCCAAACCGCGCGAAGAGGCGCGCTAACTCCGCGTGGCTCGCCGGTTGCGCGTTCCACTGCGGCAGCAGGACGACAGCGCGGCGTGATTGTTTGTCGCTTGTTGCGGCCGCCGGGAAGAAGCGCGCCCGCACGCGGTCGTTCTCCGGTGACGGCGTGCCGACGCCGCTCGTCCATGTGAGCAGGTTGTCGGTGAGTTGATAATCCGTGATGGGCGGCAGGGCGTAGAAGTCGTCGCTACAAGCAAGGACGCGCTCGGTGTGCGCGGCGAACAGTTGGCGCGGATCGTCGCCGTTCGCATGCGCGACCACGCAGTCCGCGCCCCACTCGAACGGGCGCACGAGCCGATTGGTGTCGCGTTGCGCCAGTTGGCGCTCGCGCGCGTGCATCAGACGGGTCAGCAAAGTGTAGTGAGTACCTCCACAAAGAATTTAAGGGGCAGAGCGCGAAAGGTCAAAAGGAGGCACGGCGCTGTCGAGGTGGGTTGTGCGTTTGCGCCGCTTGTTAGCGCACTACAGAAGTGCCGAAGGGCCGTGGAGAGTTGAATATCTCCGCGGCCCTTCGGCGCTTACTTTGCGCTGCTGCGGTGAGGTTCCGCAACCGCACAACAGTTTAAGGGTGCAAGAGGTAAAGGCTGTAGTTGCCGCTGCCGCTGTAGGCATAAACCTGCCAGCGATAGTAGCCGGACGTGCCGCTGTAGGAGATGGTCTCGCTGGCGGTGGCGCTCTCGCTGCGGGCGACGATCACCCACGCCGAGCCGTTCCACTTTTGCAGGTACAGATCGAAGTCTGCGCCCGAAGCCGGGCCGACCAGACAGCCTTTATGCGTGCCGGAGACGCTGCTGAAGTAGTAGGAGCCGCCCGGTTGGTAGTTGGAACTGCCGGTGCCGGAGAGCGTGCCGGTATAGAGCGTGCCGCCGGCGCACGCGGGCGGTGTGCCGCCGCCCCCGCCGCCTGTCGTCAGCAGCGAATAGAGCAGCCGGTTGGGCGAGCCTGTGCCGATGCCGGTCAGCACGCCGGTGGTTGCGGTGGTGATGATCTGATTGGCCACGGTCGCGGGCGAGGCCGTTTGATTGCCTTGCAGGTAGAGCGCGGCGACGCCGACGACGTGCGGCGTGGCCATCGAAGTGCCGCTGATCGTGTTCGTGGCCGTGTCGCTTGTTGACCACGACGAGGTGATCGACGAACCGGGCGCGAAGATGTCCACGCACGTGCCGATGTTGGAGAACGACGAGCGCGCGTCGGTGCTGGTGGTTGAGCCGACGGTGAGCGCGGCAGCGACGCGGCCCGGTGATTCAGTACAAGCGTCCACGCCGCTATCGTTGCCGGCGGCGATGCCATATGTCACGCCCGCGTTGATCGAGTTCTGCACGGCCGTGTCGAGCGCCGAGTCCGCGCCGCCGCCGAGACTCATGTTCGCCACCGCCGGGGTGATGCGATGCGCCGTCACCCAATCTACGCCCGCGATCACGGTCGCGCTCGTGCCGCTGCCCGCGCAATCCAGCACGCGCACGGCGTGGAGCGTGACGCCTTTGGCGACGCCATAGGTCGAGCCGCCGATAGTGCCGGCGACGTGGGTGCCGTGCCCGTTGCAGTCGATGCCGTTCTGGCCGTCGTTCATCGCATCGAAGGCGACGGAGGCGCGGCCGCCAAACTGCGTGTGCGTGACGCGGATACCGGTGTCGATGACGTAGGCGTGGACGCCCGCGCCGGTGGGCGTGTAGGTATAGTTGCCGTCGAGCGGCAGGTTGCGTTGGTCGATGCGGTCGAGGCCCCACGTTGCGCCCGCCTGCACGGTCGTCGCGTGGAACTGGCCGTTCTCCTGCACGAACTTGACGCGCGAGTCTTGGCTCAAGGCTAACGCTTGTTCCTCGGTCATGCGGGCCGAGAAGCCGTTGAGCGCATGTTTGTAAACTTTATCAACCTTCGCGCCGAAGGCCGCGGCCAGATCATTAGCGACGACGGGCGCGGCGGAGAGATCGCCCTTCGCGCCGACATAAGCGTCGTCAAGCACGACGATGTACTCGCCCGCGATGGGCTTAGCATGGCGGCGCAATTTCGTTTTCTGGTCTTGCGCCTGCGCGTGCGAACTGACCAGGTTGGGTGTGAACACGAGGGCGGCGAGGGCGAGAACCATAACGAACGCGAACAACTTCTGCATAATTTCTCCTTGGGTGCGTGTGGCCAATGTCTGCGAGGCGACGACCCGCACGGATCGTCTTCGTTATTGGGGCAGGAGCGCGGCGACGTTTACGGCGACTAAAACGAAGGGCGAGCCGCAAACGTTACCGAATAGTTAACGCACAAGCGCAGTGTGCAGTCTGAGGACTGCGCTTGCCGTTTGTGATCAGAGATCGCGCCGCATAAGACGCGACGGTGTGTTTGTGCGCGTGTAATAAATAGGCGGGCGCGTTTATACGGCACGCGCCCGCCCATTGGAAAGGGTAACGAACTACTGCGGACGCGCCTAAGCGTCACTGGCAGTTGGTGAATTTGACCTTGCCGATCCAAGTGCTCCAGTTGAACGTGCCGCTGGTCTTGAGATACTCGGTTGTGTACCACAGGGTGCAGTCGTCGGTCGGGTCGGGCGTCAAGCTGCTGTAGTCGCCCCAGCGCGATAGGTTCGATAGTTGCGAGCCGATGCCGCTGAGCAGCGAGGTCTCGGTCTGCAACGTGCCGAGCGTGTCGCTCGCGTTGCGGCCCGTAAAGAAGACTGACGGGCGCACGCTGCTGCCGGAGAGGCTATAGCCGATGCCGATGTTCCCCAGCTTGTCCATCGCCGCGCTGCCCATCCAGCGATGATTGCTGTCGGGCGAGAACGTGCCCTGCTGGAAGACGGACGGCGTACCACTACTGTTGACCCGAATCTCGTACCAACGCACGCCGGAGTGGTTCGTCTTGCGGTTCGTGCCGACGTTGATAGCGTGGTTGACGACAAGCGCGCCATACGTGCCGAAGTTGCGATACGCGAGGCGATACATCAAACGGTCGGCGAGCGAGTCGAGCTTCTGCGAGGTGCTCGGCTGCGTGATGCACGCGCCGCCGCTGCACGCCGTCGAAAAGGCATTGACCGGCAGGCTGATGCGCGTGCCGATGTTCGAGTTGGCCGGCGTCGTCCAGTCAACGTGGAACTTCCAGAGGTTGAGCGCGTTGCTGCCGAAGTTCATCACGTAATTGGGCGCGCCAGCCGGCGGTGCGGTCGCGCCGTCGAGATCAGACGGCAACAGGCCGCCGAAACTCGTGCCGAGATTGAAGCACTGTTGCGTGGCGGCCGCGCCCACGAGCATCTTGGCGCGATCCCACGCGCAGACCTGGCCGCCGCTAAACGTCTGGCCGTTATTGAACAAATTGTAAGTCACGTAGTAAGCATCGGGCCAGACGCCGACCTTAGGATAGTCGTTGAACTGCGTGCCGTAGGTGAACTCGTAGCGATAATAACTGCCGGTTGCATCGCTCGTGGTCGAGACGGCGACGCACTGGCGATAGGGCGTCGTCGTGACGGCGAACTGCGTCAGCATCCAACGGCCAGCCGCGCGATCATATTTCACAATCGGGTCGCCATCGTTCGTGGTCTCGCACGGGCCGCCGAAGCCGCTCCAGATCGTGTTGCCGTTCTTCGGAAAGCCGGGCAGCATGCCGCCCGTCGTCTTGTCGAACACAGCGAACGCTTCGTTCACCCACTGCACATACTGCGTCGCGCCGACTGCGCCGTTCGTGTCCGGCGGCGCGGCGTTAACGGTGTAGTTAGGAATGCCGACGCCGTCGAAACCGGAGAGCACGGTGGCGGCCAGAGGGCCGGCGACGCTCGCTGCTTGAAGCGCGTTCTGCTCGACCGCAGCTTGCTCCGCACTGGTCGTGACCCTCTGTGCAGGTTGCGGGATCGGCTTGACGGGATGCTCGTGGTTCGGCCGCTCAACCTCCGGCCCCTTGGCCGGCAAGTCGCGGAGCGGGCGCGATTCGTCGTGCTTGACCGCGCTCGTGACTGCTACTTTATTTGTGTTGTTCTGGCCGAAGGCCAGGGCCGGCAAAAGTATGACGGCGCTCAAAATGGTTAGCGCAAGGGTGGGTAGGTCTCTCTTCATCGTTCCTCCGAGTTGTTTGGACGTTGGTTGGGTAAGACCGCCCGGCATAGGCGATCTGACGTATGAGGTGGGACAAGTGAACCGAATAGAGCCGGAACATAGCGGATAAGAATACTATCGGCCTACGGAATATAAGTGTTAACCGTTAGTCGTTGTATGAGAACGCCGGCCGGAGCGACGCGAGCAAACTTCGAGAGGTTAACCGCAAAAGCCTAACTACTGATTACCTTGGAGGAGGGGGCGCACCAATATAGCCAGAGCAGCCACACGAACGCAAGCGGCCACACGCTGAGCGCGGAAAATGAATTGTTGCGTTTTTATTGTCGCCGGCCTGCGTTGCTGGCCCTAACGTCGCCACTCGCGCCAGCGCCGGAGCATCTGCGGTAATAGTAACGAAGTTGGCAACGGCGAGCCGGTCGTGAAGCGACGGGCCAAGCCGCGAAAGAGCGTGGCGGCGCGGTCGCTGTAATTGAACCACCAGAGGTCGGGCAGCAGCGTGATGCGGTTGACATGGATGTGCTGCGCGGCGACGAGTTCCAACAGGCCTGCGCGCCCATGTGTGCGCCCAAGGCCGCTTTGTTTGACGCCGCCCCACGGCGTCTGCGCGATGCCGTGCGTGTATAGCACCTCGTTGACCATCACCGTGCCCGCTGCGATCTGTTCGGCGATGCGGCGGCCACGCGCGATGTCGCGCGTCCACACGCTCGCGGTCAAACCGAAGATGCTGTCGTTCGCCAGCCGCACCGCTTCGGCTTCCGTCGCGAATGTCATCAACGGCAGCACGGGGCCGAACGTCTCTTCGTACATGACCGGCATCGTATGATCCACACCGGCCAGCACCGTCGGTTCATAAAACCAACCTGCGCTTGCGCCGTCGGCGGTGGCGCGCCGGCCGCCCGTGAGCGCCCGCGCACCACGCGCGATGGCATCGCTGACTTGCGCGGCGACAATCTCTAATTGGCGTGCGCTCGACATCGCGCCGATGTCCGCGCCCGCGCTCGTCGGCATACCCGCGCTCTGTTTGAGTTGCTGCGTCAGCGCGACAACGCGCGCTTGAAACGCGGGCGCGATCTGTTCAGCCACATAACATCGTTCGACCGACGCGCACGCCTGCCCCGCATTCGCAAACGCGCCCCACACGGCCGCGCGGGCCGCCGCTTCCACGTCCGCATCCGCCAGCACGAGCATCGGGTCTTTACCGCCCAATTCCAGCACGACGGGAATGAGTTTTTCCGCCGCACGCACCGCGACACGCTTGCCGGTGGCGACGCTGCCCGTGAACACGATCTTGTCCACGCCCGCGTCAACCAGCGCCGCGCCCGTCGCGCCATCGCCCGCGACGACCCGCAACAATCCGGCGGGCAAACCCGCGCGCTCGAACACTTCGCCGATCCGCAGCCCGACGAACGGCGTCAACTCGCTTGGCTTCAAGACAACGCCATTGCCCGCCATCAACGCCATCACCACTTCGCCGAGCGGAATGGCCCACGGGAAATTCCACGGCGAGATGATGCCGACCACGCCGAGCGGGCGATACTTAATGTGCGACGAACGGCCCATCAGGCCGTACTGCCCGATATTGATCTTCTCCGCGCGCAAAAGTTTGCCTGTGCTACGCGCGAAGAATTGCATCAGGTCGAGCGTCGGCACAAGCTCCATCGCAATCGCTTCCGCCACGGGCTTGCCCGCCTCGCGCGCAATGAGTTCCGCGATCTCTTCCAACTCCGCCAGCACGATCTCACGCGCCCGCAGCACGACGCGCCCGCGCTCGCCGTATGACAAGGCAGCCCAGCCAACTTGCGCCGCCTGCGCCCGCCTGACCGCTTGCGCGACTTGGTCGGTGGCAGCGACGGGCACACGGCCGACCTCCGCGCCCGTCGCCGGATCGTAAGAGATGATTTCACGCGCCACGTCCGGCGCAACGTGAGCTAAAGTTTGGGTCGCCATAAATTTTCCACGCGAAGTTAGTTGCTCTGCCGGATTATCAACTGAAAACTGCTAGCGGAGAAGTCCGGCGCGATAGAGCAAAAGAATCTCACGCAAAGGCGCAAAGGCGCAAAGACGCAAAGCGGCAGATGCAAAGGGTTGACTGATTTTCTTTGCGTGCCTTTTCTTTGCGCCGCCAGCGTCTTTGCGTGAGAATTTCCCGGCCGCGTTTCTTCGTCGCCGCGCGGCCCGGTTACAATGCGCCAACCGTTCCAACCTTGTAAGGAGAAAAAGCATTGCGACGACCCCAACTCGACGAGTTCATGCGGCGCATGGAGCCGGACTCGATTGCCATCATCGTGAGCGCGCCTGAGCGCACGCGCTCGAACGACACGGACTATCATTACCGGCAAGACTCGGACTTTCATTACCTGACCGGGTTCGGCGAGCCGGAAGCCATCGCCGTCATCGCGCCCGCGCACCCCGAACATAAGTACACGCTGTTCGTGCGCCCGCGCGATCCCGAACGCGAGACTTGGGACGGCCGGCGCGCGGGCGTCGAAGGCGCGGTCACGGATTACGGCGCGGACAAGGCGTTCGCCATCGCGGAATTTGCGACGCAAGCGCGCGATCTCTTGAACGGCGCGCGGAATCTTTATTACCGGCTCGGCGTCAACGCGGAACTGGACGGCGCGATTATTCAACATGTCCGCGCCATGCGCGCCCGCACACGCCTGTTCCGCGCGCCCGACGCGATCACCGATCCCGGCGTTATCCTCCACGAGATGCGTTTGATTAAGACGGCCGCGGAGATCGAGTTAATGCAACGCGCGGCCGACATCGCGGCCGCCGCGCACATCGAAGCGATGCGCGCCGTGCGGCCCGGCATGAACGAGTATGAGTTGGAGGCTTTGATCGAATATCACTTCCGCCGCAACGGAGCCGCCGCGCCCGCCTACACGTCCATCGTTGGCGGCGGCGCGAATGCGACCGTGCTGCACTACATCACGAACGATGCGCCCTTGCGCGACGGCGATCTCTTGCTCGTTGACGCGGGCGCGGAGTATCAAGGCTACGCTTCAGACATCACGCGCACGTTCCCTGTTAACGGGCGTTACACAGACGCGCAACGCGAGGTTTATAACGTTGTGTTAGAGACGCAAATGGCTTGCGTCGAGCTGGTCAAACCGGGCGTGACGATGGGCGAGTTAAATCAGCGCGCGACGCAGATGCTAACCGAGGGCATGGTGCGGTTGGGGTTGTTGACAGGCGCACCGGAACAGTTAATTGAGGACGGCGCGTATAAGCGTTTCTACATGCATACGGTCGGGCACTTTCTCGGCATGGACGTGCATGACGTGGGCCGCTATCAGGTGGACGGGCAAGATCGCCCGCTCGCGCCCGGCATCATCATCACCGTTGAACCGGGTCTCTACATCGCAGAGAACGCTGAGAACATTCCCGACAAGTATCGCGGCATCGGCATCCGCATTGAGGACGACGTGCTGGTCACGCCCGCCGGCCAGCGCGTGCTGACGGCGCAAGCGCCGAAAGAGAGCGCGGAGATCGAAGCGTTGATGGCGCACTAAACTAAATCAAACCACGAAAGTTTAGGACAAGATAAAAAGCTATCCACGAAATCACACGAAGCAATACCCCGAAGTTCGTGAGCTTTGTTCGTGGCAGTTTGTGTGAGTTCGTGGATAAATGTTTTTTGCGCGCTGTCCCGTTTTTTAGAGCGCGCGGGCCATCAGGATGTCAGTCTGTGCGTCGTCGCCCAACTGGAAGATGTGTTGGCCGACAGCGCGGAACTCCCATTTGCGATAGAACGCCTGCGCGCGTTCGTTATGCTCCCACACGCCCAACCAGAGGGTGCGATGGCCGCGCCGTTGCGCTTCAGCTACACACGCACGCATCAAGTCCGCGCCCACGCCGCGCCCGAACCATACTTGCGCGACGTACAAACGAACTACCTCGACCGGCTGTGCACCCGTGATGCACGGCTCCGCCGCGCCCGCATATAGTTTGGCGTAGCCGGCCGCACGGCCGTTAACTTCGGCGATGAAGAAGGTCGCTAACGGATCGGCCAACTCGGCGGCCATTTGCGCCGGACTGAACGCGGCGGCCAGATATGCGGCCATATCTGCCGGCTTGTTCGTGGCGGCAAAGGTCTCGGTGAACGTGTGCGCCCCCAACTCGGCCAATACCGCCGCATCGGCCGGGCCGGCAAGGCGAATCGCTGCTTGAGCTTCTTCGGTCATAGCACTTGCACGCGAAGTTACGGCGCGTCGTCGGGCATTGATAACGCAGCGACGATCTCGCGCGCGGCGGTGCGGGTGCGCTCGATCTCGTCGGGCGCATATGAGACTGCGCCGACCACGGCGTGGCCGCCGCCGCCGTAGCGTTCGCAGAGCGTGGCGATGTTGTGTGCGCGCGGGCGCGGACTCCACGGGTTTGAGCCGACGGAGATTTTACTGCGTTGCGGGCCGCGCGTGACGGCGACCGAATAAGTCGTCTCTGGATGCAGATAATAAGGAATGAACTTGTTGAAACCCGCGAGTCCTTCGTCCGCGAGATCGAAGTTGACGACGCCGTGCGCGTAAGTCGCTTTGCGCCGGATCAACTCAAGCGTTTCGTGGTGGCGCGCGAGGATCGGTTGAAAGCGCGTCTGCACTTCGGCGCTCTGCGCCACCTCATCCAAGGGGCGCACGGTCAGTTCACGAATCAGCCATTCGATAAATTCATCTTCGGGCACGTTCTCGATCACCTGCATGAGTTGCAGCGCGGGCGCGCGTAGCTCGACAACCTGCGCGGGCGATTCATAGAGCGCGCCATCAATCACGTGTGCCCATTCGATGAGCGGCGCGAGGCTCTCGTCCGAGAAGTCGAAGCGTTCGCGGGCGATGCGCGCGATGAATTCAGTGCAGGATTTACTGTCAGGGTCCCAGAATTTGCGCCCTGTTTGGTCAGCGTGAAAGTGTGCTTCGTCCGTCGGTGTGAGAAACGCGGACTGATGATGATCGAACCACCAGGTCAGTTTGGCCGACGGCGCATACTTGAAATCAACGATGGCGTTTTCGTCGCCGTCGAACATCGCTTCGTCGAAGAGTGCGCCGGGCCGGTGCAGCAAGCCGCGATACTCGACCTCGGCCGTGGGGCGGATGCGGGCGCGATAGAAGCGCGTGAAGACGGCGGCCGAGGCGACGCCGTCGAAGCAGTGACCGTGATAGAGCAGACGCAGTTTCATAAAATCTCACAGACAAAAATTGTACTGGTGAACGAGCCGCACATGATAGCAGCAGACGGTTGCGGCCGGCTAATGGGCCGGGCCAACACAGACGCGGGGCGCACGCTATAGGTTGCGCCCCGCGTCTGTCTTGGCCCGGGTTGGCCCTTACTGTGTGTTCTGACCGAAACGGAGGCGGTACTCAACCGAGTTGAGGAAGCCGTTGACCATCGTGCGGAAGTCGCCGGGATGCGCTGTCAGATAGTTGACCCAGCCATTGAAGCCGCCATCGTCGGGCGTGCGCCGCAGGTAGCCATAGTATTGCGAGGCCACAAAGGCATTGGTGGCCTCGGCGTTCGCACTGATCTGGTCGCTTTGCACAATCGCGCGCAGCACCTGGGCCCGCGTCAACGTGCCGGCCGTCAAACGCCCGCTCAGATCGGCGCGCGTAAGCGTCACCTTGGTGGTGCCGTTGGGGTCGTTCGGATCGATGGTCGTGATTGACGCCGTGTTGCTGTAACGCGCGAGCAGCGCCGCGACGTAATTCGCGTCCGCCAGCACGCCGTAGGTGTTAGTGAACTCTGACCGTTGCGTGAAGGCGGTGGCAAAGGTGGCGCGCTTGGCCAGCGTCTCCGGGCCGGTCGTGCCCGTCACGCCGCGCAAGTCCACGGCAAACTCGGCGTAAGTCGGCAAGCGGTTGAAGGCGACGCGGTAGAACACGATTACATAGACGCCCTTGTCCCTAAACTCCGGCGAGCCAAAGAAAGAGCCGGAGACGTTGATCCGGTCGCAGCCCGACGGCACCGCCGGCCCTGTGTTCACGTCCGGGCAACCGTTGAGTATGCCCGACCACGGTTCGCGCACTTCGGGTTCGCGCGCGAGGAAATCGAGATATTGCTGGCGCACGAAGAACGGCGTCTGGAAGATCGGGTTCGCTTGGCCCGCCACGTCGTTATCCGTGATGGTCACGGTAGCGGTGGTTTGCAGTCCGAGGGCCGCGCCCGTCGGATTGCTCAGCACCACCTGGAATGTTTCATTGCCTTCGACATGCACGTCGTTGATGATGGGCACGACGAACGTTTTGCTCGCCTCGCCCGCCGCAAACCGGAGCGTGTCCAACGTGGTGGCGAAGTCGCAGCGGCCGAACGCGGCTCCCCGATTGTTGACCGTGTCCGCGCAGCCGACTGTGAAGGTGTCGCTATCCGCCGTCCGGTAGTCCACGGTCGCCGCGCCGGAAGTGTCGTTCGTGCGGGTGACGGTGATCGTCGCCTGGCCGTCGCTCTCGCCCACCGTATAATTCGCCGTACTGAACTGGAGCGAAGTGGCGACGGGCGTCAACTCCGGCTGCGTGACCGTGAAGGTCTGGGCGGCAATGATCAGCGCGCCCATGCGCGGGACGCCTGTGTTGTTTGACGCGGCCGTGTAATTGACCGTGCCGTTCCCGCCGCCGCTCACATTCACCGCGCCGACTGTGAGCCAACTTGCGTTGCTCGACACCTGCGATGCGGTCAACGAACAACCCGCTTGCGTGGTCACATTGATACTGAAATTGCCGCCTGCGCCGGGCACGGTCGCGCTTGCCGGCGTGAGCGTGTAGGTGCAGGCGGGGCCGGTGGAGGTCGTTAATGCGAGCGTGTAAGGGCCGGTCTGGCCGGTCGCGACCGAGTTGGCGATGATGGTGTAGGTGCCTGTGGTCGGCAGCGTAAAGAAGCCGCCGTTATCCGGCAGCCGCACACTATTGACGCTGGTGCTACTGGTGTTGAATGTGTTGGCCAAACTCGAGCCAGTGGGAGAGAGCAGAAAGAGGAAGGGGTTTAGGCCGCTGCCCGGCGCGCTCATCGTGATCGCGATCTGCTGTCCGGCCGTGCCGTTGAAGGTGTAGGCGTCGAGGAACGAGCCATCCTCCAGCAAACGACAATCGGTCGTGGCGAGCGAGAAACTGCCGGTCGAGCCGATGGCGAGCGGGGTGGACGGGCAGTTGCCGGAGGCAAAGTTCAAGCTGATCGAATAATTGCCGGTTTCACCCGTGCGGGCGGAAGTGGTGTAGATAGTGTAAGTGCCGGTCTGCGGCAGGCGGGCGAAGCCGGCCGTCTGGGGTAGACGCGCATTCGTGGTGCCCCCGCCGTCATTGTCCTCCGCGATGTCCGCGCCATCGGGCGCGAGCAGAAGCAGGTAGGCATCGAAGCCCGTGCCCACCAATGAGATCGAGACCTGCTGGCCGGCGGTCGCCGAAAACGAATAGGCGTCATAAAAAGGCGTCGTGCCGTCTTGCGCTGCCAGCGTGCAATCGCCGGAAGCTAACGAGCCGTTCAAGGTTTGCCCGTTGGCCAGCGCCGTCGGCGCGGGCGGGCAGATCGTGCCGCCCGTACCGCCGAAGTTGAGCGTGAGCGAGTATGCGCCGGTAAGCGGGCGATCCACCGCGGGAAACAAGTTCGCAATGATCGAATAGGTGCCGGTTTCGGGCAGCGTGACAACGTTGGCGTCAACGGTTCTGGGAATGCGTGAATTGGTCGTTGTCGGAACACAATTCGTAGGCGTACCCGTCGTACAGTCGTCATCATTCTTGAATTGGGTGGCGTTGTTGGCGGCGGTCTCCGATGGCTTCAACAGATACAAAAAAGTGTCGAGCGTGCTTGAGGACATCGAGACTGAGACCTGCTGCCCCGCGCTGGCCGTAAAGGTATATTCGTCGTAGAACGTGCCGTCACCCGGCAGCGTGCAGTCGCCGGTGGCGAGCGTGCCGGAAACGGTTGAGTTCGGGTTGATCGGCGTCTTGTTCGCACAGTTGGTGGACTGCGGCGTAATGCCATCAACCTGCGCCGTTTGTTTAATGGGCTTTGCTGGTTGTTGGCTCTCGGTCAGCGGCGCTTTGCGCATCGGCCCGGACAATTTTGTGCGCGGTTGCTGCTGTTTCGTCGCTGCACCGGCGCGTGTGCCGGCGAACTTAAAGTTGCTGCCGGCCAACGTGATCATGCAAGCGAGCATTAATAATGCGCTGCGTCGAAGCGTCTGTCGCCGTGCGCTATGCGCTTTGCGGTGTCTCATCAAATTCATGTTTCAGCCTCTTACCTTAAATTTCTTCAGGTCTGCAATTTTTGCGCAAGGGCTGACGTAGAAGTCGCCACACGCGCGAGGGTTTGTCGTGCGAACTACGATTAAACGGCCGGCATGGATGCTGTGCCACGTTCAGCCGCGCACCGGTCGCGTTTCTGTCTAAGCTGCACGCGCCGCAAACGGCGGGTGCGCTCTGACCAGCGACCGAAACACGCGCCGGTGACGGTGCAAGCATTGACAGCACAGGATTCACAGGGCGGGCGACAAAATGCGCGAACCGGGAAACAAACCGACTGCGACGCTACGAGCGAACGACGCTCACCGCGCCGTCCGTCATCAAAGGGGGAAAATAATCTAATTGATAACGCAACGACGGTCAAGCCAGCGAATTAGATGGCCTGACCGTCGTGTCGGTTGGTCTGGTAAGCTACTTTAAGCTACGAATTTGCGCCCGCCGAACCGTCAGCAAACGCTTCGATAATGGCGCGGGCGAACTCCGAGGTCTTGGCCGTGCCGCCGATGTCGCGGGTGCGGACTTGGCCGGCGCGGAAGACTTTGAACATGGCATTCTCGATGAGCGTGGCGGCGTCGCGTTCGCCCAGGTGACGGAGCATCATGATGCCGGATTGCAGGAGGGCGGTCGGGTTGGCGATGCCTTGGCCGGCGATGTCGGGCGCGGAGCCGTGGACGGCCTCGAAGACCGCGCCGCGCTCGCCGATGTTCGCGCCGGGCACGAGACCGAGGCCGCCGACCAACCCAGCGCATAAATCGGAGACGATGTCGCCGTAGAGATTTTCCAGCAACATCACGTCGAACTGTTCGGGGCGCATGACGAGTTGCATGCAGGCGTTGTCCACGATCTTGTCGTCGGCCGCGATGTCCGGGAAGTCTTTGGCCACGTTGCGGAAGCAGTCGAGAAAGAGACCGTCGGAGAGTTTCATGATGTTGGCCTTATGCACGGCCGTCACCTGCTTGCGGCCCTCGCGCACGGAATACTCGAAGGCATAGCGGGCGATGCGCGTCGAGGCCTTCTCCGTGATGATCTTGATGCTCTCCACGACGCCGGGCACGACGACGTGCTCGATGCCGCTGTAGAGGTCTTCCGTGTTCTCGCGCACGACGATGAGATCGAGTTCCGGGTAGCGACAGGGCACGTTCGGCAAAGCGCGCACGGGGCGCAAATTCGCATAGAGATCGAGCGTTTTGCGCAGGCCGACGTTGACCGACGTGAAGCCCTTGCCGATGGGCGTCGTGATCGGCCCCTTGAGCGCGACCTTGTTGCGCAGGATCGAATCGAGCAACGCCTGCGGCAGCGTGTCGCCCTGTCTTTCCAACGCCTGCGCGCCCGCGTAGTGTGTCTCCCAGGCGACTTCGACGCCCGCCGCTTCGATGATGCGCACCACCTGTGCGCTGACTTCCGGCCCGATGCCGTCGCCTGGAATGAGTGTGATAGTATGCGCCATGATTCGTTTGTCCGTCGTCAGGGATCAGTGGTTAGTGGTCAGTGATCAATGGTCAGTTATTTCTGCTGCGCGTGCGCGCGACTGGCCTGCTTGACAACGAACCACTAACCACTGGCGTTTTTGTTTAATCGGCATCATACCGTAAGTTGACGTGAGAGTGAACGTGAGCGAGTTGGCTGAGCGCGCGGACGTGTGTGTCGTGGGCGGCGGCGTGGTGGGCCTCGCGCTGGCGCGGGCGTTGGCACGGCGGGGCGCGAGCGTCGTACTGGTTGAGCGCGGCGCGGTGGGCGCGGAGGCTTCGTGGGCGGCGGGCGGGATGCTCGCGCCGCAGGCCGAGGCCGACGCGGCCGATCCGTTCTTTGAATTTGCGTGCGCGAGCCGCGATGCTTATCCGGCCTTCGCTGAAGAGTTGCACGCCGAGACCGGCATCGACATCGAGCTTGAGCGCACGGGCACGCTCTATCTCGCGTTCGACGATGGAGAAGCGGCGGAGCTTGTACAGCGGTATGCGTGGCAGCGCAAGGCAGGCCTCACGGTCGAGCAATTGACCGGCGACGAGGCGCGGTCGCTTGAACCACAATTATCGCAGCGCGTGCAAAGTGCGCTCAGGTTTCCGCACGATGGGCAGGTGGAGAATCGTCGCCTCATCGCCGCGCTCAGCCGCGCCGTAGAAATTTACGGCGTGCGCGTGTGGGCGGAGACGGAAGTGACGGCGGTGCGCGTCGCGGACGAGCGCGCCTGCGTGGTCGAGACGGCGCGCGGCCCTGTCCACGCGGGCGCGGTCGTCGTCGCCTGCGGCGCTTGGTCGTCGCTCCTGCCAATTGAGTTCGCGCCGGTTAGTGCGGGGCCAGACTTTATTAGTCCGCAAGTTGAGCCGGTGCGCGGGCAGATGTTGTGCTTCACGGCGCGCCCGCCGGTCGTGCGCCACGTCGTGTACGGCCCGCGCGGCTATCTCGTGCCGCGCCGCGACGGTCGGTTGCTGGCCGGTTCGACCTCGGAGCGCGCGGGCTATGAACGGGCTGTCACCGTCGCGGGCTTGCACGCCATCACGACGCACGCGCTGGAGATCGCGCCCGCTATCGGCGCGTTGCCGCTCGTGGATGCGTGGGCGGGCTTGCGCCCGCGCGCCACCGCAAGTGATTGGCCAGTCATCGGCGCGGCGAGCGCAGTGCCGAACCTCTTCTTCGCCACCGGCCATTATCGCAACGGCATTCTGCTCGCGCCGCGCACCGCTGATTTGCTGGCCGAACTGATCGTCACGCACAATATGCCGAGGGCGCTTGCGCCCTTCTCGCCCGTGACCCGACAGCAACCTGTCTGCCGTCAGCCGGTAAGCAATATAAGGAACTGACTAACCCCATGACGTGTCCCCCGAAGATGCTGCTCTGTGCGCTCGGCGCGTTGCTCGCGTTTTGTTTGCCGCTAACCGGCAACGCGCAACGCGCTGCGGATAACACCGCACCCTTCGTCGCCGACACGCACGCAAGCGCCGCCGCGCTCTACGCGGCGGCCGCGCATTATGCACAGCGTCGTTACGCGGAACTCGAACAGGCGGGTCGCGTTTACAACACGAATCTCGGCGCGCAACTCGCGCACGAGCAACGCACACTCGCCGCGCGCTCGGCCGCCACGGTCGCCGCGCGCGAACCGCTCGCAGGCGCGGACGTGTTCTATCTCGGCCAACTCTACAGTCTGGCGGATCAGTCCGAGAGCGCCATCAAGACGATGCGCCGTTGGCTCAAAGATCATGCGGAGACTGCGCCGGCAGACGCGCAGACTGCGCGCTTCGTGATCGCGTTGCAGACGGTGCGGGCCGGCCAGTTGCCCAACGCCGAGCGCATGCTGAACGAATATCTCGCGCACGAGCAGCCGCTCGATTGGGCGCGGCATTATCAACTTGAGCAGGCGCTCGCCGACGGCTACCGCACGCGCCGGCAGTACGACGAAGCGGTGACGCACGCGCAAGCAGCGTTCGCGGCCGTCCAGCAATGGCACTTGCGCCAACCGCTCGACCCACGCACGCGCGATGAGCTGTTTTATCAAGCCGCCGCTTATCTCGCCGACCTCAACTTGGAAGCCAAACAGACCGGCGCGGCGCTCGGCGCATTGCAAGCTTTGCGCAAACTCGCTGTTGCCCTGCCATCGGCCGATCTCTATCGCCGCGCCACGATCTTGCAGGAACGCATCGTGCCGGCGACGAACTTGATGACCGCACCCGACGATGCGGTCTTGCGCGGCCCGCTCGCCGCACCAAGCGCGCCGGAACTGTCCGTCCACGACTGGCTTGAGCAAAAGCCGACGACGCTCGCCGCGCTGCGCGGGCGCGTCGTCCTGCTCGATTTCTGGGCCACTTGGTGTACGCCCTGTCGCGTCGCGCTGCCCTACATGAACCAGTGGCAGGCGCAGTACAAAGGGCGCGGCTTAACGATCCTGGCGGTGACGCAATACCACGGCAGCTTGAACGGCCGCGCCACATCCGCCCGCGGTGAGCTATCGCTCCTGCGCCAATTCAAACACGCCGAGGGCATGAACTACGCGGTCGGCGTGGACGGCACCGGCGCAACCTCCGCAAGCTACAACGTCACGAGCATCCCGACCGCCGTCTTAATTGACCGACGCGGGCGCGTCCGTTTCATCAGCGTCGGCGCGACCGAGATCGACATGAGCGAGATCGGGCAGATGATCGAGAAGCTATTAGCCGAGCCGGGCGGGATGAACGGCGGCGGGCAATGAGCAGCAAACTCAGGTTGCGGCTAAGAGCGGAGTAGCGTTTGAGGTAAGATAAGGGCACGGAGCAGCTATGAGCACCAACAAGGCTTACGAAGAAGTAATCGACTTTATCGCCGCCGGCACAAGCCCGGTTAATCTTGTCGCCTTCCAACCGTCCGACGAGGCCAAGCGCCGCGTCGCTTATTTGCTCGCACAGGAAAAAGCTGCGCCCCTCACGCCGGATGAGAAATCCGAATTGGATCATTACGTGCAGTTGGAGCATTTAATGCGACTGGCGAAGGCTCGCGCCCGCAAGTTACTCGCGCATGAGTAGCTATGTCAGCGCGGAGTTGCGCCGCTTGGTCGCTACGCGCGCCAATTACCGGTGCGAGTATTGTCTGCTGCATGAAACAGACACGTTCTTCGGGTGCGAGATCGATCACGTCATCAGCAGCAAACATGGCGGGGCGACGACAGCCGATAATCTGGCTTATGCTTGCATGATCTGTAATCGCCGGAAGGGCAGCGACCTCGGGTCGATTTTATGGCGCACGGGCGCGTTGGTCAGATTCTTCAATCCAAGAATTGATAGCTGGGCAGACCACTTTGCTTTAGCGGGCGCGCATGTTAGGCCGCAAACTGAGATTGGCGAAGTTACCGCGCGCATATTCGAGTTCAATAGTGCAGAGCGGTTGCTGGAGCGCGCGGAATTAATCTCGTTGGGCAGATACCCGTAGCGCACGAATCGGGCGCGCACAAGTTTCACCGTCGGCAAATACAGCGCAGGCAGGCGACAGGCGACAGGAATTATGACGAAGTGCTTTTTAATTGTTAATCTGCTAGACGGATGATAATCTTTAACGCATGAAACGGCTGCTGCTCCAGCTCACCGCATTACTACTCACCTTTGCTTTAGGTTATTCCCTTACTTGGACGTGGGAAGCCACTTGCTACTTCATCAGGTGGGAGCTATCTCCTGCGCGTGAAATTGCGCCTGTAGTGCATACGACTGATTGTCGGATGTACTGTGCGCCGTACTCAACGGCTATGACTGAAACAATTCCTTCCACAAAGCATCCTCGAAGAAAGCACCGCTAGTTCTGTTGTTCAACAATGAAAATGATCCACTACCGCTTTTTAGTTTTACTTGGCCCGTTGTGTCTGAGCCTGCTTGTCGTGGCACCGGTGTGCGCGCAGACGGGCGCGGCGCAGGGCGCGCGGCCCGTTGCGTCGCCGACCGGCGCGCCGGTTGCGGTGCTGCCGTCTGCTGTGCCGTCGCCGAGTGATGCGGCGACGCTCTACGCGGAGGCGGACGGTTACGCCGGGCGCAAGTTCGACGAGTTCAAGCGCAACAAAGTGCCGTACAACGCGGCGCTCGAAGCTGCGGTTAACGGGCAGCAGCGCGAGTTGGCGACGCGGCACGCGGCGCAATTGGTCGCGCGCGGACAGTTGCAGGGCACGGACAATTATTATCTCGGTCTGCTCTATTTGCTCGCGGGGCAACCCGAAACGGGCATGCCGCCGTTGCGGCGTTTTCTGGCCGAAACAATGGAGCCGGGCGCAGAGTTCCAACAGCGTGCGCGCCTCGTGCTTGGCACGCAGGCCGCCGGGATGAGCCGGTTCGCCGAAGCGGAGGCGATGCTCGCCGCTTACGCGAAGGCTGCGCCGCAGACGCCGCTCGAACTGTTCCGGCTGCACAACGCGATCAGCAACGGCTACTATCAGGCCAAACAACTAGAGCCGGCCGCCGCCCACGCCGCCGCCGCTTACGCGCTCGTGAGAGACCCGCGGACGCAAGTGGGCGACGCGGCCACGCGGGCCAAACTCATCAGCAACGCCGGTCTCGCGCTCGTCCAATTCAAGCTCAAACAGAATCAGACAACGGCGGCGAACGCGCTGCTCGAAGAGTTGCTGCGCTTGGGCCTAACCTTGCCGGCGGCGCGTCTCTACGACGACGCCCGCGCGTTGCTCGCCGCCCAAGGACGCGCGGACGCCGTGTGGCAAGCCCTCGCTGCGAGCGCCGACAATGCGCCGCCCGCGCCTGAGCTTGACGGCATCATCGACTGGATCGATCAAAAGCCGACAACGCTCGCTTCCTTGCGCGGGCAAGTTGTGTTGTTGGAGTTCTGGGCGACGTGGTGCGGCCCCTGTCAGTTGACGCTGCCGAAGTTGAAGCTGCTGCACGAACGGTTCAAAGACAAGGGGCTGGTGGTCATCGGCGTGACGCAACTTTACGGGCGCGCGCGCGGCGCACCGCTCACGCCCGGCGAAGAACTCGGCTACCTGCGCACATTTAAAAAAGAGTTGCACTTGCCCTACGGCTTCGCCGTCGATGAGGACGGCGCGAACGAACAACGTTACGGCGTGCGCAACATCCCGACCGCCGTTTTGATTGACCGCAAAGGCCACGTCCGCCTCATTACCGTCGGCGCGAGCGACACCGGCGACGACGCGCTCGACAAAGCTGTCAAGCAACTCATAGCCGAGCAATAAGCCTTGCCCCGTAACTTTCCGATGCGTTCATTCATCTATCGCGTGCATAGTTGGCTCGGTCTCATCGTTGCCGTGCCGGTGCTAGCGTGGGCGACGAGCGGGCTGCTGTACGCTTGGCCGAACACAGTTGAGGGCGGCGAGGTGCGGGTGATCGATGCGGCGCGTGTGCGCGTGAGCGCGGCGGAAGCCCTAAAGCGTGCCGACGAGTTTGCCGGCCGCCACTTGCCCGCGACCGCGTTGACGCTGCTCATGCGCGACGGGCGACCTGTCTATCAAGCCATCGGCGGCATGGGCGCGGACTCGCTGCTCGTCGATGCGGAAACCGGCATGGTTATCAAGACGCCGCCGCCGGGCGCGCTGACGCGCTACTTCCGGCAAGCGCATTTCTACTTCTTCGCGGGCGCGTGGCAAGTGCCGCTCTTAATTTGCATGGCCGTGCTGGCAATGCTCTCCGCGCTCTCCGGCGTCTATCTGAACGTGCTGCTCTGGCGCAGGCGACGCGGCTGACGGGGCAACGGGCGCGTGCTTCGGCGCGTGGTTCGGTGTAAAGTTAAACCTATATGGAAGGCTTGAGTTTCTTCACGATCTTAATCGCGTTCGTCGGCGGGTTGGCGTCGTTCCTCTCGCCGTGCGTGCTGCCGCTTGTACCGGGTTACATCTCGCTGATTTCGGGCGTGAGCGTCGAGCATCTGAAAGGCACGGGCGATGCGCGGGCGACGGCGCGGCGCGCGGTGCTGTTGAACTCGCTTGCGTTCAACGCGGGCCTGTCGCTCATCTTTCTGCTGTTGGGCGCGGCAGCGGGCGCGGTCGGCGCGGCCATCACGTCGAATCGTTGGGTGCGGATCGGCGGCGGCGTGATCATCATCGCCTTCGGCTTGCAGTTGATGGGCGTGTTGCAGATCGGTGCGCTCTACCGGGACACGCGCAAATTCTCGGACGAGAAACCGCGCGGCATGTTAGGTTCGTTCCTGCTCGGCCTCGCGTTCGCCGCCGGTTGGACGCCGTGCATCGGCCCGATCCTCGGCGGTATCCTCGGGCTTGCCGCGACGAGCGGCGGCTGGCGCAGCGGCCTCTTCCTCTCCGCCTTCTACGCCTTCGGTCTGGCCGTCCCGTTTCTCATTACCGGTCTGGCTATCAATCAGTTCCTCGGCTTCTACAGCAAATTCCGGCGGCATCTACATAAGGTCGAAGTTGCCTCGGGCGCATTGCTCATCATCATCGGTCTGCTCATCGCCACGAACACGATCACGCGCCTCGCCAGCGTCGCCACGAGCCTGCCGAGTCTGGAAGCCTTCGTCAATCGCTGGGCGCAAAAGCAACAACCCGCGAGCGCAACCGCGTTGCCGGCGAACACAAACGCCGCCTTCGACCTCGCGCCCGATGTCGAACTCAAGACGCTCGACGGCGGTGCGTTCCGTCTCTCCAGCTTGCGCGGGCGCGTCGTCCTCGTCAACTTCTGGGCCACGTGGTGTCTGCCCTGTCGCGCCGAGATTCCCGACTTCAACGACATGCAGCGCGCTTACGGCGAGCGCGGCTTCACCGTCGTCGGCATCACTTCGCACGACACAGTCGCGCAGGTGCGCGCGTTCCAACAAGAGATCAAACAGGACTACACCAGCTTATTAAGCGGCGACGACGCGCCCGCACAATTTAAGACGGGGCCGGGCCGCCCCGCCACCTACATCCTCGACCGCGCCGGCCGCATCCGCCAACGCTTCATCGGCGAAAAAGACCGCGCCACGTTTGAAGCCACGGTCAAACAGTTGCTCGACGAATCACTGGCAGAAAACAAGTGATATGGCGAAGGCAGAGAAACTACTAGACTCAAAGCAAGTGGCCGAAACAAAAGGCATAACGAGGATTACTGTGTCTGGCTATAAGTCTATTAGCCAAGAACGTAGTATAGAAATCAGACCGCTTACGATTCTTGCTGGCACGAATAGCTCGGGGAAATCCAGCATGATGCAGCCTTTGTTGCTCCTTAAGCAAACACTTGAGGCAAGTTATGATCCCGGTGCTATTTTACTCGACGGACCTAATGTTAGATTCACTTCCGCCGATCAATTGCTGTCATGCGGGAGCAAGAATAAGAGCACAACCTCATTCCAAATTGGAATTAACATAAATCCAAAAATATTCTTTTCAATACGATTGACGCTAGGTCAGGGTAAAAGATTTGACGTTGAGCAAACAGTTTACTCTAGTGAAGATGAGAAGATTATTCTTCGTACAGGGATGACAAGAAATGAGCTTAAGTCTCTACTTTCAGTAACGGCATTTAAGAACTTCGACTATAAATTGACCATTGTTCGTAATAGATGCTTTTTATATCCAACTCTGAACTTCATTAAGGAGGAGGAAAGTCTGCTGAATCCAATTTTTAATTCTATGGCATTTAGCATAGGACTTTCCTTATTTTTACCATGTTTAGAAATGGCTTTAGAGCCTATGATAAGTCAAATAATTCATGTGCCTGGGTTACGAGGCAATCCAGAACGCACGTATCCTGTAACGGCAACAAGTTCAAATTTTCCTGGAACATTTGAGAAATACACTGCTAGTGTGATCGCCTATTGGCAAGCAAACAAAAATCGCAAGGAACTTATTGAGTTAAGCCAAGGACTGAAAGATTTGGGGTTAACATGGAGAGTAGCAGCCAAGCCTATTAACGATACCCAAGTGGAGTTGCAAGTAGGACGCTTGCCTCAATCTTCAAAAGCCGGCGCGAGCGATATGGTAAGCATCGCGGATGTAGGTGTCGGCGTATCGCAGACCTTGCCGGTGTTGGTTGCGCTCCAAGTCGCAAAGCCCGGTCAGTTGGTTTATATCGAGCAGCCCGAAATTCACTTACACCCGCGCGCCCAGACGGCGATGGCGCAAGTCTTGGCGAATGCGGCACAGCGTGGTGTGCGGGTGGTCGCGGAGACGCATAGCTCGCTGTTGATTCTCGGCATTCAGACGCTCGTGGCGGAGGGCAAGCTTGCGCCGGAGTTAGTTAAGCTGCACTGGTTTGAGCGGCGCAACGGTAGAACGGAGATCACGAGCAGGGATTTGGATGAAGCGGGCGCGTTCGGCGATTGGCCGGAAGACTTTGCGGATGTGACGTTGGAAGCCGAGAGCCGATATTTGAATGCCGCGGAAGAACACCTGAGGGTGAACTAGCATGCCGCGTGGGGCGTCAAAGTGTCTCGTCATTGACGCTTCCGTGGCCCGCGCCGCCGGCCGGATCGATGCGACCTCCACGAGGTCTAGGAACTGTCGAGAGTTCCTGCGAGTGGTTTTGGCTATATCTTATCGTGCCCTTCTAACACCGCAACTTAAGGACGAATGGGACAGGCATCAATCTTCCTTCGCGCGCACATGGCGCAGGGCGATGATCTCGCGGCGCAAGTTGGTGATTCAGGATGTGCCGGCAGATACAGCCTTGCGTATAAGGATCGAGCGAGTCATCCTACATAATGCCGGGCGCGCTGCTGTGCGTAAGGATTATCACCTGATCGAAGCGGCACTGGTAATGGATAGAATAGTCGCCTCGCTTGACGAAACTGTGCGGGCACTTTTCGTAACTGCGGCTGGTAGCATTGTTGAGCTTCGACGACTTGTCTGGGTCAATCCGGAGATAGCAGAAGAGATTTGCGTCGCCTGGCTTAATGATAATGCCCGGCTCGAACGAAAGCGAATGCTAGGCTCTAAAACCGGCACGAACTAACCCTTTCACTAGGGGAGTAGAAGATGAAGAAGTTTTTATCTCTTGTTGCACTAATCATCACGCTTTCTTTGACCGCCTTCGCGCAGGACGATAGCCACGAGTACGCGCCGATTAAAGAAGAGAAGATCAGCTACAAGAATTGGACGTACAAGCAGACGACCGGAGACGGTGCGCCGGTTGATCTGCGCGCGTGGACGCAGGGCAAGAAACTCGCGCTCGTCGTCTATTTCGCGCCGTGGTGTCACAACTGGCGCAACGAAGCGCCGGTCGTTGCGCGCCTCTACGACAAGTACAAGCCCTACGGGTTCGATGTGATCGCGGTCAGCGAATATGGCACACCATCGGACTTGCAGATGTTCTTGCACGACAACCCTGTCAACTACACGGTCGTCGCCGAATCCGAAACGCGCGGGGAGCGTGATAAGACACCGCACTACGGTTATCGCCAACTGACCGGCGACAAGCGCAAGTGGGGGTCGCCGTACAACATCTTTCTCGTGCCCAAGAAGTTGAAGCACGACGGCGACGTGTTGACCGAGAAGACCTGGGTGGTGGGTGGCGAGCTAATCGAGCAGGAAGCAGAGAAGTTCATCCGCAAGCAACTGGGTTTGAAAGATGAGGAGCTGCCCGTCGTAAGCACGCCGCCGGTCAAGCAGTAGACGCTAAGCAAACAACGCTGCCAACTAACAGGGCGACGCACGATGGTGTGCGTCGCCCTGTTAGTTGGCAGCGTTGTCCGTTATTTGAACGTGATAGTCACGTCGGTGCGGCTCGTCGTGCCGTTGGCGGCGCGGATGATGACAGTGGTCGTACCCGTCGTTGTGCCGTCGGGGATGCGCAAGTTGAGTTGATCGAGACCGGGGAAGCCGCCGGCAGCGCCTGCGTATTCAACTACGACCGAGCGCCCGCCGATGGTCGCGCTTACCGGCATAGAGTTGCGCCAGCCGGTGCCAAAGAGCGCGATGACGGCCGGTTGGTTGTCGAAGCGCGCGGGAAACGGCCCCGGCGTGTAACTGAGGCCCGACACGAGCAACGCGATGCTCACGCCCGCGCCGGTGCCATTCGTGGTGAAGAGACCTGGATTCGCCGTCGTGATGTTCACGTCGTCGGCCGCCGTCACGGTGTTGTCTACTAAGACCAGCAGCGAGCGCACGCCCGTGCCCACTTCGTTCGGCACTAGGATGTGCAACTGGCCGTCGTTGAATGAATGCACCGGCGCGGCGCGGCCTTCGATGGTGACGCGGACGTTGCGCGCCGTTGCCTCGGCGGCCGTGCGCCCGTTGCGGCCGAGTGTTAGCCCTGTGCCGTTGATCGTGCCGAGTCCGTCGCGGGTCGCATCGCCGCGCGTGCTCGCGCTGTTCGTGAGCGTGAGATGAACGACCGGGGCGAGCGCGGCGTCTTGGCCGAACGAGAGACCGGAGAGCGCCTGCGCCGTCGGGTTGTCGGCTACGGCGTAAAGTGTGCCGTCGCGCAGGAAGCCGTTGAGCGCGGGATCGGGGAAGGCGTCAATGACGGGCGTGCCGCCGTTGCCGCCCGCTGCGGCGGTGTCGGACGCGCCGGTCGCATCTTCGATCACGTAGACCGTGCCTTCGCGATCAACCGTCAGCCCGTGCAAAAACAGATTGTTGTCGAGTGAGAGACCTTCAACAACGGTTTTGTCCGTATCGGCGCGGCCGTCGCCGTTCGTGTCGTAGATAGCGAGCAGGACGGTGTTGTTGCCGGTTGAGTGCGAGAAGACGATGCCGCGCGAGTTGACGGCAATGTCGAGCGGCGCGTCGTTCGAGAAGCGATACGAGTAAAAGGGCACGGGGTCGAGCGTGTCGGGCAGCCCGTCGGCGTTTGTGTCGCGCACGATGCGAAGTTCGTCCGAATCGAAATCAGCGATCAAGAGATCACCCGTTGGCATGAGCGCGAGCGCGTTGGCTTCGCTGAGCAGATTGCTGCCGACGGTGACGAGCGTGCGCGCGCGCGAGTTGTCGAAGCCGCCGGTAAACGGATCGCGCACGAGCAGGACGACGCCCGCGCTTGGTTCGTTGTCGGGATTATTCGCGTTGTTGCGGTCAATGAAGCCGCTTGATGAGACGCAAACAAACTCGCGGCCGGCGCGCGATGTGCCCGCGACGACTGACGCGGCCGAAGGCAGATTGAAATCGCGGTGCAGGTCGTAGGTGTTCGATGAGTCGCGCAGAAAGTCGCCATTCGTGTCGAAGGCGTTGACGAGGACGCCGATGGCGATGTCGTCGCGCGTCGTTTGCGTGCCCCGATCATCGAGCGCGGAAAAGACTTCGTAGCGCGTGCCGGTGCGGCCGACGGCGATGTCGAACGAGCCGCCGGTCGTGTCGAAGGTGGCACGCGCGTCGGCGCGGCCGTCGCCGGTCGCGTCCGCATATTGTTCGTCTGTACCGGCGGATGAAGTCGTGCTCAACTGCGCAGTGTGCAGCACGCGACGCAAAGGCGTGCCCAGCGCGATGCGGTTGGTGATGAGTGCTGCGCTCACATCGGCCGATGAAAGCGCGGTGACTGGATCAGTCTGCGCTGATGGAGCGATGGGACGTGCGGGCGCGTGCGCAGGCGGGCGCGTTGTGCTGCTCGCGTTTGTGTCGCGCACAGGGCGCTGCTTGAGCGTTGCCGGCGCGCGGGTTGGTGCGTAGCCATCGGCGCGCGCGGTGGCGGCCGGGTCGTCAGGCATCGTGCGCGTGGCGAGCGCGCGGCGCAGATCGGGTTTGAAGTTGCGCGCGGCCGGCTCTTGCGCGTGCGTGATGACGGCAAAGAGATACGCGCCGAGCGCGAGCGCGCAAATGAGCGCGACGAGGCGCAGGCTGAGATTGACGAGCAACATCGGGGCACGGCCTTTCCGGGGAGTCCAATTACGTTCGGACTTGATTGAGCATGCGGCAAGTTATGACTCGCCGCATGCTCGCTTGCTGGCGAAGAACAGATCAGTGCAACTGCGGCGGCCGCTCCTTCGTGGGCGCTTCACGTTCGCGGGCCGGCTCGGCATGGCGCTCTTCGCGCGCAGGCGGTGGCGCAGAGCGTTCTGGCGGCGGCGCGGATCGCTCCTCGCGCGGCGGCGGTGCGGTGTGTTCTTCACGCTGTGGCGGTGGCGCAGCCGGCCGCTCTTCGTGTCGCTCTTCGCGTGGCTGTGGCCGCTCTTCGCGGGGTTGCGTACGCTCCTCACGCGGCGGTGCAGCGCGCTCGACGTGCGGTTCGGGCCGTTCGTAACTCTCCGGCCGCTCGATGCGTGGCACGGGTGTCGGGCGACGCTCGTCGGGCGCATCAATCCGCTCCGGCGGCACAGTCCGTTCGCGGCGCGCGTCCGGTTGTGGCTGATCGCTGTCGCCGGGTTGCGCCACGGGCCGGTCAACAGTGCGCTTGCGCTCTGGCCAGTCATTGATGACGGGATCGCGCGGACGCACGTTCTCTTCGTCGGTGCGGACAGGCCGATCAGGGCGCGGCGTGTTGCGTGGGTCGTTGTCGCTGCTGTTTATGTCCGGGTTGGTGCTGCGCGGCGGCCGCGCGGGACGTGTGACCGCGCCGGTGTTGCGCTCGTCCCGATTCACATCCGCGCCGGTGTTCGCGTCGGGCGCGTTGCTGCGCGGAGCGCGGTTGTTGAAGATGCGCCCGCGTTGCAGTTCTTCGTCGAGCGCGATGCCGGGACGACGTGTGCCTGCGCCGGTCGGCCGTTCGGGCAAACGGCGCTGAGCCGCGCCTGCGCCGGTATCGGCGGCGACACCGAGCCGTGGACGTTCCGCCAGCGCGGGCCGACCTGTGAGCGTGTTGCCATTATCATCAACGGGGCGGACGGGTAGCCGACCGCGCACGGGATCGCTGTTGATCGTGTTGCGCGCGAGCGCGTCGTCCGCCGGTTGCGCCCGCACCCGGCCATTGCCGAAATCGCGTGCAGGCAAACTGGTGACAGCGCGTTGATAGATGGGATTGATCCGTTGCAGATTGCCGACTTGATCCGCACGCAAGGGCGTTAGCCGATCAGGTTGCCGGTAGTAGCGCGCATGCGGATCGCGTTGATGGTAGCCGAGCGGATACCAGGCGATGTTCGCGTTGTTATTGATGAAGACGAACGCGACGAGCGCGGGCCGCCACCAACTGCGCTGGTGATAATAGTGGTCGTAGCCGCGCGGGGCCCAGCACCAGTAGTTGTCCTGATAGACCCAACGCCCGTAGTGATAAGGGGCCCAGCCCCACGCCTCGTCGCCGACCCACGTCCAGCCGTAAGGCGGACACCAAGTCCAATGCCCGTAGCGATACGGGGCCCAGTTGTTGTAGCGGCTGATGGCGGTGACGTGCGGCCGCCAGACGTAGCCATAATCGCGCGCATAGACCCAATCGCCGTAAGCGTCTAATTCTTCCGCGCCCCAGATATCCTGATCGTAATAGCGCTCACGATTGTCGTAGCGCAGCCGCGCGGCGAGATAACGCTCGCGGTCGTTGATCCACGTGTCCCAGTTGTCGCCGTCGCGGGCGGCGGTGAATTGCCAATCGCCTTCGCCCGCGTTGTCGTAGGTGAGTTCGGCGGTGCGCCCGCCGCGTAAGGTAAAGCCGGAGGTGTCGGAATAGAGCCGGGCGCGTGCGCCGTCGCGGACGGTGACGCGCACGTTGCCGTTCTGCGCCACGTCGAGGCGATAGAGACCTGTTTGCTCGGCGGCGATGGTGGTCTTTGGCGCGTCGATCTCGAAATACTCTTTGGCGCGGTCGAAGCGCGCCAGCCTGAGCGTGGCCGTGCCTTCGGGCAGACTGAGCGCGACGCCTTCCGCGCGCAAAGTCACGACATCAAGCGTCGCGTATTCGCCGACGCGGACGAAGTTGCGCGCGTCGATCTGTAGCTCGACGCGCGCGCCTGCGCCGGTCGCTAAACGGTCGCCTTCAACAAGTGGGAAGTTCAACGTCGCGCGTTCCCATTTATGGCTGCCAGCGCGGCGCAAAGAAACGTCGCCCGTCAGCAGGCTGATGCGCGCGACACGGGCGGTCTCGTCATAGTCGTTCTGGTTGTTGACGCTGTCGTCAGCCGGTGCAGGCCGCGCGGCGGTTGTGAATGTTAATAACAAGAGAGAGAGCAAGAGAGTTCGGGCGGTCGTGGTGTTGTAGCGCATAGCTACGCTCCTTTTTATGTACTGGGCGGAGAGTGTCGGAGTCGCGTCGCTCAAGCGCGTCGGCGGGTGCAGCGGCCGGCGAGAACAACCGGCGCACCTGATGTGACACGCGAGAAGCGATGGGCTTCGCGACTTGCTGCCCGACGCGAGAGCAAAGCCTGTGCCCGCGTCGGCATTAGAGAAGACGCGCAAACTTCGCACAGCGTTTCGCCGCGAAATTCCAGGCACGAGTACACAGGTCTTATGCGAGATGGTGCAGGGTCGGCACTATATGGGGTGAACTTCTTATAGCGACCTGTACTTGTCAGGGGAAGGCAGCAGTCAGTAATTTTTCCACCCGCCGTCTTGACTGCGCTGCCCGAATCAATTTATAACTTGCCACCTGTTATGAGAGTACCAACCTTTCGCCTGTTCGGCTTCCAACGTCCATCGAACGCGGTGCTGCCCGCGCTCGGCAAACTCGAACGCGAGGTCATGCAGTTTGTCTGGCGACGCGGCACGTGCAGCGTGCGCGATGTGCATGACGAATTTGCCGGCCGCGTCGCCTACACCACCTTGATGACCACGCTCGACCGGCTCTACAAGAAGGACCTACTCGCCCGGCGCAAAGACGGCCGCGCTTTCATCTATGCGCCGCGCGTCTCGCCCGAAGAATTGGAGCGCGGCATCACGCAGGACGTGCTTGATGTGTTGCTGGGGCGCAACGAGCAAGCGGTCGAGCCTGTGCTGGCCTGCATCGTGGACGCGGTCAGCGCGCACGACCGCGAATTGCTCGATGAGCTTGAGCGGCTCGTCAAAGAGAAGCGGCGCGAGTTGCGCCGCAACCCGCCGCCTGCGAGCGAGGATTAGCGATCATGTATCACCTGCTTGGGCTATGCCTCGCGCTTGCGGCCCTTTTGACCGCGAACGCGCTCGTATCGTTAGCCATCGCGGGGCTGTGGCGCGGCTGGCTCAACCAACGCACGCGCGCGTGGTCTGCGGCGGTGCGGGCGCAACTGTTATTCGGCTTGCGGCTGGCCCCGTTTGCGCTCGCGCTCCTGTTCGTCGCTGTCTTCGTCGTACCTGCTTATCTGCTGTATGAGCCGGCGGCAGCAGCCGAAACGGTCAGCATGAAACTGGCCGCGCTCGCTGCGCTCTCGATCATTGGGCTCGCGTTCGCGCTCTGGCGCAGTCTCGCCGCTTGGCTCGTGACGCGCCGGCTCGTCGCCGACTGGCTGCGTCATGCCGCGCCGGTCGAATTGCCCGGCGTCAACGTGCCCGCTTACTCTGTTACGCATCGCTTTCCCGTCATCGCTGTCGTGGGCGCGCTCCGCCCGCGACTCTTCATTGCGCAACAACTTTTCGCCCAACTCAATGAAGGGGAACTCCGCGCCGCGCTCGCGCACGAGTGCGGTCATCTCGCAGCCCGCGATAATTTGAAGCGCGCTCTCTTGCGCGGTTGTCGCGACGCGCTGACCATCGTGCCCGCCGGCCGCACGCTCGACCGGGCGTGGAGCGAGAGCGCGGAAGCCGCAGCCGATGAGCACGCGGCCTGCGCGGGCGACACAGACACCGCGCTCGATCTCGCTTCGGCGCTTGTCAAGATCGCGCGGGTCGTGCCTCTGGGCGCACGGCCCGCGCTGCCGGCCGGCGCATTCCTGATCGGTGCGCTCGACGATAGTAGTCTCGCGTGGCGGGTGCGCCGGCTGATGCAGTTGGCGGCCGGCGAAGCGAGTATGCGGCGGCCCCATGGTCTGCGCGCTCCCGGTGCGTGGCTCCGGACAGGCGCGGGCGCGCTTTTGTTTGTGGCCATCTGTGCCGCCGCCGATGCGCGCGTATTGACCACGATGCACACGGCGCTCGAATACGTCGTCGGCGCGCTGAGATAGCGCCATTAGTCGCCACCATAACTTTTTTCGCGCGCCGAAAACGAATGCTGGTAGTAGCTCACAGACCGGCGTAGGCTAGCGGGCAATGAAGCTCAAGTCCGCTTCGTTGCATCGCTGCTGCGGCATAAATCTCCTTTCAGCAGCGTCTGCGCCGGAAGCGATGCGGACAGCAAGCCAGGCCGGCACGTTCTCCGAGGCGTGCCGGCCTAAATCTTTTCAGGCCGCCCGATTCATCCACGCGGCCCGCCTGGCTTAGCTTCAACAGCTACCGCGACAAGCAGCCGGCGCGCAATAACACTTGCCTCATTGGCGCGGCCTTGTACCGCGCAAAAGTTAAAGCGCCGCCGTTCACTTTCTATCTGAACCCGAATCTCGCCACGCCTGCTCGCCTTCTTTAGTTCAACCGGGTACGCGTTTGCCTCAGCTACGAATTTCTCTTCACGCTTGCAGCAACTTTAATAACGCACGCTCTTCCGGCAGATACTCCGGCTGTTGCCGGCCGATGCGGCGCTCCCGGCGCGGGCGAAACTCTTCGAGTGTCGTGCCAGCGCAATAGCTCGCCAGTACACGCGGGTGTATGTAACTGCTGCGACAGACCGTAGGCGTATTGCCCAGCCGTTCGGCCACGCGTTTGATCGCGCGCACAAGATTGCGCTTCGCCTCTTGCTCGTCCGCCGGCTTGCCCAAGTCGGCCAACTCAACCGCCGCCGACAGCGTCCCACCCCACGTGCGAAAATCTTTCGCGGAAAATTCCGCCCCGGTCGCTGTTTTGATGTACTCGTTCACGTCGCGTGGGCGAATCGAGACGGCGCGCTGCTGTTCTTCGTCGTAGTAATGAAACAGTTTCGCGCCGCCGAGTTTCTGTATGTCGCGCATGAGCGTGGCCAGTTCTTCATCCACGAGCAGACGGCGGTGGCGGATGTGATGCTTGCCGACGAAATTGAAGACTAACTGGCCGCCGCGCATGATCGTGAGATGCCGATTGCGCAAGGTCGTGATGCCGTAGGTGCGATAGCGCGTGACGCTTAGTTCCGAGCCAACACGGAAGTAGAGATCATTGATCAAGCGGATGATGACGGCCAGTACGCGCGCCTTCGAGAGATCAGGGCGGGCGATGTCTTCGTTCGTCTTACGTCTGAGCGCGGCGAGTTGCGCACCGAAGCGCACGATCTTTTCGTACTTGAGCCGTTGCTGCTTCGCGGCGAACGCGCTGTGATAAATGCGTTGCACGCGCCCGCCCGCGTCCACGCCGATGGCTTGCAGTCGGCCATGCGCGCCCGGCGCAATCCGTACCTCGCGCCACGCCGGTGGGATCACGAGCGCCTTGATCCGCGCGAGCGCCACCTCGTCCGTGATGCGCCGCCCGCGCCCGTCCTCATACCAGAAACCGCGCTTCGCGCCGCGTCGTCGCCACCACTTCGCGCGTTGCCCGCGCACGATGCTCGGCGGCGTATCCATCGGCGCGGCTTGTTGTTGCTCTGTCCCTTCTGAGCTCGCCATCCTCGTCCACCTCAATGCTGCGACACGAAAACTCTGCGCGCATTTGAGCGCGCGGCGGTTGCGAAATTATGGCGGGAGATTTTAAGAGGAGGAAAAGGGAGACGAGACGCCGGATAAAGTTTAACTTAGCTCTGCCTTCAGCTCGTTAGTGTTAAGGCGCGGTCTGCGTTGACGCTTGCGGCGCGGGCTGCGCGTGGACATAGTAGAGGATGCGGGCGCAGTTGTCGCAAGTGATGACTTCTTCGCCGCGCCGAATCTCGGTCATGACCTGCGGGCGCAACGACATGTGACAGGCGGAGCAGGAATTGTTGCGCGCCTCGGCCACGGCGATGCCGTCGCGCAGACGTGTGCTGATGCGGTTGTATTGCGCGGTTATAGCTTTCGGCAACGCGGCCTGCAAGCGTTCGCGCTCGGCGCGCAGATCGTCGATCTGTTGGGCTTGGGCGCGCGTCTGTTCTTCAAGCCGGGCGAGTTGGGCGTCGCGTTCGGCGCGCATCGTTTCCATCTCCGGCGCGCGTTGGCCGATCTCTTGCTGCGCGCCGTCGAACGTCACCATCTGTTCGAGGATTTTCGTTTCCAGGTCTGAACTATGCTTGCGCGCGGCATCGCCTTCGCGGATGGCGGCCGTGTATTCTTTCTCGTTCGTCGCGGCCATCAACGCGCGGTCGGAGTGCTCGGCCTTGGTGCGCGTCTCCGCCATTTCGGTTTCGAGCCGGGTGCGCGTCTGCTGCGCCTCGTCGCGTTTAGTCTCAAGGGCTAAAAACTCAGAGGCGCGCTGCTCGAATTGTTTTTCGATCTCAGCGCGCCTCTGCGGGATGGCTTCTAACTCAGCCTGTAGCTTGCGGATGTTGGTGTCCAGATGCTGTAGTGCAATTAACTGTTTCAACTCTGCTTTCACGCTTCGGTCTCCTCCAAACAGCAACAGCGCGCCCACCGCACCGCCGGCAAACATGGATCATAACAGTGTGCGTGATGAGTGACAAGTGACGGGAAAAGCTGTGCATTAGTAAATCGTGAATCGAGCAGAACTGTTCCTGCTATTCACGATTTACGATTCACGATTTACGAGCCGCTATCCACGAGCAGCACAATCTTCCCAAAGCTCTCGTTGCTTTCGAGGTACGTATGCGCGGCGCGCACTTCGGCGAGCGGATAGGTGCGATCAAGATTGGGGCGCACTTGCCCGCGCGCGAGCAACGGGCCGACATGCGCGGCGAACAGGCGCGTGGCGCGGGCCTTCTCCTCTGGCGAGCGGGTGCGCAAGACGGTGCCGATCAGCCGCAGCCGCTTACCCATGACGAGGCTGTAATCGAGCGGCGCACTCGCGCCGCCCATCGTGCCGACGAGCAACAGACGACCACGCGCCGCAAGCGCGGCCAAGTTTGCCGCAAGGTAGGACGCGCCGACGAGATCGAGGATGACGTTAACGCCCGCGCCGTTCGTCCACGCGCGCACCGCGTCGGCAAAAGCCCGCGGGTCGTCGCCGACGGCAATCGCATCCTCAAGTCCGAACGCCCGCGCCCGTTCGAGTTTCTCCGGCGTGCGCGCCGTGCCGTAGGGCAGCGCGCCGGCCGCACGCGCGAGTTGCATGGCCGCGAGACCGACGCCCGAACCGGCGGCGTGAATTAGCACGCACTCGCCCATTGTCAACCGGCCTTGCGTGAACAGCGCATCATGCGCCGTGATGAACGCTTCGGGCACGGCCGCCGCTTGCGCCCAGTCGAGATTCGCGGGCACTTCAGCGAGCGCGTTCTCCGGCACGACGACGTACTCAGCTTGCGCACCGCCGCCCGTGATGCCATACACGCGCTGCCCCAACTGCCACGTCCGCGCGTCCGCGCCCAACTGTTCAACCTCACCCGCGAACTCAAGTCCGGGCATGTCAGCGGGCGCACCTAGCGGCGCGGGATAGTGGCCGCGCCGCTGCAACAGGTCGGCGCGATTCAACGCCGCCGCCTGTACACGCACGCGCACACGGTCGCCCAACGCCACGGGCTTCTCGACCGCTCGCACCTCAAGTCCTTCAACCCCGCCGTGCTGCGCGATCACGACCGCACGCATCTTGTCAGCCTGCATTTCCTGCTCCCTTCAAGCAACTGAGCAAACCACAAAGGCACAAAGCAATCGATGAACGATGAATGCAGCATGATGAACTGCTTTTTTTATTCACCGTTCATCGTTCCGCGTTCAGCCTTCTCTTTGTGTTCTTCGGGCCTTTGTGGTTTATTCCCTCCGGCTCGCATGGCTACGCAACCCGAACTTTTCGTCATCGTCAACTATAACGCGGCCCGTGCGCGCCAGGCGTGGGCGCATGTGCGTTCGACGCTTGACGGCGCAAGCGTGCGGTTCGACGCGCACGAAGCACGGCGCGTCGGCGACGCGCAGGCGCGGGCGCGCTTGGCCTTGCACGAAGGCTATCGCACGATTGCCGTCGTCGGCGGCGACGGCACGTTGAGCGAAGTGGCGGCTGGCTTCTTCACGCGCACGCAAGCCATTGACCGGTCGCCGGTCGCCATCAACGCCACTGCCGCGCTCGCCGTTTTGCCCGGCGGCACAGGCAACGACTTCGCGCGCAGTCTCGAAGGCAGCCGTGCTTCGCTCACCCACTGGCTCGCGCGCCTCGTCGCGCACTGTCAACATAAGCATGACGACAGCACTACGCGCACCGTCGATCTCTTACACGGCGCGGCGACGACAGCCGAAGGGTTGCGCCCGTTCCTCTGCCTCAACGCGGCGACACTCGGCATCGGCGCGGAGGTGGCGGGGCGCGTGGCGGCGCAAAGGCCGTTCGTGCGCCGTCTGTCAGGCGAGGCGCGCTTTGCTTTAGCGGCCGTCGCCGCGCTCGCGCGCTGGCGGCTGCGCCATGTGCGGGTGCAGGTGGACGACGAGGCCGCGGTCGAGTGCCGGACGAATCTCGCGGCCGTGGTCAACAGCCCGTTCGCGGGCGGCGGCATGATGTTCGCGCCGGCCGCGCGCGTGGACGACGGCCAACTCGACGTGGTCACAGCTTGCGACATCTCGCGCGCCATCATCGTGCGCGAGTTGACGCGCATACACACCGGGGGGCATCTCGCCAATCCGCGCGTGCGCGTCACACGCGGCGTACGCGTGCGCATCACGCATCTGTCGCCGGCCGATGAAATGTCCATCGAAGCCGACGGCGATGTGCGCGGGCATACGCCCGTCGAGTTTCGCCTCATGCCACAGGCGCTACGCGTCGTCTGTTGACGCTTAAAAAGATTGACACGGGTAACGCGCAAACTATAATCCAGCGTCAGTTCGTGCGTGGTCATCAAACGCCTGCCACCGGCCCAAGCTTGGCCCGAATTGCACGCACGACGCCCGGCTCAGTTAACCACTCAGAGGGGAACAAACATGAAACTGTCCATCATCCTCGTGGCTGTCCTCGGCTATTCCGTGTTGTGTCTGACCGATGCCGCACAAAAGCAGACGGCTAAACCAGCCGCCCCGCCGCCCAAGCCCAGCCCGACCGCCGCCGCTGTACCGGCTGCGAAACAAACGCCACCGGCCAGAACCGCGCCCGCGCCAACACCAATCGTTGCCACGCCGGCCGCAACACCAAATCCCATCACGGCCGCGTCGGGCAGTCCGACCGCCACGCCCGCCGTTGCGCCCGCGGCCGCCGGCACGAAAGAACCGTGCGAAGACAAAGTGCAGGCTTCGGGCGTCCCGCTCTGTAGTAAAGTGCAACCAAAGACGAGCGTACTCGATAAAGACGCCATACTGAATCGCAGCTACAAACGGCCCACGGCACCAGACAAGCCGATTGTGTCAGTGTGGTTCACACACGAAACGCACGCCACCTTGAAGTACAGCATTGAGGGCACAAAGGTGATCGGCTGCGCCGAATGTCATCACACAGATCAACCTAAGGCGGCGTTGACCGGCGTGCTCAAGACTTCCGAGCGGGACACAGTGCTGACTGCCGCCAGCTTGACTGCGCCTAACGCCAAAGCGGTCAAGTCCTGTCGCGCCTGTCACGCGCAGGAGGGCGCGACGCCCGTCTTCTGGCCCGCTAACCCGCAGGTCACATATCCGGACGAGCCGGACACGCCGGTGGTATTAACGAACTATGAGGCCTATCACCGCAACTGCATCACCTGTCATGGCGACGCCGTCATCGCGCGGAAAAAGCCCGGCGCACCGGCGTTCCTCAAAGGCACACCGCCGACGGGTTGCGCGGGTTGCCACACAGGCAAGACACAATAGCAACGGGCCGCGGCCAGCAAACTAAACAGCGCCCGTGCGCTTTCACTGCTAACGAAAGCGCATGGGCGCTATTATCTTCAGCGCAGCGCGCAAAGTTTAAGTCCAATAGCAAAGCGCGCGGCTACGGGAACCGCGCGGGATCAGTCCGCGCGTGTCTCGCGCCGCTCGATGTCGAGCACTTTATTCAGTCTGCGTTGATGCCGTTCTTCGCCAGTGAAGCGCGCGTTGACGAACGCGCGCACGATCTCCATCGCCAACTCGCTGCCGACGACTCGCGCGCCGAGACAGAGCACGTTGCAGTCGTCATGCTCACGCGACTGATGCGCCGAATAAGTGTCGCCACACAATGCCGCACGCACGCCCTTGATCTTATTCGCGGCCACGTTCGCGCCGACGCCGCTACCGCAGATCACGAGACCAATATCAGCCCGGCCGGCCCGCACGGCGTCACCGACCTGCCACGCATAATCGGGATAGTCATCAGGCTTTGCGCCATCGTGCGTGCCGAAGTCTTCAACCTCATGCCCGGCTGCACGCAGTTCTTCCAGCACACGTTCGTTCAAGGGATAGCCGCCATGATCCGCGCCGATTGCGATTCGCATGATAATCTCCCTCGCTTACTTGCCGAGCAATGCCCGCGCGCGTTTGATCACGTTGTCGGTTGAGAAGCCAAGCTCGCGCAAGGCCACGTCGCCGGGCGCGGAGCCGCCGAAGCGATCAAGACAAATAACATCGCCGTGTGCGCCGACATAGCGATCCCAGCCGAGCCGTGCGCCCGCTTCGATGCCGAGCCGCGCGCCTGTGTCGGGGGGTAGAATTTCATCGCGGTAAGTTTGCTCTTGCGCCTCGAACAATTCCCAACAAGGCAGCGAGACCACGCGCGTGGGCGTGCCGGCCTGTTGCAACTGCGTGCGCGCATCGAGCATCAACGAAACTTCGGAGCCGGTGGCGAGCAGGATGAGTTGCGGTTTGACGTTTTGGCCGTTGGCATCGGTCGCTTCCGCCAGCGTATAGCCGCCGCGCCTGAGGCCTTCGGCCGGCGTGTAAGTTTTGCGATCTATGGTCGGCACTTTCTGGCGCGTGAGGATGAGCGCGGTCGGCGCGTGGCGACGCAAGATGGCGACGCGCCACGCCTCGCGCACCTCGTGCGGGTCGGCGGGGCGGATAACGTAAAGCTGCGGGATAGCGCGCAGCCCTGCGAGTTGCTCAATCGGTTGATGCGTCGGGCCATCTTCGCCGAGACCGATAGAGTCGTGCGTGAAAACGTAGATGACTTGCACTTCCGACAGCGCCGCGAGCCGGATCGCCGGCTTCATATAATCGGAGAAGCACATGAACGTGCCGCCGAAAGGAATCAAACCGCCGTTCAGACTGATGCCCGTCATCGTCGCGCCCATCGCATGCTCGCGGATGCCGAAGTGAAAGATGCGGCCGGCGTAAGTGCCGGCTTCAAAACTGCCGCCGTCTTTGATGTCCGTGTTGTTCGACGGCCCCAGATCGGCCGAGCCGCCGACGAGCATGGGCAGCGTGGGCGCGAGCGCGTTGATGACTTCGCCCGATGCGGCGCGGGTCGCCATCGATTTCGCGTCGGTGAATGAGGGCAGCTTATCTTCCCAACCAGCGGGCAGTTCGCCCGCCATGAGCGTGCGCCACGCGTGGCCAAGTTCTGCGTGCTGCTCTGCGTAACGCGCGACGAGTTCGTCCCACGTCTGCTCCAACTGCGCGCCGCGCTCAACTGCTTGGCGGAAATGCTGTAACGCCTCATCGGGGATATAAAAATCCTTATCTTCGGGCCAGCCGAGCTGCCGCTTCGTTGCGCGCACGGCCTCCGCGCCCGGTGCGTCCGAGTGCGCCTTGCGCGTGCCGGCGGTGGGCATGCCGTAGCCGATCACGGTCTTGACCGAGATGAGCGACGGGCGATCCGTGACCGCTTGCGCAGCGCGGATCGCCGCGTCAATCGCTGTGAGATCGTTGCCGTCCGCGACGGTCGAAGTGTGCCAGCCATACGACTCGAAGCGTTTGGGCACGTCTTCGGAGAAGGCGAGCGCGGTGTTACCTTCGATGGTCACGTGGTTGTCGTCGTAAAAATAAATGAGCCGGCCGAGTTTGAGATGGCCTGCGAGCGATGCCGCTTCCGACGCGACGCCTTCCATCAGATCGCCATCCGAGACGATGGCGTAAACGTAGTGCTCGATAAGCGCCAAATTTTCCTGGTTGAACTTGGCCGCGAGGTGCGCCGCGCCCAGCGCCATGCCGACGCCGTTGGCGAAACCTTGGCCAAGCGGCCCCGTCGTAATCTCCACGCCGGGCGTTAAGCCATACTCAGGATGGCCGGGTGTCTTCGATCCCCATTGGCGAAAGTTGCGCAGTTCTGCGAGCGGCAGATCGTAACCGGTCAGATGCAAGAGTGCGTAGAGCAGCATTGAGCCGTGCCCGGCGGAGAGCAAAAAACGGTCGCGGTTCGCCCACTTAGGATTGTGCGGACTGTGGCGCAGGAAGCGCGTCCAGAGCACATAGGCGAGCGGCGCGCAGCCCAGCGGTAAGCCGGGATGACCGGACTCGGCGCGTTGCACGGCGTCGAGCGCGAGCGTGCGGATCGTGTTGATGCAAAGCTCGTCGAGTTCCGGCGTGGTGTTGTCGGTGGCACGCGGTTGGGTGGACGCACTCATCTCCCTCTTAGCCCTCACTTCTCTCTTGGTTGGTAGCGGCGCAAGTTATAGATCAATTCGCGTCGTCTGTCATCCGGGGTGGCTTATGCAGAAAATGCTCGACGACGAACAAAATATCCTCGCCGAAATAGTAATTTACGAGGCGCAAGGTGCGGACGGTTTCGGCGCGGGCCACGTTGTGCTTGATCTCCGTCTCGGCGACAAATTGAAAGATGCAATCGCGCAGCAGTTCAAGCTCGCGCAATAGATCAAGCAACGAATAACCTTCGGTCGAGCGCATGTAGCCGTGCTCGCTCGCGGCGCGGATCGTCTTAAAATCCGGCTCCCCTGCTTGCCCCAATAGCTCACACAATTCTTCGAGCATCTGTGGCACGTGATCCACGATCTGCGAGAGCGTCAATTTGTCGTCCGAGCGCATGTACGGATCATGTTGCACCCGCCGGACCCACTCCAAAGTGATATGGTCAACACTGGCGCGTAAGGCGTCGCACAGATCATTAGTCTTGTCGCTCATAGCTGCTCAGAGTAAAGGTTCACTGCAACCATAAGCAACAAGCCCCTTCGACCATACAACTCGAAGGGGCTTGTTGCTTATAAACATGACGCGGCGCAACTCACTCGGCTTTGACGGCGCGGGCCGCGTTGATGCGGCCGCCGCTCGTCACCTTGTTGGCGAGCGCGGGCAGTTTGTCCGTCGCGCTGATCAACCGCGCGCGCAAGTCCTTGACCGGCATGTGAGGGCTGAGCGCCAGCACGAGCGCCGCCACGCCCGACACTTCCGGCGTCGCCATCGAAGTGCCCGAATGCTCCTCGAATTGATTGTTGGGCCAGGTTGAAAGAATCTCCGCGCCCGGCGCGGCGACGTGGACGCTCTTCACGCCCCAGTTCGAGAACGAAGCTAACTCGTCGCGGCGGGTGAGCGCGGCCACGCTCAAGACGTTCGGCAGCGCGTAGCTTGACGGATAGTGCGGCCGGCGGTCGTTGTCCGTGCTGGAATTGCCCGCCGCTGCGACGAACAGAATGTCCTCTTCACCCGCACGCTTGATCGCATCTTCGAGCGCCCGCGAGTACATCGTCGAACCCCAACTCGCGCTGATGATGCGCAGGTTGACGCCCGCCTGCTTGCGCGCAATCGCGTAGTTGATGCACTCGATAGCGTCCTTGACCGAGCCGGAGCCGTTCGCGCCGAGGAACTTCAACGGCATGATCTCGACGCGCCAGTTGACGCCCGCGATGCCGTCGTTGTTGTCGCCCTCCGCGCCGACGATGCCCGCACAGTGCGTGCCGTGCCCGTTATCGTCCATCGGATCGCCGTCCATATCAGAAGCGTCGAAGCCGTGCGCGTCGTCGAACTCGCCCAACTCTTTATCGGTATAGGCCGGCATATTCGCGGGGCGCGTCCAGATGTTCTTGATGAGGTCGCGGTGTGTGTAATCAACGCCCGTGTCGAGCACAGCGACCACGATCTTTTCGCTGCCGTGCGTCTTCTCCCAGGCTTTGATCACGCTGATGTCCGCGCCCTGTGTGCCGCCGCGCGTGCCGTGATTGTCGAGCGACCATTGATCGTCGAACATCGGATCGCTCGGATGCGCATGCTCGCCATTGGCCACGTAGTTGGGCTTCAGACCGGGGCCGCCGCCTACTTCGTCCTCGCCCGGCTCAAGCTCAATCACGCTGTTCGGCTCGGCATAGAGGACTTCGGGCAGCGCGCGATATTCGGCGGCCACCTCTTCCGCGTCGAGATTGTCTTCGTCCGCGATGACCATCTCTTCGCTGTAGATTTGCTCGAAGCGATCTTCGACGCGGTCGTTGAGTTGCGCCGTGATGCGCGCAATCGCTTCCGCCGACGTACCGGGCTTGAAGCGGACGAGTACTTCCGCGTCGTCCTCGTTCTCCGCCTGATCGTTCGTATCGGCCGCCTCGTCGCCGTCTTCCTTGTCGTCGGCCGGTTCGGCGGGCTGCGTCGTCTCAACGCGCACGACCCGCGTATCGTGCGTGCGCCATTGCATGTGCCGCATCTGCCCGACGAAAGCGGCGAGAATGATCACGGCCACGGCCAGCGCCAGATGACCAAAGAGATTATTTCGGTTCATTGCTTTTACCTCTCACCAGAGCGAACGAAAACTTATGCCTTTGCTTACACCACGCGATGATTCGCGCCTTTGAAGTTGAACAGCCGGAGCCGGTTGCGATTGGCGCGGTACTCGTAAACTTGCCCGTCCGCGCGCAGACGTATGCGCCAGCCGGGCGTGATCATCTGCGCGCTCATCTCGTCGGCCACAGACGCGCCGAAGTTGGCGTCAGAGAAATCAGCGTCGGCCACGGACTCGTCCGCGATCTCTTGTTCATTCAGCCCCAGTCGCCCGGCCAAATCCGCCCGCGCCCGCGCAGCCGCTGCTTCTTTCGTGAACGCCATATGCCACCCGCTCCCGTCAGCTTTCCTGCGCCCCTAGCGCCGCGCCGAAAAACCGTGAATACATTCTGCGCCCGGCCAAGCCGTTTCGTCAAAAAAACTGCCGCGCAATTATCTCAACGCAGATCGCCGCAGAGGTGTTGCAGCAAAGCCGTCACGACGAGCGCGGCCGTCTCAGCGCGCATAATGCGCCCGCCGAGCGTGACGAGTTGCCAACCGGCCTGTGATCCTTGCGTCAACTCTTCATCCGCCCAACCGCCTTCGGGGCCGACAAGCGCCGTCAACTGAGCAACCGGCGCAGGCCACGCAACGAGCGTTTCGCGCAAGCCCAGCCCCGCGCGTTCGGTGAAAAGCAAGCGCGGCGATGATGCGTGGCTCTCGGCCATCAACAACGCGGCGCACGACACTGGCGCAGCAACCGCAGGCACGACCGCGCGCCCCGACTGTTTCGCGGCTTCGAGCGCGAGCCGCCGCCAACGCACGAGCCGCGTGGCCATGTCGTCGCCTGCGCGCACGCGCACATCGCCACGCGCCGTCAGTACCGGCACGATGCGCACGACGCCAAGCTCGCACGCCTTCTGCACCACGAGATCAAACTTCTCGCCCTTCAACAACGCGCACGCGAGCGTCAACTGCAAAGGCGATTCGGGCCGCTGCGGCGCAACCTCTTGCTCAACCGCAAGCCGCGTCTGTCCGTCGCGTCCGCGCTCCGTTGCGACAAGGCAGCGAAACTCCCGTCCCGCGCCGTCGAACACGAACGCTTCATCCCCCACGCGCAGGCGTAGCACGCCCGCCAGATGCGCGCTCTCTGCGCGCGCCAGCCCCACGCTCGCGCCATCGGGCGCGAACGCAGCGGGCGGCGCATAGAAACGGCGACGAGACATAAAAGCAGAGGTCAGAGGTCAGAGGGTAGAGGTTAGAAAGTCCAAAGTTCAGGATTATGGTATTACTGATCTCTGACCTCTAACCTCTGCGGTTCAAACGATGAGCGCGACCCACTCGCCGTCGGTCATCGTCGCGCAGTCGTTGATGCCCAGCTCGCGCAGTCGTGCGCGCACAAGTTCGACTTGCGTGGCGAGGATGCCGGAGAGGATGAGCCGCCCGCACGTCGCGCCCACGAGCGCGGGCAGCAGCGGCACGATCACGTCGGCCGTCAAATTCGCGCAGACGCAATCCGCCGATGAAGTTGTTTCGTTAACCGAGCCGACGGCGAAGTTGATCTGTTCCGCCACGCCGTTCAGCCGCGCGTTCTCGCGGGCGATCTCGACGGCTTCGGCGTCCGTGTCGCAGGCGTTGACGCGCGCGTGCGGCGCAAGTTTGGCGGCGGCGATGGCGAGTATGCCTGTGCCCGTGCCGACATCGAGCAAGCTTGCGCCGTGAAAATGTTGCTCGATGGCGACGAGACACAGGCGCGTCGTCTCATGCGTGCCCGTGCCGAAGGCCATGCCCGGTTCGATACGGATCACGATTCGGTCAGCAGCGTTTGCGATCTCGCTCCACGGGGGCGCGATGATGAAACGCGCGCCGACCTCCACGGGCTGCCAATTCTGTTTCCACTCCGCCAGCCAGTCGCGCGCCGCCACCTCGCGCACTGTCATGTCGCGCACGGCCGATGTCGGCAGCGCATAGATACGCAACGCTTCAAACAGGGCGGCGCGGATCACTTCGCGCTCCGGCGCACGCGCGAAATAAGCCGTCGCGCGCAATAGTTCGCCGCCTGCGTCATTCGTCTCCGTGCCGAGCGCGCCCGCCTCCATCAGCGCGTACTCCACGGCCTCGCGCGCCGCCGGCTCAAGCGTGACATCAAGCGCAAACCACATGAGCAAACGATGAAAGATGAACGCGGAATGATGAATGAAAAACAATGCGCCTGGATTTCATTCGTTATACCGCGTTCAGCCTTCTGCCTTTCCCTTGATTCCTATCTCGTTGAGGGTGCGCTCGCTGTTGCGCCAGTCGGCTTCGACTTTGACGAAGAGTGCGAGGTGGACGCGATGGCCGACGAGACGTTCGATGTCCTGCCGGGCGCGCGTGCCCACGTCCTTGATCCGTTCGCCGCCACGGCCGACGATGATCTTCTTCTGCGAGTCGCGCTCGACATAGATGATGCAACTGATACGCGTGAGATCGGCGCGCGTCTCGTCGTACTCTTCGGTGACAACGGCCGTGACATAGGGCAGTTCTTCGCCGGTGGTTTGCAGAATCTTCTCGCGCACGATCTCGGCGACGAGGGCGCGTAGCGGCTGATCGGTCAATTCGTCTTCAGCAAAGAGCGGCTCGCCGGTGGGCAGATGTTTGATGATCTCCGCGATCATGGCTTCCATCATGTCGCCCTTGCGCGCGGAGAGCGGTAGGACTGCGCGCCAATCGTAGCCTTGCGCATACCATTCGATGAGCGGCAGCAGTTTTTGCTTGTCCGGTACTTTGTCGATCTTGTTCAGCAGGAGCAGCGCGGGCAGTTGCGCTTGCTTGATGAGGTCGAGGACGAAACGGTCGCCGTTGCCGGTCGAGACCGAAGCATCGCGCATCAGCAGCACTAACTGAACGCCCGCGAGCGCCTCGTGGACGGCGGCCATCATGCGCCGGTTGAGCAGGTAGCCGGGCGCGTGGACGCCGGGTGTGTCCACGAGCACGATCTGACCTGAGGCGCGCGTGATGATGCCTTGAATTTGATAGCGCGTGGTCTGCGGCTTGTTCGACACGGCCGCGATCTTCTCGCCGACGAGCCGATTCAAGAGCGTGGACTTGCCTGCGTTCGGTCGGCCGATGAGCGCGACGTAACCGCTGCGAAAATCTTGCGCCGGGCTGTCAGTGTTTGTTGCTTGCTCCATGTTGATTGAGGCGCGCGTTGCTCGTGCCTAATTTGATTATCGCACGGCGCAGCCGCGCATGCCCCTGTAACAGATGCAAATAAGTTAACTCGTCCGCGCCGGCCTTCGCGCGCACGAGCCGCACGAGGGCGCGTTTCTCCGTCGGCGACCAACGCGCGACATCAGGGATGAGCGCCAGCACGAGCGCGAGATCGGTAAAGGTGCGTTGCGCATCCGCGCGCCAGCTATCAATGCGGACATCGAGCGCGCGGGCGACTGCGGCGGCCGTTGCGCGGCGTAGTTTGGCCGCGTCGCCGTTAAAGCTTTGGCTCATACGGCGCGCGACTTTGAGGCCGATATGATGGACGTGGAAGCGATCCCATGCGCGGTCGGTCGTCGTGTCGTAGAGTACGTGCCCGGTCGCAAGTTTGCGCAGTGTCGGCGGCGATGTGCGGTAGCCCGCTCGCGTGGCGATCTTGCGCGCCTCCGTCGCGTCGAGTTTGCTCAACTCAGATTGCGTGGGGCGGAAGCCGAGCTTGCGATAGAACCAGTACGCGCCTGATTCGATGCCTTCCTCGTTGCCCGCGCCGAGTTGATATGGATCGATGGAGAAGACCGTGACGCCGAGCAGTTGCTTGCACAGACGCATCAAGCGCGCGTAGAGCCACGCCGATTCGCCTTCGCGGAAAGTGTAGAAAATGTTGACGCCGATCTCCGTGCGCTCGCAGAGCGACAACGCTTCGGCGTAACCGCACGGCACGCCGTTCTTCACGAGCAGCATGGCATGATACGCGAGCAGCGGCAGACGCCGCGCAGGCGGCACGCCCCACAGGTAAACTGCCACGCCGCGCCCGGCTTCCGCGCGTTGCACCGTGCGTGGATCGCCATAGGTGAACCCGTGTAACTCGCGGAAGCGCACCGCCATCGTGTCGCGGCCCATAGCGAGCAGCCGTGCGCCTTGTTGGCTTGATAGACGTTCGACGGGTAAGGGCGGCGACTCCAACTCGCGCGCGGGCGACACGTCGCGGCGCGCGAGGAGCGGCGTGCGTTGATAAAAGATCGTGCGCGTGGGCAGGCGCAGGCGCGTGCGCGTCGCGGGCGCGTCGCCGAGTTGCCAGCGCACCCATAGTTGCATCGGCTCGAAAATCTCGGCGCGTTCTTGGCCCGGCAACGGCAACCCCTCGAACTGCCGTAGCAACCACGCAAGTTCTGTCTCGCCCTTGCGTTTCGCCGCACGCAGCCATGCTTGAAACGGCACATGCGCGTCCACGTAGGCGCTCTCGGCAAAGAGCGGGAGGAAGCGCGCGAACGTGGCTGTCAAGCGCGCGAGTTGCTCGAAGCGCTCCCAGACGAGCGTCACTTGGCGCGGGTGCGCTGCGGCGAGCCAGCGCGTGATGTCGTAGCTGAACGCGGCGGTGAACTCCGTGCCCGCGATGCCGGAGACATCTGAATCCGAGAACGTCTCGAAGTCGGCCGCGCCCGCCGCCCGTAGTTCAGCCACGCGCGCTTGGCACGAGGCGAGCAGCTTTTCTGTCTGTCGGCGCAAAGGCGCGGAGGGCGGATAGGCGCAGATGAAGAGGAGGCTTTCGTGGCAGCGGATAAGCGAGGCGGCGTCGGGGAAACGACGGCGCGCCAGTGTGCTTAGCACGCGCGCAAGTTGCGCATGGACGTGCGGGCCGGACGTGCGCTTCAACTCATCGAGTTGATCAAGCAGATGTGCAAGCGTCTGTGCGGGCACAAGCGATCCAACATGAGCAGCATTAAATCGAGCGGAGAAATTTCTAGCTCAGACCGCACCCCAAGTCAACGCGCGCGATTTCGCGTTGCTCAGGCGTTCGTGCCTTGCGCTTGTTGCGCGGCCAACTCGCCGTTGAGTTTCAGAATCTCCAGCGTCATTTCGGCGGAGGCGTACATGTCTTTCACGTCGAGCCATTCTTTGACGGTGTGGATGGCACGCATGCCCGTGCCGAAGTTGGCGCATTCGATGCCGCGTTTGTTGAAGATGTTGGCGTCGCAGCCGCCGCCCGATGCCATAGCTTCGACCTTTTGTCCGAGTCGCGCCGCCGCCTGATAGACGAGTTGCACGACGCGCGACGATTCGGGCACGTCCATCGCGTAATACTCGCGCTCGATGTCGGCCTCGACGCGCCCCTTCGTGGTGATGCTCGCGACGGTCACTTCATGTTTGGCCGCCGCGTCTGTGAGACACTTGACCATGTGCGCGGTTTGCGCTTCGAGCTTGGCGTCATCGAGCGAGCGCGCTTCGCCGCGCAGGGTGACGAGGTTAGTCGTGATGTTCGTGGCCTTGCCGCCTTCGATGACGCCGATGTTGGCGGTCGTCTCTTCGTCGATGCGGCCGAGTTTCATGTTGTGAATCGCTTCGGCGACGATGCGGATGGCGGAGATGCCCTCTTCGGGCGCGACGCCCGCGTGCGACTCAAGCCCGTAGATGCGGAACTCCATGTGGTTCGCGCTCGGGCCTTTGGTGAAGAGGAAGCCGGGATCGTCCGAGTCGAAGACGAGACCGTATTTCGCGTTCAGCTTCGCCACGTCCACGTGCTTCGCGCCGAGCAGTCCGACTTCTTCGCAGATCGAGAAGACGGCTTCGATGGGCGCGTGCGGGATATTTTGTTCCAGCAGACAACGAATCGTTTCGATGATGACGGCGCAGCCCGACTTATCGTCGCCGCCTAAGACCGTCGTGCCGTCGGTGCGGATGATGTCGCCTTCGATGACGGGCTTGACGCCTTCGCCGGGCACGACCGTGTCCATGTGCGCGCTCATCATGATCGTCTCCGCGCCGGGGATCGTGCCGGGGAAGCGCGCGATCACGTTGCCGGAGTTGCCGCCAACCTTGCCGCCCGCGTCGTCGATCTCGACCGTCGCGCCCATCGCTTCGCAATGCTGCTTGATACGCTCGGCCACGTCGCGCTCCTTGCGCGAATGACTATCGATCTGGACGAGTTCGAGCAAAAGATTTTTGATGCGCTCCTGATTGATCATCGCTCCTCCATCTGTCTGTTGAAGTTGTCAGTTTGCTTCAGCCAGTAGGCGGCGAGCGTGAAGCCAACGGCGGCCACAAGCAAGGCGCAACTGGTGTAGTCCCACATAGTCCATTGCCAGATGTCTGTTGAGCCAAAGTATGGGTCGGGATAGATAAACAGACCAATTCGGTAGACGCAATAGGAACCGGCGTAAAGCGCAAGTGCTAACCCCAATGTCCTTTTAACTGTCCGGCTCATGGCGTAAATACTTTGGAGACTGCAACTACTGTGTTCGCGCAATCCTACTACACGCCGCACAGCACGCGCTATATCAGTAGGTTAGTTGCTGATTGAATCGAGCGCGCGTTGCAACTCATCGCGTTTGGCGTTGAGCAAAGTTTCATCGGCATCGGCGGGCACGTAGATCGGCGGGGCGATGTGAACGTGCGCGCGAGTGAAGGGGCGTGGCACCTGGAAGCGATCCCAGCTGGGTGCGGCGTAGAAATGCGCGGCGTTGACGGCGAATGGGAGGACGGGGCAGCCGGTCTTCTTCGCGAGCAGCACCGCGCCCAGCTTGGCTTCGTGGCGGGGGCCGCGCGGGCCATCAATGGTGAACGCGGTCGGCCGGCCGACGCGCATGAGTCTGACCATTTCGACGAGCGCGCCGACGCCGCCGCGCGAAGATGAGCCGCGTGATGCGCCGTAGCCGAAGCGTTGGATGAAGCGCGCGATGTACTCGCCGTCGAAACTGCGCGAGGTCATGACGACGATGCCGCGCTGTCGCCAGAAGTAAGTGGCGAGCATGATGCGGTCGTGCCAGAAAGTGTAGATCGGTTGTCGCCCATCGCGCGTCGCCGCTTGCCAATGCTCCCAGCCTTCGACGTGGAAGCGCGTCGTGCCGCCGATCAATTTGATGAGCAGATAGAAGGCGAGGTCGGCGGCGCGGATGGTCAGGCGTTGCTTAAAAGTATAGGCGGAGAGGTTGGCGCGGGCGTCGGCGCGGGCCAAGGTGGCGGCGCTGCGGGCGGCGCGCTCCGTTTGCTCGGACGGTTGTTCGATTGATGCCTGCATGATTATGCGCGGACGGGCGCGAGTCTAGCAGATGGGCGCGGTGCGGGCGAAATCAAAGGCTTGTACGCGCGGCGGGCGCGTGTGCTATATTCAGAAACCTTGCCGCCCACGGGGGCGTATAGCAGTTTCACGAACACAGGTTGCTCGACCGTTTGTTGCTCGAACCCCTCCCCGCATTTAAGCTGTGACACGGGACGCCTTTGAAGCCTGAATGGAAAAACGCCACATCCTGATCGTGGATGCCAACGAGGAACTGCGCACACCGCTGGCGCAGGTCTTGCGCGATCTGGGCCACGAAGTCGTCGCCACCGGCAATCGCGACGAGGCGCTCGCGCGCGAAGACCTGGAAGATTTTGATCTCGTCATCAGCGATCTGACCGACGACGCCGAAGGCGGCATCCAGGTCTTGAGCGAGGTGAAGCGCAAAAGCTTACTCGTGCCCGTCGTCGTCTCGTCCGCGGAGGCGCAGCCGCACGGCATCATCAAGGCGTTCAAACTCGGCTCGGCCAACTTCCTGCGCCGCCCTTACGATCACGAAGAGTTGCGCGCTATCGTCGAAAAGACGCTCTCGTATAAACTGCGCTTTGTTGAAGACGTGAAGGTGCTGCCGTTTGTGCATGAGAAGATCGAGTTCGAGTTGCCGAGCGATCTCTCGTTGATGAACGGCGTGCTGCATTATCTGCACGAGCGCGTGGTGCAGCTCGGGCTGGTCAACCCGGAACGCTCGAACCTGTTCATCGCGCTTGACGAAGCATTTGTCAACGCTGTCAAGCACGGCAATAAGTACGACACGAATAAACTCGTGCGCATCACCGCCGACCTCTCGGCCAAAGAAGCGCGCTTCACTATTGAGGATGAAGGCGAAGGCTTCGAGGTGACTAAGATTCCCGACCCTTGCGATCCTGCCAACTTGTTCAAGACTTCGGGCCGCGGCGTGCTGCTCATTTACAACATCATGGACGAGGTCAGGTACAATGAGCGCGGCAATCGTCTGACGATGGTCAAACGCCCCGATGAGACGCTCGACAAGAAGCTGATTGACTCGTTCACGCCTGATGACAAGCGCACCGGCAACGGCTGACGCTGCTGCGCCAGATCACGCGCCCGACGCTTTAACATTGCGGCGCGCGTGGCGCTGGTGGCTCCCGCCCGCGCTCCTCGCCTTCCTGCTCACACTATTATTCGTCGATCCGTTCGCCGGCGATTGGGACGCGCTCGACTATGCCATCCTTGCGCTGCGCGGTGCGCCCTCCTCGATGCTCTTCGGGCGCACGCTCTTCATTCTCACGAACCACTACGCCTACTGCCTCGCCCACGCACTGTTCGGTTTACAACCTGAGCATGCCTATCTGCTCTTCAAGTACATGGTCGTCGGCGAAAGCCCGCTCGCCATCGTCGGTATGTGGGCGTTGGCGCGGCGTTTGACGCATGATGTGCGCGCGGCGACTGTCGCCGCGCTCATGCTCGCGCTCTCGCCCTTTTACATTGTCTATGGCGGGCAGGCGATGACCGAGATTCCCTCAATCCTGCTACTCACGGTCGGTCTCGCGCTGCACCTGCGCGGCATACAGCACAGACGTTGGTCGCTGATACTTGTCAGCGCAGCCCTGCTCGGCCTGGGCGTCAACGTGCGCGAGTCGGTCGCGCTCTACGGTCTCTGGCTTGCCCTCGCGCCGTTCATCTACCGCTGGAAACTTGACGCGCGCACGCTCGTGTTGACGGCCGCCGCTTGCGCGCTCTTCCTCGTCTGCGCGTTGGGGCCGTTTGCGCTGCTTTATCTGGGCGACCTCGGCGGCTATCGTGCGTCGTGGTATGGCTGGGTCGCCTCGATGAATATGGAAGAGGCCGTGCATCCGGTCACGCTCTTTAACTTTCTGCCGCTCGCGTTCTTCTTCTTCATTGCCGCGCCCGTCGCGTTCATCATGCTGCTGCCGGCGGCGCACCGCGAGTGGCGCACGCGCGGTTTCTCGCCTTTGCTCGCGCTCGCGCTCATCGGTCTCTGCGCCAACCTGCTGCTCATCACGCACTACAGCACGGTCATCAACGGGCGTTATCAACTGACCGGCCTGCCAGGCATCATCCCGCTCGTCGCTGTTTATCTATTACGTCGCGCGCAGGCACGCACGGGCAACGCCCGCCGCGCCTTGCGCCGCGTCATTGTCATTGTCAGCGTGGGTGCGCTCCTCATCGGCGCGGCCTGCTTACCGTTCGCGGGGCCGACGCTGCGGAGTCACGGCATCACGAAAGAATATCGCGCGCGGCTGGCCGCGTTGCCGGCTGATGCGGTGCTGATGGCGGGCGGGCAGACCGTCGCGGTCACTTATTATCGCGGTCTCAACCTCGGCCATTGGGACGCGATTGGCACGGGCGGCGGTTGGCCCGGCGCGCGGCTGCCTGTTGTGCTTGACGATTACTTGCGCGCGGGCCGGCGCGTCTTCGTGGACACGGACGAGCGGCTGTGGTTCACGGATACATGGCGCGGCGAGGAGACGCGCGAGTTGGCCGCGCTGGCCGGGCGTTATCGTTTCCGCCGCGTCACGGATACGATCTACGAAATCCGCCCAGGCACGGACGAGACGGCGCACGACGAACCGCCGTTCCGGCGTCTGCTCGACAAGCCCGCCTCCAAACTGCGCAACCTGCTCAAGCGTTGATGCCCTACGAACTTTTTCTGGCCCTGCGTTATCTCACGGCCCGCCGGCGCGGGCGCGCAGGCGCGCGCGTGACGGCCATCGCCGCGCTCGTCGGCATTGCGTGCGGCGTGGCCGCGCTCATCATCGCTATGGCTCTCGCCAACGGTTTCCGCGACGAACTGCGCGACAAAATCCTGCGCGGCACCGCGCACATCACACTGACGCGCGCCGACGGGCAAGCGATCAAGGACTGGCCCACGCTCGTCATGCGCCTGCGTGCCCTGCCTGACATCACCGACGCCGCGCCGACCACTTACACCGGCGCGCTCCTCTCCGGCCCCGACAGCGCGGCCTACACGATCTTGCGCGGCGTTGCGCCCGACCCGACACGCACACGCGCAGAAATCCAACGCACACTCATCGCAGGCGACGGCGCGCCCGTGGTGCGTGCTACGCCAAACAATAAAACAACGAGGGCAGACGAAGCGCCGCCGGTTGAATTGCTCATCGGCGCGGAATTGGCGACACGCACGGGCCTGCAACGTGTTGGCGACGAGGGCTGGTTGATCACAGGCGAGCGCACGCCGTTGCCACCCGGTCTTGTGCCGAGCGCGCGGCGCGTACGCATCGCGGGCATCTTTCGCACAGGGCTTTATGAGTTCGATTCGTCGTGGGTTTATCTCGCGCTCGCCGACGCCGTCAGTTTCAGCGATGCGCCGACGGGCAGCGCGCCGGTCATCAGTCTTGAGACGGCGGACATCTATCGCGCGCCGGAGATCGCAACGCGCGTGCGCGCCAGCCTGGGCGCGCAATTCACGCTGGTTGACTGGCAGGCAGCGAACCGGCCGCTCTTCGCCGCGCTCGCGTTGGAGCGCCGGATGGTGGGCTTGATCATCACGCTAATCCTTTTTGTCGCGGCGTTGAACATCACGACGACGCTCGTGCTGGTCGTCGTCGAGCGCCGCGCGGATATTGCCATCCTCGGCGCGCTTGGCGCACGCGCACGCAGTATCATGCTCATCTTCGTGCTGGAAGGCGCGGCGGTGGGCGCAGTCGGCGCATTAGCAGGTGCGGCGCTTGGTCTTTTGGCGTGCTTCATCGGAGATCGTTACCAATTGGTGCAACTGCCGGCCGAAGTTTATTCGTTGACAGCGATCCCGTTCCATCCGCACACGGGCGAAACGCTGCTCGTCGCCCTCGGCGCGTTTGCTATCTGCCTGCTCGCCACGCTCTATCCGGCGCGCACGGCCGCCCGCCTGCGCCCCGCCGAGGCTTTGCGTTACGAATGACGGCAGGCTGCGCTCCTGCTTGGCTACTTATTGGAGACCCATGTGATCGACCCACACACCGGCGCGATTGAGATCGCAACGGAGCGGTTGCTGCTTAGTGCGAGCTTGAGCCGAGCCGAATTTTTGGCCGCGCCGCTTGGCGCGCACGCTAAAGTCTCTGTGCGCAACGAGCCGTATTGCTCCTTCGTGCTGGGCCCGCACGAGTTGGCTGGCCAACTGTTCAGCGTCGTGCTTTATTTCCACGGCGCACAGTTGTGGCAAGTGGAGCTATCAGCGCACGATGGTGGGTTGCGCGCCTCGTGGGATGATTGGAGTGAAGCGCAGGAGTTAGCGCGCAAACGGCTGCATGAGGCCTGGCTCAAACGCACGTTAGGCCGCGCGGGCGGCACGTATTCGTGGGGTATGGTCGAATCTGTATACGATCCGAAAGGCGGCGCTAGCAGCATCATCGTCAGATATGCAAATCCTGTCGGCTAATAAGCAACTGCTATCAGTTATTGATCTGCATAAATCTTATCCGTCGCCGACGGGCGGCGCGCTGGCGGTCTTGCGGGGTATTTCATTAACCGTGCGCGGCGGCGAGATGTTGGCGGTCGTGGGCGCGTCGGGGGCGGGCAAGTCAACGCTATTGCACGTGTTGGGCGGATTGGACGGGGCGGATGCGGGCGAGGTATGGCTGGGTGAACTTGAGCTATTGCGCGCGGGCGCGGCGCAGTTGACGCGCGTGCGCAACCGCGAGATCGGGTTCGTCTTTCAGTTTCATCATCTGTTGCCCGATCTGTCTGCGTTGGAGAACGTCGCGTTGCCGTTGCTGGTGGCGCGGACGAACGCACGGCAAGCGCGAAAGAGCGCAGCGGAGATGTTGACGAGCGTCAGCTTGCGTGAGCGCGCGGCGCATCGCACGGGCGAATTGTCGGGCGGCGAACAGCAGCGCGTCGCGTTGGCCCGGGCGCTCGTGACGCGCCCGCGCCTCGTACTCGCGGACGAGCCGACCGGCAACCTTGATGCACGCACGGGCGCGGATGTGGGGACGCTATTGGCGCGCTTGTGCCGCGAACATGGCGCGGCGGCGATTATCGCTACGCACAACGAGCAACTGGCGCGGGCCTGCGACCGCGTCGTCTTGCTGCAAGACGGCCGGTTGCACGAACAACTGCCCGCAGACGCGACGGGCATGGCGACTGTCTAACAGTCTTTCCGCCGCGCCGCCCGCGTATTTTCCTCGCGGCCTTGCGCGTTAAACTTGCCTGCCTCTTCTGCCTGTGCCTTGACATAGGTTATAATGCGGGCGGGCGAACACGGCATCGGTTATCCTGACCGTGCCGCCGCCACATCAGACCAATAACAGTCATTACAGGCACGCTTTTATGTTTGAACGCTACACGGAGAAAGCGCGGCGCGTTATCTTCTTCGCCCGCTACGAGGCTTCGCAGTTTGGTGCGCCCGCGATTGAGCCGGAACACTTGCTGCTCGGTCTCATGCGTGAAGACAAGACGCTGACCGCACGTTTCCTGGCTCGCGCGCAGGCCTCGCTCGAATCGATCCGCAAAGAGATCGAGGGCCGTGCGCCGCTGCGCGAAAAGATTTCCACGAGTGTCGAATTGCCGCTCGCGCCGGAGACGAAGCGCGTGTTGCAGTACGCGCACGAAGAGTCGGATCGGTTGCAGCACCGGCACATCGGCACGGAGCATTTACTGCTGGGTCTCTTGCGCGAAGAGCGTTCGATGGCGGCGGAGATTCTGTTCGAGCGCGGTTTGCGCCTGCCCGCCGTGCGTGAAGAGGTGGCGCGGGCGACGGGTTCCGATCCGCGCGCCGCGCAGAAGAAGGACACGCCGCACTTGGCCGAGTTCTCGCGCGACCTGACCGAAGACGCCGCCAACGACAAACTCGATCCGCTCGTCGGGCGCGAAGCCGAGATCGAGCGCGTGATTCAAATCCTCTGCCGCCGGACGAAGAATAATCCCGTGTTGATCGGCGAGCCGGGCGTAGGCAAGACCGCTATCGTCGAAGGTCTCGCGCAAAAGATCGTGCGCGGCGAAGTGCCGTCGTTTTTAGAGAACAAGCGCATTTTGTCGCTCGATCTGTCGCTCATCGTCGCGGGCACGAAGTATCGCGGGCAGTTCGAGGAGCGGCTAAAGCAAATCATGCGCGAGTTGATCGAGAATCCGCAGTACGTCGTCTTCATTGACGAACTGCACACGCTCGTCGGCGCAGGTTCGGCCGAAGGCTCGCTCGACGCGGCGAACATTTTGAAGCCGGCGCTCTCGCGCGGTGAAATCCAATGTATCGGCGCGACCACGCCGGCCGAGTTTCGCAAGTCCATTGAGAAGGACAGATCGCTTGAGCGGCGTTTCCAATCGGTGAAAGTCCCGCCGCCATCGGAAGAGGAAGCGGTCAGCATTCTCGAAGGCGTGCGCGAGCGGTACGAGGCGTTTCATCAGGTGCGTTACACGGAGGACGCTATCGAAGCGGCCGTGCAGCAGTCGAACCGTTATATCCCCGACCGGTTTCTGCCGGACAAGGCGATTGACGTGATTGACGAAGCGGGTGCGCGCGTCAAACTCCGCGTGCGCCGCGAGTCCTCCGGCCGCGACCTGCTCACTGACGAGCGCATCGGGCGCGCGGCTTATCAACTTGATAGTTTGCCGGGCGCGCGGCTGACGGAAGAGGACGACGTGCTGCTGGCCGCCGCCGTCACGCGCGAGGACGTGGAGGACGTGATCGCGCGCTGGACGGGCATCCCTGTCACGTCGCTGAAGGAAGAAGAACAGCAGAAGCTCTTGCGCATCGAAGTGGAATTGCACCATCGCGTCGTCGCGCAGCGGCCGGCCATCTCCGCGCTGGCGCGCTCAATCCGTCGTTCGCGCGCGGGGCTGAAGAGTCCGCAGCGGCCCGTCGGTTCATTCCTGTTCCTCGGCCCGACGGGCGTGGGCAAGACGGAAGTGGCGCGCTCGCTGGCTGAGTTTCTGTTCGGCGCGGAGCGGGCGCTCGTGCGCTTTGACATGTCGGAGTTTATGGAAAAACACTCGGTCTCGAAACTGATCGGCTCGCCCCCCGGCTACGTCGGGCACGAAGAAGGCGGACAGTTGACCGAGCGCATCAAGCGTGCGCCTTATTCAGTGCTGCTCTTCGACGAGATCGAGAAAGCGCACCCCGACATTTTCAACGTGCTATTGCAAGTGTTCGAGGACGGCATTTTGACGGACGCGCTCGGCAACACGATTGATTTCAAGAACACGATCATTATCATGACCTCGAACATCGGCGCGCGGTTCATCCAGAAGCGCGGCACGATGGGCTTTCAGGCCACGCCCGCCGACACGCGCGAGAAGGTGGAAGAGATGGTCATGGCCACCGTGCGCCAGACGTTCAACCCGGAGTTCATCAACCGGCTTGATGAGATCATCATCTTCGATCAGTTGCTTGAGGAAGAGTTGCTGGAAATCGTCGGCCTGCAAGTCGAACTGTTGAACCGGACGCTCCGCAGTAAGGGCCTGGAAATACGTCTGACCGACGAGGCGAAGCAGTGGATCGTCACCAAGACCTGCGCGGATCGCTCCTACGGCGCGCGCCCGTTGCGCCGCGCGCTGCAAAAATATGTCGAAGACCCGCTCTCCGAGGCGCTGATACAAGGTGAGCTGGCGGGCGCGGCGCTCGTCGAGGTTTACGCGGACGCGGGCAGCTTGAGTCACCGCTCGCTCAGCGTCGAAGAGTTGGGCGACGAACTGCTGATTCATTAGGCTAAAGGGCAACAAGCAGACCACAAAGGGCCAAAGTTGCGCGCCGGAACGGGCGGGAAGAGCAAATCTTTTCCGGGTTTCGGCGACAACTTTTGCCCTTTGCCTTTTGCAGTTTGGCTTTTGCCTTCTCTATAATGTGCGCCTTTGCATGCGCGCGGGCTGGCAACCGTCTTGTGGCGGGGCTGAATCAAAGTGCCACCAGACAAAAGCGGGGCGACCGGCTCTCAGCGGCGCGGCCCGGACAAGCAAGTAACGCGGGGGATTTTCGTTTTCCTACTTACCGAAGTCTGCATTCTTCAATCGGCTTTGAGGCAACAAGCAATTATGCGTATTTGCGCGCCTACCCGGCGCTTACTGCTGGCCGCCGTCATCGCCGGTCAACTCGGACTGCTCTTGTGCGGGCTTGCGCCGGCCGCCCGCGCACAGGAACCGACCCAACAACCTGCGGCCACACAACAACTCGTCGAATCGGTCAGCGTGGCCGGCAATCGGCGCAACCGCAGCGACGACTTGCTCTACTACGTCACAACCCGCGCGGGCGACCCGTACAACGAAGCGCAGGTGGCGCGCGATTTTCAGGCACTGATGGCGCTCGGTTTCTTCAAAAAAACCGAGTCGCGCGTCTTGACGCGCGAGGGCGCGCGGGGCGGCGTCGATGTCATCTTCGAGGTCAAAGAGCTACCGATCATCCGCGACCTACAGTTCGACGGGCTGCACAGTCTGACCGAATCCGACGTGCTCAAGGCGTTTCGCGAAAAGCGCATCGGCGTGCAGAAGGAAAACATTCTCGATCCCGTCAAGGTCAACAACGCGAAGCGGTTGCTCAAAGAATTGCTCGCCGCCAAGGGGCATCCGAACGCGACCGTGGACGAAGACACCGAGGCGATCTCTTCGGGATCAAGCGCGCTCACGTTCAAGATCAATGAAGGCAAGCGCGTGCGCGTCGTCGAGATCGAGTTCGAGGGCAATCAAGTCTTCAAAGACGGGCAACTGCGCGGCGCGATGCGCTACGTCAAAGAGGCCGGCCTCATCACGCGCTTCAAGGGCTTAGACATTCTGGATCGCGAAAAACTCGACTTCGACTTGCGCCTTGTGCGCAACTACATGGCCTCGAAGGGCTATCTACAGGGCCGGGCCGGCGAGCCGCGCATCGAAAGCGTGGGGCAACGCCGCACCGGGTTTATCCTGCCGTTGCCGCTGCTCTCGTCGGTGGATGAGGGCTTGCGCATCACCGTTCCCATCATCGAGGGCAAGCTGTACCGGCTCGGCGATCTCAAGATCGAGGGTAACTCGATCTTCAGCGAAGATCGCATCCGCGCCGCGCTAGGCTTGAAGAAGGGCGACGTGGCGAGCGGCGAGCGCGTCTATAAAGCGTTCTACGAGGAACTGAAAAAAGCATACGGCGACAACGGCTTCATCCAGTATTCGGCCGAGCCGGAGCCGTCGTTTAAGGATAATCCGACGAACCCGAAAGAGGGCATCGTCGATTACGTCGTCACGATTGATGAGGGCAAACAGTTCGTGCTGCGCCGGCTGGAATTCTCCGGCAATACCTTCACGCGCGACTACGTGCTGCGCCGCGAAGTCGTCTTGAACGAAGGCGACATCTACAACCAACGTTATCTCGAATTCTCTGTCTTGCGGCTGAACCAACGCGGTTTCTTCGATCCAGTTGATAAGGACAAGGACGTTGACTTCAAACAGGATGAAGAGCGGGGCGAGGTGGACGTGACGGTGAAGGTGGCCGAAAAAGGGCGGCAGCAAATCTCGTTCAACGGCGGCTTGTCCGGCATCGGCGGCTCGTTCTTTGGCCTGGAATACTCGACCAATAATCTGTTCGGGCGCGGCGAATCGCTCTCGTTTAATTTGGCGGCCGGCAACCGGCAGCGTTCGTTCGTCTTCTCGTTCACCGAGCCGTACGTGAAGAACCGGCAAATCTCGGCCGGCTTCTCGCTCTATTCGCAGTCGCTCAAATATTTCGGCGAGGGCACGTTCCTGTCGAATAATCAGGCGGCCTTGACCGGCGCATTCAGCGGCTCGCAAGCGAATTTTCTGAACACGAGCGAGGAGAATCTGTTCACGCAGACATCGACCGGCGCGAGCCTCTTCGCCTCGGCCTTGCTCTCGGAATTCCGGCGCAAAACGCCGTTCAACCTTGCGTCGCGCGTCGGCCTCAGCTACACGCTCTCGCGCACGAGCGTGAAAGACCCGCAAGTCAACAGCGATCCGAACAACCCGAACTTCATCCCGGTGATTTATCGCCAGCCGAACATCATCACGAGCCGCGTGACGCCGAGCTTTATCTACGACACGCGCGACATTCGCGGGGTGGACGCCGTCAACGGGCAGCAACTGTCCGTCTCGCTGGCCTTCGCCGGGCTTGGTGGCGACGTGCGCACCTACGAGCCGACTGTTTCGTACCAGCGCTTCTTCCCCGTCCGGCGCAAGCGTGCGCTCATCCCGGAAGTCTTCGGCTTCCGCCTGATCGCGGGCACGGTCGGCAGCGTCGCCACCAGTTCCAAGGTGCGCACGGCGCAGAGCAATTCGCTCGCCTTCATCAACGGCGTGCCGGTCTACGAGCGCTTTTTCCTCGGCGACGAGTTCACGATTCGCGGCTATAACGTGCGTTCCATCGCGCCCATCGTGCCGCTTGAGTTGTTCGTCAGTTCGCGCAATGTCGTCGTGGCGGAAAATAGCACGGACACGCCGGTCGTGATTCCGGGGCTTGATCAGTTCGCCGCGCTCGGCACGTTCACCGGCGCGAGCGGGGCGAACCCGCGCATGCTCTCGCGCGGCTTCCAATCAGTCGGCGCGGACACGCAACTGCTCGGCAACTTCGAGTATCGTGTGCCGATCTTCGGCACGACGGTGAGCGCAGCGGCCTACGCCGACATCGGCTCGGCCTTCAACCTGCGCTCAGGGCGCGATCAAATCTACTCGACGCAGTTCGTCACCGACCCGCGCTTCTTGCAAAGCCTCGGTTCCGTCGTCTGCGGTAACACCATCGGTGGCGCGCAAGTCGTGGCCATCAGCTTGAACACCTTGGCCGGGTGCCGCGACACTTCCACCCTCGCGGTCTCACCCGTCTCCGGCGGCCTCATCGCGCGTGACACGCGGTTGGTCACGATTGAGGAGTTCAACAACGCCGTCCGACTGGGCCCGTCCGACCCAACCACGCTGCTGCCGTTCGGCTTCTATCAAGTCTTCTTGCGCGGCGAGGCGCAGAGCAACACGGCCGTGCGCCTGTCGCAGAGCGTCTTCAGTAAATTGACTGATATCCGTTCGAGCCTGGGGGCGGAGTTGCGCGTGCAACTGCCTGTAGTTAACGTCCCGTTCCGCTTGATCTACGCCTTCAATCCGAACGCGCGGACAGGTTTGAACACACGTGTGCCGCTCGTCTTCAATGAGCAACGGAGCGTGTTTCGTTTCAGCGTCGGCCGTACCTTCTAGCGCGTGCGCCGGCGGGCGGACTTTTTAACGATTTCGCGCTACACTACGGGGCTGTCGTGGGGCGACTTTTCGCATCTAACAGCGCGTCCCCTTTTATTAAACTGTCAGGAGCAGTACGAGGAAGAATATGAGACCAGTTCGCTATAGCATCGCCGCCTTCGTGTTTGCGGCGCTTACCATTATCTCGGCGCAGGCGCAAACGCGCCCGGCCCCCGGCGCACCGACGGTCGGTGCGGCCCAACCCGCCGCCGTCACCGGCGCGATCAGAATCGCCGTGATTGATTCAGGCGCGTTCAGCGACGACAAGGCCGGCATCACCCGCGTGATGAACGCCGTCAAGCAGGTGGACGCGCAATTCCAGCCGCAACGCACCGAGTTGCAGGGCATGCAGACGCGCTACGACACGCTGGTCAAAGACCTGCAAGCGAAAGCCCAGATTCAAGACCCGAAGGTGACGGCGCAACAGCAAGATCAGGCCGAGCAACTGCAAACCCAGATCAAGCGTAAGGCGGAAGACGCGCAGGCTTCGTACCAGCGGCGGATGGCGGAAGTGCTCGATCCGTTGCAGCAGGATGTGTACACCACGCTGCAAGGCTTCGCACAGGCGCGCGGCATCGCGCTGATCATCGATGTCAACCGCAACCCCAGCCCGGTGATCTTCGCCGCCGATAGCGTGGACATCACCAAAGAATTCATCACCGAATATAACCGGACGCATCCGGCCACGGCCACCGCCGCCGCGCCGACCACCGGCCGGCCGTAAGCACGCCAGCGGAGATAGAGGGCAGTAGGCAGCGGGGCAGTTAAGACAAACTGCTTGGCACTGCCTGCTGCTCTTGCTGCTTACTACCTACTGAGTTATGGACACCCTGCTCGATGCCCGCGCCATTCAAGCGTTGCTGCCGCACCGCTTTCCCTTCCTGCTCGTTGACCGCATCGTGGAGCTTGTGCCGCGCGAGCGGATCGTTGGTGTCAAGCAAGTGACGATCAACGAGCCGTTCTTCCAGGGCCATTTCCCCGGCGCGCCCGTCATGCCCGGCGTGCTTGTGGTCGAGGCGCTCGCGCAGGTCGGCGCGATCTTGGCTTTGCGCGAGATCGCCGACCGCGAGCAGAAGTTGGTGCTGTTCACCGGCATCCGCGAAGCGCGTTTCCGCCAGCCCGTCGTGCCGGGCGACACGCTCATGCTCGAAGTGACGGCCTTGCGCATCGGCTCGCGCATTCAGCGCATGCGCGGCGAGGCCAAGGTCGATGGCAAGGTCGTGGCCGAGGCCGAGATCATGAGCGCCGTCGCCGACCGCACCGCCCTCCAATGAGTTTCATTCATCCGGCCGCCATCGTCAGCCCCAAGGCCCAAATCGGGCACGCCTGCCACATCGGCCCCTACGCGATCATCGGCGACCAAGTCACGCTCGGCGACGGCGTGCGCCTCGACGCGCACTGCGTTGTTGACGGCCACACTTTTATCGGCGACGAGACGCACGTCTTCCCGTTCGTCTCCATCGGGCTTGCGCCGCAGGATTTGAAATACCGGGGCGAGCCGGCCGAGACGCGCGTCGGCCGGCGCAACCACATCCGCGAGTTCGTCACCATCCATCGCGGCACGGCGGGCGGCGGTCTGCTCACCAGCGTAGGCGACGACTGTCTTATCATGGCGCAGGCGCACATCGCGCACGATTGTCTCGTCGGCCACCACGTCATCATGGCCAATGCCGCGACGCTCGCGGGCCACGTCACGGTCGAAGACGGTGCGAACATCGGCGCATATTCCGGCGTGCATCAATTCTGCCGCGTCGGGCACGAGGCCTACGTCGGCGGCTATTCGGTCGTCGTCAAAGACGCGCTCCCGTTCGCGCTCACCGTTGGCAATCACGCGCGGTGCTACGGTCTCAACACCACCGGCATGAAGCGGCGCGACTATCCGCCCGCGACGATGGCCGCCCTGCACCACGCCTTCCGCCTCCTGCTCACCTCCAAACTCAACACCACGCAGGCGCTCGCCAGCATTCGCGCCGAGACCAGCAACACGCCCGAAGTCGCCGAACTCGTCCGCTTCATTGAGACCTCCGAGCGCGGCGTCACCAAATAAACGATGAACGATGAACGCAGAGCGATGAACGACGAACAGCGCGGCTGTCACCTGTCTTTTATTCATCATTCATCGTTCATCGTTCATCGTTCATCGTTATGCGTTACGGTCTAATCGCAGGCAACGGGCAGTTTCCGTTTCTCGTGCTGGAGGGGGCGCGGCGCGCGGGTGTGTCGCTAGCGGTGGTGGCGATTAAGGAAGAGACCGATCCGCGTATCGAGCAAGTGGCCGACAGGTTGGCGTGGGTCGGCATCGGCCAGTTGGGCAAGCTGATCCGCTTCTTCAAGCGCGAGGGCGTGGAGCGCGTGATCATGGCGGGGCAAGTGAAGCATGTGCAGATTTTTAGCGGTGCGCTGCCCGACGTGCGGATGCTCAAACTGCTCATGAGTCTGCCGCGCCGCAACACCGACGCGCTTATCGGTGGCGTAGCGGCGGAGTTGGCCAAAGAGGGCATCGAGTTGATCGACTCGACGTATTTTCTGCAAGACCATCTACCGCAAGCCGGCACGCTCACGCGCCGCGCGCCAGACGAGCGGGAGCGCGGCGACATCGAGTACGGGCTTGAAGTCGCGCGCGAGATCGCCCGGCTCGATCTCGGTCAAACCATCGTCGTGCGCGCCCGCGCTTGCGTCGCCATCGAAGCGATGGAAGGCACGGACGCGACCGTCAAACGCGCGGGCGAACTAGCGCGCGGCCGCCTCACGGTCGTCAAACTCGCCAAGCCCGATCAAGACATGCGCTTCGACGTGCCGGTCGTCGGCGTGCCCACTGTTGAAACCATGAGCGCGGCCGGCGCAACCTGTCTCTGCCTCACCGCCGGCAAGACATTGCTCTTTGATCGGGCGGAACTGATCAAGCGCGCGGACAAACAGCGCATCGCCATCGTCGCGGTGCCGGCAGCTTGAGAAGTACGGGCGGCGAGCCAAGAGGTTAGCGAGGAAAGCGAAAGGCGCGGCGAGATGCTGCTCGCCGCGCCTTTCGTGTATTAACGACTGGCTATTTGCTCTGCCGCCCGCTAATTCGCGGCCTGCTGCTGCGCGGTCTTCGGATCGTAGGGCGTGCCGAGATATTGCTTGGCCACCTTTTGCGCGTTGTCGTAGTTGAGACCGCTTTCGACCGCCTTGTTGTACTCGAAGACAGCGCGGGTGCGGTCGCCTTTGGAGTCGTAGGCGTTGCCGCGTTTGATGTGCGCCCAGACATCGAGCCACGAAGGTTTCAGATTACCGTTCAAGGCCGCGTCGAAGTTATCCAGCGCGGGATCGTAATTGCGTTGCTCAAGATAAAGCAGCCCGAGATTGTAGTAGACCCACGAGTTCGACTTGTCGAGCTTCAAGGCCTCTTCCAACTGGCGCTGCGCTTCGGCGTACTGCCCCTCGCGAAATAATTCGATGCCGCGCCGCGCGACGACCGAAACGCGCAGGTCGTCCGAGAGGCGCAGGATTTTGTTGTTCGGATCGACGATGACTTCGAGCGGTTGCCCCTGCGTCTCGAAATCGAAATCCTCGCTCTTGTCTTCGATCAGGAGCGTTGTCGTCTGGCTGTTGTTCTCGCCTTCGGCCCGCAGCATAACTTCGACCGGCATGCGCAAGCCCTCGAAGTTTTGCCGCACCGTGCCACGGGCGCGAAACTTGCCCCGGCGGGTGCGGATGATCTGGTAGTCGGTGGCAAACTCCGGCACGCCCGTGCCTTCAACCCAACGCGCGAAGAAGTAGCGCATGTTCGTGCCGGCCACCCGCGTGGTTAACTTCTCGAAGTCGTCAATCGAGACGCTCTGGCCGCGATACTGTTGCAAGAGCGTGCGCAAGAGTTGGTCAAACTTCTCCTGGCCGATGGTCGCGCGCAACATGCGGAAGACCATCGCGCCTTTGTAGAAGATGACCGACTGATACTGCGCCGACGTGTCGTCGAGCGTCGAAGGCGCACGCAGGATCGAGGCCGACTGCTCGAACAGCAAGGCGCGCTCTTGCATGTCGCGCTCGGCGGCGTCGAGCGCGCCACCCTGTAGCGTCATTTCGCGCAGGGCGTAGGCGCTCCACTCGGCCAACCCTTGCGAGAGCCAGGCATCGTCAAACGCCTTCAACGCAACCGTAAAGCCCCACCACTGATAAGCCACTTCGCGCTCAAGGCGCTCGTTCTTCGGCGGGCGCGCGGGATCGAAGAAACTCGCTGACAGAAATTCCATGCCCGGCGCGGCGTAGGCTTCCAAACTCTCGTTGTCGATCTCGGCGACCGTGTAGCGCGCCCCGGCCGCAGGCACGCCATATTGCTTCGTGTAGAACTCAAGCGCGCGGCCCGCCAATTCGCCGTAAGACTCGATGCGCCCTTCGCTGCCCGGTTGGACGAGGAAGTTCAACTCGTAGCCGCCAAGACGCAAAGTGCGCGTCACAAACCGGCCGGCGACGATGTTGCCGACGAGCGTCGGTTGCCGGTTCACGAGATGGAAATAAGTTAGGCCGCCTTTCGTCTGCGCCGTGATCGGCTCATCGCTTGAGCCGGCGACGACCATGCCGGATGGCACGGCGACGCTGATGTCGGCGGTCGCGCGGTCGGCGGCGTAGTCGTGGAAGGGAAACCAACGGGCGGCGTACAGCAGATAAGAGCCTTCCTGGCCGACGTAAGCCAACCGCTTCGTCGCCAACGGCCCGCCCTCGGCCGTGACGAGCGCGCCATACCAACTGAAGTGCAGCGTGAGCGGCTGACCGGCCGGCACTACCTCATCCAGATCGATACGCACGCTCGGCCCGATGGTATCGACGCCGACCTGATCCTGCACGAAGTTCGTCAACGCCTTGCCGTTGCGTTCGATAGCTTCAATCTTGAGCGAACCGTTCAACTCGAAGACGACGGTGCGCGTCGCATCAAGCGGCGTGAAGGTCACATCAGCCGCAGCCCGCAGAATATGCTCGGCCGGGCGCAGTTCCGCATCGATCTTATAGTTCGTGACATCGAAGCGGGCCCGCCCTGTCATGTTCGGCGTCTGCGGTAACGCAACCGGCGTGGGTGTCGGCACCGACGTGGGCGGCGCAGCTACCAGAGTCGGAGTAGGTCGTGGCGGTGTATTCCGGCGCAACGGCGGCTGGCCCGTGCGCCTTGGGCGCTGTGCCGGTCGGCCGGGGCTTGTCTGCGCCAGATTGCTACCCGTGAGCAAGCAGAGAAGCAAGGCCGGCAACAGGCCGGTCAGACTCAAGCCGCGCACGGTGCGCCGGCAGATTGCTGATATAGTTGTACTCTGAAGCGATGGCTGGTGGCTCATAAACAGTGTGTCCGTCAGTTGCGGCGACTTAGGCCCGATTATACGTGCGACCGGCGTTGAGGCGGCTCAGCAGCCGGCGGTTTTCTCTCTTCAGCGGCAAGCGATTAGATGAGACGTGTGCGCGCGCCGTTGGCTGTCCGGCACGTGCGCGGGCGAGAAGTTTGCTAACTCATTGCGGCTTGACACACTAGCTTGCGCGCGTCCATCCTGGCGCACCATTTACCGAAAACTTTATGACTGAACCGACAACATTCCGCGACCCCGCGATCCGCATCACGCTCCTGCCGCGCGACACCAATCCGCAGGGCACGATCTTCGGCGGCATCATTCTCAGCTACATCGACATCGCCGGCGCGGTCGAAGCGCATCGTCATACCGGCATCGAACGCTTCGTCACAGTTGCTATGCGCGAAGTCACCTTCCACCAGCCGGTTTTCGTCGGCGACCTCGTCAGCTTCTACGCGCAGACGACGCGCATCGGCACAACCTCCATCACCATCCACGTCGTCGTCGAAGCCGAACGCTATGGTGGCACGAGCGAGCGGATCAAAGTCACCGAAGCCGAAGTCATCTACGTGGCCGTGGACGCCAACCGGCGCAAAATGAAGATCGATCAGGCCAAACTCCGCGAGCGCAACGGGCCGCAAGTAGCTTCGTAACGCCTGCCGTCAATTCAGGCGGGCTTGCACGAGCCGCAATGCTTTCGCGGCCTGTGCGAAGTCGGTCGCCTGTTGGAGGGCCAGCCCATAATGGCGCGCGGCGGCGAGCAGGTGGCCGCGCTGCTCGTGGACGCGGCCGAGGTTGAAATGCGGAAAGGCGTAAGACTCGTAGCGCGGCGCTTGCAGGGCCCGCCGAAACCAGCGCAGGCAGTTGTAGCGGTCGCCTTGCGCGAGCAGATAGCTGCCGATGTCGTTGTAGGGATTGCCGAACGTGGCGTCCACCTGAATCGCGCGCAGGCATTCGTCAATCGCCGCGTCGTAGCGGCCCTGAAAACTGTAAACCCAACCCAGAAACGTGTGCGCCTCGGCCGTCGCGTGGGTCGCGATGGAGCGTTGGTACAATTCGACGGCCGCCGCATAGTCGCCGGTCTGCTGCGCCGCATACGCGCGCATAAATAATTCCTTCGCCGCAAGTTTTACGCCGGTTGAAAAATCGCTCTCAAACATAAGTGTTCAGGAAACACAAGCTAGCCTGTGTCGCCGTGGCTGCATTATACTTGACCTGTTGTGCGCCGCGCCAAAGTTGTGCCGCGCGGCGCACTGTGGAGATGCCCGAGGACATATATGAGCAGTTGTAAATGCCCGAACTGTCAGTTGGTCAACTGGAGCGACGCGGCGCAGTGCGTGCGGTGTGCGTATCCGTTAACGGAGATGAGCACGGCGGCCGGCGCGTACACGCCGGGTGATCTGGCAGCGGCGCAGGAGTCGAGTGGCGCGCAACCACGCGGCCCGGTGCAGTACGCGGCCGCGCCGCAGAGTTTTGCGCCGGGCGAAGCTACAGTGGGGGGGATGGCGAACTCATCCGTCGGTACTTTCGACGGCGCTCGCTTCGCGCACGAGTTCGACATTGCACCGCGCGTCGCGCCGTTCACCGACGTGGGCACAGGGTTGAGTCAGGCGTGGGCAATCTATACGCAGAACTTCGCGCTGATCGCCAAGTTGGTGCTGTTCGCCGCGATCCCGTTTGCGCTGGGGCAAGCGGCGCTGACCTATCGGATTCAGGGCAGCGGCGGCTCGCTGCCCGCCTACGCGCTCAATACGATCATCTTCCTGTTCGTCCGTTGGTCGCTCATTCCGCCGGCCGTGATCTACGCGGTGACAAAGAAGTGGAGTACGGGCGTCGCGCCCGGCATCGGCGAGAGTTATCAATGGGCGGCGGGGCGTTGGACGCGGGTTATGAGCGTGCTGCTGGTCAGCGGGCTGCTCACGTTCCTTGGCATGTTGCTGTTCATTATTCCCGGCTTCATCCTGAGCGTGATGTTCGCGCTCGTGTTGCCGGTAACGCTCTTTGAGCCGACGTTCGGCGTCGATGGCGTACTGCGGCGTAGCGAGCAATTGACGAAGGGCGTGCGCTGGCCCATCTTCTGGTCGGTTATTCTGATCAGTATCTGCGCCTCCATCGGCGGCGGCATCGTGGGCGCGGTGTTCGTCGGCATCGCCGCCATCGCGGGGCCGACCATGCTGGTGTTGGCGAGTGCGACCAACGTCGTGGCCGCCGAAGTGCTCAACCAACTGGCCGTCATCCTCGCGCTCACAATCTATCTGGGCCGCCTGCCGCCCGACGCGCAGGCGCAGGCGATCAACTCGTTGCCGAGCACGGGGCCGCAGGCAGACATAGCGCAGTGACCCAGCCACAGACTGATCATGCCGACGTGCGCGGCGAGACGATCTTTCTCACCGGCTTCCCCGGCTTCATTGCCGGCCGGCTCGTCGCCGAACTGGCGATTGCGGGCGCGCATTTCCTGTTACTTGTCCAGCCCGACTTCGCCGCCCGCGCGCAACTAGACATCGCGCGCATCGTGCGCACGACCGGCGCGAGCGCTGATAATTTTCAAATCCTGACAGGCGACATCACCGCCCCCGATCTCGGTCTCACGCCCGCCGCGCTCGCGCAAGCACGCGCCGAGACGACGACGCTCTTTCATCTCGCCGCCATCTACGACTTGGCCGTCCCGCGTGAACTGGCCATGCGCGTCAACGTTGCGGGCACGCACAACATCAACGACTTTGCGCGCACGTTACCACAGCTACGTCATTATCATTACGTCTCTACCTGCTACGTCGCGGGCAAACGCACCGGCCTCATCCGTGAGGCCGAACTGCCACACGAGGCGGGCTTTCGCAATTACTACGAAGAGACCAAGCATCGCGCCGAACTTGCGGTCGAACAACTGAAAGGCGAATTGCCGGTGACGATCCACCGGCCGGCGGTTGTCTGCGGCGACAGCCAGACGGGCGAGACAGCGAAGTACGACGGCATCTATTACCTGATCAATTATCTGCGCATGCAGCCGCGCTTGCTCTCGCTGGCCAACATTGGCAACCGCGCCGTGCGCTTGAACATCGTGCCCGTTGATTTTGTCGTCAAAGCAATGGCCACGCTCGCACGCGACGACCATGCCCTCGGCGCGACCGTACAACTCGCCGACCCGCAGCCGCTTACCACCCGCGAGCTATTCGACACCATCGCGCACGCGCTCGCGGGCCGCGGCGCGCTCCTGCAAGTGCCGCCGCCGCTCGTGCGCGCTTCGCTCTCGCTGCCCATCTCAGCGGCCATGACCGGCATGCCGCGCGTGGCCGTGCCCTACTTCTTCATCGAGCAAACCTACGACACCACCCGCGCCGAGGCACTCCTCGCGCCGCACGGCATCAGTTGCCCGCCGTTCCCCACGTACGTCCGCGCGTTGATCGATTACGTCGCGCAGCACCCGCAGCCCTAAACCGCACATTACTGTTGCCTGGTTGATAAGGCAATAGTTTAGAATTATTCTAAATCCAGACCTAATCAACTATGAGCGCAGACACAAAGATGCGGACGAGTGAGCAGCGGGCGTTGACGCCGCAACGGGCGGTGGTGCTGCGCGTCGTGCAGGAGCGCGCGGCGCATCTGACAGCGGCCGAGATTTTCACGGCGGCCCGGGCGCTGCGCCCGGCACTCAGTTATGCGACTGTTTATAACTCGTTGCGCTATCTGAAGGGCGCGGGGCTAGTGCGTGAGATCACGTTCGGCAACGGCGCGAGCCGCTACGACCGCGAGACCGCGCGGCACGATCACGCCATCTGCTCGCGGTGCGGCAAACTGCTCGACTTCGATCGCGCGGAGACAACGGCGCTCATGCAACTGGCCGCGCGCCGCTCGCGCTTCAAGCCGGAATCAATTCATCTGACACTCGTGGGCGTCTGCCCGGAGTGCAATACAGCGCAGAAAACAAGTCGTCGCACAGGTGTGCGTTAATGACAACTGACCGGCGTGCGCGTGTAAAATTCGATGAAACGCGCACCGGTCTTGGCTCTTAATTTTTACGGAGGCTTATGGTAACAATAACACAGACGGCGATGGTCGGCCAGCCCGCGCCGGATTTCGATATGGCTTCGACCAAGAACATCGAGAAGCTGAACGAGAACGTGAAACTCTCAGATTACAAAGGCCAGTGGCTCGTGCTGCTCTTCTACCCGCTCGACTTCACCTTCGTCTGCCCGACGGAGTTGACCACATTCAGCGACCGGTACGAAGACTTCGAGGGCATTGGTGCGGCCGTGATCGGCGTCTCGACCGACTCGGTCTTCTCGCACCGCGCGTGGCAACTGACGGCGCGCGACAAAGGCGGCGTCGAAGGTTTGCTCTATCCGCTCGCGGCGGATCAGACCAAAGAGGTGTCGCGTGCTTATGGCGTGCTGATCGAGCATCAGGGCGTCGCGTTGCGCGGGCTGTTCGTCATCGACCCGGAAGGCGTCTTGCGCTATGCGGTCGTGCATGACTTGAACGTCGGCCGTTCGGCCGAAGAGACGCTGCGCGTGATCCAGGCGTTGCAAACCGGCGGCCTCTGCGCTGCTGAGTGGAAGCCTGGCCAGAAGACCATCGGGGCGTAGTAAGCATAGCGAGGAGTGATGAGTGACGCGTGACAAGATCGAATTTGTTTTAACGCGTCACTTGTCACTCTTTGCTAGGCACTGAGGTTAACATTATGCCAATGAGAATCGGGACGCCGATGCCGGCGCTTGACGGCGCGACTGAGTGGCTGAACGCGACGGGCGCGCACGCGACCCACGAAATACAGGGGCACCCGACGCTCGTGCATTTCTGGGCGATCAGTTGCGGCATCTGCAAGGAGAATCTGCCGCGCGTGGCCGAGTGGCGCGCCGCGCACGCCGCCGCCGGCCTGCGCGTCGTCGCCATCCACATGCCGCGCTACGAGGCGGACACGGACACGGAGGCTGTGCGCGATGCGGTCACGCAGTATGGCATCACAGAACCGTGCGCCGTTGATAACGAGCATAAGTTGCGCGATGCGTTCCTGAACGAACAGGGCTACGTGCCCGCTTATTATCTGTTCGACCGCGAGGGCAAGTTGCGCGGCTTCGCGGCGGGCGAACGCGGCTTGAGTATGATCGCGGCCGCGCTCGAACGTGTCCTGACGCAGACGGAAAAACAAACGTCGGCCTGAGCGGCGCGCGGAGTGGAAAGTTGCAAAGGCGACCCGCTTGGTTTGCGGGTCGCCTTTTCGTTTCACTCTGCGTTGCTACCGGCGGCTCAGAATATCGGGCGCAGATGCTGGAAGATAAAACTGAGCAGAAAGAACGAGAGCGCGATTGAGCCGGCGAGGAGCGCCACGAGGCCGAGCGCGATCAGACCGACGAACAACCAATCGCTCACCCGACCACTGCGCGCTTCCGCGGCCGGCACGGTCGCGCGCCGGCGCAGCAGTTCGACGTTCATCTGATTCGACTTCCAGTAAACGTCGAACAGATCGCCGACGAACGGGATCGCGCCGATCAAATAATCTACTGCGATGTTCGCGCCCATGCGCAAGAGCGTCGCCTTCGAGACGCGATAACGGACGCCGGCCGCTAAGATGTAGAGCGAGACGACGGTCGTGGCCGTGTCGCCGACGCCGGGGATAAGCCCGACCAGCGCATCAAGGCCGAAGCGCCAGCCCGTGCCGGGGATGCGGAAGAGACCGTCCATCCAACGGCTCAACTGATCGAGGCTCTGCTCGACCTCAATCTGCTTGTGTGGCGGTCGCGCCAATTTCAGGTCAGCGTCGCGGCCGCGGGCCGCGAGCGCCGCTTCACGGATCAGATCGCCTGCTTGCATCGCCAGTTCCTCCCTCGCCAGCAGTCGCGCCATACGCCAACGCTCAATCACGCGAGCCGCGCACAAACGCAAACGCCGGCGTATTAGATGCGTTTGCGTCTGTCATCGTGGTACGCAGGTTGGCATAGGTCAGGGCGAGTAGCTTACAACTAGACAAACCGGTGTGGCCGCACGCCCTGCGATGAGACACCTCAGCTTCTTAGTGCCGCCTAAGTCAGCCTAAATCGAAACACGCAAGATTGGGCCAGCGAGCAAATAACATCTAGCCACGAATGCACACGTAACAGCACCAACAGCCGGCCGGTTTAGTTCGTGTTGCTACGTGCGGGTTCGTGGCTAGCTTTTCATGCCGGCCCAATCTTTTGTGGGTTGAGATAGCTCTAGTTGTCCTCGTCGTCGTCTCTGTCTTCTTCGCCCTGAGCGCGCGGCCCCCAGGCGATAAAGCGCGGCTTGAAACTAGAGAGACCGAGAATGGCCCGCAGGTTGGTGCCATCGGGGCGCATCTTATAAAGCCCGTACCGGCCGTGATCCTCAAGCCGGAAGACGATCCAACGACCATTGGGGGAGTAGGAGCCGACGAAGGCGTTGACGCTCCCGCCCTGGTAGTGTGTCAGGTAATGCAGGTGTGTGCCGTCGGGGCGGACGGTGGCGATGTTCGCGGAGTCGCCGGGATGGGGGAAGTCAGCATTGTCGGTGAACACTAAATGCTGACCATCCAGGGCCCAGTCCTGCTTGATCGCGACATCGGATGTGAACGGCGTCAACTGTAGAAGGTTGCTGCCGTCAATGCCGACGGTAAAGAGCGCCTGCCCGAAGTCGAGACCGTTGAAATCGACGAAGCTGAGCGTCTGGCCGTCGGGCGAGACGTTCGGGGCAGTCACGCCAGCGCTCGTCCCCGCCGTAATTCGCCGTCGGTGGCTGCCGTCGAGCTTCATGCTCCAGATGTCATCCTCGACGCCATCGAAGCCCTCAAAGACAATCCGCGCGCCGTCGGGCCTGAACGCAGGTTGGCCTACGCCCTGGAAGAACGAGTCGGGGGCTTTGATAAGGATAGTGAGATGACTGCCATCGGCGTTCATGATCGCGATGCTCTGAGAGTCGGCCGTATCGATCTCGAAGACGATCCTATTGCCGTCCGGCGACCAGTCGGGGTTGGCGGCGTCGCCGTTGATATGCGTGATCTGGCGCAGGTCGTGGCCGTTCCCGCGCACGGTGTAGATTTGGAAGCCGGCACCGGTATCGGCTGCGAAAGTTATCCGACCGTTGACGCCGGGCGCGGTCGCCTGGACTCTTGCTGGCGTCACAAGGTAAAGCAGTGCCAGTGCTGAGCAGAGCAGCGACAGCTTCAAGATTCTTCTCTTCATTGTAGTGTCTCCTTTATGTGGTTTCCTGCTTGTTGTAAGCGAGTAGAGCCAGAGCTTATGCATTTTAGTGGTCTCCTTCGGGAAGTGTGCTTCGGCTCATGAGCGGGACCCTTCGTTTGATAGTCATTTGGCCGGCTTAGCTACAGGGCTTGCGCCGGCACCGAATGCCAGCGAGGGAAGACAGATCAGCAGCGATCCTTCAGGTCTTTCTATGTGATGCAGGTCTCCTGCTTCGATCCATTGGTAGATGTTGCGTGGGCTGACACCGGCTAATCTCGCCGCTTGCTCCGGCGTGACCACGGCGACCTCCACGCCACATGCGGAGCATCGGGCGCTGAGCGGCTTTCGACCCTTTCTGATAATCGTGAGCCGACGTGTTTCCATGAAGATCTCAATTCTGCGCTTTATTTCCATGCTGTCTCTTTAAATGAAAGTTGCTAAGTCAAGCACCGTGGTCTACCATGAACGTCGCCGCAGCCTTTTGCCCTCGCACGCCATGCGCCCTTGTCGCGTTCGCAGCAGACCCTACATGAAGAGTGGTCTAAGCGTCCTTTGATTTTCCTGAAAGATTTATGAAAATCTTCTGACCGCGGCTATGCACAATGTAGAGAAACAGATATACGAGTTCGGTCCCTTCCGCTTAGACCCGGCAGAACACCTCTTGCTGCGGGCAGGAGCGCCGGTGGCACTCACGCCAAAAGCCTTTGAGACGCTCCTGATATTAGTTCAACGCAGTGGTCACTTGGTGGATAAGGATGATCTGATGAGGGAGCTATGGCCTGATACCATCGTGGAGGAGAATAATCTCACCAGAAACATCTCTGCACTGCGGAAAGCCCTCTCCGACGCGCACGCCGAGCACTCCTACATCGAAACTGTGCCCAAGCGCGGGTATCGCTTTACGGCCAAGGTCAAAACACTGCCGGATGAAAGCGAAGGGCTGGTGGTGGAACACCACACGTTGACGCGCATTGTTGCTGTAGAGGAACGTGAGATAGGGGATCAAAGCGGGTTCGTGCCGGTCTTCGAGCAGAGGGTTCTGCCTGCGAGCGGTAAAGCGCAGCGAGTGGAAAAATGGAAACCGCAGCTCGCTCTTGGTCTGCTCTTGACGCTGCTGATCGGGCTGGGAGCGGTGCTTTCTCAAGGATGGTTTTCTAAGAACAGGGATCAGCGTGAGGCCGGCGTGGCGAGCAGACCGGCATTGAGATCAATCGCGGTGCTGCCGTTTAAGATGATGAGCGCTGATAAGAACAATGAAGATTTCGGGCTAGGAATGACGGATGCTCTGATCAGCAAACTCAGCAACTTAAGGAAGATCGTAGTACGACCGACGAGTGCCATGCGCCGCTACACGGATGCGCAGCAGGACCCGGTAGTTGCTGGCCGCCAACAAGGCGTGGCAGCCGTGTTGGACGGGAGCATCCAGCGAGCCGATGACCGGGTGCGTGTGACCGTGCAGTTCATCAGAGTGCAAGACGGAGCCGCGCTATGGTCAGGCTAGTTCGATGAACGCTTCACCAATATCCTGGCGCTCGAAGACTCCATCTCAGAGCGGGTGGCCGCAGAGTTGATGGTTGAGTTGAGCCAGGAGGAAAGAGAACGATTACAGAAGTCTGAGCCGAAGAACATGGAAGCGTATCAGGCATATCTAAGGGGGCGTTATTTCTGGAACAAGCGGGATACGGAAAATCTGAAGAAAGCCATCGAGCAGTTTCAGCAAGCGACAGATAAAGACCCGGGCTACGCTCTCGCTTATGTGGGTCTCGCCGACAGCTATATCTTATTGGCTGGAAATGCAGGTTATAATCCCGGCTATCCGGCGAGCATAGAATACCCGATGGCAAAAGCCTTCGCGCAGCGTGCGCTTCAGATTGATGATTCGTCGGCGGAGGCGCATACATCGCTGGCATTTATCCTCGCGTATGTTAATGCAGGCCAATGGGAATGGGATGAGGCCGGGAAAGAATATGAGCGCGCGATTGCATTGAACCCAAACTACGCGACAGCGCACCACTGGTACAGCGGTTATCTACGTGATGTGGGACGGTTTGACGAAGCATTGGCGGAGAGCAAGCGAGCGCAAGAGCTTGATCCTCTGTCGCTTGCGATCAACGCCAATCTCGCAAATTCATATTTGGCGATAGGAGATGTGAATTCTGCCATTGAGCAGGGCAAGAAGGTCATCGAACTAGAGCCGAATTACGAGAGAGGACATTTGGTTTTAGGTCGGGGGTATCTCAAACAGGGACGTTATCTTGAAGCGCTCCCAGAACTGCAAAGGGCAGTTGAGTTGTCGGCAAAGAGCGCAATTATCTGGGCGATGCCGGCTATGGCTACGCAGTTTCGGGGCAGCGCTCAGAAGCGCGCTCGATCATTAAAGAACAGGAAAGCGCATACGCCCGGCAGGAAGCAGGCGGATATGAACTCGCAGCGGTGTATGCTGGCCTAGGCGAGAAGGATCAAGCTTTCGTCTGGCTGGAAAAGGACTTTCAAGCCCGCAATGGCTCTTCGTTATGCCTGATCAGATGGTTACCTGAATTCGATTCTCTGCGGAGCGACAGGCGCTACACAGACCTCTTGCGGCGGATGGGACTCTGACGCGATGAATTGCTCGAGATGGAACTCGTTAATACCATCCTTAAACTAATCGTCGTGCTAATAAGTACTTCGTAATCGAAGTTCTTAGAGTCGGCGTTTCGATAGCATTCGCCTACATCCATGTAAACGCTGGTTATAGCTCAAGGGCGTTACAAGGACTTAAATTACGGAGTAATAAGTGAGCTTAGGGTAATACCTTGATGAATGATTAGCGAATGCGCGTCATCTGTCGCCAGAAGAAGCGACCGAGGCGGGAGAAGGCATTGCGATCTTTTGCGCCGGGCTGGCCCGTGGTGGTGATGCCGAGCGCGGCGGCGAGTTGCGGGTTGGGCGGCGCGACATCTTCGTCGCCGTGTTTTTCCGAGAGCCAACGGTCGAACGTGCGCGTGACGATGCGGCGCGCGTCAATCGGCGCTTCGGCCACGAGCGCGCCGCGCAGATCGTCTAACTCCGCGATCTCAAACCGGTTGGCCTCGTGATAACGCCGGAGCGCCGTGAAGACGCGCTCACTGCCCAATAGTTTTTCCAACGCCTCAAACATCAGCGCGCCCTTCGCGGTGACGATAGCGGCATACTGGAACGTGTTGTGATAGTCGTGCGCGGCGCGGTCAGCCGCCATGTCGTCGCCGCCGAAGGTGCGATAAATTTCGTAGACGCCGCGCAGTTGATCGTCGCGCGCTTGGGCCGCGCGTTCCGGGCCGTGCGCCTCGCGGTAATAGACGAGCGCCGACCAGTGCGCAAGCGCTTCGTCCAACACGGGCGTGCGGTCGGGCGCGCTGCCCACCGTCATGCCCCACCATTGATGCGCCACCATGTGCGCGACCGTGAACTCCAAACTGTCTTCCACCGACGCGCGCTGCTCGCGCACGATCTCCGGCAGGTTGCGCATCGTGGGCGCATCGAAATCAACGTAGAACGCGCTCGCGATCACGCTGAGGTTCGCAAACTCCGCGCTGCCCAGGCCGGCGACGAGCGGCGCTTCCGCCACGCTCAAACTTTTGTAAGGCAGCGGGCCGTAACGCACGCTGAAGAGGCGCACGGCCGCAGTCGCCACATCGAGCGCACGCCGCCCCACCTTTTCATGTTCCGCTGTCCAGATCGCGCGCACGCGCACGCCCTCAACCGCGCGCTCGTCCGCTTTGAGCGTGCGGCCCGCGAGCAGCGCGAAGTTGCGTAAGTTCTCGCCCGCGAAATGGCTCGTGCTGCCAGCGCCCTCCGCCCGCACCTCGTTGCCAGTGCGCGGCGTGGGGCTGCGCAGTTCACCGGACGTGAACAACGCCACATCATGCGCCGCACTGATGCTCACGTCGTAGTCGGCCACTTCGGTGAAGAGCAAATCACCGACGCTGGCTCTGACCTCGCGTTGCCAGTCGTTGCCGTCGCGCACGGCCAGCACGGGATAGGCCGCGCCGAGCAGCAGTACACCACGTGAGCGGAAATTGAGATCGCGGGCGCGGCGCGTTTCGCGCGTGTCTCTAAGGGCCGCGCCGAGTTGTTGGACGACATGCGCAGGGAGACTTGTCTCGTCCGGATCGATCTCCGGCACGCTGCCTTGAAACGCGATCTCGATCTCGCTCGCGCCGCCGGCCGGCACAGGCTCGCGCAGAGAAACGCGCAGCACGGTCGCCTGATCGTCAAGCGCATAAGCCAGCGGCACCTGGGTCACGGCGGCGCGGACAAAGTCGATCTCCAGGCGCGGCTCGTCCGTCGCCGCTGACGGCACCTCATCGCCACTGCCGCCGCCGCCCGGTTGATTAGCGTGCGGCCCGTCGCCGCGCAGGTTGGCGTAGAGATGAAAGTAGATGACGTTAGTTGGCTTGCTATCACGGTTCACCCAACGCACGCGCTCCACGCCAGTATAGCTGCGTTTGTCGAAATCGAGCTTGAGGTCGATCCGATAACGAAAGCGCGCAGCGTTTGGCTCAAGCATCTGCGCCGCGCGGGCGGGCTGTGTCTGCGCCACCAGCAGCCCGCCGAGCAACAGGCAGAGCGCGGCCGAAACAAAGCGGCGCACGCTTTGTCGTCGTCCACTGCCAACCCTCGTGGCTCGTCGCAGCCTCATTAACTTAACCTGTCCTGTTGCCGCTTGACCGTTCTGCTTGAACGGCTAACGGCTCTTGCTCTCCGTCACCGTCACGCTGACGATGCGGTCGCCGCGCGCGATGCGATCAACTACATCCATACCTTGCGTGACGCGGCCGAAGACCGTGTAGCCGCCGTCGAGGTGCGGCTGCGGCGCGTGCGTGACGAACCATTGCGAGCCACCGGTATCTTTGCCCGACAAAGCCATGCCGACCGCGCCCCGCGCGTAAGCCGCTTCGTTGATCTCGCACCGAATCTGGTAGCCGGGGCCGCCGTTGCCGTCGCCGCGCGGGTCGCCGCCCTGGATGACGAAGTTCGGCACGACGCGATGGAACGCGATGTTGTTAAAGAAACCGTGCCGCGCCAGTTCCACGAAATTGTCCACCGTCAGCGGCGCGGCATCGGGCAGTAACTCAATCGTGAACACGCCTTTGTCGGTCGTGACGACGGCCTGCACCCGTTTATCCCGGCGCGCGAGCGCGCGGCGATAGTCGGCCAAGTGATTGCGTGTGGCGACGGTCTGACTGCGCACAGTTTCCGCGTCAGCAACTTTAGCCGCCGCCAGCAGCGTCGCGGCGCGGTGGCGGATGAGATAGTCTGGCGCATCGAGCGTCGTTTTGATGGCGACGACGCTTTCGTCGTTCTTCTGCTTGGCGAGCGCGTCGAGCATGGCGAGCGCGGCGTCGTTCAAATCATCTTGCAAGGCGGCGGGGAGCGCGGCGGCGAGCGCGCGGGTCGTATCGGTGTCCGGCGGCAGATCGCCGAGGAGCGCAGCGGCCGTGGCGCGCACGATCACGTCCGGCGCTTTGAGTTGCGTGCGCGCGAGCAGGGCCAGATCGGTCGGCTTGTAAGCGGCGACGGCTTGCAGTACGTCGGTCATGGCCAGCGCGGGCGTCGTCTGATCAGCTAAAAGCGCGCGGGCCGCCAACTGCGCATCGGCCTGCGCGGTGAGGGCGCTGTTACCCGTCTTCTCGCCCGATGCGTGCGCCATCTCGCCTAAGCCGGCCGCGACGGCCGCCACGGCCTGCCACGTCATTTTATTATCGGCGGGCCGGAGGAAGAGATTTTTGAACGGCGCTTCGTGTAGATACTGCGTCGGGGCGATGCGCGCAAACGCGATCTCAAGTTCGGGCGCGGCGTACTGTTCGCTCGCGCGCAAGGCCCGCAACAGGTTGAGCGCCGGCTCATCGGTCGTGTTGGCAAGCAGGCGGCCCAGCGAGGTTGCGAGTTCCAGCAGTTCATTCAGCTCGGCCGGATGCGCCGTATGCGCGTCCCGCGCGGCGCGATAAGCTACCGAGAGCGCCGCGCCGCGTTTTATGAGCGGAGCGGCGGCACGCATATCCTTGAGCGTGGCGAGCGCGCGGACGGCGCTCACGCGCACGCGCGTATCTTCATCAGCAGTCGCACTCTTTAACAGAATATCGAACGCGGCTTTATCCTCGGCCGCGCCGAGCGCCCGCGCGGCGTTGGCGCGCACGACCGCGTCCGCGTCACGCGCCAGGAGCAGGCGCAACTGCTCCGTGCCGTCCTTCGCCCGCAGGCGCGCGAGCGTGTTCGCCGCATCGGCCCGCACCCGCGTGTCCGGTGAGGAAAGGAACAGGGCCACCACCGGGCCCGCGTCCGCCGGACGGGCCCGCAAGGCCGCCGTCAAGCCCAGCAAAGCAACGCTGCGCCCTGTGCCGCTGTCGCTCTCAGGGCGCACCACCCGCTTTTGCTCAATCGTCAACGCGCTCAGGATGGTCTGGCCGATAGCCAGCCGGCGCGCTTCTTCAGTCGGCGGCAGCGCGGCGGCGATCTTGCCGAGCGCCTCGACGGCCCGCGCCCGCACCTCCGCGTTCGGACTCGTGCGTAACACTTCCGCGAGCGCGTCCGTGCCCTGCGCCGACTCGATCTCGCCGAGCGCGAACGCGGCCCACGCGCGCACGCTAAGGTCCAGATCCGTCTGCAACAACGTGACGAGTGGTGCGACCGCGCGCTCGTCGCCGATGCGCCCGGCGGCGAGCGCGGCGCGACCGCGCACGGCCGGATTCTTGTCCGCGATGAGCGTGCCGAGGTCGTCCGCGTCCCAACGCCGTTCGTCTTCCGCGCGCATGATGCGCAGCGCGATCTCTTCCGCAAGCGGGCGCACAGCCGGCGGGCGCGGCTGCGGTGCGCGGGTCTGCGGCGCTCGTTGAGCTTGGCGCGCGTGTGCGCTGGTGGCGACGCAGAGAGCAAGTAATAAGAGCGCGGCCGTAGAGATTGCTGCGCGGCCGTGCGCATACGGCGCGCAGTGACGATGTGCTTCTGGCTTCAGCATGTGTTTGGCGAACTGAATGTTCGGATGTGCGCCGCACCGTCGTTGCTGCGAATCACGACGCGCGGCGCGTGGGCGTTTAATGTAGCAGGGCACGGCGACGTTGCAAAGGAGGTGTGAGCAGGAACGCGCGGGCAACGCGACACGCCGCCCTGTCGGTCATGCGATGTGCCGCGTGCCTCGTCTCGCTACTTGTCCTGTGCTTGCAACTGTCGGATATATATTGCGGCGCTTGATGCATGGTAGTAATCTGGCGACCATTTCCACCGGGTTATTGCTGCGGGTACGCGCTGGCATCGCGGTTGCTAACGGTGCTGATGGTTAGTTCAACAAATGATTGGAGAGATACATGTTACACAGAATTATAACGCTCGTACTCATCGCCTTGTTGAGTCAAGTATTCAATGCGGGCGCGCGGGCGCAGACGAGCGGTGATACGGGGGCAACTGAACAGGTTAAGAGCAAGGTGGCGCGGATCGGTGTCGGAGAGAAGGCGCGTGCGACCGTGCGGCTGAAGGACGGCACGAAGCACAAAGGCTATATCGCACAGGCCCGCGAGACGGATTTCATATTGCGCGACCGGAAAACTGATGCGCCGATGAACATCGCCTATGCCGATGTGGCCAAGGTCGAGAGTAACGGCGGTCATTCAACCGCCCGCAACATCGCGCTCGGCATCGGCATCGGCATCGGGGCCTTCTTCGTCACCGTGGCCATACTCGTTGCCGGGATAGACTGATGCGCCGCCGGCCCGCCTTTATGCGCCGACGCGCTCGATTTCGACAAGTGCGTCGTAGAAGGTCGCGCCGCCGCCCATATCGGTCAAACCTTGCGACGTAAGTTGGTTGATGTTTACGCCATCGGGCGAGAGTTTGTTCCACCAGACCGAAGGCGAGACGACGACGCCGGTGCGTGCGCGCGCAGTGACAACGGCCGCCAGTTCGCATGCGCCGCGGTCGTTGAAGGCGCGCACGCGGTCGCCGTCATTGATCCCGCGCGCGGCGGCGTCGTGCGGATTGATCTCGATGAACGGTTGCTTCTCCTGCCGCAGTTGTTTTGGCAAGTTGGCGAAACTCGAATTGAGAAACGCATGCGCTGCCGGACTGATGAGCGCGAGCGGATAACGCGCGGCCAAAGCGGGTGCGCTCGCACGCGATTCGCGCGGCGGAATAAACTCCGGCACCGGCGGCAGATTTTGCGCGGCCAGGGCCTCCGAATATAACTCGCACTTGCCCGACGCGGTCGGGAAGTTACCCTCGGCGAATGGCGCGTAAGTCTCCGGCACATTCAAACGCAGCCAGCCGCGCTCGCGTAAACCTGCGAGCGTGATGCCGGCAAGCGCCGGATGCGCCACGTCAAGCGCCTGCCGCGCGATGTCTTCGTCGGAGTCTTTGAAGCAAGCTTCAGTGAAGCCGAGCCGCGCGGCCAGCAGGCGAAAGACTTCCGTATTCGGCTTCGCCTCGTGCTGCGGGGCGACGGCCGGTTCGTTGATCAAGAGGTAGAGATGACCATAAGCCTTGTGCAGATCGAAATGCTCAAGCTGCGTGGTCGCCGGCAATACGATGTCCGCGTAATCGCATGTGTCGGTCAGAAACTGCTCATGCACGACTGTGAACAAATCTTCACGCTGTAAGCCCGCCAATACCTGCGCCTGATCGGGCGCAATCGCCGCCGGGTTCGAGTTGTAAACGTAGAGCGCACGCACCGGCGGATCGTTCACCTTCATTAGTACGTTGCCAAGCTCAGACATATTGAGTGCGCGCGGGCGCGGGCTGGGCATGAGATCGGGCCGTTCGAGCGCGGTGTAGTTAAGCGGGAACGTGCCGCTCGTCGAGAGCAGGACGCCGCCGGCCGCGTCGCGCCATGCGCCCACCACCGCCGGCAGACAACTGATCGTGCGCACGGCCATGCCGCCGCCGGCATGCCGTTGCAGGCCGTAGTTGATGCGGATGACGGCGGGCCGGGTCGTCGCATATTCGCGTGCGAGCCGCACAATGGTTTCTGCCTCAAGACCGCAAATCTCCGCGACGCGCGCGGGCGGATACTCGCGCACGCGCTGCCTGAGATCGTCAGCGCCGACGGTGTAGCGCGCGAGGTAATCTTTATCCTCCAAACCTTCGGCGAAGATGACGTGCATCAGTCCGAGCGCGAGCGCGGCGTCCGTGCCGGGCAACGGCGCGATGTGCTCGGCGCACTGATCGGCGGTGCGCGTGCGGCGCGGGTCAATCGCCACAACCCGCGCGCCTTTGTGTTTCGCTTCCAGAATAAACGGCCAGAGATGGACATTGCTGCTGATCGTGTTCGTGCCCCAGAGCAGGATGAGGCGCGCATCACCAAAGCGTTCCGGGTCAGTGCCGAGACTCAAGCCGACCGTCGCTTTATAGCCGGCCACCCCGGCGGACGCGCAGATCGTGCGCTCCAGCACGGACGCGCCGAGCCGGTGGAAGAAGCGGCGATCCATTGACTCCGACTGCACCAGGCCCATCGTGCCGCAATAGCTGTACGGCATGATCGTCTCCGCGCCCTCGGCCGATTCCGCGAGCGCGCGATAACGCGCCGCGATCTCGTCCAGCGCGTCAGCCCAACTGATGGGCACAAACTGGCCCGCGCCTTTCGGCCCCGTGCGCCGCAGGGGCGTCTGGACGCGCGCCGGACTGTGCGTGCGCTCGTGGTAATTGGACACTTTGGTGCAGAGCGTGCCGCGCGTGAACGGATGCGCGGGATCGCCCGCGACGCCCACCGCGCGCCCGCGCTCGACCGTCACGAGCATCGCGCAAGTGTCCGGGCAATCATGCGGGCACGCGCACCGCACGATCTTTTGGTCAGCCGTTTCATTCATAGCTTTACTCTTAAAAACTTACCGCGTATGTGCGTTAAGAGTAAGACCGGGTGCGTCGGTTGGCAAGAGTGGCCGCACCCCATTCCTAATTAAACAACCATCCGGTTGACAAAGCAGATTGGCGCAAGTAGCATAACTTTCGTGGTAGCAGCGCTCAACAGCACGGTCAGTTCATCGCGCGGCGAGATCGTCAGCCTGCTGCGCACGCGCGGCCATTTGGGCGCGGACGAGTTGGCGCAGGAGTTAGGTGTCTCCAAGCAGTGTGTGCGCAAACATCTTGATGTGTTGGAGCGCGATGGCTATGTGGAGCATGCGCCGGAGCGCGGCGAGCGCGGTCGCCCCGCGCATCGTTATCGCTTGACGCAGAAATCCGAAGAGTTATTCCCGAAGCGTTACGATCTATTCGCGCGGGCCATTCTGCGGCAAGTCAATAGCGTCTGGGGCGAGCGCGGTTTGAACGCGATCTTCTGCGGCTGCGCCGACGAAATGAGCGCCCGCCTACGGCCCGCGCTTGAAGGACTTGGCTTCGACGCGCGTGTGCGCCGCTTGACCGAATCTCTGCGCGAGTTGGGCTATGAGGCCGAAGCGGAAAAGCTGGCCGACGGCTCGTATCTGCTGACCGAATGGAACTGTCCGCAGGCAGAGGTGGCGCGCGAGTACCGGCAGTTGTGCGACCGCGAGTTGTTCGTCTATCGTGACCTGCTCGGCGCGGAAGTCTTCCGCGAGTCGCGCATCGCGGGCGGCGCATCGCACTGTGCGTATCGTGTGCTGCGACCGAAGAAGGTAAACTTGGCGATACGGCACAAGCGGCCGGGCGGAGCGCGCGGAAAGGTGGCCGGCCATGAGTGATGATGAACGCCGGCAACGGCAGATGGATTTCATCTTGGAAGGGCAAGCGCAGTTCACCGAGCACATGCAGCAGGCAGACAGACGCATGGATCGCTTGGAGCGAGTCGTTAAGCTCATCATCCACGCGGGCCGACGCGAGCGACGGGAGTGGCGTGAACGCTACAACGCGCTGGTTGATTCACAAATGCGCACGGAGGCAGCAACCCGGCAAATCGACCAAGAGTGGCACGGGCGTTATAATGCGTTGATTGATTCACAAATGCGGACGGAGGAGTTGACGCGCCGCAACGGCGAGGACATCGGTCGCCTGGAAAAAATGGTCGAACGGATTGCTACGAACAGAAATGGTAACGGGACAGGCGGAACAGATAGTGCGTAGCAGCAGTGCAGTCTTACCTGATTGATTGTTCATAACGATATGACCCAAGTAACTGAACAGAGCGTGCTCGCAGCCTTGCGCGGGGTGGTTGACCCGGACTTGCACAAGGACATTGTGACACTTGGTTTTATTAAAGATCTGAAGATTGCCGGTGGCGACGTGTCGTTTCGCATCGTGTTGACGACGCCGGCTTGTCCGGTGCGCGAGCAGATGGAGGCGCAGGCGCAGGAGTTGGTGCGCGCCGTGCCGGGTGTGCAGACGGTGCGCGTGACGATGGATGCGGAAGTGCCAAAAGGGCGGGGCATCACGGAGAAGGTGGTTGTGCCGGGCGTGCGCAATATCGTCGCGGTGTCGTCGGGCAAGGGCGGCGTCGGCAAGTCAACGGTGGCGGTGAATCTCGCGGTCTCGCTCGCGCGGAATGGCGCGCGGGTCGGGTTGATGGACGCGGACTTGTATGGCCCGAACGCGCCGCTGATGTTGGGCATAGCGGACGCGCAGCCCATCGTGTCGGAGAATAAGCTCGTGCCGAACGAGGCGCACGGCATCAAGTTGATCTCAATCGGTATCTTGAAACCGGGCGACGAGCCGATGATCTTTCGCGGGCCGATCTTGCATAGTCTGGTGCGGCAATTTCTCGGCGACGTGTTGTGGGGCGAGCTTGATTATTTGATCGTGGACATGCCGCCGGGCACGGGCGACGTGCAACTCTCGCTCGCGCAACTCGTGCCGGTGCAGGGCGCGGTGTTGGTGACGACGCCGCAGGCTGTGTCGGTGGCGGACGTACGCCGCGCGTTGCGCATGTTCGAGACGGTACATGTGCCGGTGCTGGGCATCGTCGAGAACATGAGCTATTTTGTCGCGCCGGACACGGGCACGCGCTACAATATTTTTGGCGAAGGCGGCGGGCAGCGTTTGGCCGACGAGTATGGCGTGCCGTTTCTCGGCACGATCCCGATTGGCATGGAAGTGCGCGAAGGCGGTGACCGCGGCGTGCCGTTCGTGCTTGGTCAGCCCGATACGCCGCAGGCAGTGGCCATGCGGCACGTGGCCGAAGAGGTGGCGCGGCAAGTCTCGATTGAAGCGATGAAGCCTGAGTTGGTAGTCTTGGGCAAGGCGCAGTGATTTTGTTAACTGTTAGTTGTTAATTGTTCGTGCCGGTTGGCTGGCCCTGCAAGCAGTCCGGCACGAAGCGAAAGGCATCTAACAACCAAGGCAAACGTAACGAACTAATTATTTTTAAGGAGAGCAGCAGCATGGCAACACAAACGTTAGACACGATGCCCGCGGTGACGCTGGGTGTGACGGCAGCGGCGGCGGTCGAGATCAAGAAATTCATGGCGGGCGAAGAGGGCTTGCCGGAGACTTCCGGTTTGCGCGTGCGCGTGGTGCCGGGCGGTTGCTCCGGTTTCCAGTACAGCCTGAACATCGAAGAGGAAACGAAGCAGGGCGACTTCGTGCTGGAACAGCACGGCGTGCGGCTGTTCGTGGACATGTTCAGCGCGCAATATCTGAACGGCGTCGAGATCGATTTCGCCAACAGCGTGATGGGGTCGGGCTTCACCTTCAAAAACCCGAACGCGACCGGCGGCTGCGGCTGCGGCTCGTCGTTCACAGCCTAACACGCGGCTAAAAAGCGCCCGCGCTCAATGCGGTGCGCGCTCAAGTCACGTCGCCTCTGGCCTCGCGGGCGGGGCGCGACGTGACTTGAGCGCGTACCGCGTTTCCTATTTTTGCGGTACACTGCCTCGCAAGCTTTCAACCAAACAATTCAGGAGCGCATTTTCTTATGCCGAGAATCGAGGCGGAGACGGCCACGGGCACGCAGACCTTTGAGGCCAAAGCGGGCCGCAAACTTGTGTTGGCGATTGAGGACGCAGGCATTGACATCCTGCATCGTTGCGGCGGCAACGCGAAATGTACGACCTGCCGCGTGGAAGTCCTGATGGGCGACGCGGGCGAGATGCAGGACGCCGAGCGCAACCGTTTGGCGATGGAGACGGGGCTCGCGGAGAACGTGCGCCTCTCGTGTCAGGTACACGTGCAGGGCGCGCTCAACGTGCGCGTGCTGGGTCAAGCGAGCGTCCGCAACCTAGATGCCGGCCCGCGCCCGGCAGAATAGCAGTAAGGTCAGAGGTCAGAGGTTAGTTAGTGTCTGGTCTTTACTGACCTCTGACCTCTGACCTCTAACCTCTACTTTTAAGGTTATTGCACCGCGCTTTGCTTGGTGCTAATCTCGCGCGCGTATTTGCACGATAAGCCTTAGTAGTTGCAGAGGCGTGTACGCCGCACACCTGAAGCACACTTGTCCAATTCGGAGGTTATATGCTGATCGAGTCAACCGCCCATCTCCCCGCCGGTCTCGCGCTGCTGGATGGCGTCTTCCATGCGCCCACCGCCACTGATATAGCGCGCATCACGCTACGCTGGCTGCACTTTGTCGCGGGCATCATGTGGATCGGTCTGCTCTACTTCTTTAATCTCATCAACGTGCCTTTCCAAAAGGGGCTGGACGCAGAGACGAAGAAGAAGGTGAACCCTGATCTGCTCGGCCGCACGCTCTGGTATTTCCGTTGGGGTGCAGTCGTGACGGTGCTGGTCGGGTTGACGTACTATGCCATGTACATCCTCAAAACCGATGTGGTCAACGCCAACGCGGCCGGCGGCAACGTGAACGTCTGGACGACGCTGCTCGTGTGGCTGCTGCTGCCCATCGTCACGTTCGTGATCGAGTTTTTGATCATCAACAAAGTGCCGGCGTTGACGAAAGACGGGCGCGTGTTCGCCGTCGTCGTGGCGATCTTGATCGCCGTGATGTCGTTTTTGATCGTCAAGTGGTTCGACATGACGTTTCAAGTTGGGCGCGACAACTTCGCCAGCAACAAGACGTTCTCCATCGGCATCGGTGGCGCGATGGGGCTGATCATGCTCTTGAACGTCTGGGGTATCATCTGGCCGGCGCAGAAGCGTATCATCGCGGGCTTTAAGGGCGGCCCCGCAGCCGCGCCCGAACTCGCGCGCCGCGCCTTCCTCGCCTCGCGCACCAACACGTGGCTTAGTTTGCCCCTGCTCTTCTTCATGGGCACGTCACACGGCGACTACATTATTCTTGGCCGTTAACTGCGGCTAGCGTGGACAAGACAGGGAAGAGGGAGCAACGGGCGTGCAACGGGCCCCTTCGCTCTTTCTTCCTTTTCGCTTTCCGGCACGGATTCTCCACCACTTTGTTACACGTGCGGGCAGGTGTAGGAGTAAACTGACCAGCAATCCATGACCCGCCACGACACAGAAAGGAAGACGAGATGAGCAACAACCCTTTGCGCTTGCCGGAGGCTTACAAGGCGCGGCAGTTTAATCTGAGCGGTCTGAACGGTATTTCGGATCGGACGTTAGAGGTGCATTTCAAGCTCTACGAAGGCTACGTGAAAGAGACGAACCATCTGACCGAGAAGATCGCGGAGATACTCGCCGATGGCAAAGTCGATCAAGAGGAGATGCCTGCTTACTCGGAACTGACGCGCCGGCTCGGCTTCGAGTACAACGGCATGGTCTTGCACGAATACTACTTCGACAACATGAAGCAGGGCGGCAACACCGACCCGGACAAAGGCTCCAGTTTTATCAAGGCGACCGAAGCGTCGTTCGGCGCTTATGAAATCTGGAAGACAGACTTCATGAGCGTCGGCAAGATGCGCGGCGTGGGTTGGGCGATGTGCTATCAGAACCCGGCGAACGGGCGCATCTCGAACCACTGGATCAGCCTGCACGAGACGGGCAACATCGCGGGTTTTGAGCCGATACTTGTGATGGACGTGTGGGAGCATGCGTTCTTGCTTGATTACAAACCGGCCGAGCGGCCCAAGTACATCGAAGCTTTCTTCTCGAACATAGATTGGAGCGCGGTTGAAGGACGGCTGCGCGCGGACAACGGGGCGCAACCGGCGCGCGCCTGACGAATATCGTGAGCAGGCACGCGCGAGTGATAAGTTGATAAACATATCCGCGCGTGCCTGCTCGCAGTGCAGTCCGTTCCTCGCATATATTCGCGCCGCAAACCGATTCTCATCCTGGAGGCAAGTTATGAAACTCGCGTTTCGTCTGCTGCTCATCAGTGCCGCGTGCGCGCTCCTGCTCGCCGGTTGCACGACCGCCGACAACTCGAATGCCAACACGACCGTGACCACCAGTGTCACGCCGCCGCCCGCGACGCCGGAAGTGCAGAACCTCGTGGTCGGCGAGCGGCCGCAGAAGATCAAAGACATGATGTCCGGCCGCGGGCAGCAGGACGAAGCGAGTCCCGTCTTACGTTTCGTCACGCCGGCCGCGGGCGCGACCATCAACGGCTCGACCGTCAACGTAAAATTAAACTTGAGCGGCGACCTCAAAGGCTATCAGCCGATGAAAGACCCAACGACGGGCATGGGCAATCACATCCACGTCATTCTCGACAACGCGCCGTATGAGGCTTACTACAACCTGGGCGAGCCGTTCGAGTTGCGCAACGTGACCGAGGGCAAGCACACCTTGCGCGTCTTCGCGTCGCGCCCGTGGCACGAGAGCTACAAGAACGCCGGCTCATTCCAGATGGTCACGTTCACCGTCAAAGGCGGCGGCGATGGGGCCAAGCCGACCACGACCGGCACGGGCCAGACCATGGCCGACAACAAGAACGCGAACGCAGCAGCGAAGAACACAAACGCAAACACGACGAGCGCCAACGCGAACGCGCCGACTGCCGCGAATGCTAACGCCAACGCCGCGCCGCCGCGCGAGGGCAAAGACATGCCGCCCAGCACGGGCGGCGCGGTCGAGCCGCAGAAGCCGCTCTTGACCTATAGCCGGCCCAAAGGCGAGTACAAGGGCGCGGACACGGACGCGATCATGATCGACTTCTGGCTCTCGAACGCGAAGCTGCAAGGCGAGGGCGGCGATTATCGCGTGCGTTATTCGGTGGATGGCGGCGCGGCGCAGTTCCTCGACAAGTGGCAGCCGATCTGGTTGACCGGCTGGACGGCGGGCAAGCACACGGTCAAGCTTGAGCTCGTGGACAAGGCTGGCAACGTCGTGGACAACGGTGGTTATAACGCGACCACACGCGAGATCACGGTGACGAAGTAGCGGTGAGCATGTTGGCGCAGCGGCGCAGGGCGTTTGCCGCGCTCGTCGCGGCAGCGGCGGCGTGTCGCAAGTGTCCGGCAATGTGCGGGCGGGCGGCGGTCTTGAGCGCGCGCAACGGCAACGTGACCGCGCGCGTGTTATTCATCGGCGAAGCGCCCGGCCGACACGGCGGCGACCGCACGCGCGTGCCCTTCTCCGGCGATCAGTCGGGGCGCAACTTCGAGCGTTTCATCGCTTCGATCAACTTGCCGCGCGCTGGAATCTTCATCACCAACGCCGCGCTCTGCAACCCGCGCACCGAAACGGGCACAAACCGCAAGCCGACGAACATGGAGCTAGGCAACTGCGCGGATTTTTTGCGCCAGCAGATCGAATTGCTCGCGCCGCCAGTCGTCGTTACGCTCGGCGCGGTCGCGCTTGCCGCGCTCAGGGGCATTGAGTATCATCCGTTCTCACTCAAGGAAAACGTCGGGCAGATGTTAAGTTGGCACGGGCGCAAACTCGTGCCGCTTTATCATCCCAGCCCGCAGGTGCTCGCGTCGCACCGGCGCGAGGCGGCGCAACTCAGTGATTATCGCGTGGTCGCGCGGGCGCTTGTGCCAGATACACAACGCGCCTTCGATCAGCCCAGCAGCCCATTCGGTAGAAAGGCAAGTGACTTATGATCCCTCAGACGCAATCGCACACAGTTGAGACCGCGCGGCGGCGCGTGGCACGTTCGCTCATCGGTCTCGCGTTGACGGCCGCATGCCTGTCGTTCGTGGCCTTCGCTTGTGCGCAGACGCAACCGAAACCGGCGGCGAGCGACAATCATTATGGCGGCACGGGCGCGACGAGTCCGATGGCGACGGCCGCGCCAAAGGTCGGCGAAGCCGCGCCTGATTTCAAACTGCCGTATGCCACGCAAGAGAAAATTTTCCTCGGCCCGGACGAGCAGATGACGCTCGCCGCACAGCACGGCAAGAACGTGATCCTTGCCTTCTATCCGGCCGATTGGTCAGGCGGTTGCACCAAAGAGGTCTGCACCCTGCGCGATACGTTCGCGGAGTTGGCGAAGCTGAACGCGACCGTGCTTGGCATCAGCGGCGACTACGTCTTTTCGCATCACGAATGGGCCAAGTTCCATAAGCTGCCGTTCGCGTTGCTCTCCGACCACGATCACAAAGTCGCGCGCAACTATGGCGTATTCAACGAGGCCGCCGGCTTCGACAATCGCTCGGTCTTTCTGTTGGATAAAGACGGCGTGCTGCGCTACAGCAATGTGCAATTCAAGGCGGGCGACAAAGCGGACTACGACCGTTTGCGCGCCGAGCTTGAGAAGTTGAAATAAGCACGCACGATAAAGTTTACAGCGATGAGTCAGACGCTTGAACAGAGGGCCGCGCACGCAGGCGACACGGCGGCGGAGTACGAGACAGTGCGCGGCGGCGGCGCGGGTCTCTTCGATCTGTCGGCGCGCGGGCGCATCGAGGTGCGCGGCACGGAGGCGGTGCAGTTTCTCAACGGCCTCATCACAAACGATGTGAAGACGCTCGCGGCGGGCGCGTGGATGAACGCGGCCTTTCCGAATGTGCAGGGGCGTCTGCTCGCGGCGGTGCGCGTGCTGCGCGCGGGCGACGAACAGACGTTTCTCTTCGACACCGAAGCGGCCACCCGCGAGCGCGTCCAACAGACGCTCGCACGCTTCACGCTGGCGGGCGATTTCCACGTGCGCGACGTGACGGACGAGACCGCGCAACTATCGTTGCAAGGCGCGCAAACTGCCGCGCTCATCGCGCAAGTGCTTGGCCCGGACGCCGCCAGCGTCGAGCGCGAGCACGTGGTCGTCGTCACGTGGCGCGAACAGGCGCTCACGATCATCCGTGCGACGCACACGGGCGAGGACGGATTCGATCTGCTCGCAAGCGCAGACGTGTCGGCTGAATTATCGGCGGCGCTTGTTGCGGCCGGCGTGCGGGTCTGCGGCGACGATGCGCTTGAACTGTTACGCATCGAAGCGGGCGTGCCGCGCTACGGCGTGGATATGACGGAGACAAACGTCGTGCTTGAGTCCGTGCCCGCCGATGCCGTCAGCTTTACCAAAGGCTGCTACATCGGGCAGGAGATCATCGCGCGCATACACTGGCGCGGGCACGTGGCGAAGCAGTTGGCGGGCTTGATATTTGATGATGAACGTCTGCCCGCTGCCGGCGCGCAGATCAAAGCCGCCGACGGGCGCGACATCGGGCGCGTCACATCGGCCATCGTCTCGCCGCAGCTCAAGCGCGCTATCGCGCTGGCTTACGTGAAATATGATTATCTTGCGCCGGACACGGAAGTGCGCGTCGGCGACGAAGCGGGCGAGCGCACCGCGCGGGTCGCCGCCTTGCCGTTCGTGCGCGGGAGTTGGTGGCCGAGTTCGGAGCGTTAATGATGGGCGACGAGACTTCGGCAATAATGCAGCCCGACGATGCGCGCGATCTCGACTTCGCGCAGGCGCGGCTCGCCTACTCGATCATGCAATCGCTGTTGGAGCACACGCGCGTCGTCAGCGACCTGATCGCGCTGATGGCGCAGACGCTCGACGAAGACACGGTCAAGGCGCTCACCAACACGCCGCACTGGGCCGCTTATCTCGATAGCCGCCGCGCGCTTGAGCGCACGCGCACTGACGTGGCGCGGTTCACCGAGATCATGCAGACGCTCGACGGCGCGGACGAGTAAACGTAGGCAGCGTTGAGCAAAACGCGCCGGCTGCGGAGAGTCATTCTTTGCGGCCGGCGCGTGCTTGTTTACCTTTTATGTTTTATAGCGAACTGCGCTTGCGTGCCATTGCGCGCGCGGGCCGCTGCTCCGCGCGGCGCGCTAAGAGCGCGCACACATGGACGCGCCTAGCGGTTCGTTGGCGGGCCAGCGGCCCGCGCTCCCGGCAAGAGGCGACCGCATCCAATCGCAAACTGCTATCGGAGTGCGGTTTCGTGTGCTTTTGATATTACACTTCAACCGCGTAGCTCATGACTTTGGCACCGGCCAGCGGGCGAGAGTAAAAGTATCCTTGCGCGTAATCGCACCCGAACGCGCGCAGTTGGTCAGATTGTTCGACGGTCTCCACACCTTCCGCCATCACGCCCATCCCGAGGTTGTGCGCAAGTTGGATAATCGTCAGCACAATCTCCGAGTTTTCGATTTTGCTTGGGCCGCTCGTGTCCATCCGGCTGATAAACGAGCGATCAATCTTCAACAGGTCAACCGGGAAGCGGTGCAGGTACGAGAGCGACGAGTAGCCGGTGCCGAAGTCATCAACGTGCAGCTTACAGCCAAGCGCGCGTAGTCCTTCGAGCTTGGTGATGGCTGCTTCCGCTTTCTCCATCACCGCGCTTTCCGTGATCTCCAAGTTCAAACAACTCGCAGCAAGGCCGGTCTGGCGCAGCGTGGTTTTGATTTGCTCAATAAGGTCGTGTTGAGCAAACTGCTTGCCTGACAAATTGACGTTGATAGTTAAATCGGCGCGCAGCCGTTCGTGCCACTCGCGCATCTGGCGACACGCTTCCGTTAGCACCCAGCGCCCGATAGGCAAGATCAAGCCGGTCTCTTCGGCCAGCGGGATAAACGCGGAGGGTGCGATCAGCCCGCGGGCCGGATGTTGCCACCGAACCAACGCCTCAAAGCCGACGAGCCGGTTGGTTGGCAGCGACAAGATCGGTTGGTAATGGAGGATGAGTTCCGCGCGTTCGACGGCACGCCGCAAATCTGTCTCCACCCGCAACAATTCTCTGACGCGCACGTGCATACTCGCATCGAAGATTTCGTGTCTGCCGCAGCCGTACGTTTTCGCGCGATACATCGCCGTGTCGGCATCGCGCAAAATTTCTTCCGGCGCGGTATAAGCTGGCATTGAGAGGGCAATCCCGAAGCAGGCGGTGGTGAAGACTTCATGTTCGTCAAGGTGAAAGGGCTGCTTGAACTCATGGTGGATGCGTTCAGCCACTACCTCAGCTTCAGCCAAGTCGTTAATGCCCTCGAGCAAGATGGTAAACTCGTCCCCCCCGAGGCGCGCGACCACATCTTCCGGGCGTAATATCTGCTCCAGTTTACCCGCGACGGCAACCAGCAATTTATCGCCGATGATGTGCCCTAAACTGTCGTTGACGATCTTGAACCGGTCGAGGTCGAGGAAGAGCACGGCGAAGCGACAGTCTTCGTGCCGGCGCGCACGGGCGATGGTGCGCTTCAAGTGTTCGGTGAAGTAGGCGCGGTTCGGCAATCCGGTCAGCGCGTCATGCAAGGCTTCGTGCAGGATGCGTTCTTCGGCGTGTTTGCGTTCGGTGATGTCTCGCATCACCTTCACAAAACCGCGTAACTTTCCCTGAGCATCGTGTAGCGCCTCGACGACGCCGCTCGTCCAGAACCGCGACCCGTCGCGGCGCACATGCCAGCGTTCGTCTTCCGCCGACCCTTCGGCGGCCGCCATTTTCATCTCGGCTTCAGGCACGCCGGCGGCTTGATCTTCGGCCGTGAAAATGATGGCGACGTGTTGCCCGGTAAATTCCGCTTCTTCATAGCCGAAGATGCGCTTGACCCCCGGATTCCAACTGCTTATCAGCCCGGCGGCGTCCGTCATAAAGAGCGCATAATCGCGCACGCCCGCGATGAGCAAGCGAAATCGTTCTTCCGCTTTGTGCAGTTCCTCAATAACATGCGCCCGCTCAAGGCTCTGATCGGTGAGGGCTTGCACGACTTGCTTCAATTCGGCGGTGCGCTCTTGCACGCGCTGTTCGAGTTCGTCATGCGCTGCGCGCAACTCATCCACGGCCTGCTTGCTTTCCGTGTCGTCGCGCATCACTTTGGCGAAGCCGCGCAAGCGTCCAGCTTTGGTTTTGAGCGGCATCACCAGCCCGTTCGCCCAAAAACTCGTTCCGTCTTTGCGCACATGCCAACGCTGGTCTTCGGCGCGCCCCGCAAGGGCGGCGCGCTCCATCTCCCTTTCAGGCACGCCGCGCGCCACATCATCAGGTGAGAAGATGATGGAGAAGTGTTGGCCGATAAAATCCGCCTCCTCGTAACCGAGCAGGCGTGCGACACCGGGATTCCAACTAACCATTTGTCCTTTAACGTTGATGGCGAAGATCGCATAGTAGCGCACGTTTTCCACCAACAGGTGGAAAAGCTCCTCCGACCGTGGTGAAGCTCGCCGCCGCCGCTGTTGCTGCGGCTGAATTGTTGTTAGACCTGCCTCCATGAGACACACCTCGCACTGTGTTCAAGTACGGCACGCTTTGCTTGTGCGTGTTGCTAATTAATGGTGGATCAGAGAAAGAAAAATTCCAGGCGAGGCATTGCGCGAACAACGGACATACTACATCCTTTTATAGTCGTTGGCGATGCATGAGATCGCCTCGTGCCGGGAGCGCGGGCCAGCGGCCCGCGCTCCCGGCGACACGCACTTGCAAAGTGCGATATAAACTATTCGTGTAAAGTCAAATTCAGAGGACTGACGCAGTTGAAACAAAGCCTGCTTGAAAGCACTTGTCCTGTCATGTTTGTGGCCTCCAATAAGTTGTTGCGGCTTCGTTCAATTGCGTAATGTCTAATGTGATTACTTTGTTCAATCCAGCGGCGCGACGAGCGGCTCTTGTTGCTCGACCGTGTTAGCTGTTTCGGTTGGGAGTTCCAGCGGTTCATCGCTGACGCTAACAAACTCGCGCGCTGATTGCGCGCCATTCAGGTGGCCGAGCAACCAATCATCGAGCGCCCGCCGTTCCTCAGCAGCCAATTCCAGTTCGGCATCTTCGCAGAGCTTGAGCACGTCGTCGCGGAAGACTTGCGCGAGTTGCGCGGCCGTGTCCTGTTCCGGATTCTTGCCGAAGCGATGACCCGTGAAGGTGATGCCTTGCAGGATGAACCAGACGCTCTTGCGCGGAATGGCCGCGCCGCGCTCCAAGCAATAATCGCGCACAGCTTTTGAAGTGTAAGTGAGATTGAAGGGGCGTTGCGTCAACTCATCGGCGATGGCCGTATAGACGAGCGCGTACTCTTCGGGCGTCAGGCGCGGCGTGCCCGTGACCTGGCTGACGCGGCGCACAACGTCGGCGAGCGTGGGCGGCAGATGGTCGAGTTTGTCGGGCACGGCGACGAAGCCGTTCGCATCGGGCGGCGCGGGCGGCGCGTGGCGCGCGGGGTCGTAGAGATAGCCGGGCTGATTCGGCGCGGTCAGGATTTCAAAGTCGAGCGGCGCGGCTCCTTGCAGCAGTAGTTTGAACGTGCCCGCGCCGGCCCACTCCGTCTCCGTGACCTGTGGCCCCAACGTGCGGATCACGTCGAACGCCGCACGGGCCATGTCCACCGGGTCGGGCGAGTCGGCCACGAACTGCCGCACGCGCGCGATGATCTGTTCCTTGAGTTCCGGTTCACAGACCGGCTGCTGCGGCGGCGCCACGAACGGCGTTACGCCTTCTGCCGCCAACGCGCGTACTTCAAGCGGCAGGGGCGTCTCGACGAGGATGACGCGCCACGGGTCGCCGTCCACCATGCGCAATTCGGGGCGACGGCGGAGCAGTTCGAGCGTGAGATAGCGGAGCGAAGAGAAGCCGAGCCAGTTGTCGCTGGCGGTGAAGTCGGGGAAAGTTTTGAAGATAAGGACGAGCCCGGTCGCGGGCAGTTCACCTTCGGCAACTACGGTCTCGTAAACCTTCTGGGCCATCGCCGCCAGCACTTCTTCGTGGGGCGACGGCGGCGGCGGTTCGACGTTTGCGCTCATTTCGCCGGGCGGCAGCGGCACCATGCCGAGACCATCTTCGATGAAGACATCGTTGCTGACGACGAGATCGGACGCGGCGCGATAAGCGGGCGCGATGGGGCCGATGGTGAGGATGGCGGTGCGCCGGTCGTGCGCGCGCAAGCGCAACAGCACGGGCGTGAAATCCGAGTCGCCCGACAGGATGACGAACTCGTCGAAGCGCGTGGCATGGTTCATCAGGTCGAGGATGTCCATCACCATTTGTATGTCCGTGCTGTTCTTGCCGCGTTGCGTGATGGGCGGACAGTCCACGACGGAGAAGGCCGTGCGCGTGAAGTAGGGCCGGAAGTTATAAAAGAGTTTCGGGTTCAGGTAGCAACGACGAATCAGGATCGCGCGCTTTTGCAAAGTCGTGTCCGTCGTGCCGTTCTCGCGGCTGGGCATGCCCTGTTCGATCCACGAGAGCCAGCGCGCCGGATAGGTGGCGAAATTCTGCGCGGCTTCGGGGTCAAGCTTGTCCAGTCCAACGTAGATGTTATCGAAGTCCACGAACAGCGCGGTCTTGATACGGCGGGGTGGTTCGAGTTGCGCGGTCAATTCCAAGGAGCTATTCATTTTTATCGCCTTTCAATGAGCCAAAGACAATACACACAAAACACACACGCGCTAGTTTAACTCAGTCCGGCGCGGAACGGTCAGAAAAGAGATGGTTGATCGGCCAACTCGGCCGCCGCGACAATTGCTTGGCCGAGCAAGCGTTTCAACTTGTTCGCGCTCGCGGGCGCGTGCCCTTCGTAATAGTTGCTGAAATAAGCATAGACGGGCGTGCCGCGGGCGCACAGGCGTGTGATGGCCTCGCGCCACAGGTTCAAGTTCTCGTCGTGCGGGCGTTGCTCTATGTCGAAGCGCGTCAGATCGCGCGCACCCATCCAACGCACGTAGGCGAAATCGGCCGACGCTGTCGCGAGCATCTGCCAGAGCGCACGGCGTGCGAGCCATGGCCCTTCGACGAGCGCGACCGCGACGTTGTGTTGCGCCAACAACTCTGCGATCTCAGCTTGCGCCCAACCGCTGTGCCGAAACTCGACAGCGAAACGCAGGTCGCGCGGCAGACGCGACAGAAAACGTCTGAGCGCAGCTAGGTTCTCGGCCGTCGCCTCGAACTGCGGCGGCAGTTGCACGAGCGTCACGCCGAGTTTGTCTTTGAGCCGGCGCGCGGCGGTGCAGAACTCGTTTAAGGTTTCGTCGCCGCTGGCACGCAAGGCCGCTTCGTGCGTGATCGCCTGCGGCAGTTTTAATGAGAACGTGAAACCGGGCGGCGTACGCTGCGCCCACAGCGCAATCGTCGAGGGCGCGGGCACGGCGTAGAAGGTTGAGTCAACTTCGATGGTGTCGTAGGCGCGGGCGTAGAGTGCGAGCATGTCAACATTGCGCGTGCCGGGCGGATAGAAGACCGGTTGTGCGGCGGCCGGCGGCGTCACCCAATCATCATAGTTCCAGCCCTGACAGCCGATGCGTGTACACGTCTCAGACATCGCGCCGATTCTAGCAGACCTCGCAGACGATCAGTTGCACGATGCCGAGCAGATACCGCTCGACGCGCAACACGCGCAGACCCGCCGCGTCGGCTGCGAGCGCGGTGCGCCGGTTGAAGTGATCGTCAAACAAGCGTGCGGTGAAAAAGTTGAGCAAGTCGAATAAGGGGCCGAGCAGATTGTCGGGGCGCACGTGCTCTAGCAACACGACGCGCCCGCCCACGCGCACAACGCGGCGCAACTCGGCGAACGCAACGGGCGGCGACGCGACCGAGCAGAAGACGAGCGTGGCAAACGCCGCGTCGAATGCATCGTCGGCGAACGGCAACTGTTCCGCACGGCTTTGCACGAGCTGAATATGCGGCGGGCGTTCAACCTTGCGCCGCGCGTGCCGCAGCATCTCGCGGCTCAACTCGCTGGCCACGCCACCCGCGCCCGCCGGGTAATAGCGAAAGTTCAACCCCGTGCCCGCGCCCACTTCCAGGAGCCGACTATGGGCGGGCAACTCGCGCAACGTCGCCGCGCGCAAACGCGCCAGAAACCAACGCTCCAACGGTTGCAGCGCGCGGTCATAGTTGTCTGCGACACGGTCGTAGCCGGGTGGTTGCGACGGGCGAGATGGTTGCTGGCGCATGATGAATCGTGCTGCGGTTTCAGGGCGGACAGCATTCTAACCGCTCAGCGGGCAGCGCGTGTAATCGGCGTGCAGCGCGGCTTGACGTGCGCGCCGGGCGGGTGTTAGCGTGACGGCTCGCACTGACAACCGAAACTTTCTGTCAGTCGTTCTTTGCTAATACCTTGAATCGCTACTTCGATCCGGCGCGCTTGATGCGTCGTGCGGATCGACCGTCGCAGGTGTGCCCTCAAGAAGAAGGGCGACAAGGGAAGTCGGGTGTAACGCCCGCACGGTTCCCGCCACTGTGTACCGGCGATTGTGTCGCGGCCGTTTTTTTATGGTCACTCATCTCTCAGCGATGGGGAAGGCCGTGCGGCGACACGTTTGAGCCGGGAGTCAGGAAACCTTGCCTGCATAAGAGCTATTAGCGATTAGCTGTTAGCTGTTAGCTTAAAACAAAAGCTAAGAGCTAATCGCTAACAGCTAACAGCTTTGCCGACGGAGGCGACCGCTAATGCTCCGGGTAAGAGCGAGTGGCGTCGGGCGCTGAACCTGTAGACACGCCGCGGCGGGCGCTGAAATTTTTCAACTCGCGCGCCGCCTGTCAGGCTCATTCGTCAACGTGTACGCCCTCGATCTTCCATGCGGAAGATCGAGGGCGTTTCTGTTTTGATGGGCCAATTTGCGTCTTCCCGCTTCTCCTTTCCACCCGCCGTGGCCGCGTCGCCCGTCCGCCCGTTTGGGAAAGGAATGAGGAACATGAATAACAATTTTCGCCAACTTGGTTTGCGCCTCGCGCTCATCTGCCTGTGCGCCGTGGCCGCGTCTGCGCAGACCGATACGACCGCGCTCGGCGGGCGCGTCATTGATGCGCAGGGCGCAGGGATTCCCGGCGCGGTCGTGATTATCTATGCGCGCCAACCGCGCTTGCGCTTGACCGCGACGACGGATGCGAACGGCGCTTATCGCTTCGCGCAACTCGCGCCCGGCGAATATCTGATCGAAGCGGACGCGCGCAACTTTGCGCCCGCCTCGGCACAGACAGTGCAACTTGCGCGCGGCCAAGCGGCGACGCTCGATCTGTCGCTCGCAGTCGCGGGCGTGCGCGCGGAGGTCATCGTCACAGCCGCCGACACGCCGCAAGCGGTGGACGAAGTCTCGAAGGCGACGAGCGTTGTCACGTCGCGCGAGATAGACGAGCGCGACGAGTTCTCGATCCCCGAAGCTTTGCGCACCGTGCCGGGCCTGCGTGTGCAGCAACTCGGCGGCCCCGGCGCGCAGACCACGATCAAGACGCGCGGCTTACGCAATCAAGACACGGCCGTGCTTATTGACGGCCTGCGCTTCCGCGATCCGTCCGCGCCGCAGGGCGACGCCGAAGGCTACATCAGCGACTTGCTCGTCACGGGCACAAGTCGCGTCGAAGTTTTGCGCGGCTCAGGCTCGTCGCTCTACGGCACGAACGCGATTGGCGGTGTCGTCAACATCGTGACCGACGAAGGCGGCGGCCCCACGCACGGCAGCCTGCTGGCCGAAGGCGGCGGCCTCGGTCTCTTTCGCGGGCGCGCACAGATCGCGGGCGGCTCAGGCGCACAACGTATTATCTATAGCGCGAGCGGCGCGCACTTGAACGTCACGCGCGGCGTGGACGGCGACGACGCGGCGCGCAACACGAGCGGGCAAGGGCGCGTGCTATTTCGTTTGACGCCGACCACAACGCTCTCGGCGCGCGTCTATGCGGCCGATGCCTTCGTGCAACTAAACAGCGATCCGCGTCCCATCGCGGGCGTGCTACCGGCCGGTATCATCAACGCCGTGCCGCTCGCGCCCTCCGAATTGCGCCGCTATGAAGCGGGCACGCCGGCCAGTCAGTTGAACGTCGGCGCGGCCACGTTCATTCCTTCGTCGAACGATCCCGACTTCGCGCGGGCCGCACGCTTCTTCTCCGGCGCGCTCGTGTTTACGCAGCGCCCCAGCGACAAATTCAGCTACACAATCTCTTATCAGGGCAACCGGCACAACGCCACGTTCCGCGACGGCCCCGGCGGCACGACCGGCTTCGGCCCGTTCGGCAACACGCGCAACGAACTTCAGGGCCGCGCGCACACCTTGAACGCACGCACCGATTTCCAACTCGGCCGCGCGCAACTCATCACTGCCGGTTACGAGTTCGAGCACGAGCGATTTGTTAACAACTCTTTCCCCGAATCGGCGGCCGATAACTCCGCGGTCGCTGTCACCGAGCGCAGTCACGCTTTCTTTGTGCAAGATCAAATTCGCTTGCTCGCTGATCGGCTGCAACTCTCGGCCGCGTTTCGCGCGCAACACTTCACGCTCGATGCGCCGCGCTTCACGCCGGCCGGCACGTCGCCCTTCAGCAACTTCAATTTCAACGCGCCGCCGAACGCTTACACCGGCGATGGCTCAATCGCTTACGTCTTTCGCACAACGGGCACGAAACTGCGCGGGCACGTGGGCAACGGCTATCGCGCGCCTTCTCTGTTTGAGCGCTTCGGCACGTCTTTCTTCGGTGGCAGTTTCGGCGCGTTCGGCGATCCGCGTCTGCGCCCCGAACGCTCGCTCGCCTTCGACGCCGGCCTTGATCAAACGCTCGCAGATAATCGTGTACGTGCCTCCGCGACTTATTTCTACACGCGTTTGCAGGAAGTGATCGCGTTCGACTTCTCGGGCCTCGTCACGCAGCCCGATCCGTTCGGTCGCTTCGGCGGCTACGCCAACACGCGCGGCGGGCTGGCGCGCGGGGTTGAATTGAGCATGGCGGCTGCGCCGACGCGCACGCTTGATCTCTCCGCCTCGTACACTTACACAAACGCGGACGAGCGTGTGCCGCGCGTCGCGGGCGTATTGCGCTCGTTCGTCATTCCCGATCATCAGTTCTCGCTCGTCGCCACACAGCGTATCGGCCGGCGCGTGCTGGTCAACTTCGACCTGACCGCGTCGAGCGATTACCTCGTTGGCATCTTCAACCCGCAGACGTTCGGCGCGAACGTCTTCCGCTTCGCCGGCATACGCAAGGCGGACGCGGGCGCGAGTTATACTTTGCCGTTAACCGATGCGCGCTCTTTGCGCTTCTTCGGTTATGTGGACAACCTGACGGGGCGTGAGTATTTCGAGAACGGCTTCCGCACGCCGGGGCGGACAGGACGCGCGGGCGCACAGTTCAACTTTTGAGCGGACACGCGGGATGAAAGAAACACCGGCGGAGCGGCCGCTCATCGCGGGCGAAGATTTTTACATGGAGGGCGCGGCAGTCGTTTTTACGGCGCGTTTCCATCTGCGGCGCGGCTACTGTTGCGAGAATGGCTGTCGCCATTGCCCGTACCGCACGACGCAACACGACGAGGAGCAAGGTCATGCTAAAAAGCTTGCGCCGAATTGAGCGCTACGGGATCGGTTTACTGCTCGTGCTCACGTGCGGTGTATCGTGCCAGCGTGTTGTGCCGCCGCCTGTGCGCACAGACACGACAACGCCGTCGCCACAATATGCGCGCATTATCTCGCTCAGCCCAAGCACGACCGAGGTGCTGTACGGCTTAGGTTTGTTCCCGCGCGTCGTAGCTGTTTCGGACTACGACGTATTTCCGCCGGAGGTTAAGACGTTGCCGCGCGTCGGCGGTTGGAGCAATACTAACCTCGAACAAGTCGCCAGCTTACGCCCTGACCTGATCGTGCTGACGCAATCGCAAGCGCCGTTCATCAAGGACAAAGTTGAAGCGTTGGGCATCAAGACGCTCGTCGTGCCAAGCTACACGGTGGCAGACGTGCTGACAGCCATTGAGCAGATCGGCCGCACCACGGGGCGTGAGCAAGCAGCCGCGCAACTGAACGCGGAGACGCGCGCCAAACTCGAAGATGTGCGGGCGCGCACGAGCAATAGTCCGCGCGTGCGCGTTCTCTGCATCGTGGATCGCGTGCCGGGCACGTTGCGCGGGCTGTACGCGGCGACGCAAGGGAGTTTCATCGCGCAGTTGCTTGAGACGGCGGGCGGCGAATCAATCGCGCCGGCCGCGCCAAGCGGTTTCGGGCAGATCAACAAAGAGGCCGTCGTCACGCTCGACCCGGACGTGATCATCGATCTGGAACAGAACACGACGGACAACAAGTTAGCCGAAGATACCCAGGCGGTCTGGCGTGAACTGGCGCAGGTTAAGGCGGTACGCATGGGCCGCGTCTATGCGGTGCGCGACACGTCCGTGCTGCACCCGTCGCAGTTTATTGGCGACACGGCGCGCAAGTTCGCGGAGATGCTGCACCCGGAGGTGTTCAAACAGAGTGGCCAGCAGCCACAGTGAAAGTTTAGGCGAACGCCCGACCACGTCCATTACGGACGCCCACGCGGATGTCGCGTCCGCCGCGACGTTGCTGGCAGCGCGCGGGCTGCACTTCGCTTATGCGGCCGGGCTGCCGGAAGTGGTCTGTGGCGCGACGCTAAGTTTGCGGCGCGGCACGCTCGCGGCGCTCATCGGCGCAAACGGATCGGGCAAGTCGTCGCTGATCCGGCTGCTGTGCGGGCTGTTCGTGCCGACGCGCGGCGAGGTGTTATTTGACGGCGTGCCGCTTGGCGCAATCGAAGCGCGGGCGCGGGCGCGGCGCATCGCCTACGTGCCGCAGACGACCGCGACCGTCTTTCCGCTGACTGCGCTCGAAGTTGTCTTGACGGGACGTAGCCCGCACACGCCGCGCTTCCGGTTTGAGAATGCGCGCGATCTGGCGGTTGCGCACGACGCGCTCGCGGCCGTTGATGCGGCGCATCTGGCGGCGCGCAGCGTGATGGAACTATCGGGCGGCGAGCGGCAGTTGATCTCGCTGGCCCGCGCGCTCGCGCAAGAGCCTGATTGTCTGTTGCTCGACGAGCCTTCATCCGCGCTCGATCTAAAACATCGCGCCGGACTGATGCGCCATCTGCGTCGCCTGCGCGACGAACGCGGCATGACGGCGCTCTTAGTCACACACGATCTGCAATTGCTCGATCCGGCTTGCGATGAAGTGTTCGCCATGCGCGCGGGCGCGGTCGTCGCAGCCGGTGCGCCGGTTGAAGTCTTACGCGATGAGGTGCTGGCGGACGTGTATGCGGACGCGCACGTGCGCGCCCGCCGCGCCTTCGGGCGCACGTTCGTCTGGTCGGAATAAAAGATAAGCACTGATCGCAAATCTCAAATTTGCGATTTGTAATTTCAGCTTTGCAATCAGAGATCAGTGCCACACGGGTTCACTCTTTCATGCTTGAGCGCGATGCAGTTGCGGCCGAACTAGGACACACAGGAGCGCGTGCGGCAGCTATGCCGGTGCGCGGGCAGGCGGCGGGTGTGCGGTTGCGGCGTGCGCTCGTGCTGTTGACGGTCGTGTTGCTCATCACAACCGTTGTCGCGCTATGGTTCGGGTATGCGCCGATGAGTCTGGCGGCGCTGAGGTCGGACGAAGCGGCGCGGTCGCTGTTCTTCCGCTTGCGTTTGCCGCGCGTGTTGTTGGCGGGGATGGTCGGCGGTTCGCTGGCGTTGGTGGGCGCGGCGTTGCAGGCGTTGTTTCGCAACCCTCTGGCCGAGCCTTTAACATTGGGCGTGTCGGGCGGCGGCGCGTTAGGCGCGAGTGTGGCGATTGCTCTCGGCGCGGGCGCGCGGGTGGCGGGCGTGCCGTTTGTTTTCTTAGCGGCGTTCGCAGGCGCGGGCGTGGCGGTCGCGGTTGTCTATCGGTTGGCGCGCACGGGTGGGGTCGTGTTGCCGGGTGCGCTCTTGCTCGCGGGCGTGGTATTGAACTTCGTGGCGGCGTCGGGCGTGGTGCTGATTCAATACTTGTCGGACTATTCACGCGCGCTGCAAATTTTGCGTTGGACGATTGGCAGCCTCGATGTCGTCGGCTTCGATCTGCTCTGGCGCATGTTGCTCTTTCTCGTGCCGGGCTGGCTCATCTTGCTGTTGATGGCGCGCGATCTGCATCTGATCGCGGTGGACGAAGAGACGGCGGCGAGTCTGGGCGTGAACGTGCGGCGCAGCGAGCGATTGGTGTACGCGGCGAGTTCTATGATCGTCGGCGTGACGGTCGCGGTTGGCGGCACGATTGGCTTCGTCGGTCTGATCGTGCCGCATGCGGTGCGGCTGTTGTTTGGTGAAGACGTGCGCGTATTGTTGCCTTGCTCGTTTTTGCTCGGCGCGGCGTTTCTGATGCTGGCCGATCTGGTCGCACGCACCGCGCTCGGCGCAGGCGAGTTGCCCGTCGGCGCGATCACCGCGCTCGCTGGCGGCCCGGTGTTTCTCTGGTTACTCAGAAGACAGCAACGACTCGCGGCGATGTGACAACTAAATCAAAACCACACAAGCTTGGGACATCAGAGGAAATGATCCACGAAACCACACGAAGCGACACGAACAAAACAACAAGCACTTTCGTGGGTTTGGCTTCGTGTGGTTTCGTGGATCATGTTTTCTCTCTATCCCACTCTCATGAGTTTCGATTTAGTTGGATCAGGCGCGCAAGCATGAATGAATGTTCGAGTTGATAGTGATAATCTAAAAGGCATGAAGCGTATGACAAGAAAATCCGGCGCGTGGGCGCTTGTACTCTTAACGCTTTGTTCGTTCACCGTGTGGGCGCACGAGACGTGGCTCGCGCCCCGGCAGAGCGCGGTTGCGCCGGGCGCGACTGTGCTGCTCGATCTCACGAGCGGGATGTCCTTCCCCGTGCTTGAGACGGCCATCAAACCGGAGCGCGTGGCGCAGGCGCGTTATCGCCTCAACGGGCAGACAGGCGAACTCACAACCGATCCTTCCGCACCGAAGTCGCTCTTGTTCAATGCGCGTCTGGCCACAGAGGGCGTGGCTGTTTGTTGGGTCGAACTTAAACCACGCGCGCTCGAGTTGACGCCCAAACAGGTCGCAGAATATTTCGCCGAGATCAATGCATCGCCCGCGATCAGACAGGCATGGGCCGCCAACGTCGGCCCTGCGCGGCGTTGGCGCGAGCTTTATACGAAGCACGCCAAAACTTTTGTGCGCGTGGGTGCGCCTGTCAGTGATCGTTCGTGGGCCGAGCCGGTCGGGCTGGCCTTTGAGATCGTGCCGGAGCGCGATCCGACGACGTTGCGCGCGGGCGATGAATTGCCCGTCCGCGTCTTGCAAGCCGGCACGCCGTTGGCCGATTTTCCCTTAGGGCTTGCGCATGCGGGCAGCGGGCACGGCGTCTTTCAGCGGACGGATGCACAGGGGCGCGTGCGGTTTAATCTCGCGCGGGCGGGCCGCTGGTTGTTGTACGGCACAGAGTTGCGTCCGTCCACGAAACCGGAGACGGAGTGGGAGAGCGACTTCACCACGCTCACAATCGAGTTGCCCGCCAGACGTACGCGCGGGCGGAAGTGAATCACGTTAGTATCAGGAGGCAAGCGAGCGATGAAACTTGAGTTAAGACAATTCGCCACACCCGACGAGGTGCGGATGTTCGAGAAGGGCCGGTTCGAGTTGGTGCGGATGGGCGACATGACGATTGGGCGCGCGAGCTATGAACCGGGCTGGCGCTGGTCGGAGCATGTTGGCGCGGGCACGGGCGAACAGCGTTGTCAGGTGGAACATGTAGGCCTAGTCATCTCGGGCCGCGCGAAAGTATTGATGGCTGATGGCACGGAGATCGAGATGGGGCCGGGCGATCTTTTCAGCGTGCCACCCGATCATGATAGTTGGGTCGTGGGCGACGAGCCTTACGTCTCGCTCCACTTCATGGGCGCAGACGTGTACGCGGCTGAATGAGCGGCCGGCAAGCGAGGCATTATGAGCATAGCGACGAAGGCGGGCGACAAAGGCGAGACGGCGCTCATCGGCGGCGAGCGCGTGGCGAAATCCGATCTGCGCGTCGAAGCTTACGGCACGATTGACGAGTTGACGGCGACGCTCGGTTTCGCGCGGGCGATCTGCGGGGATGAAGAAGTGGGCGCGTTGACCAAAGAGATTCAGCGCGAACTATTCGCCGTCAGCGGTGCGGTGGCGAACCCCGCGAGCGCGCAACGCGAGCCGCCCTATGTGAGCGATGAGATGGTCGCCGCGTTGACCGCGCACGTCACGCGCATCGAAACGATGGCCGGCATCTTGTCCGACTGGTCGCTGCCCGGCGACCACGCGCCGGCCGCCGCCTACGATGTCGCCCGCACCATCTGTCGCCGCGCCGAACGCGCCGTCGTGCGTCTCACAGAGACGGGCGCGGACGTGCCCGCACCAGTGACCGTCTATCTCAACCGCCTCTCCGATCTACTCTGGCTCTTCAGCCGCCTGTTAGAGCTACGCGCCGGCATCACCTCACGCTTGCGTGATGATGAGCACGCAGGCCCGCGCTGGTCGCGGGCGTGGTGAAGTGACGCAGTTGCTCTCGTGCCAACTGCGTGTGCGGCGGCAGAACAGCACGCCCGGCAGGCATGAGCGCAGACTTATCAACTCTCTTAGCGCGCACGATTGCTGGCGCGGCGTAGCTCAGAATGATGCTTGAGACAGCGAGCCAGAGCCACGCCTCTATCGGCATGAGCGTGAGTTCGCGGAGCCATTGGGTTATATGCGCGGGGCTGAACGACAACGCATCAGCTTGTTGCGCGCTCATCCAAAAGAGGAAGCAAAAGGCCAGCGGCACTTGCCCGCACAAAGTGGTGGCAAGTAGTTTGCCCCATGTGCGATTGATGACTAAGCCCGCCGCCGCGACAAAGAGCAGCGCCGCCATGAACAAGTTGAAGTGATAATCCGGCCCACCAAAGTGAGAGTAACTAGGGAACGGTGCGCCTAGCCATGCAGCGGCCGTCCAGACGAAATAGAAAACAGTAAACCCGAAGGTGATTGACTTCGGCTCCAATAAACGGGGCAGCGTCCATCTTTTCATCAGCAGCCACCTTTCCCGAACATCTTAATTGCTTTAGACGCTCGTCGGCCGCCGTTGTTCCAATTCTACAGACGCCTATCGCGCCCGCTCTATGCTGGTACAGACTCCGCCCACTGCTTAGCGTAAGTCTGCATCGCTTCGATCTGCTCGGGCCAATCGTGCAGCGTCGCCGGGTCGAAATCCGCCCCGTTAGGCCAGACGAGCGTGTGCGCCTCCGGGTCAATTTTGACGCCATTGAATATCTTCATATCGCGCAACGGCCCGTATAGCTTGCCGGCCAAGACGGGACGAAAATCTATTGTCTGTTCGGTCTGATCATCAAACCGCACGCGCAACTTATACGGCCCGGCGATCTCGAACGCGGTCACACGATAGATTGCAGGCTGCATGGAAGTCGGCTGCGGCCGCTTAGGCGTGAGAAGCCGCGAGTAATGCCTTTTGCACTGTGGGCGGCAAGTCCACCGGGTGAAAGCGATCTGCCGCGAAAGCGTAGTCTTCGTCGCTCTCATCAACGACGCGGATTAAGCCGTGCGTTGCGGCTTCAGCATCAGGGATAACGTGATACAACTTCCCGACTTCGAGCGAGACCTCGTACCCTTCGTTGTTGAGACAGACGGCAAAGTGCGCCGCGTCTTTTTCTGTTTTCTTCATCGCTAATCTAAGAACGGCAACTTCAGTTTAAATTCTTTCTTCCCGATGCCATGCGCCTGGTACCAATGCAACTCGGCTAAACGTATCCTACCATCAGGTAGGCGCACGCTGGCACACCTTTCAGCTTGCGCCATCTGCTGCGGCCATAGCGCTTGCGTAACCGGGCACGATCCCGCACGCCTGCGCCGACGGCAATGATCTCGACAGCAGTTATGTCGCTAATAATCTCAAAGTCCATTACGGCTTGTGCTGCTCATCACGGTCATGATTACCTGCCGCTCGCGTCCGCCGTCGAATTCGCATAAGAAAATTCCTTGCCAACGACCGAGCAGGAGTTTGCCATCGCGGAAGGGGATGGTGACGCTTGTGCCGACGATGGTGGTTTTGAGGTGCGCGTCGGAGTTTTCTTCGTTGTGGCGGAAGTTCATGCCGTGTTGGGGAATGAGCGTGCGCAAGGCATGGAGCATGTCGCGCGGCACGTCGGGGTCGGCGTTCTCGTTGATGGTAAGACCGGCCGTGGTGTGCTGCGAGAAGAGGATGCAGACCCCGGTGCGTGCGCTGGATTCCGTGAGCCGTGCTTGCACGTCGGCGGTGAACTCGACCAACTCTTCGCGCTCGCGTGAGCGCACCTGCAAGGTGTAGATCATGCTGTGAGCTTCGATTAACTGACTCGGGCGTTGACGACCGACGCGCTTGCGTCGCTGCCTTGTTTACGCACCGCTTCAGGCTGGGCGGCCCGCGCGGCCAAGAGCGGCAGGCGCAGGCGGAACGTCGCGCCTTGATCTAGCCCGGCGCTCTCGGCTGCGACCGTGCCGCCATGCAGTTCGACTAGATGGCGCACGATGGCGAGGCCGAGGCCGAGGCCGCCATGCGTGCGCGTGGTGGTCGAGTCGCCTTGCCGGAAACGCTCGAAGACGTAGGGCAGGAAGTCGGGCGCGATGCCTGCGCCCGTATCCGTGACGATCACTTCGGCGGCCGCGCCCGCGTCCGTCAGCCGAATCTCGACGCGCCCGCAGTGCGGGGTGAACTTGACCGCATTCGAGAGCAGATTCCAGATCACTTGCAGTAAGCGAGCAGGGTCGCCCGCTATCGCGCCGACGCCTGGCTGCAACTCGCTCTGCAATTTGATCGCTTTCGCCGCCGCCGCCGGCCGTACCACATCCAGCGCCGCCTCGATGAGCGGCGCAAGCGCAACCGGCTCCACGTCCAGCCGCAAACGGCCCGAGACGATGCGCGAGATGTCGAGCAGGTCGCCGATCAGTTGCGCCTGCGCGCTATGCGCGATCACGTCGAGCGCGTGCGCGCGTTTCGGCTCATCGAGAATGCCGAGTTGCAGCAGTTCGACCCAGCCCATCATCGAGGTGAGCGGCGTGCGCAACTCGTGCGAGACCATGGCGAGAAACTCGTCCTTCGCGCGGTTGGCTTCCTGCGCGAAGCGATAGAGTTGCTTCTGCTCGTCTATGTCCGTGTTCGTGCCGAACCATTTAACGATTGCGCCAGCGGCGTCGCGCATCGGCAGCGCGCGACCGAGATGCCAACGATACACGCCGTCGGCGCGGCGCAGCCGAAACTCGACCTCGTAGGTCTCGCCCGTCGCCAGCGCCTGCTGCCAGCGGGCCATGCAGTCGGGCAGATCGTCGGCGTGGATCACGTGCTGCCACTCCCAGCCAAGTACATCGGCGGGCGGTAGCGCGAAGTAGGCAATGGCGGGTTGATTGACGTAATCAAGGGTGCCGTCGGGCCGGGCCGTCCAGATTTGCTGCGGTAGCGCCTCGGCCAGAAAGCGGTAACGTTCCTCGTTCGCTTCGGCTTCGGCGCGGGCCTCGTGCGCCCGCGCCAGTAAGTCTGCGCGCTCGCGTTCGCCGTGGGCGAGGGCCAGCGTGTGGCGGCGCAACTCAAGCTGCGTCACGGTCAGGCGCGCAAGCATGCGCAAGCCCTCTTGCTGCTCCGGCGTCAACTCGCGCGGCACGGTGTCGAGCACGCAGAGCGTACCGAGCGCATGCCCGTCGGCAGTGACGAGTGCTGCGCCGGCATAAAATCTGAGCTGTGGTTGGGCCGTAACGTAAGGGTTGTCTTTGAAGCGCTCATCAGCCAGCGCGTCGGGGATGATGAAGAGGTCGGGTTCCATGATCGCATGCGCGCAAAAGGTCACATCGCGGGGCGCTTGAGACGCGCTAAAGCCGATGTTTGCTTTGAACCATTGCCGGTCTTCGTCCGTCAGGCTGATGAGCGCCATAGGTGCTTGGCAGATGTGCGCGGCGAGGCGTGTGATGCCGTCATAGGCAAGTTCGGGCGCGGTGTCCAGCACCGCCAACTGGCGCAACGCAGCGAGGCGCGCGCCTTCATTTTCGGGAAGCGGGGCTTTCATAAAATTCAAGGAGGCAACTCAAGCGGTCGGCGCGGGCGATTATAACGCACGCGCGTTGCGGCTCACAGCGACAGCAAAGTGATCAGCAGTGGGTGCGCAAAAGTTAAGCCTCCGACCGCGGCATGCAATCGGAGGCTGGCAGCGCTGTGGCGCTGGGCTGCGTTAGTCTTCGCGTGCGCCTGTGCGGCGGAGCAATGCCCAGCCGGAAGGCAGGACGGCCGCCGCGAGCGCGAGTTTGACGACATCGCCCACGAGAAACGGCGCGACGCCCTGCGCGAGCGCGGCGGTAGGCGAGAAGAAGCGCAACAGGCCGAGCCAGCCGCCCGCGAGGATGACGATTGAGCCGATAGCCATTGCAGCCACGGCCGGCAAGAATTTTCTGTCCCAGCCGCGCGCGGCTAGCCAGCCGGTGACGAACGCCGCGAGCGGATACGAGAGCAGATAGCCGCTCGTCGGCGCGAACAACAAGTAAACCGCGCCGCCGCGCCCGAACGAGAAGAATGGTAGCCCGCATGCGCCTTCGACGAGATACGCGCACATGGCCAACGCACCGAGGCGCGGGCCTAAGAGCGCGCCCGTCAGCAGCACCGCGAACGTCTGCATCGTCACGGGCACGGGCGTGAACGGCAAGGGAATGGCGACCTGCGCCGCCAGCGCGGTAAGTAAACTGAAGCCCAGCACGAGCGCGAGCGAGCGCGCCCAATCGAGCGGCGCAAACAGCGCGCCCGTTAACGTTTCGGCTTTGGCGTAAGTGTTCATAAGATTAAGAAGTAGCTGTTAGCGATTAGCTGCTAGCTGTTAGCCAGAAGCAAAAAGCTAATTGCTAATGGCTAACAGCGAAGTGCTGATTTAGTTCTGCGAGCCGATGCGCATGCCGTAGAAGGAGCGCCAGACGAAGAAGACGGCGACGGCGAAGAAGGCGGCGGCCAGAAGTGGCGTGAGCCACGGATTGGTGGCCTGCGTCTCGTTCGTCAGTTTGACGGCCAACTCGACCGCGAGCAGCCCGAAGAGCGTGGTGAACTTGATGACCGGATTGAGCGCGACGGACGACGTGTCCTTGAACGGATCGCCGACCGTGTCGCCGACGATCACCGCGTCGTGCAAGGCCGTGCCCTTCTGCTTCAGTTCCACTTCGACGATCTTCTTCGCATTGTCCCACGCGCCGCCCGCGTTGGCCATGAAGATGGCTTGATAGAGACCGAAGATCGCGATGGAGATCAGGTAGCCGATGAAGAAGAACGGCTCGACGAAGGCGAAGGCGAGCGTGGCGAAGAAGACGGTCAGGAAGATGTTGAACATGCCTTTCTGCGCGTACTGTGTGCAGATCAGCACCACCTTCTTGCTGTCCTCGGGGGACGCTTTCTCGACGCCTTCGAGCTTGATGTTGGCCTTGATGAACTCGACCGCGCGATACGCGCCCGTCGTCACGGCCTGCATGGACGCGCCCGTGAACCAGTAGATGATCGCGCCGCCCGTGATCAAGCCCAACACGAAGGGGGCGTGCAAGAGCGACAGTCCTTGCGTGTTGACCGTCAGCCCCTGCGTCAGCGCCATGATAATCGAGAAGATCATCGTGGTTGCGCCGACGACGGCCGTGCCGATCAAGACCGGCTTCGCGGTTGCCTTGAAGGTGTTGCCCGCGCCGTCGTTCTCTTCGAGCAGGTGCTTCGCCCGCGCGAAGTTCACGTCAATCTGGAAGTCGCGTTTGATCTCGGCCTCGATGCCGGGGATTTGTTCAATGAGCGACAACTCATAAACCGACTGCGCGTTGTCCGTGACGGGGCCGTAAGAGTCAACGGCAATCGTGACGGGGCCCATGCCGAGGAAGCCGAAGGCGACCAGCCCGAAGGCGAAGACCGGCTCGGCGATCATCAAGGCGGACAGCCCCTGCTGGCTGAAGATGTACGCGATGGACATCAGCGCGACGATGCTCATGCCGATCCAGAAGGCGGAGAAGTTGCCGGCAACGAGACCCGACAGGATGTTAAGCGACGGCCCGCCCTCTTGCGATGACGTGACAACTTCTTTGACGTGGCGCGAACCGGTCGAGGTAAAGACCTTGACGAGTTCGGGAATGACCGCGCCCGCCAGTGTGCCGCACGAGATGATCGTCGCCAACTTCCACCATTGCGTCGTATCGCCGCCGAGCAGCGGCACGATCAGGTAAGAGACGACGTAGGTGAGCGCGATGGAGATGATCGAGGTGAGCCAGACGAGCGAGGTCAGCGGCTGCTCGAAATCCATCTCGGCGGCGTTCGCATAACGCGCCTTGGCGATGTACTCGTTAACGAAGTAAGCGATGGCGCTCGCTACGACCATCATCACGCGCATGACGAAAATCCAGACGAGCAGTTGTACCTGCACGGTCGGGCTGCGCACGCCCAAGAGAATAAAGGTGATGAGCGCGACGCCGGTCACGCCGTAGGTCTCGAAGCCGTCGGCCGATGGCCCGACAGAGTCGCCCGCGTTGTCGCCGGTGCAGTCGGCGATGACGCCGGGGTTGCGCGCGTCGTCCTCTTTGATCTTGAAAGCGATCTTCATCAGGTCAGAGCCGATGTCGGCGATCTTGGTGAAGATGCCGCCGGCGATGCGGAGCGCCGCCGCGCCCAAAGATTCGCCGATGGCGAAACCGATGAAGCAGGCACCGGCGTAGTCGCGCGGGATGAAGAGCAGGATGCAGAGCATGATCAGCAACTCGACCGAGATGAGCATCATGCCGATGGACATGCCCGCCTTCAACGGAATCGAATAGAGCGGATAGGGCTTGCCGGCGAGCGAGGCGAAGGCTGTGCGCGAGTTGGCGAACGTGTTGACGCGGATGCCGAACCACGCGACGCCGTAGCTGCCGCCGATGCCGATCAGACTGAACAGCAGGATGACCGGCAGCGTCACAATCAACGGCTTGCCGGGCACGGGCGACAGCACGCCGAAGTAAAGCACGATGACGGCCGCGATGAAGGCCCACAGGATGAGGATGAATTTCCCTTGCGTGACGAGATACGTCTTGCAGGTCTCATAGATCAACTCCGAGACTTCGCGCATGGACGTATGCACCGAGCGGTTCTTCAAGTTCATGAAGATGGCCAGCGCGAACAG
>JBBQGM010000003.1:0-114443 GCA_038322995.1 Pyrinomonadales bacterium
AGCGCGCGGTCAACGTGTGGGTTGATGCGGAGCGGCTGGCGGCTTATCACATCCCGATCACAGAGGTGCGGCAAGCCCTACAACGGCAGAACGCGGACGTACCCGGCGGTAACGTCGAGACGGGCCGGCGCGAGTTGAGCATGCGCACGCTCGGCCGCTACATAGACCCGCGCGCGATGAACGATCTCGTCGTCGCCAACTTGGGCGGCTCGCCCATACGCCTGCGCGACATCGGGCGCGTGGAGGACGGGACGAAAGAGCAACGCTCGGTCGCGTGGCTGAACGGCGTGCCGACCGTGACGCTCGAAATCCGGCGGCAGTCCGGCGCGAACACGATGGCGGTGATCGCCAACGTGAAGCGCGTGCTGCAAGGGGTCGCGCCGCAGATGCCGGCGGACGTGAAACTCGAAGTCATCCGCGACCAATCGCGCTACATCAAAGAAGCGTTGCACGAAATTCAACTGCACTTGGTCTTGGGCAGTCTCCTCGCCTGCCTCGTCGTCCTCGCCTTCATGCGTTCGTGGCGTTCGACCATCATCGCTGGCATCGCTATCCCCGCCTCCGTCGTCTCCACCTTCGGCATGATGCGTGCGCTCAACTTCACGCTCAACAGCGTGACGATGCTCGCGCTCGTCTTGATGGTCGGCATCGTGATTGACGATGCGATTGTCGTGTTAGAGAACATCTTCCGCTTCATCGAAGAGAAGAAGATGACGCCGATGCGTGCGGCCAAAGAGGCGACCGCCGACATCGGCCTCGCCGTCATGGCCACGACCTTCTCGCTCGTCGTCATCTTCGTGCCCGTCTCGTTCATGTCGTCGATCTCCGGGCGCTTTCTCTATCAATTCGGCATCACGGCGGCGGTCGCCATCCTTGTCAGCCTGCTCGTCTCCTTCACGCTCACGCCGATGATGAGCGCGCGGCTGTTGCGCACGGAAGATGCTGGCAAAGGACACGGCGGTGGGCATGATGGACACGGGCAACCGGCCGCATCACGGCGCGGTTTCTATGGCTTGATCGAGCGCACGTACACGCACATGCTCGCGTTTGCGATGCGCCATCGGCTCGCGGTGGCCGCGCTCGCGCTCGTGGTCGTGGCGGCGAACGTGCCGCTCTATCGCGTGGTCAAACAGGAGTACATTCCGTCGGATGTGGACGAAGCCGAGTTCGACGTGAACGCGAACGCGCCCGAAGGCACGAGCGTAGCCACGATGGCCGAAGCGATGCGCGCCATCGAGTCCGACATACGCGCAACGCCCGGCGTGCGGCTGGTGTTGGCACAGGCGGGCGGTTCGTTTCTCGGCGGCGTCAATCAAGGCACGGCTTACGTCCGCATCGCGCCGCACGAGGAGCGCACGTTCTCGCTCTCGCGCCTGTGGGCGGCGACAAAGCGCGGCCATCCGCTCGATGCCTGGCGCGGCAACTATAAACAGAGCGACGTGATGCAGGAGGTGCGGCGGCGTCTGAAGCAGTACGCGCCGATCCGCACGGGCGTGCGCAACGCGCCCTCGTTCAATCTCGGCGGCGGCAACTTCGATATAGACTTCTCCATTCGCGGCCCCGAACTGCAACCGCTCGCAAGGTACGCCGAAGAATTGCGCACGCGCAGCCAGCAACTCGGCGGCATCGTGGACGCGGACACGACATTGAAACTCGACAAGCCGGAACTGCGCGTGCAGATCGACCGCCAGCGCGCGGCCGATCTCGGCGTGGACGCATCGGACATCGCCACATCGTTGCGTCTGATGGTCGGCGGCGATCAGCGCGTGACGCGCTTTCGTGATGAATCGGTGAATGAAGATTACGACATAGAGTTGCGTCTGTCGGAGCGCGACCGTAGCGACAAGAACACGATCTCGCGGCTCTTCGTGCCTTCGTCACGCGGCGGCTTGATCAGTCTTAATAATCTTGTCGCGATCAAAGAAGGCATTAGCCCTTCGCGCATTGATCGCATGGATCGCCAGCGACAAGTTTCGCTGCGTGCGAACGTCGCGCCCGGCTTCGCGCTCGCCGACCGGCTCGAAGCGTTGCGCGGCGCAGTCAAAGAGATGAACCTGCCGCCCGCGTACACGACGGCCGTCTCAGGGCGCGGGCGCGAACTTGAACGCACCTTCTACGAGTTCATCTGGGCCTTCCTGCTCTCCATCGCGTTCATGTACATGATCCTCGCGTCGCAGTTCGAGAGTCTCGTCCACCCCGTCACGATCTTGCTCAGCCTGCCGCTCGCCGTGCCGTTCGCGCTACTGTCGCTCTGGGGCACGGGCGACACGTTGAATCTCTACTCCGCGCTCGGCGTGCTGGTGCTGTTCGGCGTGGTCAAGAAAAATTCCATCTTGCAGATCGATCATACGAACAACCTGCGCGCGAACGGACTGCCACGCTACGACGCGATTATGCAGGCCAACCGCGACCGCCTGCGGCCCATTTTGATGACGACGCTCGCGCTCGTCGCCGGCATGACGCCGCTCGCGCTCGGCACAGGCCCCGGCGCAGAAGAACGCCGCTCCATCGCCGTCGTCGTCATCGGCGGGCAGACGCTCTCGCTGCTCTTGACACTCATCGCCACGCCGGTCTTCTATTCGCTCTTTGACGACCTGGCCGCGCGCCACGCCTGGCTCGCCCGCGCGCAAGCTTTGCGCGCCCTGCCGCGCCGCGTCAAAACGGCCTTCGCGCGCTCGCAGCCGCGAAGAGATGAGCGTGAGCCGGACGGTGTGCCCCAAGATGTGCTGTTGGACATGAAACACGCGCCAGCCCTTGAGGAAGAACACGCGGAGGTCGGCGCAAGCAGCGGCGATTGACTTGCACCGCCGATGACAGCAGAATAGCCGCCCGCAGCGCATTAGTATCAAGGCCCAAAGTACAAGGCATGCAAACAAACAACGTCGGCAAACCTGTCCCGCGTAAAGAGGGACGTAGCAAAGTCACGGGCGCGGCGCGCTACATAGACGACTTGCGCATGGATGGCATGCTGTATGGCGCGACCGTGCGCAGCCCCGCGCCGCGCGGGCGCATCAGCGCGATCAAATTTGGCGACGGCATCGCGTGGGACGAGTTCATCATCGTGACGGCGAAAGATATTCCGGGTGAGAACTGCGTCGCGCTCATCCTGCTCGATCAGCCGTATCTGGCCGCCGAGTTTGTCAATCACGCCGAAGAGCCGGTCGTGCTGCTCGCGCATGCGGATAAGTATCTATTGGAGAAAGCGCGCCGCGCCGTGACCATTGAGATCGAACCGCTGCCGCCCGTCTTCACGCTCGCAGAATCGTTGGCGCAGCAAGCCATCATCTGGGGCGAGGATAACGTCTTCAAATCTTATCTGGTGGACAAAGGCAACATTGATGAGGTGTGGGCGACAGCCGATCTGATCATCGAAGGCGAATACTACACGGGCGCGCAGGAGCAGTTGTACATTGAGACGAACGGCGTCATCGCGGTGGCGAACGAACAAGCGGGCGTGACCGTGTGGGGTTCGATGCAGTGTCCTTACTACGTGCATAAGGCGCTCTTGAAATTGTTCGCGCTGCCGGAAGACAAAATCCGCGTGATCCAGGCGGAGACGGGCGGCGGCTTCGGCGGCAAGGAAGAGTATCCTTCGATGATCGCGGGCCACGCCGCACTGCTGTCGTGGCAAGCGGCTGGGCGGCCCGTCAAAATTATTTACGACCGCGCCGAAGATATGGTCGCCACGACGAAGCGGCATCCGTCGCGCACGCGCCATCGCACGGCTGTGACGAAGGACGGCAAACTGCTCGGCATGGAGATCGACTTCGTGGTTGATGGCGGCGCATATGCGACGCTCTCGTCCGTCGTATTGTCGCGTGGCACGATCCACGCGGCGGGGCCTTATGCCTGCCCGCACGTGCGTATTAATGCCAACGCGGTTGCGACAAACGTGCCGCCGCACGGGGCCTTTCGCGGCTTCGGCGCACCGCAGTCGATCTTCGCGCTTGAGCGGCAAATGGATAAAGTCGCGGGCGTGGTCGGCCTCAGCCCCGAAGAGTTTCGGCGGCGCAACTTCATCCATGAGGGAGAGACGACCGCGACGGGGCAAGTGATCCGCGAGCCGGTGGACATGGACGGGCTGTTAGCGCGAGCGTTTGCGTTGACGGATTATCAAGCCAAGCGTGAGCGGTTCGCGCGGGAGAATGTTGGCCGCACGCAGAAGAAGGGGATCGGCTTCGCGTCGTTCATGCACGGCGCAGGGTTCACCGGTTCAGGGGAAGTTTATTTGCAATCAATCGTCGGCGCGGAAGCGACGGCCGAAGGGCGCGTGCAGATTCTCGCTGCCAGCACAGAGATCGGGCAGGGCACGAACACGGTCTTCGCGCAGATCGCGGCCGATGCGTTGCAGCTCGATTACGAATTGTTCGACATCATGCAGCCCGACACCGGCAATGTGCCAAACAGTGGCCCGACCGTCGCGTCGCGCACCACGATGATCGTGGGCAAGTTGGTCGAATCGGCCGCGCTCGGACTGCGCCAGACGCTGCAAGGCGCGGGTTTGCTGCCGGAGCCGTACACGGCGGATGATTGGCGCGCAGCTTGTCGGCAACATATCGAGCAACATGGTGCGCTGAAATCTTTCAGCCAGTACAGCCCGCCGCCGGGCGTGCATTGGGACGAGGGCAAGTATCAGGGCGACGCCTACGGCACTTATGCGTGGGCGGTTTACGTGGCCGAGGTCACGGTTGATCTGTTGACGTATGAAGCGCGCGTGGATGATTTCGTCGCGGTGCAGGAGGTGGGCAAGGTCGTTCACCCGATCTTGGCGGCGGGCCAGATCGAGGGCGGCGTGGCGCAAGCTATCGGCTTCACCTTATATGAGAACGTGGTTTGGGCGAACGGGCGCATGATCAATAATCAGATGACGAACTACATTATGCCGACCGCAGCCGACATCCCGCCGATCCGCGTCCACTTCGAGGAGCAGCCATATCCTTACGGCCCCGGCGGCGCGAAAGGCATCGGTGAGTTGCCGATGGACGGCGGTGCGCCCGCGATCCTGAACGCGATTGAACATGCCACCGGCGTTGCCTTCAACCACGTACCATTGATGCCGGAGGCATTGATGGAGACGCTAAGCCAACAAGACGCATGAGTAACAAGACTGCGAACACAGTGGCCGTGACTTGTACGGTGAATGGTGTGCGGCACACGCTGACCGCGCACCCCTTGGCGCGGCTGCTCGACGTGCTGCGCGAGCAGTTAGAGTTGACCGGCACGAAGGAGGGTTGCGGCGAAGGCGAGTGCGGCGCATGCTCCGTATCGATTGACGGCGAGTTGGTCAACAGTTGTCTTGTGCCGGTGCTGCAAGTCGCGGGCACGGAGATCAAAACGATTGAAGGTGTGGCCGCCGGCGCGCAACTGGATGCGGTGCAAGCGGCGTTCATCGAAACGGGCGGCGCGCAATGCGGCATCTGTACACCGGGCATGATCATGGCAGCAATAAATCTGCTCGCCCAGACGCCGCAGCCGACTGAGGCGGAGATACGCAACGGGCTCGCGGGCAATCTCTGCCGCTGCACCGGCTACATGAAAATCTTCGACGCGGTGGTGCGCGCCTGCCAACGCACGGGAGTTGAGTGTTGAGAGCGTACCTGCCTGATTACGAATTGCGTGCGCCGCACGACCTCGCGGCTACGCTTGAGTTGTTGGCGCGCGAGCCGGGCGTGTGGCGTGCGTTGGCGGGCGGGACGGATGTGCTCGTGCTGCTCGAAGCAGGGCTATTGGCACACAAACAATTCTTAAGCATCTGGCATCTGCCTGAACTCAAGGGCATCGAGGTTACGCCGGATCACATCACGCTCGGTGCGTTGACGACGTACACACAGGTGCAACGGCACGAGACGATGCAGCGCGAGTTTCCGTTGTTGTGCGCGGCGGCGCGCGAGACGGGGGGGATCGCCATTCAGAATCGCGGCACGCTCGGCGGCAACGTCGTCAACGCCTCGCCCGCCGCCGACTCGCCGCCCGCGCTGCTTGTCTATGACGCGGAACTTGAATTTGTCTCAACCCGCGGCTCGCGGCGCATCGCTTACGACGGTTTCCATACCGGCTACAAACAGATGAACATGCAGCCCGACGAACTGTTGTGGCGCATACATCTGCCGCGCCGCACACACGAATGGCAAACGTATTATCGCAAGGTCGGCACGCGCAAAGCACAGGCGATCTCGAAAGTCTGCATCGCCGCCGCCGCGCGGCTGCACGATGGGCGCATCGATGATGTCCGCATCACGCTTGGCAGCGTTGCGCCGACGGTCGTGCGCTGTGTGCGAACGGAAGCATTGCTGCGCGCGCACCGGCTCGACGAAGCAACTATCAAAGCTGCGCGCGCGCTGTTGCTGCAAGAGATCGCGCCGATTGACGACTTGCGCTCGACGGCCGCATACCGGCTGCGCGTCGCGGCGAATTTGTTGACGGATTTCTTGGGGCAGTTGGCTCAAACATGACCGCGACCAACTTCGTCATACGCGGCCGGCGGGTCGTGCTCCCGGATGCGACCGCGCCAGCCGCGGTGCAGGTACGTGCTGGCCGCATCGTCGCGGTCGGGGCGTGGGCCGACGTGCCGCCGCACTATGAATTGATTGACATCGCGGACGAGATGGTCGTCATGCCCGGTCTGGTGGATACGCACGTGCATATCAACGAGCCGGGGCGTACCGCTTGGGAAGGTTTCGCGTCGGCAACGCGCGCGGCCGCAGCCGGCGGCGTGACGACGCTCGTGGACATGCCGCTCAACAGCGTGCCCGCGACGACGACGCTCGCCGGTCTGCTGACGAAACGTGCGCGGGCGCAAACGCAATGTCGCGTTGACGTGGGTTTTTGGGGCGGCGTCGTGCCGGGCAACGTGGCCGAGTTAGCGCCAATGCACGCGGCGGGCGTCGTCGGCTTCAAGTGCTTTCTGGTGCCGTCGGGCGTGGACGAGTTTCCGCATGTGACCGAATCGGACTTGCGCGTGGCGTTGCCGGAGTTGGCGCGGCTGGGCACGCTGCTGATCGTCCATGCCGAACTACAAGCGCCGATTGCTGCGGCGCTCGCGGCGGCGCAAGGGATAGAGGCAGACCCGCGCCACTATGCGACGTTCCTGGCGACGCGGCCCAAAGCAGCGGAGGATGAAGCGGTCGCGCTAATGATCCGGCTCTGCCAGGCGACGGGTGCGCGGGTGCATATCGTGCATCACTCGTCAGCAACCTCTTTGTCGTTGCTGCGCGCGGCCAAAGCTGAAGGCTTGCCCTTGACGGCCGAAACGTGCCCGCACTATCTCACCTTCGTGGCCGAGGATGTGCCGGACGGCGCGACCGAGTACAAATGCTGCCCGCCGATCCGCGAGCGCGCGAACCGCGAAGCGTTGTGGCGTGCGCTCGATGAAGGTGTACTCGACATGATCGTCTCGGATCATTCACCGTGCCCGCCGGAGTTGAAGCGGCCCGAAGTGGGCGATTTCCTGCAAGCGTGGGGCGGCATCAGTTCGCTACAACTGCGCCTGCCGGTGATGTGGACGGGGGCCCGTGAGCGTGGGATTTCGCTCAATCACTTAGTGGCATGGCTCGCGGCCGCACCTGCGCGGCTGGTGCGGCTGGAGAACAGAAAGGGCGCGCTCAAGGTTGGTTGTGATGCGGACATCGTCGTCTGGCGACCGGAGGCGCAGTTTCAGGTTGCGGCAGAGCTGCTCCACCACCGGCACAAACTGACGCCGTATGCGGGCCAACTGTTGCGCGGCGTGGTCGAGACCACATACCTGCGCGGCGTGAAGATTTACGAGCGCGGCGAGTTTCTCAACGAAGCGGCAGGCGCGCTGCTGCTGCGAGGTGACGCTTGATGGAATTTACCGAACTGGTTGACCTGGCGGCGGAACGGCTCGGCGGCGCGGTGCTGGCCGCGAACGACGATTTCTTCGCGCCCAAAGAGAATTTGTTGAAGGCGAGCGCGCCGGTTTGGCGTGAAGGCGAGTACACGGAGCGCGGCAAGTGGATGGACGGCTGGGAATCGCGGCGGCGGCGCACGCCCGGGTTCGATTGGTGTCTGATCCGGCTAGGTCTGCCCGGCATCGTGCGCGGCGTCGTCGTGGACACGAGCTTCTTTCGCGGTAATTATCCGGAGCAGTGTTCTATCGAAGCCTGCGCGGTGGATGGGCAACCGGCTGCCGAACGACTATTGCACGACGCGACGGTATGGCATGAACTGCTGCCGCCAGCGCAACTTAACGGGGATGCGCAGAATCCGTTTGCGATTGAGTCTGCGGAACGTTGCACGCATTTGCGTCTGAAGATTTATCCGGATGGCGGCGTCGCGCGTTTGCGGGTGTACGGCGAGGTTGCGCCGGATTGGCCGCGCATCGCGCGGTTCGGGTTGGTTGATCTCGCGGCGGTTGAGCATGGCGGTCTGGTGCTCGCGTGCAGCGACATGTTCTTTGGTCATCGGCACAACCTGATCATGCCGGGCCGGGCCGCCGATATGAGCGACGGTTGGGAGACGAAGCGGCGGCGCGGCCCCGGTTACGATTGGGTCGTGATTAAACTCGGCGCACGCGGCACGATCCAGCAGGTCGAAGTGGACACGGCGCACTTCAAAGGTAACTACCCCGATAGTTGCGCGCTCGAAGGCTGCGCCGCGCCCGACTGGACAACGGGTACGGACGCGCTTGCGAGTTGCGCCTGGACTGAGTTGTTGCCCCAGACGAAACTGCAAGCGCATACACGCCATCTCTTCGCTGAAGAGTTGCAACCCTTAGGCGTGCTTTCGCACGTGCGCTTTAACATCTACCCGGACGGTGGCGTTAGCCGGCTGCGGCTTTATGGACAGGTGGCGGATGGCGGTGTGTGAAGGTCTCGCAAAATTGAACGCCCTCGCCGCGCCGGCAGCGGAAGGCGAATTGCTTAAATGCTGCGGCTCGACCGCATGGGCGCGGGCGCTGGCAGCGCAGCGTCCGTTCGCGGACGTGGCCGAACTATTGCACGTGGCTGATGATGTCTGGTGGAGTTTGCGCGCGGCCGATTGGCAGGAAGCGTTTAGCAGCCACCCGCGCATCGGCGAGCAGGCGGCGGCGCGGGCACAAGCGGCTGCGGCGCAAGCGTGGTCGGCAGAGGAGCAAGCGGGCACGCAGGCGGCGGCACAAACGATTATGGAAGAACTCGCCGCCGCCAACCGCACGTATGCGGAGAAGTTTGGCTACATCTTCATCGTCTGCGCGACGGGCAAGACGGCCGCCGAGATGCTCACGCTCTTGCACGCCCGCATGCCGAACGATCCCGATATTGAGTTGCGTAACGCCGCCGCCGAGCAGGGCAAGATCACGCGCCTGAGACTGGAAAAACTTTTAGCCGCATGAGCGCCATCACCACCCATGTGCTCGATACGGCGCGCGGACGACCCGCCGCTGGCGTGGCGGTTGTCCTTGAATTGCAAACGGCCCAAGGCTGGCAAGTGTTGGGGCAAAGCGCGACCGACACGGACGGCCGTGTGCGTGCCCTGCTGCCGGCGGACTTCCTGCTTGCGCCGGGCACGTACCGGCTCACGTTTGACACCGCTGCCTACTTCGCCGCAGGGCAGAGCGAGAGCTTTTACGCGCAGGTTATGATCAACTTCGTCGTGCGCGACGAGACACAGCACTATCACGTGCCGCTCTTGCTCAGTCCGTTCGGCTACTCCACCTATCGCGGGAGCTAAGTAAACTTAATGCGACTCAACCCCAACCTGAGCGAGTGGCTGAACCTGCTCGCGCGCTGGTTTCACGTCTTCGCCGGCATCATGTGGATCGGCACGACCTACTACTTCACCTGGCTTGATGCCCGACTCACGGAAGAAGAGCGCGCGACGAAGACGGGCGACGCGGCGCAGGTCTGGATGGTGCATAGCGGCGGCTTCTACGTGGTCGAGAAACAAAAACAGCCGGGGCCGCGCGAACTGCACTGGTTTCGTTGGGAGGCGGCGCTCACGTGGTTGAGCGGTATGTTCCTGCTCGTGCTGGTCTACTATCTCGGCGGCGCGCTTGTGGATGCGGACGTGTGGGACAGCGGTGTGCCCGCCGCCGCCGCGCTCTGTATCGGCGTGCTCGTCGTTGGCTGGCTCATCTACGATTTGCTGGCCCAATCGCCGCTTGGTAAAAACGAAGTTGCCTTTGCTGTTGTCGGCTACTTGCTCGTGGTCGGCATCACCTACGGGCTGACGCGCGTGGTCAGCGGGCGGGCGGCTTACATACACGTCGGCGCGCTCTTCGGCACGATCATGGCGGCCAACGTGTGGCTGCGCATCTTGCCGGGCCAGAGCAAGATGATCGCCGCGACGAAGGCGGGGCAAGCGCCGGATTATAATCTCGCCGCCCGCGCCAAATTGCGCTCTAAACAGAACACTTTTCTGGTCGTGCCGCTCGTCTTCACCATGATCAGCAACCACTTCCCGACCGCGACCTATGGCAGCCGTTACAACTGGCTCATCCTGTCGGGCTTGATCTTGGTGGGGTTTATCGCGGCGAAGTTTGTGCGCCGGGCGTAGCTTTAAGCTTGCTTTAACAAACACAGGCGCACGCGCATGTTGGAACATGCGCGTGCGCCTTGTTTATGCAAACTAGGAACCGGCTGCGACCAGATTTAGTGGTTGGTGTTGCCGTTCTTCGCGCCCATATGATTGCCGTTGGCATTCATGTTGTGCGCGTTAGCGTTCGTGTTGTGCATGTTGCTGTTGTTCGTTGTTGAGACACCGGCGGTGTTCTTGTTGCCGTTGTCGTTCGTCAACACGGCCGTATTTGACGAGACGGTGTTGCCGTTCGCGTTGGCCGGTATGTTGGCGTTCGTCTCAATCACGCCCTCGCGCGCCGGACTGCCCGCGTTGGTCGTGTTCGCGTTCGTATTGGCGCGCGTCGCGTCGGTGTTCGTGTTATCCGTCGTGGTGCAAGCCGCAAGCGCGCCGACAAGGGTTAGCCCTGCCAGTAAAGCTGCTGTTCGTCTCATCCGTTTCCTCCTGTGTTCTCCGCGTGAGTGATTAAACTCGCCGCCGCTTGTTACCGGTAGACGTGCTCGCCGCGATTGTTGCGCCACTCGTTCTCAAGATACTCGGCGTCTTCGTCATTGCGGGCTTCGACGCCCATCATGATGCCGCCGTCCTTGATGCCTTGTTCGTAGACTTTCGCATGCTCTTCCGGAATGCCGTGGCCGATGAGGCCGCCGATCAAACCACCGGTCAAGCCACCCGCGCCCGCGCCTGCGATGCCGGCCGCGAGCGGCCCGGCGATAAGTAGCCCGATCCCGGGCAGCGCCAGCGTCGTGCCGATGGCAGCGAGTGCCGCGAGCGTCGCGCCAACTGTGCTGCCGACGGCCGCGCCCTTGCCCGCACCCTCCCACGCCTTCGTGTCAAGCTCGCTGGGCTTAGCGTCGTCCGAGAAGTATTTCTTGCGCGTGTCGTCGGACATCACCATGTTGACATCGTCAGTGCCATAGCCGCGCGTGCTGAGCGAGTTATATGCGCTCTCGGCGCTCTCTCTGTCTTTGAACATGCCGGTCACTCTGCGTGAGCGTTCCATCGAAGTGCTAGTTGTGTCAGCCATCTCTTTATCCTCCCTGTGGATTGTGTATGAACAGACGAGTCGCGGTGCTTATGAACAGCGGTCAGCCGCCAGCCCGCACAGCACCCGTCGAAATTTTGGTTAACTCGACTTTTAGGCGCGCAGGCTGCGGCCCTTAATGAGCCGGTACACGGCCAGCAGAATCACTGCACCGATAACTGAGAGCACCAGGCTCATCAAAAAACCGGGTCGGCTCACGTCACCAACGTTGTTAACGCTTCCGTAGCCGAGCAACGTGCCACCGATTAAACCGCCGATGATTGAACCGGCGATCCCTATCAGGATCGTGATGATCGCCCCGCCGGGGTCTTTACCCGGCATAATGGCTTTAGCGATCAAGCCGGCGATCAAACCCAAAATGATGTAAGCGATAATCCCCATCTCTCACCCTCCCGTGATGTTATTCGTCAGCTTAGTCGATGCGCTTGAATTGGTGCGCCTGTTAGAACACGCCTGTGTATCGATTCCGTATTGCTATATGCGCGTCTGACAGGCTTATTGCAATAACCTTGCCACGCCCGCCCGACACGCTGGCGGGCTGAAGTCAGCCCAGATCATGCGCGCAAACGACGCCTCCAGCTTGGCCGAACAGTTGTGGCGGTACGCTAGCGGGCGGAGAGTTGACTGTCTTAGAAGTGAATTGCGGACGATTGAAATAATGGCATGAGTCGGGCTGGTAGGAATGGCTTCATGGCATATCCATCGCGCTTCATCAGACTTGACGGCGGCGAACGCGCTGTGTCGCTAGGACGGTCTTTGAAAGCTCCTGAAGTGCGGTTATTGGAAATGATAACTGCTTTTCTCCCAAGCCGGCCCTATGGGAAAATTTCTGAGCGATAAGACTACCCGGCCCGTTATATATCTCGACATGACTACCATCTGGCGACAACTGTATACCTAGATAGAGTTCGGGCACGGTAGTCATGCTGAGGTGTTCCTTGAACGTGGCCTTCACTTGCACCTTACGCCCATCTGAAGTGATGCCGTCGTGCGCCAGAGTCTGAACTGGATAAAGTTCTATGTCATATTCCAGCAGTGCAACGATTTCGCCTATATCCCCAACTAGGCGACCATCAATTGTGAAGGCTTTGTCCGGGAAGCGCGCGTTCAGCTTGGCGATGCCGCTGAAGATCAGCGCCAATGCTTCACTGATGGCCGCACGATGAGTCATGTCCACGTGCGCTAACTCCGTCATGGATTTTGCCGCCCTTGCAATATCTTCACGAACGAGCCGGAGCGCAGTTCCGCCAGACTAAGGCCTGATAGCTCGACGGCTTCGGCTGGCGTGAGTGCGCCGCAGTTGAGAGCGCGGAGGAAATAGTTGAGCAAGCCTTGGCCGGTCGCGGCGTCGTCGAACACATCGCCGACGAGCGTGGCCTTGGCGGCCTTGGCCACGAAGTTGCGCAGGCGTTCGCTGGCGGCGTCCAGACTTTGGAGGAAGAAGGCGTAGATGGCGGCGTAGCGGGTGGGGAGTTGGGCAGGATGTAAATCCCAACCTTGATAGAAGCCGCCGGTGAGCGAATGCTGCACGTGCGTATAGTGCAACGCCCACGCGCGTTGGACGGTGCGTTGATTCTCCGCGACCTGTGCGGGTGAAAGCTCTTGTCCTTCCGGCGCGCGATGTGGGGCGACGGGCATAATGTTGGTCGCGCCATCGGAGAGCCACACGCCTGTGCCGCCGAACGAGACTTGCATCATGTGCTTCGCGAAGTCGCAAGATGGGTGCATCATGTGCTGGTGCGCGGCGGTGATGTTGCAACTGGCGGTGTAATCATAAGTGCCGAAGTGTGCGGCGATGCAGCGGCCGCGCGCGGCGGCGAGCATGAGCGGCAAGTTGATCGCGCCCTGCTCGTTGATGATTGATTGCGTGGTCTCGATCATCATCTCCATTTTTAGTGCGCCGGCCGCGAGTCCGAGTTGCGGCACAAGTAAGTCGAAGATGTCGGCCAGCGCGGCCGTCTGCGCGGGACTGACGATCTTGGGCAAGGTGACGACGAAGTTGGGCGGCAACTGCCCGCCGGACTCGGCAACAACGGTGGAGAGAAAGATGTCGAGCGTGCGCATGCTGCGGGCGCGCAACTCTTCGGTGAAGGGCTTGATGCGGATGCCGATGAAGGGCGAGAGCGTGCCCGCTTGCATGCCCTTGGCCACTTCCCTGGCGGCCGCTTCTGCGTGCCCATCCTCTTCGGCGTCAGGCCGATTGCCGTAGCCATCCTCGAAGTCAATGCGAAAATCTTCCACCGGCTCGCGCGTCAGTTTCTCCTGCACGCGCGTGTAGATGGTCTGCGCGAGTTGCACGGGTTTACTGTCAACTTCCATCTGCGCGCCGCCCGCGAACGGGATGCTGGGTTGGACGACTCCCGCCATCTCTTCGGCCAGCGGTTCAATGCCGGGCAGGTTGAGCGCGCGGGCGAAGGTAAGGGCGTCGGGCGCGAACTGTGCGAGCGCACGCCGCGCCAGCACGCCGAGGCGTTGCGGCGTGTCGGCCTTGAATAGATGCGCGCCGCCATAGACGGTATGCACGGGCTGACGCGCGCCGGATTCGCCGGGATAGACGCGGGCGAAATCTGTGTTGGCCCCTTGCAGCCGCTCGTTGAGGGCGCGGGTCGTTTCGGGCGTAAGCGATGTTTTCATAGAGTGCCTTGTTGAAGCTGAGAACGGGCTAAGGAGATTTATCCGCAGAGCGCGCGAAAGGCGGGCGCAGCGGACGCAGCGGAAAGCTTTGCGCTTTCTCTGCGTTCGCTGCGTCAAATATCGTCTTACTGAAAGACTTGATCGACCGGCACGATGCGCACGTTTGCCAGCTGCACGTCGAGCTTGAACGCTTCGATGAGCTTGTCTTCGTCCAGAATACTCTGCGGCTTGGGCGAGACGTAGGTGATGGGCGAAGGCTGGCCGCTCAAAAGCGCGTCGCGGAAGCCTTGCGCGTCTTTGGTGACGACGACGATGCGCATGCCTTTCGTCGTCAGATGGTCGCGGATGGCGCGGTTCACGTCGGCGAGCGTGAGCTTGGCTAACTGTGCGCGCAGATAATCGTTGAAGTTGCCGATCTTGTAATAGCGACTATCGAGCGCGTAACCGAGTTGCGCGTCCTGCGTCTGCGTCAGGATGTTGGAATACTTCGACAGGAACTCGCGCGTCGCTTCAAAAGTTTCTGGCGACATGCCGTCGCGCACGAGTTTGTCGAACTCGTAGAGCGCGCCGCGCAGCGCGAACAAACCGTTCGCCGGCTCGACCGGGCGCAACCAGATTTGGAAAATCTGTTGCTGGCGTGCGAGGTTCGCATCCGGCTCGAACTGATACATGCCACGCGGAAAGTATTCAATGTAAGCGTAATCGCCGTAGTTCAAGCCGCGCGCCTCGCGCAGCCGTTGATAGAGATAGCTGTTCGACGAGCGATGCTGGCCCAGATAAGACGCGACAAGCGCGAGCGCGGCGAAGTCTTTGTCGGCCCGCGTGACGTTGATGGGAAAGCCGAGCGAGAAAGCGGTCGAGCGCGTGTCGCGTTGGATGATGTCCACGTGTGTGCCGGCGTCGAGCTTCGGCGCGGCGAAGGTGTTCGGCATGGTTGTGCCGGCGGGCAATTTGGCGAAATCGGCTTTCACCTTCGCGGGCAGCGTGGCCGGGTAGTTGCCCGCCAGCCCCAGCACGAGGTTGGCGCGCGTGTAGTGCTTTTGATAGAAATCGCGCACATCAGCGAGCGTGATCGCTTCGAGCGCGCTGACCGTGCCCACGTTGTAATGCCCGTAAGGATGGCCGGCGTAGATGACGTTGTAGAGATATTCTTTGCCAAGCTCCTCATCGTTCGACTGGCGCAGGCCCACCTTGAGGGAGTTGATCGCGTCGGTCTTAACGCGCGTGAAGTCGTCCTCGCGGAAGCCGGGATCGAGCAACATCTGATTGATGATCCCGTAATAGGTTTGCAGATTGTCCTGATGCGTCGTGCCGACGAAGACGGTCATCTCCTTGTCAACCTGTGCGCCGAACGAGGTGGCCAGCGGGTAGAAGGCGGCGACGATCTGTTCGTAGGTCATCTGGCGCGAGCCGCCCTGCGCTAAGAGCGCGGCCGTCAAGTTGGCCAGTCCTTCCTTGCCCGCCGGATCGTCGGCCGAGCCGGTCATAAACAGGATGCGGAACGAGATGAGCGGCGAGCGCGAAGGCAGCAGTACGTCGCCCGTCTGCGCGTCTGGCGCGGTCCTCGTGCCGCCTTCGGTCGTCGCATGGGGAGACGATTTGCGTTGAGCTAGTGTCGGCATGGTTGCAAGCGTCAGCAGGCAGATGATGAATGTGATCGAGAGTGTGCTTCGCATTAACGTCCGCCCTCCCTTTGTGCGGTCTTGTCGCCCGGCTTGGTTGAGAGCGTGACGATGGTGCGGTTGTTGTCGGTAAAGTAGCGGCGCGCGGCGGCGCGCATGTCTTCGGGCGTGACGGTGTCGGCGAGCGCGAATAGTTTATTAAGCGTCTCCGGCGTGCGCCGCAGCGCGATATATGGTGCGAGCGCGCCCGCAATGGCTTCGGAACTGTTCATCGCTTGCGCGAAGCCATAGCGGAAACGCGAGCGCGTGTTGTCTAGTTGTTGCTGCGAGACAACCTCGTTGGTGTAGCGCTTGAAGGTGGCGAGCATTTGTGCGCGCACGTAGTCCATGTCCTTCGGGTCTTTGATGCGCGCAAAGGCGCTGAACAACTCCTGATCCTGATGATCTTCCGCGCCGGCGTTCAACGAGTCCACCTTCTGCTCTTTGATGACGAGCTTCTGATAAAGCTCGGAGTTCTCGCCGAAGGCGATGGCGGAGAGCAGGTCGAGCGCGATCTTGTCTTTGCTCGTGTCCGAGAAGGCGGGCCCGCGGAAGGCGATGGCGAGGTACGGCAGGGTCGGGTTCGGCCAATCAACGTGCGCTTCGCGGGGCGCATCCTGCGCCGGTTCGGCCGGAATATTGGGCACGTAGTTGCCGCGTTGCCAACTGCCGAAGTAGCGTTTGACGAGCGCGAGCGCTTGCGCGTGCGTCACGTCGCCGACGATGGTGATCGTCGTATACTCGGGCCGGTAGTAGCGTTTATAAAAATCGAGACTGTACTGATACTGGTTGGGCATGTCCTCGATGTCTTTGATATAGCCCATCGTCGTGTGCGCATAGGTGTGCGTCTTAAACGCCGTCTCGCGCAAGGCCTCGAACAGTTTCTCGCCGGGCGCGGCGCTGTTTTTGTTGTACTCGCCCAGTACGGCGCGCGTCTCGGTCTTGTAGTTGTTCTCCGGGTATTTCAAATGTTGGAAGCGGTCGGCTTCCAACTTGAGGACGGCGTCGAGGTCGTCCTTGGAGAAGACTTCGTGATAGACCGTGCGGTCGTCAGTCGTGTAAGCGTTCGACGACGCGCCGGCTTTCTTCAGGAGCAAGTCCCGCTGTTCAGGCGAGTAGTTCTCGCTGCCGCGAAACATCAGATGCTCGAACAAGTGGGCATAACCGCTCTTGCCCGCTTCAATCTCGTTGCGCGAGCCGGTGGTAACGACGATGTAGAGCGCGACGAGGTTCGGGTAATCAGTTGGCACGGTGACAAGGCGCAAACCGTTCGGCAGATCGGCAATCGTGTAATCGTAGGTGAACAGCTTGCGCGGCGGTTGCGCGGCCGCGGCGCGTTTGTCGCCGCGCCCTTTGCCCTGCGCCAACGCGAACGCGGGCAGGCAGAGGAGGAGCGAGATTAGCAATAGAGTTTTCATGTCTTGAACTCCCGGATGTTAGTGTCTTTAAATGTTGTTGGAGACGGGTGGATTATAACCGAAGTAAAACGTGGCGGCGAAGCGGCGGGACTGCCCCATCGTTGTTTCGGCCGCGCGCGTGGTTTATCTTTGCCGGCCAGGTGGATGCTTAACGAGATTACATATCGCAAGGCGACGACGACTGATGTTAACGGCGGGCGCGGGCCAAACGATGCTGAGCTAGTTGAGCTTGAGCGCGTCTATCACCTGTTGTTCGCGTGGTGTCAGGCACGCGACTTTGCGGGGCCCGATCCATTCGACGCCCTGAACAGTCGGCTGTTGCAAGCGACGCCGCTGCGCCGGTCGCGGGCCGCCCGCCTCGTCTGGACGCAGGTCTTCAAACGTGCGCCTGTTAACCTGCGCGCACTTGCGCTCGTGCCGCGTGGGCGCAACGCGAAGGGCACGGCGCTCTTCGCGCTCGCCGCGCTCGCGCGCTTTCGCACCACGCGCATGGAAGCTGATGCCCAGACTGCGCGCGGGCTACTTGCTGACCTCTTGGCGCAATCGCTCGCTGGCTGGCACGGTGCGGCGTGGGGCTATAACTTCGACTGGCAGGGCCGCGCCTTCTATGCGCCGCGTGGTACGCCCGCCATCGTACCCACCGCCTTCGCCGCTCGCGCGCTCATCGAAGCGGCGGACACCTTTGCGGACGACGATTATCTGCGCAGCGCGCGGACGACGTGCGAGTTCATTCTGCATGATCTGCGGCGCAGCGAAGAAAGCAATGGTGAGATCTGTTTCAGCTACACCCCACACGACGACACGCGCGTCTTCAACGCGAGCTTGCTGGCGGCGGAGACGCTGGCCACGGTCGGCGCACGCACGAGCGAAGGTGCGTTATGCGATTGGGCCGTGCGCGCCGCCCGCTACGTCATCAGGCGGCAACAGCCGGACGGCTCGTGGGCTTATGGCGCGGACAGTTATCAAACCTGGGCCGACAATTTCCACACTGCCTTCATACTCACGAGTCTCGCGCGGATCATGCCCGCCTGCCCGGCCGCGAGCGCCGAGTTTGCGCCCGCGCTCCAACGCGGCTACGACTTTTGGCGCGCACGCTTCTTTCTGCCCGACGGCTGGCCGAAATATTTTCCTGATCGGCGCTACCCGGCCGACGCACACGCGGTCGGCGCAAGCATCGTCGCCCTCTGCGAACTGCGCGCACTTGACGCGGACGCGCTCCCGTTCGCGCACACGATCACGCAATGGGCATTGCACAATCTGCGCGACCCGCGCGGATTCTTCTACTATCAACGGCGACGCGGCTACACCGTCCGCACGCCCTACATGCGCTGGACGCAGGCCTGGATGGCCTATGCCCTAGCGCGGCAGATCGAAACGATGAAGGATGAACGCTGAACGCTGAATCAAAAACATTTGCCTTTCATTCAGCGTTCAGCGTTCATCCTTCATCATTAACCTCAATGTCTCGCATCTGGATCGATCTCGCTAACTCGCCGCACGTGCCGTTCTTCCGCGCGCTTGTGCCGGAGTTTGTTGCACGCGGGCACGAGGTGCTCGTGACGGCGCGCGAGTTTGCGCAGACGGTCGAACTGGCGCAGTGCGCGGGTCTCGACGCGGTGGTGATCGGCGGGCACGGGGGGCGCGGGTTGGCAGGCAAAGCGGAGAACCTGTTCGGGCGCGCGCTGGCGTTAGCGCGTTGGGCGCGCGGGCACGGGCTGACGTTGGCGGTGAGTCATAACTCATACGCGCAGATCGTCGCGGCGCGCTTGCTCGGCATCAAGGCCGTGACGTTGATGGACTACGAGCATCAACCGGCCAATCATCTCGCGTTCCGCCTCGCCACCCGCGTGCTGGTGCCGCGTGCGTTTCCCGCCGCCGCGCTTAAACGCTTCGGCGCAGGCACGCGCAAAGTCCGGCGCTACGCGGGCACGAAAGAGGACGTGTATCTCGCGGACTTCACGCCTGCGCCGACTTTCGCCGCGCGGCTCGCTGAGCTTGGTGTGGAAACATCTGACGTGCTCGTCCTTGTGCGTCCGCCTGCGCGCGACGCGCTCTATCATCGCTTCGAGAATGAGTTGTTCGACGAATTGCTCAATCGTTTACAGACACAGACCGACGTGACAGTGGTCATGCTCGCGCGCAACGAAGCACAGCGCAAACAATACGGCCAGCGCGCATCGGCGCACTTTATTCTGCCCCGCGCGGCCCTCGACGGCGCGCATCTGATCGCGGCGGCCGATCTGGTCGTCAGCGCGGGCGGGACGATGAACCGGGAGGCGGCCGCGCTTGGCGTACCGGCCGCGACTATCTATGCGGGCCGTTGGGCGGCCGTGGATGAAGAACTTGTCCGCGAAGGCCGGCTGCTGCGGATCAGCACGCGCGCCGATCTGGCTGCGCTGCCGTTACGCAAGAAAGCCGGCCTTAACTTACGCCGCGCCACACACGTGCGGGCCGAAGTCGCTAAATTAATCCTCGAATGATTTGGGCCGGCGCGCCCGGCGGTGAGATTATTCTTTGCGTCCGATGAGGAAGTAGGTTTCCATCTCGCCTTTGCCTTTGATATTGATTATGCCGCGCGGCTCGCAGAGATAGTCGGCGGCCAGTCGTTGGTAGGTTGCGTGGGACACTTGAATGCGGCCTGGCAGGCTATGCGATTCCATGCGGCTCGCGGTGTTGACCGCGTCGCCCCAGAGATCATAGATGAATTTGGACGTGCCGATGATGCCGGCGACGACCGGGCCTGTGTTGATGCCTGTGCGCGTGTTGAGTTGCGCGTTGTGCGTTTGATTGAATGCGGCGAGCGCGGCTTGCATGTCGAGCGCCATCTCGGCCATCGCTTCGGCGTGATCAGTGCGGCGCGTAGGGAGTCCGGCGGCGACCATGTAGCAATCGCCAATGGTCTTGATCTTCTCCAGTCCGTGCCGCTCGGCTAGTTGATCGAAGGTGGAGAAGATTTCGTTCAGCAAATGCACCAACTCTTCCGGCGTGACGCGGGCCGACATCTGGGTGAAGCCGACGAGATCGGCGAAGAGGATGGTGGCTTCGGCGAAGCTCTCGGCGATGACGCCCGGTTGCTCTTTCAACTGCGCGGCGATAGGCGCGGGCAGGACGTTTAAGAGCAATCGCTCAGACTTCTCGCGCTCGATGCGCAATTCGGCAAGGTAAGCCTGCTCGCGGTCGCGCAGATGTTTTTTCTCCAACGAAGCGGCGACGCGGGCGCGCAGCAGCACCGGGTTGAACGGCTTGGGCAGATAATCTTCAGCGCCCAACTCGATGCAGCGCACGATGCTGTCCACCTCGTCAATGGCGGAGATCATGATCACCGGGATGTCGCGCAAGTCCGCCGACTGCTTCAACCGCTCCAACACTTGATAACCGTTTAGCCCCGGCATCATGATGTCGAGCAGGACAAGATCAAAAGATCGCTCGGCGAGCAGTTCCAGTGCTTGTGAGCCGTTCACCGCGCATTTTACTTCGTAGCCTTCCCGCGCGAGACGCCGTTGCAGCACATCGCGGTTCGTCGCGTTGTCATCGACGACTAGAATAAGACCGCCCTGCATATCGCGACTATGGGCGGCATCGTCGAGCGCGTGCAGCGTGCTGACCGCACTTGCGACCATCCTGAAGACGCCGGTGTCGCCGGGATTAAAGCTGTTGTTGTTCGCCTCGACGGCGGAGAAGCGCACGATGTCGTCGATGAGCGTGAGTAGTTGCTGCCCGGCGGTGTGAATCTGTTCCAAGTCGGCGACGAGTTCCGTGCGGCCCGCGTCGGTCGCATCCTCAAGCAGCATTTCGCTGTAACCGTTGATGGCGTTGATCGGCGTGCGTAATTCGTGGCGGACGTGCGCGCCGAAGGCATCAAGGTCGGCGGCATGCGCGGCGGCCCGGTCGGGGTGGAGCAACTCGTCCACGCGCGTGCGTAGTTGCCGGCCCGCCGTGAGAATCTTTTGCAAATCAGCGTGGACGGCTGCATCGCCCGCCGCGCCTTCAAGCGTCATCTCGCTATAGTCAATGATGGCGTCAACGGGCGCGGATAGTTCGCGGCGCAGATGTGCGAGCAGAGCATTGCGTGTGCGCGTCGCGTCGGGCAGTGTCGCGTTGGTGTCGGGGTGCATGTTCATACGATGGTCAGCTTTTGCAAGATCGCTTCAATCTTTTCCAGCAAGCGCGGCAATTCAACCGGCTTCGTGTCGTAATCGTCGCAGCCGGCGGCCAGGGCCTTCTCGCGGTCGCCGGACATGGCGTGCGCGGTTAGCGCAATGATCGGGATCGCTTTGGTCGCGGCGGCCTCTTTGAGTTGGCGTGTGGCCTCCCAGCCGTCGAGTACGGGCAGACTCATGTCCATCAAGATCAGATCGGGTACGGCCTCTTGCGCCAGCGCGACGCCCTGCCCGCCGTCCACGGCCAGCAGCACTTCGTAACCTTTGCGCATGAGCCGCCGCGACAGCATATCGCGGTTCATCTCGTTGTCTTCAATTAACAAAATCTTCGCCATGAGCAAAATTCCCCTGATTGGATAATTATGAATGTCAACTCGACTGCGCTCAAAACCCGGTGCGGACGGCGCTCCGGCCGCGCACGCATGTTTCTACCATTACGCGCACTTCGCGCAGCAAATCTTCGCGGCTGTATGCGCCTTTCGCCAGAATCTTTTCGACGTAGCCGCTTAGCCGCAGGCGGTCTTCGTTAGAGATGTCTTTGGCGGTGATGACCACGACGGGGATATTATTGCCGTTAGGTTGCCGGTGCAACGCTTCGACGAATTCGAAGCCGTCCATCTCCGGCATCATCAGATCAAGCAGGATCAGCCGCGGCGTCTGCTGCGCGATCTGGGCTAAGGCCACGTGCCCGTTCTCCGCCTCGCGCACGAGCCAGCCTTCTTTCTCTAGTAAGCGTTTCAACAACAGGCGCGTTGGCTCGTCGTCCTCGACGATGAGCACGGGCGCGAGTTGGTCGCCTTGCCGGTACTTGTCAATGACCGTGACGAGTTGTTCGCGATCAATCGGCTTCGTCAGATAGTCGGCCGCGCCGAGCGCGTAGCCCTTATTCTTGTCATCAACGATGGTCAACATAACGACGGGGATGTCGTTGAGATCGGGATCAGCTTTGAGCGCGGCGAGCGCGGCCCAGCCGTCCATCTCCGGCATCATGACATCGAGCGTGATCGCCGCGGGCCGGAGCATACGCGCCATGCGCAAACCCTCCGCGCCGTCCGCGGCACACTCCACGCGGAAGCCGGCCTTGGTGAGCGTGCGCCGCAACAACTCACGCGCCGCCGGATCATCGTCCACTACTAACACCGTGCCGGCCGTCGGCGTGGCCAGCGACAGGGGCGGCAGACCCGGCAGCGACATGGCTTCTTTAGGATCACGCACTATCGCCGGCAGCGTGAGGGTGAAGGTCGAACCCTGATCGCGCACGCTCGTGACGGTGACTTCGCCGCCCATCAACTCGCAGAATTTTTTAGTGATGACGAGACCAAGCCCCGTGCCGCCGAACTGGCGCGTGGTCGAAGCATCGGCCTGCGTGAAGGGCTGGAAGAGGCGGGCCATCTGGTCGGCGCTGATGCCGATGCCGGAGTCCGTGACGCGGAAACTGATCCATTCCTGCCCGGCGGCGGGCCTGCGCTCCACGGCGAGCGTCACCTGGCCTTGCTTCGTGAACTTGCAGGCGTTGCTGAGCATGTTCAAAAGCGACTGGCGCACCTTCGTCACGTCGGCGCGCATCGTGCCGAGTTGCGCATTGGCCTGAATGACGAGCGTGTTGTCGTTCTTGGCGGCGAGCGGCTTGATGGTGGCCGCCAAGTCTTGGACGAAGTCCGGCAGGCTGAAGGTCTCAAGGTATAGCTCGACCTTGCCGGCCTCGATCTTCGACAGATCGAGTATGTCATTGATCAGCGCGAGCAGATGGCGGCCGGCGGTTTGAATCTTCTTCAGGTCAGGCACGAAGGCCGGTTGCGCGACCTCGGTCGCTTCTTCTTCGAGCATCTCGCTGTAGCCGATGATGGCGTTGAGCGGCGTGCGCAGCTCGTGGCTCATGTTGGCGAGGAAGGTGCTCTTGGCCTGGTTCGCGCCTTCAGCCGCTTCCTTCGCGTCTTGTAGCGCGACCTGCGTCTCTTGTAGTTGTGCGAGCGCGTGGGACAGTTCGGCGTTGGCCCGCTCGACGGCGCGCAACATGCGCCCGCGTTGCAGCGTGCGGATGATGCCGCCGGCTAAAAGCAAGGTGACGAACAGGAGCGAGAACAGCTTGTAGAACGTGTGCGTCAGGGCGCTGTTCACATCAGCGAGTTGTACCTCGGCGTCGCTTTTATATGATTGCTTGATGGCTTGCAGCGCGGCGCTGACGCGATTGAAGGCCGGGATGCCGAAGTTCTGATCGATCTGCACGGCATCGTTGATCGTGCCGGACAGGATCGCGCCCACCACGTCGTCGCGCGATTTAAGATAGACGCTCCAATCCTGCTCGAACTGCTCGAGGGCCTGCAAGTGGCGCGGCGATTTCGGCCGCTCGCGTTGCGCCGCGATGATGTGGGTGATGCGCTCCTCGGCCTGATGCGACTGATCGGCGTATTCAATTTGCAGGTTCGGATCGCGGGTCGTGAACGAGTACAGCGTCAGGCGGCGGACTTCCTGTGTCTGGAATTGCAGGTCGCCGATCAAGTCCAGCCCTTGCGCCGCGCCCGCGTACATCTGCTCGACCTGTTGACTTGCCCGCAGCATGTCGCGCACGACGTACCAGCCGACGGCCGCGACGATGACACCGATCAGCAAGAAGATCAGCGTGTAACTATAGCGTTGGGACTTTTGTGGCATCAGCTTGCTTGGCGGCCGGGCGCGGCGTTATTTAATGCGATAGCCGTCGTCGCCGGGGCGGCGCCCGTCCACGCGCAGGACGCTCACTTTCGCGGTGTCCACCTGATCGGCGCGCACGTAGCCGATTGCGCCCGGCGTGTAGTGGACGAACTGGATCATCGCGTAGACCGTGTTCAACTCCTTCGGCACATCCTGAATGCTTTCGTTGAAGCGGCCCTGGCGGAAGTAGGTGCGGTAATAATCTTCGTTCCAGCCATAGACGGAGCGCAGCACGGCGGCCCGGTCGGTCTGCCCGGCCGGTTGGCGCATGGTGACGACGATCTTCGTGCCGTCGGGCCACTGGCTGCGCTCGGCCATGAAATACTTGCGCAGGTTGGCGAAGGAAACGTCTTGCGTCGCGTTGCGCGGGTTCACGATGATCGCCACGTCGGAGTTTTGCAGCGCGGCGGCGGCCGGCGTGGTCGCTAGCGTGCGCGCTTCGCCGTTAGCTGCCGGGCGAGCGAAGGATAAACCGGACGCGCACAACAATGTCAGGCCGAGGACGATCCAGGTAACTCTGATCATGGCGCAACCCCTTGCTTAGAACGTGAACGCGAGTTGGAGAATTAGTTCGTCAAGCGGCGCTTGGCGGCGGCGCTGGGTGCGGTCGTACTGCGCCTTGAGGGCCGCGTACTCGGTCACGTCGTAGCGCACGCCGACGGACGGGCCGTTGCGCCGGCCGACGCTCGTGAAGATGGTGTCATTGTCCGGCGCATTCACATACTGATAACGGAAGTAGGGCGTGGTCTGCCCGAAGCGGCGCGCGAACTGCGTGTAGAAGCCGGGCGTGTAGCGTGGCGCACGCGCGCCATCGGGCTTATGCCGCACGAAGATCGCTTCGTTGAGCCACTCGTAACGCGGGTTGCGATAGACGATGTGCCCGGCCAAGATCATCTGGCTGACGTTCGGCCCCGTGAGCGGCGTCAGGTGGTCGTGATAGAACGAGAAGCCGGTTTGCAGGCCCGGCACGGCATCGGGCCGGGCGAGGAGCGCGAAGTTGTACGACTTGCCGTTGTTCTCGTCCCCGGCGGATTGCACTGTTTCGGCCGTGGGCGAGCGCGTGGCGCGCCCGTTGCCAATCTCCGCGACGTAGCGCAACCCGAGCGAGCCGGAAGGGATGCGCCCCGTGGCCGATAAGCCGACGTTGTGCAGCGGCAGCGGCCCGCCCTGGCCCTCAAAGGCGAAAAGGAACGGCCGGTTGGCGGCGGTGGCGAACCATGAGCCGTGATGATACGCGGTGTTGTAATAACCGATGGCCGTGTGATACCGCCCGGCACTGAGGTTGAAGAATTCGCTCGGCGCGTAGCGCAGCAGCAGGCGATGAATCTCGAAGTCGAACGTGTTGTCTCGATTGGCTTCGATGATCAGTTCGCTCAAGACGCTGAACTTCTCCGACAGTTTCGAGGTGATGAATAGATCGAGTTGGCCGAGCGAGAAAGCGTTGGTCGCATCGCGTTGACTGCCGGCGCGATAGTTCACGTCGGCGAAGCCCTGAATTTGCAGCCGTGGGCCCGGCATCGTTTCGTGTCCGTGCTGGTCGAGAATCGCCTGCGCCTGCGCTTGTTCGCTGGCCTCTTCGCCGGCGGCGTCCGGCACAGGTGGCGGCTCGCTGGCGGCGGGATTGCTCGCGTCGCCCACCGCCGCGTTCTTCAACTGCGCGACCTGACCTTCCAGTTCCGCGATCCGCTTGAGCAGTTGTTGCAGCACCGCGTGATCGTCCGGTTGTGCGCCGGCCGGCGTGCGGGCTACGTCCTGCGCCGCGACCGGTGCGTCGCCGCCAACTGTGGCCGGTTGCGCGGTGAAAACGATGTCAAGCCGGTTGAACTGTTGGCTGGCATGCGCCCGCACGCCAGCTTGTGTGCGGAACGAGAGCAGCAGATCGCTCTGGCGAGTTAGCACCTGCGCATCGGAGTAGCCGCGCCCGTTGAGTGCGCCGGCCGGGCGCAGCAGTTCGGCGCGCGGGATCAAGACGTAGAAGGTGTCGCCGTCTTGATAGCTCTGATAGCCGTCGAGCGCGGCGTCGGCCGCAAGCGTGATGCGTGAGCCGTCGGCCGTTGCGCTGGCACGCGGCGCGGCGAGATGGCGAAGCGGCGGCCCGACACTTTTAGAGACGAGGTGGCCGGTCTGCGCGCAGACCGCCAACGCGGGGCCGAGCAAAAATGCGGCGAGCGTCAGAGCCGCTAGGAGTGAGCGTTTCATAATAAATAATGGCAATGATTGATTCGATTGGGCCGCCAACGTGAGCGAATGATATGCCGGAGCGAGTTGAAAAGCCAGTTCTTTCGTCGTCGCCTGGCGGCCATCCACGGGCACAACTTCAGCCGTCGCCGGCCGCGGCTTCGTTGGCGCTTGGCAGCACGGGCAGCTTCAGCATTTGTTCCCAACCGGAATCGTCCGCGCGCATCTTGCGCGTCAGTTCGTCGCGTAGGGCGCGTAGGCGGTCGCTCAGGTTGTGCGGATAGCGTTCGATGTTTGGGAAGCGCGCGTGCTGTTCTTCGACGAAGGCTTTTTGTTTTTTAATCGACGGGATCGGCTCATACCGGCCGCGCTCCCAGAAGGGCACGAGCAGGCGCTCAATCTTGACCGCGCCCGCGATCTCAATCTCCTCATCGGCCAACCCGATCACGTCGGCCACATAATGGCCGTCCGCCGCGACGCCGCGAAAGACTTGCAGCCGACCGGGCAGCGTCGATTTCTCCGGCGTGTTCGAGGCCTTGAGCGTCGGCCGCCCGTTGATCAGACATTGCTTGAAAATGACCCCGGCGATCCGCGCGACCTCGCCCGACAGTTTCGTGCCGACGCCGAAGCCCGTCGCCTGCGGGAAGGTGGCGACGATCTCGCGCACGCGCTCGACCGTGAGATCGCCGGTCAGGATCGGCATCAAGCCATGCAGTTCGTTCGCCTCGAAAAACTCAAGACAGTAGCGACCCAAGGCAGCCAGGTCGCCGGAGTCGATGCGGAAGCCTTTGAAGGCGCGGCGGCGCGCAACCGTCGATGTTGCCGCCAGGGTCGCATGCACCGCGCCGAGGCGCACGTCAATCGTGTCGAGCAAAAGCGTCGTGCCTTGCGGGTTCGCGTCGAGCCAACGCTCGAAGGCGACCTGCTCGAAGTGTTTGGGCCGGCCCGTGCGCGGCTCGATCTCCGGCTCGTCCATGTACTCGATGAAAGCCTGCTGCCAGTAGTGCGCCTCCGTGCCGACCGCCGGGATGTCGAGGCGGTGCGCCGCCTCCATGTTCGACGTGTCGTTGAAGCCGCCGATGAACGCGTAGGTGGTTACTTCGACCGCGCGCTCGATGTCGCCGTTGCGGCGCAAGCTGAAATCAGAGAGCCAACGTGCGCCCGCCGCCATGCGAAACTGCATTGCGAGGCTGGCCGTCGTCATCGGCAGATCGAAGGCGTGCTCGAATTTGATCTCTTGCGCTTGCGTCAAACCGAACGCGCCGGTGATGTCGGCGAACGGCTCGCCCGCGAACATGATCGTGCCGGGGCGCACCGCGCGCACCGCCCCGACGAACGTCATATCCTCAATCGCCCGCGCGAACAGATCAAGTCCGCCGCGATCCTGTTCGAGAAAGCGTATGCGCGGGCGGTCAAGCCCGCTATCCACGAGCAGCCGCACCAGTCGCTCGTGCCCGAGGCACGGCGCAAACGCGAGCTTGCGCTGCGTCACGTAAAAGGTCGCGGGCGTCTCGCTCAGCGGCCCACCGTGCAGCCGCGTCGCGTCCTTGTACGACGCATCGCCCATCGCCGCGTGATAACGATCAATGTTTAATGTACCCATAAGAGAACAGTGACGAGTGACAAGTGCCGAGCTAAGACAAACAGTTTAACTTGTCACTCGTCACTCGTCACCCGTCACTGTCTGTAAAGCTTCGCGGCGTTGTCGTGCAAGACCATGTGCGCGAGTTCGCTGGCCCGGGCGCGGGTGATCTCACCGTCCTGCATCATGCCGGTAAGGGCGAGCGCGAGCGCCTGTCGCCCGGTCTGGTTGGTGAGCCAGCCGACCTCTTCCCAACTAACGTCGGGCGTGATGGCGAAAGCATCCGTGCCGAACAAGACTTTCTCCGGCGCAAACTCAAGCCAACGGCGGAGCGTCGCGCTCAACTCGCGCGGGTAAAGCAGGAATGTCTGCGCCGAAAAATCTGCATAGACGTTCGGCTTGGCGAAAAGCGAGGCGGTCTGTTGCGCAAACGGCCAGCCGCCATGAATCAGCACGAAGTTGGTCTTGCGCAATGTGGCATCGTTGAACAGCGGTTCGAGCAGCATGGGATTGCCGCCGTTGATGTTGTAGTAGCCGCCGACGCCCGCGCCGGTGTGGATGTGGATGGCGAGACCGAGGCGACCGGCTGCGCGCGCGATGTGGCGGAAGATGAAATCCTGCACGGTGCGATACTCAGCCTGCGCCGGCTCGCCGCCTTTGACGTACTGCGCGTAGCTGCGCCGCGCCGCGTCTGCCGGCGGGTCGGCAAAGTCGAGCGGGCGCAAGTAGGCGGCTTCAAACTTAACGGCGACTGCGCCGGCGCGACGTTGCCGTTCCAGTGTGGGCGTGACGACCTGCGCCAGATATTCGTCGAGCGTTGCGGGCAGGGCCGTGAGTTGCAAGTCCGCGAGATAGCGTTTGAGCAGGCGCTCTTCGGGTGGATAGAAGGCGCGGAAATCGGGATTGGCACGCCGCGCCGCTTCATTGTTGAGCGGCAGCATGAGCGCGTCCACGTAAGAGACCCACAGATAACGCGGTGCGCTCAACCCCCGTCCCAGCGCGACGCGGTTGGCGTTCATCGTCTCGATGTTCAGTTGATCCAGTACCCACGCCGGATATTTGTCGCCCTGCGCGCGCATGATGCGCAACTTGGCCGCGCGCAACTCTTGCAAGTGCGCCTCCGCCATGTCGTCGTACTTATAACCATAGAGCGCCCGCCAGGCCGCGATATATTCTTGATTATCCGGGCGCAACCGCAGCGGCAGCGGCGCATCTTCAAGTGAGTCCGGGATCAACGCATCCCATTCATTGTCCGTCTCGCCTTCATTGATCGCGCGCCACGGGTGCGCGTGATCGTCGAACGCCTTGATGCGATTGATCTCCGCAAACAACGCCGGATCAGGCATGATCTGCGCGTGAGCGATGATGGCGAACAAACAGAGGGGCAACACTACGCGCAGCGAGATAAGCATATGCTTACGCATTTCTGGTTAGGCTCCACTTGCAGTACTGAATCGCTGACTGGTCGGACGCTTTATGCAATTAACATGCTTCCGCGCCTCATTCGGCTTCAACTTGACGTTGATTGACTTTGCGCAAAAATGTATTACCTTATGCAGCGTTATTAACTGCCTCTCACCGGTCAAAGGGTGGCCGATGTGATTCAACAATCCTAAATATCATAAATCAGGGGCCAAACATATCATGGGTGTTAGCGAGTCGGCGATGAAACAAGCAGTGATTGCGCCACAGTCCCGACTGCGAAAAAGGAATGATCTAGTCCAACCGTTTTTGAAGTGGGCAGGCGGTAAACGCCAACTACTACCAGTTATACGTCAGCACATTCCGCCACAGCGCAAAGACTATTTTGAGCCTTTCATCGGTGCCGGCGCAGTATTGTTTGATCTGCAACCGAAGGTAGCGCACGTCAATGACACGAATGCTGAACTCGTAAACTGCTATGAGGTCATAAAATCCGATCCAGCGGCGCTTATAGCACACATTAAGCAGCACCAAATCTCAAGTGACTATTTCTATCGGCTGCGTAATCTTGATCGAGAGCCTGAATTTCGTGAATTGTCGAACGTTGAAAGGGCATCACGCATTATATATCTGAATAAGACTTGCTACAACGGGCTGTTCAGAGTTAACCGCCAAGGGCACTTTAATGTGCCTTATGGCGACTATAGAAACCCGACAATTATTGTCGAGGTAGTCATTCGGGCGATTAGTCAATATCTCAATGATAACGATATAGAAATTACGAATTATGATTTTGCCCAAGTGTTACGCAATGCCCGTAAGGGGGATTTCGTGTATTTAGATCCGCCGTATGATCCGCTGTCTGATACGGCCTCATTCACTGGCTACAATTTAAATAAGTTCGATAAAGACGAACAAAAGCGACTCAAAGGGATCTATGACGAACTTTCTTGTCGCGGATGTAAGGTGCTGCTTAGTAATTCGGCGACGAATTTCATTAGCGAACTATATGCGGACTATACGATTATTCCGGTCGAGGCTAATCGCAATATTAATTCAATTGGTACCGGGCGCGGCAAGATCACCGAACTGCTAATTCGCAATTACTAATGGCCTCCGCTTCAAAGAATGATGTTGCTTGGTTGAAATTGTTTGCCAAGTACGACATCCTCACGCAAATAGAGCGGCAAGGAAGTTTCCGAATTGCAGCCGCAACAATCAACGAATTTCGGGAAGCTCGTTTGATGACAAAGTTCGATCACCGGATCAACCTCCCGATACTATTCAAGCAACATAAGCTCACCATACAACCGGATTCTAGGGGAACTTACTTGATCGGGCACTTCTCAAGTTATCAGGAAGTGTCTGACGATACGTCCATCCCGGTTAAAGAGATGGCCTTTCTATCCGAGATTGACACCATTGATCCAGACAACCTGTACTCTGAATCCGCCGCCCTCCTATGCGCCTATAACGCGGGCATTATTTCAGACATGTTAGGTGAGGACGTAACATTCACTGTCGCCGGCAGAATGTCCACCGGTCAATTCAGTTACCTTATTGAAGATAGCAACGCCGCTGCACCGCACAAAATAAACGTAAACAATTCTCAGTGCGAAATAGATGGCGGATTTGAGGGGAGGAGTATGTTTGCGGTTATCGAAGCGAAGAACTACAGCGTTGATGACTTTCTAATCCGCCAGCTTTATTACCCGTACCGCTTGTGGCAGAGCAAGACCGGAAAGCGGGTTGTGCCGGTTTTCATGTCCTACACTAACGATACGTTCTCCTTCTTCGTCTATCGCTTCCGCGATGACGAGCAGTACAACTCCATCGAGTTCGTTGAGCAAAGGAAGTATCAAGTAGTGTCGGGCAATATCGAGTTGGAAGATATATACGCAGCCCTTGAGCGAGTCCGTGTAAAGTGCGAACCGCAAGGCGTACCTTTTCCACAGGCCAACAACTTTAATCGGATAGTTGATTTGCTCCGATTGCTCTATGCCGGTACATCTTTATCCGACGAGCAGATTACGCTGAACTATGCGTTTGACGGGCGACAAACGCAATACTACACAAGGGCTGCAATGTACCTTGGGCTTGTTGACAGGCACGCTGATAGGCAACGTGGCGTGACCTATTCGTTGACGGACTTCGGCAAGCAAGTTATGGAAAGTAAAAGACGGAAAAGAAATTTGGCCCTCGTCGAATGTATCTTAGCGCGGCAAGTTTTCAATCAGACATTGCAGCTATACTTTAAGCAATCCGGCCCGCCGCCAATTGAACAGATCATGCAGATCATGCAGTCAGCACGTCTTGGATTAGATGAAAAAGGGAATACAACCATCAGGCGTAGGGCGCAGACAGTGCTTGCATGGATAAGTTGGGTACTACGATTACCGGTTGAAAAGACCGATTAAGTTTACGCACTGACGGCGTTGAGGGAGTAGCGTTCGAGTTTGAGGTAGAGACCGCGGCGGGTGAGACCGAGCTCGCGGGAGGTGCGGGAGATGTTGCCGTTGTGCCGGTGCAGGGCGGCAGCGATCATCTGGCGTTCGAGTTCGGCCTGGGCGCTGGCGAGGGTGGTGTGGCGCGCGGCGATGTTGGTGACGGAGGCGAGCATGTGCGCGCTGGCTGCGTCTTTGTCGGGCGGGGCGACGGGCGTGCTGGTGCGTTTGAGTTCGGGCGAGAGTTGTTCGGCCGTGATGAGCGCGCCATCTTCGGCGCGGGCGACAACGCGCTGAATTTCGTTGCAGAGTTGGCGCACGTTGCCGGGCCAGTCGCAGACCATCAAGAGGTCAACCGTTTGCGGCGTGATCTGCACGTCGCGCCGGCCGAACTTGGCGGCGTAGTGATTGATGTAATAGTTGACGATAGTCGGAATCTCCGAGCGGCGCTCTCTGAGGGGCGGCACGCGCAGGCGAATCACGTTCAGCCGATAATACAAATCTTCGCGGAAACGGCCGTCCTTGACCATCTCTTCCAAGTCCGTGTTCGTGGCCGCGACGATCCGCACGTCCACTTTGAGCGGGCGCTGCTCGCCGAGCGGTTGAATCTCGCCCTCTTGCAGAAAGCGCAACAGCTTGGGCTGCACGTCAATCGGGAGATCGCCGATCTCATCGAGGAACAATGTGCCGCCGGCCGCGGCGCGAATAACGCCCGGCGAATCTGAGACCGCACCGGTGAAAGAACCGCGCCGGTAGCCGAACAAGTAAGCATCGGACAACTCTTTCGGCACGGCCGTGCAGTTGAAGGGCACGAACACTTTGCTGCGCCGGGAAGAGATGGCGTGGATGGCGCGGGCGACGAGTTCTTTGCCTGTGCCCGATTCGCCAGTGACAAGTACGGTCACGTCGGACGAGCGAATCTTATGCACCTCTTCGACGAGGGCGGTCATGGCCGGACTGGAATGGATGAAGCCGGGCATGAGACTCGCGCCGGTCAAGATGTTCTGTTCTTGTTGCCCTGCGCCGGAGTTGACGCGCGCCCGCAACGCGCAGACGTTTAAGCCAAGCTCGACGACGCGCAAAAGCGAATCAATCGGTGTGCCACCGGGCAACGTCGCTGCGGTGCGCGGTTCGATGTAGAGCAGCGCGGGCATGGCATTCGTCGGGCGCAATAGAATGACGCACGCATCACGCGCCAGCCCGATGCGCTCGCGCTCGCGCTCGTTCTTCGCCAGACAAAGCTCTTCAGCCAGTTCCGTGTTGTCGTGCTGCGGCGAGCCGTGCGCTGCCGCGACGCGGGTCGCGCCGGTCTCGTCGAGCTCGGCAATGAGGACGCGCCGCGCACTGGTCTCTTGATGCAACGCCGTGGCCAGCTCACGCAGCAGCAGTTCGCGCGAAGCGACGGCCTCCGCCAGCCGCAGCGTTAATAGTTGCGCGACGGCGGACGCCTCCGGCCGCTGCACCGTCGTCTGTGTGTCGAGCGCGCTCAGGGCCGCTTCAACGCGCGCGGCGTCGAGGCTTGCGCCCAACGCGCGGAAGGTGTCGAGCGCGCGATTGAAATGGTCGGCGGCGCGGTCGGGCTGGGCGTGGGTGAAGGCGCGCCCCAGATTGTAGAGCGCGACGGCAGCGTGATAACGGTCGCTGAGGATCGAGAAGATCGAGACGCTGCGGCCAAAGTGATGTATGGCCAGCGTCGTGTCGTCCTGCGCGAACGCGACCAGTCCGTGCAGTCGCTGCGCTGCGCCCGCGATGGCGAGATCGTCGGTCGCGTCGGCCGACTGCTCCGCCAATCTCTGTAGTTCACTGGCGCAACTGTTCTCGTCACCCGCGCGCAAGTGTGCCTCGGCGAGCAACAGCCGCGCATCGGCCGCCCCGTAACGGTCGCCGATGCGTTCGGCGTGGGCGAGCGCCTGCGCGGCGAAATCGCGCGCCTGGGCCACCTCATCGGTCGCTAAATGAACCCGGCCCAACGTGCGCAACGCCTGCCCCGCGTACCATTTGTTGCCGTTCTCGGTGGCAATCTGCACGGCGCGCTCAAGATAGTTTTGCGCTGCCGTCAACTCACCGCGCAGCATGTGAAGCTCGCCGAGCGAGTCGAGGATCATCGGCACTTTCGCGCCGCGCTCGTCAAACTCGGTAGCGAGCGTGAGCGCGCGTTCAAGCACAATCTGTGCGCGCGGCCAGTCGCCGATGAGCATCAAGTTGATGCCGAGATTGTTGTAGCCGACGGCGGCATTCGTTTTGTGGTCGGTGCGCTCGTAATAATCGACGGCCTTTTCGAGATGGCGAATGCCGTCGTGCGGCCGTTTGAGAAACCAGCACGCGCCGGCCATGTTGGCGTAGATGCGGCCCAACAGATACGGCGCGGGATGGTCGCCGACGAGTTGCAAGGCTTGCTCGTTGTTCGCCAGCGCCGGTTCATACGCGCCTTCCTGCGTCTCGCTGAGGGCGATGCCGAAGTAGGCTTCGGCCATCCCGCGCCAGTCGCCGGTGTTGCGATAATGCTCCAGCGCACGGCGCGAGTTGTCGCGGGCGATGGGAAACTCGTTGATCGTGCGATAGACGCGCGATAGGGCTGCGTAGAGCGCACCAAGTTGGGCGCTCGAACCGTGGTCGGTCAACTCGCGTAAGGTCGCGTTTAAGAGCGCGATGGCTTTCGGATGATCGCCCGCGTAGTTGTAGGCCATGCCGAGTTGCACACGCACGGCGACGGACGCATCGGCGTCCAATCCGGCGCGGGCCTGCGACTCCTCGTACAACTGCACCGCCTCGAGCGACTCGCGGTTGCGCCCTTGCATCTCCAACGCGGCCGAGAGCATCGAGCGCGCTTGGGCCAGCACCGTCTCGTCGTCGCGCGTCGCTTTGATCAGTTCGCGCGCACGGGCCTCAGCCTCGCCCGCCAGTCCCCAATCGAGCCGTTCACGCACCTGTTCGAGTTGCACGGCGAGCTTCGCTTGGACGGCATCGGACACGCGGCGGCGCGTCCGCAGACGCACAGCAGCGAGATTGACCACGCTGTCTTCGGGTAAAGTCATAAAACCAGATCAGCGCCCACTGCTGCGCGGGTTAAGACACTCGGCTGTGAGCGCAGAGCCGGGGGCGGCGGCTCTGCGCTGATTAATCTTACGGGTTGGACAAGGATTCGGTCAGACGCGCTAACTGCTCCCGGCAAACACTGCCAAAGGCTTGTACGTTCCAGAATTTAACAGAGGCCCTGACTGGTGACAAGGTAGGCGGGCCACGCCGAGCCATACGGTCTGGCTGTTTGCGGGCCGCGTTGAAACCTTGTTCTTATGCGGCACTTCATCATTGCTTATTCAGCACTGCTCTTGTGGCAGGTGCATTGACGTGTACAGGGAATTGGTGTATTTGAGCAATCAGCTTTACAGCCAGATTGAACTGAGTGGCAGCAGCGCGTGTACTGTGAGAGTACCATGCGCGGCGAACGCGCGGCCGGCCAACTCAATGCCACCGGGGGACGATCAGATGGTGACTACAAAAAGTGCGCCGCCCAAAAAGAAACTCAGCGCATTCAAGCGCTGGCTGTATAAAGGCACTGAGACCGGCGAGGGGCCGCACCAGCAAGCGGAACACGCGCATCACACGCATTCGTGGTGGCAGGTGATGTGTCTGACCGGCGTCGATTATTTCTCGACGCTCGGTTATCAGCCCGGCATCGCGTTCCTTGCGGCCGGCGCGCTCTCGCCCGTGGCCACTTTGATTCTGGTGCTGTTGACCCTGTTTGGCGCATTCCCGATCTACAGTCGCGTCGCGGCGGAGAGTCCGCACGGCGAAGGCTCGATCTCGATGCTCGAACACTTGCTGACGCATTGGAAGGGCAAACTGTTCGTCCTCGTGCTGCTCGGCTTCGTCGCCACCGATTTCATCATCACCATCACGCTCTCCGCCGCCGACGCGACGGCGCACATTCTCGAAAACCCGTACACGCCACATTTCCTTCAACACAGGCTCGGGGTGACGCTCGGCCTCGTCGCGCTCTTAGGCGCGGTCTTTATCAAAGGCTTCAAAGAGGCCATCGGGATCGCCGTCATCCTCGTCGGCGCATATCTGTCGTTGAATAGCATCGTTGTCGGCTACGGCCTCTATCAGATGTTCACGCATCCGACGATGCTGGCACATTGGCAGGAGATGCTCTTTACCTCGCCGCGCGTCCACGGCAACCCGTTGCTGATCGTGGGCGTCGCGTTGCTGTTGTTCCCCAAACTGGCGCTGGGCTTGTCGGGCTTCGAGACCGGCGTTGCCATCATGCCGCTCATCAAGGGCGATCCGGGCGACACCGAAGCGAATCCGGTCGGGCGCATCCGCGGCGCACGCAAACTGCTCATCACCTCGGCCCTCATCATGAGCGTCTTTCTGATCGCAAGTAGTTTCGTGACGGCGACGCTGATCCCGGCTGAACAGTTTCAACCGCCCGTCGAAGGCTCGGAGGTCGGCGGCCAGGCGAACGGGCGTGCGCTCGCATTCCTCGCGTATCAATTTTTCGGCAACGGCTTCGGCACGGTCTACGACATCAGCACGATCTTGATTTTGTGGTTCGCGGGCGCGTCGGCGATGGCCGGTCTCTTGAACATCGTGCCGCGCTATCTGCCGCGTTATGGCATGGCTCCGAACTGGGCGCGGGCGCAGCGGCCGCTCGTGCTCGTCTACATGTTGGTCGCGTTTACCGTGACGTGGATTTTCAAAGCTGACGTGGACGCGCAGGGTGGAGCTTATGCGACAGGTGTCTTGGTACTAATGAGTTCGGCGGCCGTCGCTGTCACGCTGGCCGCATGGCACAAGGGCGAGCACAAACTCGCGTGGGGCTTCGGGCTGATCGCGCTCGTCTTCGCTTACACGACGATCCAGAACGTGCATGAGCGGCCCGAAGGTATCAAGATCGCTTCGTTCTTCATCGGCACGATCATCTTCACGTCGTTCCTGTCGCGCGTCATGCGCACGACCGAGTTGCGCGTCGAGCGCGTCGAGTTGGACGACACGGCCCGCGCGATGGTTGAAGAGGTGAGTCGTAAGCGCGACGAGATACGCATCGTGGCCAATCGTTGCGACCGGGGCGACCACGGCGAGTATGAGGCCAAGGAACGCGAGAAGCGCGAGGATAATCACATCCCGACGCGCGACCCGGTGCTGTTCTTCGAGATTAAGGCGAGTGACGCCTCGAATTTTTCGGGCGTGCTGCACGTGCGTGGCGTGGATGTGGACGGCTTTCGCGTGCTGCGGGCCGAAAGTCCGGCCGTGCCGAACGGCATCGCCGCGTTTCTCCTGCACCTGCGCGACACGACCGGCAAAGTGCCGCACGCTTACTTCGGTTGGAGTGAAGGCAATCCGTTGAAGTATCTATTTAGATATATCATCTTCGGCGAGGGCGACACCGCGCCGGTGACGCGCGAGGTCTTGCGGCAAGCGGAAGTAAACCCGGAGCGGCGACCCGTGATCCACGTCGGCGGTTAATGCTGCGCGGCGCATGAGCATCGCCCGTAAGTAGAGCCGGCGAGCAGCCGCGGCCGGCAAAACACGAGAAGCTTTAGCCGACACGCGCGGGCCCGCCGGCCCGTGAGCGGACGAGGTTGTTCTCCGGATAGTGCGCCTCGATAGCCCGTGGGCTTAGTGCAACTGCTGCTCGCCTGCGTCGCGCTGGCCGAGGAAGCAGGCGCGGCAAAAGACGGGGCGACCCTGCGAGGGGTAAAACGGGACGGTAGTCTGCTGCCCGCACTGTGCGCAGTTGACGGCGACTTCTATGCGTTGACGCACGCCCGCCGCTTGCGCCGCCGAGATCGCCGCCAGGCGCTCGTTCTTAGCTTGCTTGCACGGCTTGCAACGCTTCGGCTCATTCTGCAAACCTTTATCGTGAAAGAAAAGTTGCTCGCCGCCCGTCCAGTTGAAATCTTCGCCGCAGTCGATGCAGCGAATCGCGCGATCTTCAAACTCCACGTCCGGGCGCTCCCACTCTCCATTATCTCTGCTGGCTGCGTGTGCTTGTGCTTGTGCCATGATCTTTCCCTCTACTCGTCGGCTCTGGCAGGCGGCTACGTGTCGGCGGGCGCGCCCGTGAAAGACTTGATTAACGCACACAGGTTGGCGAGAAAAACTTGTGTGTCTATTTCGCGCGGCCGCTGCACCGGTTGTTAGCCCGCGTACTTGGCCACCATTCGACCGTGCAAAATATATCTATCACGAAACTGTGTCAAGGGATCGTGCGCAGGTAGCGCAACGCTTGACACGGATTTTCCGTGCGTGCCAGCATTCGCCGCGCAAACCACGCAACTTAACCACGTGCAAACTGAACAAGCCAGACCATGAAAATTCTCGTCATCGGCTCCGGCGGCCGCGAGCATGCGCTCTGCTGGGCTTTGCGCCAGACCGCGCAGACGCCGCCGCAACTATACTGCGCGCCCGGCAACGACGGCAGCGCGCAACTTGCGCAATGCGTGCCCCTCAAAGCGACAGACATCGCGGCGCTGGCAAACTTCGCCGCAGTCGAGCGCATTGACCTGACCGTGGTCGGCAGCGAAGCGCCACTCGCGGCCGGATTGGTGGACGAGTTTACCCGGCGCGGCCTCCTCGTCGCCGGCCCGCGCGCTGAGGCGGCACGGCTGGAAGCAAGCAAAGTATTCGCCAAAGAGTTCATGGCGCGGCATCGTATCCCGACAGCGCGCTTCCGCGTGGCCGCGAGCGCACAAGCGGCGCGCGACATCTTGCGGCGCGGCGAGTTTGGCGATGCGGCCGCGCCGGTCGTCGTCAAGGCCGACGGACTCGCGGCGGGCAAAGGTGTCGTGGTCGCCGGTTCACGCGCCGAAGCGGAGACGGCGGTTAACGAAATGATGGAAGGCGGGCGCGTCGGCCGCGAAGCCGCGCGGCGCGTCGTCATCGAAGAAACTTTGCTTGGGCGCGAAGCGTCGCTGCTGCTGTGGACTGATGGGACAGCTTACGCGCTCATGCCCCCGGCCCGCGACCACAAGCGCGTGGGCGCAGGCGACACGGGCCCGAACACCGGCGGCATGGGCGCGATCACCGCGCCTGATGTGTTGGACGACGAAATGCTCCAGCGCGTCGTCCGCGAGATCGTCGAACCGACACTTGCGGGCGCACGCGCCGATCGACTCGACTTTCGCGGTGTCCTCTTCATCGGCCTGATGCTCACGCCCAATGGCCCGCAGGTGCTTGAATACAACGTCCGGTTCGGCGACCCCGAAGCGCAAGCCATCCTCGTGCGGCTGCAAACCGATCTGGCGGAAATTTTCGCCGCCGTCGCGCGCGGCAAACTCGGCGCAACGCCTGTCGCGTGGTCTGCCGGGTCCTCCGCCTGCGTCGTGCTGGCTGCCCGCGGCTATCCTGCACAACCGGAGACGGGCGCGCGGATCGCGGGTCTCGACACTGCCGCACAACAACCCGGTGTCCAACTCTTTCATGCCGCCACGCGCCGCGCTTCAGACGGTTCGTGGCGCACCGACGGCGGCCGCGTCCTTGGCGTCACCGCCGCCGCGCCGACCCTTGAGCAGTCCCTCGCGCGCTGCTACGACACTGCCCATCTTATCAACTGGGACGGCATGTATTATCGCTCGGACATAGGCAAATTCAGTCAGTCGTAGATAGTCGGCAGTGAATAAAAACGGGATGAACTTCGGGCAATTATCATCGCTAGCGCACCCTACTTACTGCCATCTGCCTACTTTCTTTCCTGTTCCGCGCGTCCCTGTTATACTCACGACTAAGGCGGCATGGCGCTGAAAATGCAACCGCGCAATGCGGGCTGACGTACTACGGTAGGCGCGTCAGGCACGCACGCCGAAAATCGCCCGCGCCGGCACAGTTTGCGCCGCATGGGCCGCTCGGAGGAGCAAAGACGATGGGGCTGTATAGCCGATTCAAACGTTCGCTGAAAGCACTGTTCGGCGGCATCATCGAGAAGACCGAAGACCCCGAACTGATCCTGCAACAAACCATCCGCGAGATGCGCGACCGCGTGCCGGAACTCAATAGTTCCGTCGCGCAGGTTATGGCCACCGAACGGCTGTTGGCCAAAAGCAGAGAACGGCTCGAAACTCAGGTCGTCGATCACGACTCGAAGATCAAGGCCGCCATCAAACTTGGCCGCGATGACATGGCCACCGCCTACATCGGCCAACTGCAACAGGCCCAACTCGACCTGCACAAGACCAAACAGCAACTAGCGCTGGCCGAGTCAGCATCCAAACAGGCGCTCAAGGCACGCGACAACTACATGCTGCAAATGCAGCGCCGCTCGGCCGAAGCGATGCAGTTGATCAATCAGTCGAAGCAGGCAAAGTTGCAAGAGCAACTCGCCCAGACGATGGAAACGTTCAACCTCGGCGACGACGCTTCGACCTTCAACGAGATGCGCGACAAGATCGACCGGCGCGCCGCCGCCGCCGAAGCCAAGATGCAGCTCGGCGCGGCCTCGGTCGATAACCAGGTGCACGAGATCGAGCAGGAAGCGATGAACTTGCAATTGCAAGACAAGCTGCTCGAATACAAACGTGGGATGGGCCTGTTGCCCGGTTCCACCTCATCGCAACCGGCGGCGCTCCCCGCCGCCCAGACGGAAGGCGCGGAGGATAAGAACCGCACGATGTAAGTTTCGCCCGTGCGCGAGCGGGGAAGGTGACAGAGGCAACTGCAAGTTGCGCGCAACGTTCAGTGGTTGGCAAACGTTATGGCGGACATTAAGAAGATCGATTTGCAATATCTACGCGAGGCCGCGAAAGAACCGGTCAATTTCTGGGGCTTAGCTGGCTTTGCCGTGGCCGCCGCCTTCATTCCTTCCATTATCCCGCTTGGTCTTGCGCTCGTCGCCGAAGGTGTCTATCTCGCGGCGGTTCCTTCCAACTCGCTTTATCGCCGTTTGGTGGATCAACGGCAACGCAAGCAACTCTACGAAATGCGGCGGCGGCAGCGCGAGAAACTGATCGACACCTTCGACCCGCGCGAGCGCGAGGCGGTGTTGTATTTGAAGTGGCTGAAGAAACAGATTTTTGAGAACTACACGAAGTTCACCGGCGCGCAGGAAGTGCCCGCGAACATCCAAAGTCTCGACCAGCGTTGGGAGGACTTCGTCGATCTGCTGGACGTGTACCGGCGGCGCAAAAATCACTTACGCTCGATTAACAAACAGGCCGTGCAGAATCAACTCACGCAAGCCGAACGCTCCGTGGCCAACGCGCCGGACGAGCGCGCCCGCCGCATCCAGCAGGCCAACGTTGAGATTCTCAAACGCCGCGTGGCCGCGTTCGGCGAGTTGGAACGTTCGGTTAAACTTGTCGAAGGGCAGTTGCAGTCCATCGAGAATTTCTTTGGCTTGGTCAACGATCAGGTCGTCACCCTGCCGACGCCGGAGCGCGTCTCCGCGCTCGACTTCGAGCAACTGAGCGACTCTATTGCCATGACGAAGCAAATGCTTGAAGACACTTCCGACGTGCTGGGTTCGCTCGACGAGCATAACCGCCAGGCCGGGAATTATGATCTGCTCATGTCAAAGCAGTAAGCGAAGATGGCATTGAATGAGAAACGCGGGCCGCTGTATTGACAGCGGCCCGCGTTTCTCGTTTACCTACGGCTATCGTTACCCGTCTCCGCTTCAAGCCGGGGCATTAGCCGCGATAATCCCGGCCAGCGTCGGCTCGTCCAGTCGGTACGCCTCATTACAGAAATGGCAGGTCAAGGCCGCGCCTTTGTCTTCGCGCAGAATTAACTCCAACTCGTTACGATCAATCGCGGCGATCATTGAAACCGCACGCTCATAAGAGCAGAGACACGCGAACCTGATCGGGCGCTCTTCCAGTACCTCAAACGACACAGTGCCGAGTGCGGCCTGCAACAGATCAACGGGCTGCGCGCCCGCGCGGATCAACTCCGTCGTGTGCGGCGCATGCTTGACCGCCGCTTCAATCGCCGCCACCGTGGCCTCGTCTGCGCCAGGCATCATCTGAACCATCAGCCCACCCGCCGACTCGACGAACGTCTCGCCCGACGCACGCGCACGCATGTAGACACCAAGCAGCACCGCCGACGGAATCTGTTCTGACTTAGCGAGATAGTACGCGAAGTCTTCCCCAAGCTCGCCAGAGACGAGCGGCACGGAGCCGCGATAAGGTTCTGTGGGCAACCCGATGTCGAAGCCCGATTCGTGCGTGACGTAAAACATACCTTCGCCGACGACGGCGCGCACATCGAACTTGCCACGCTCATTGAGCGGCGGGTTAGCTTCCGGGTTGCGCGCGTAACCGCGTACCTCGCCCCGCGCGTTCGTCTCCGCCGTGATCCCGCCGACGGGGCCGGCGCAAACGATCTGCACTGTCAACCGATCCAACTCTTTCAGCCCCGCGCCCAGTAGCAACGTGCCCGTCAGCGTGCGGCCAAGCGCCGCCGCCACAGTCGGCGAAGTGTTATGTCGCGCTGCCGCTTCGGCGACTAAATTTGTCGTCACTGCGGCCACGCACCGCACCGTGCCGTCGGCAGCCGTGGCCCGCAATAATGTGTCTGTGTTTTGGTTCTGCATAATCCCTTCCGAGGGCAGTTTGATGCCCCGCAACAGCGTTTCGTTGGGTTAAGGTAAACTCTTAAAAGCCCCACTGTATGGGACTGAAAAGAAAGTGTGGTACAATATATTGGGTCTGCCTATTGACAGGCATTGGCCAGCTATGTATACTGCGCCCGCTTGAGACCGGGTGGGCATTGAAGCCACAAGTCGCAGACGCGGGAGGCGGCATGCGGCTCGGAATTCTGTCTCTCGCCGGCAGCCAACCGTAATATACGAGACCCCAAATACAGTCAGGTACAGTCGGGCATTAGAGCGCCGGCAGACAGACTTAGACACCGTCAATCAGGACTCGCGTAAGTGACCCCGCGCGCAGGAAAGGTTAAGCAGAGATGAGTACAGTGATCGAGCCAAACGCCGCCGCCCCGGGAACTCCCGTCGCTGCTGCCGCTACCGCCCGCAGCAAGCAGGCCCCGCAACCGGCCGTGTTGGGGTTGAACGCGCGCAAAGTGATCAGCAAGCGCTACGCGCTGAAGGATGCGCAGGGGCAGGTGCTGGAGGAGTGGGCGGATGTGGCGCGGCGCGTCGTCGGTCATGTGGCGATGGCGGAGACGGACGAGCAGAAGCGCGACGAGTTTTACGCGGCGATGGCGGGCATCATGTTGCGCCGCGAGTTCGTGCCGAACACGCCGTGCCTCGTCAATGCGGGCAAGCCTTCCGGGCAACTCGCCGCCTGCTTCGTGCTCGATGTGCCCGACTCGATCCCCGGCATCATGAAGTCTGTGACCGACGCGGCGATTATTCACCAGACCGGTGGCGGCACGGGCTTCACCTTTGAGAAGTTGCGCCCCGTCGGCGCAATGGTGCGCTCGACGCATGGCGTGGCCAGCGGGCCGGTTTCGTTCATGAACATCTTCAATACGACGACCGATACGGTGAAGCAGGGCGGTGTCCGGCGCGGTGCGAACATGGGCATCATGCGCGTTGATCATCCAGACGTGCTGCGCTTCATTCATGCGAAGAACGATCAGCACTCGCTCACCAACTTCAATATCTCCGTGACCATGACCGACCGCTTCTTCGCGGCGGTGAATAATAACGAGTGGTATCAGTTGAGCTTTGACGGGCATGAGTGGACGGAGCCGGTCTTCGATCCCGTGCAGAACGGCCCCTACACCGTCTATCGACGGGCGGACGGCACGACCGTCACCTTCCGTGACCGCGCGGCGTTTGCCGAAGCCGACTTGGCGGATTGCACCACGGAAGCGCCGCCGCAGCCAGGCATGGTTTATGCGCCGGACATCTGGAATCGCATCGTTGCGTCGGCACATCGCTATGCCGAGCCGGGCGTCATCTTCATTGACGAAGTGAACCGGCACAACCATATGCTCAAGTCGATGGGGCCGATCTACGCGACAAATCCATGCGCAGAGCAAGCGCTGCATTTCAACAACTCGTGCAACCTCGGCTCGATTGACGTGGCGAAGTTCTACGACGCAGAGACACGCGTCGATTGGGAGCGACTCGCGGACGCGGTGCGCTGGTCAACGCACTTCCTCGATAACGTGATTGACGTGTGTTCTTGGCCGCTGCCGGAGATCGACGACGTGGTCAAGCGCACGCGGCCCGTCGGCCTCGGCATCATGGGCTTCGCCGATCTCTGTTTGAGTCTGAAGATTAAATACGGCAGCCCCGCGTCCAACGATCTGATGGACGAGTTGATGGGTTTCGTGCGCCGCGAGGCCTGGACTGAATCGTGCCGACTCGGCGCGGAGAAGGGTGTCTTCCCGGAGTATCAACCGAACAAGGCAGCTTATGACAAGTTTCTGCGCGAAGAGATCGGCCTGCCGGCGGATGTGGCGCTGACGCCGCGCAACTACGAGACGACGACCATCGCGCCGACCGGTACGATCTCGCTCGTGGCCGAAACCTCTTCGGGCGTCGAACCGAATTTCTCCTGGGCCTACGTCCGGCAAGACACGCTTGGTAAGCGCACCTACGTCCACACGCTCGCCGCGCAAGCGCTCGGCATGGAGGTGGATCAGACGGATCAAGCTTCGATTGACGCGGCGGCCGAACACGTCTGCGCGCACGAGGCGGAGTTGCCCGACTACTTCATCGCCGCGATGGACATCAGCGCGGAGCAGCATGTGCATGTGCTCGCTGCTGCACAGCGCAACGTGGACAACGGCGTATCCAAGACTTGCAATGGCGCAGCCGACGATACGCTTGAGTCAGTCGATCATCTTTACCGGCTTGCGCGGGAACTGGGCTGCAAGGCTGTTAGTTATTACCGCGACGGCTCGCGTGATTCGCAGGTGCTCTCAACTGTGAAGGCGCAAGAGCCTAAGGGCGAAATTGCGTGCGACGCGGCCCTCACAACTGAGGCGGCCATGACCGCGTCCGCCGTTGAAGTTGACGGTGCGGTGATGAACACGGAAGTGACTGGGCTGACCGCAACCGGCGTGGTCAGTATTGCCGAGGCAGACGAGCAGAGCGTGGCCGCGCCGCAAGCGGCCCGCGCCGAACGGCCGCGCGAATTGCGCGGCTTCACGTGGCAGATTCCGTTCGACGGCGCGAATCTGTATGTGACGGTCAATCACGACGGGCGCGACATTCTCGAAGTTTTCGCGACGGGGCCGATCTCCGGCGGCGTGGGCTTGCTCGCCTCGAAGATGCTGCGCGGCGGCTTCGACGCGAAGGAAGTGGCGCGCAGTTTGAACAAGGTCACGGGCACACACTCGGTCTGGTTCAACGAGCGGCTGCTGACGAGTCCCGAACAAGCCGTGGCCGAGTGCATCATGCTGACGAGCCGGCGCGTGCAGAATCAACCGGACTCAGCCCGCGCCCTCGCTTACGTGCAGACCACCACGAGCGTCGCCGTGCCCCCCGACGCCAAAGTGAATCGCAACTATTCGCTCATCAGTGAGTGCCCCGAATGTCGCGGGCAACTTGAGCACGCATCGGGCTGCGACTTCTGCCGCGACTGCGGCTACTCGAAGTGCAAGTGATTGGCCGTAACTGACGGCCATTGAAACACGCGCATGTTGGCGCGCAAGCGGGCGGCTCGGCAGACGGGTCGCCCGCTTCGTTTGTTGGTGCTATGCGTTAGGCTATAATGTCGCCCGTGTCAGTCAAGGGGATCACGCCAACACAAGTCACCGCCGATAACACACCCACCCAAACATCAGCATTCGCCGCGTTGCGCCACCGCGATTTTCGGCTGCTGTGGCTGGGGCAATTCATCTCGCTCACGGGCTCGCAGATGCAACTCGTAGCGATCAACTGGCACGTCTATCTGTTGACGAGATCATCGGTCGCACTTGGATTAGTCGGGCTGATGCGCGTCGTGCCGATCATTTTGTGTTCACTCGCGGGCGGTGTGGTGGCTGATGCGTTTGACCGCAAGCGGCTGATTATCATCACGCAGTTCGTCATGCTGACGAGCGCGGCCGTGCTGACGACGGTGACGGCCAGGGGCCTGCGCGCCGTGTGGCCCATCTACTTGCTCACCGCGCTCTCCTCGGCGGCGACGGCGTTTGAGAATCCGGCGCGACAGGCGCTCTTGCCGCAACTCGTGCCGGCGCGCGATTTCCCGAACGCGGTCAGTCTGAGCATGATCTCGTTTCAGATCGGCATGGTGGCAGGGCCGTTGCTCGCGGGCATCGTGCTGGCAGCGTGGGGGCCGGCGCTTGTCTATGGTGCAAACGCGGCATCCTTTCTAGCGGTGGTGGGCGCGGTGCTGTTGCTGCGCGCGGGTGGCCGCGCAACGGGCGAAGCGCCGGGCGGCGTGAGTTTCGCAGCGCTCACCGAAGGGTTGAAATTCGTCTGGCGCACACCGGTCGTCGTGCAGTCCATGTTGCTCGATTTCGTGGCCACCTTCTTCGCATCGGCGACCGCCCTGCTGCCGATCTTCGCGGCGGAAATCTTGCACGTCGGCGCGCGGGGCTTGGGCCTGCTGGCGGCTGCGCCTGCGGTCGGCGCGGTGGTGGCCGGGTTGGTGATGGCGCGGATCAGCAACCGGCTGGCGCGGCCCGGTGTACTCGTGCTCGTGGCAATCGCCGGCTACGGCGGGGCGACGATGCTCTTTGGTTGGTCGCGCGTCTTCTGGTGGTCGTGTCTGCTGCTCGCGCTCGTCGGCGCGGCGGACACGGTCAGCACCGTCATCCGCCACACGATGCGGCAACTCGTGACGCCGAACCGGCTGCGCGGCCGGATGACCTCGGTCAACATGATCTTCTTCATGGGCGGGCCGCAACTCGGTGAACTCGAAGCGGGCCTGTTGGCCGCGGCCGTCGGCGCGCCGCTCTCCGTCGTGCTGGGCGGCGTGGGTTGTCTGCTTGGCGTCGTGCTGGCCGCGTTCAAAGCCCGCGCGCTGCTCAGCTATCGCCTGTCCACACAGACGGACACGCAAACGCCGTGAGCGCCGCGCGTGGCGCACACACCAGCAAGTCGCACGCGCGCCACGAGCAAAAAAACGCTTGACTCTGGAATCCATTCCAGACTTTATAATGCCGGTGTGACAAGCAACTCCACCGACAAAAATTTCCTGCGCGCGGGCGAATTGGCGGCGGCCACACACCTTAGCAAGGATACGCTACGCCATTACGAGCGGAAGGGCGTGCTGGCCGTCGCGCGTCGCTCGCCGAACGGTTACCGCGAATATCCGGTTGCGACGCTGGCGCGCGTCCAACTCGTCCGGCGGGCGCTTGGTGTCGGGTTCACGTTGGATGAGTTGGCCCGCATCCTCAAGGTGCGCGACCGGGGCGGCGCACCGTGCCGCGAGGTGCGTCTGCTGGCCGCGGCCAAACTCGCCGAGATCGAAGCGCGGTTGCAGGAATTGATCTCCGTGCGGGCTGAGTTGCAGTCCACCTTGCGCGATTGGGATGCGCGTCTAGCAGGCAAGGCGGTGGGTGAACGGGTAGGCTTGCTCGACGCTTTGGGTGTTACTGCGGCGCGGACCGGCGCAGGGCGCGCGGCGCACACTCCGGTCTGGCGCAGACAAAGAAAAACAGAAAGGAAGTGAGTTGATGAAGCAACACAAGCGCAGCATAGGCTATCGCTCAACCATTCTTGCCATCATTTTCGTAGTCGGCGGCACAAGCACAAATGCACAGCAGCGGCAGGGACACACACCTGTCAAGCCGCACGACGATAAGGTAGCTGCCCCGTGTCCGATGATGCAGAGTGAACAGGCAAACAGGAGTGCGAAGGATGGACATGCCGGGCATCTCGCTGCGGTCAACGCGCGCGGCGAGCACGCGATGGGTTTTTCGCTAACGCAAACGACCCATCATTTTCACCTGCGGCCCGACGGCGGCGTGATTCAGGTTGAGGTTAATGACGCGACAGACACGGCCAATCGTGAGCAAATCCGGCAGCATCTTGCGCACATCGCAGAGATGTTCGCGGCGGGCGACTTCCAGACGCCGATGCTCGTCCACGAGCAAATCCCGCCCGGTGTACCGGAGATGAAGCGGCTACGCGCCGCAATCAAATTCGTGTACGAAGAGACTGAGCGGGGCGGGCGCGTGCATATCGTGACGGCCGATACGCACGCGCTGGCCGCCGTGCATGCGTTCCTGCGTTTTCAGATCAAGGATCACCAGACGGGCGACTCACTAATAGTCAGCAAGTAAGGCGTGGCATCGCGGTCGGGATGCGCAACGGCGTGCCTCCATGAAAATGGCCGGCCGCCGTTGTACATTTTTCGGCTCATCTTCCACCGGCTCAGATTTTACGTTCATCCTACCGTCCCTCGTTAATTTCGCTCTGTGTTAAGATGCGCGCACATTGCCCTTGATACAGAACTAGACTGCGAGCGTTATGTGGCGTGAATCACATGGCGGACGAGCGAAGAATTGACGAGCGTGTGCGTTTGCTGCGCGAGGCGCGCTGGACGGGTCTGTCCGGGCAACACGGGGCGCGCGTCTATGATCTCAGTCTGGGCGGCTGTTACATCGAAACGCTGGGCCAGGTCAGCCCGGGCGAGCGTTTGGTCTTTCAGATCAAGACACCAGACGATGATTGGCTGCTCCTGCACGGCCTCGTCATGCATAGCCAACCGAATATCGGCTTCGGCTTGCGCTTCCTGCCGCTCGCGCCGCATACGCAGCGGCGGCTGGCCGAAGTGTTGGCGCAGGAGCGCCGCAAATAAGGTGTGCCGATGGCAGTTGCCTTGAATAGCGAAGATGACAGACTGGCTACCGGCGGAGACCAACACACATCAGGATCACGTCATCGCGCATATGCTGGGCGCGACCGTGCTTGGCTATTTTCGCGCCGACGAGGCCGCCCACTTTATCCTCGACATCGGTTTCATCTGGTTGATTCTCTTGGACGGCGAGATGGGTCTTGTCCCGCATAGCATGGCGCTTGCTGAGTTAAGCGTGGGCGCAGATGAGCGCGCTGCTTTGAGCGCCGACGCCGCTGCGCTCTACGAACACGGCACGGCGGCGGCGCTCGCGCGCGCGACGGCTGCGCCGGATGATTGCTTGATCAACGCTGTCGAGTTTTACACCAACGAGACGGGGCGCAGGCTGTTGTTGCAAAGCGACCACGTAAGCCTCTGCGTGGAGACAGAATTAACGTCGGGCGCAATTGAGATCACGCTGGTACGAACGGCATAAACAAACGGGAATGGAGTGAAACAGATGTCGGCAGAGACGAACGAAGAACCGGCGGCTAGCACAGACGAGACGCTCGCAGAGGCCGCGCAGACGGAAAGAGAATATTTACGCGCCCGCTTATGCGCCGAACTAGGCCGCGACCCTAGCGATGAAGAACTGAACGACTGGCTGCGCCAGCACACGGAAGGATATTGATGATTGGGGAATGCGAAATGCGGATTCAGCGCAGGGAAGCACACTATTCATCTTTCCCTGCTTTCAATCCGCAATCCGCATCCGACAAGCTTTAGGGCAGGCCTTCGATTGTGATCTTGCTGTCTATCGCCGTGACGCCTTTGATGCCGTTGGCGAGCCGTTCAGCGCGCGTCTTCAAATCGACTGTTTTAACCGAACCGATGAGAGTCGCTTGACCGTTAATCACGGTGACCGTGAGGCCGGCGTCTTTCAGGTCTGCATCGGCGGTGAACGCCCGACCGATGCGGGATTCGATGCCGGCGTCGTCAGGCGGCGCGGGCGCGCTGGTTGCAGCGGCCGGTGCGGGCTGCGCGACGATGACCGGCGCGGGTTGTGTCGCCGTAGCCGGTGCCGGCGCTTGCACGATAATGGGCGGCGGCGCGGCCTGCTGCGCAGGTTGTTGGATGATGACGGGCGGTTGCGCCGCCGGCAATGGTGTCGCTGCGGTCGTGACGGTGACGTTCGTGTTCGAGTTCGTCGCATCGTCGCGGTTCAACAGGAAGAACATGAGCAAGGCCGTGGCCGCTACAGCCACGAGCGCAATCGTGGCGATCATACCGGTCGAGTAGCCGCCGCGATCAGGGTTGCGCGTCGTACTTGTATAGGATTCTTCGCGCCGCGCGGTCGGCGTCTCCACAACTACGCGGCTCCGCTTCTGTTGCTCTTCGTCGTATGACATGAAAATCGTGCTCCTTGAAGTCTGGTGCTTGATGGATCGATAACTAAGCGAGGTGTGAATCGAACGGGGCCAAAAGTTCATGCGCGTGTGCGCCGGGATGAGAGCAGCGTGGCCGCCCCACCGGAGCGGCCACGCTTAAATTTCAATTGCCGCTTAGCAGCGATGCGTACGGCAATAGCTGCTGGTGCGTTGTTTGTGGCGATAGATGCCGCTGCCGCCCGCGCCGATGAGCGCACCGGCCGCCGCGCCGCGCTTGTGTCCGAGCGCGCCGCCGACACCTGCGCCAAGCCCCGTGCCGCCGGCCACCGTGCCGATGGTGCGCGTGCGCGGTTTGAAATGTCGCCGCGCGGCTTTGCGATTGAATGCGACGAGCGAACCGCCGCCCGCGCCGATGGCCGCGCCCTTCTTGCCACCGATGAGTGCGCCGGCCACCGCGCCGCCGCCGATGATGGCCGCCGTGCGCGACTTGCGGCCGAAGCGCGAATGACGCCGCCGTTCCTGTGCTGACAGATCGGGCACGAGCGCCGTTAACAACAGCGCGAGACCCAACACTGATACGAGTAATCTTTTCATGTCGAAACCCTCCGTAAATAGCTGCCGATGTCACTGCTTTGCGGGAGAGCAGGTGATAGCTAATCAAAAGTCCAGCAACTCGTGTTCCGTTCAAGGCAAATTGCGCGTTGACAGTGAAACAAAGGTTTTCTACGGCCTGCGCCACGCCGCTTTCCTTACAAACGCATGGTCAATCGTACTGATTTCATGCTGACGGCAAAGATGTTTGACCTCGCAAGCGCGGCGCACGCATAATCGCCGCCATGAAGACTGCGCTCGTGCATCATCCCGTTTATGCCCAACACGACACAGGCGCGGGCCATCCTGAGCGGCCCGAACGCTACGCGGCAGTGATGGACGCGCTACGCGGCGACGCGGAGCTATGGCCGCAACTCATCGAACTGTCCGCGCCGGCCGCCGCGCGGGGCATCGTGCAAGCCGCGCACACGCCGCAACACTTCAAGCGCGTCGAGCGCGCCGTCAGCGAAGGGCTGGGTTATCTCGATGCCGACACCATCGTCTCGTTGCATTCGCTCGATGCCGCGTTGCATGCGGCGGGCGGCGCGTGTCGCGCGGTGGACGCGATTATGTCGGGCGAGGCGCAGAACGCCTTTGTGCCGGCGCGGCCGCCCGGCCATCACGCGACCGAAGGCAACGCGATGGGCTTTTGTCTCTTCAACACCGTAGCCGTCGCCGCGCGTTATGCGCAGTCGCGCTACGCGGAGATCGAGCGCGTGGCCGTTGTCGATTGGGACGTGCATCACGGCAACGGCACACAGGGCATCTTCTACGACGACCCGTCGGTCTTCTTCTTCTCGACGCATCAATACCCGTGGTATCCGGGCACGGGCGCGCGGGGCGAAACGGGGCAAGGGCGCGGGCGCGGCTACACTTTGAACGCGCCGATGCGCGCCCGCACACCCGCGCCAGAGCAACGCCGCGCCTTCGACGCCGCCATCTCTGAGATCGATGCGAAGTTCAAACCCGATCTCATCATCATCTCCGCCGGCTTCGACGCGCACGCGAGCGATCCGCTCGGCCAACTCTCGCTCAGGGACGAAGACTTCAGTGCGCTGACCCGCACTGTTAAAGAATGGGCGGCCCGCGTCTGCGCGGGCCGCGTCCTTTCTTGTCTCGAAGGCGGCTACAATTTGCAGACACTTGGCGCTACCGTGCGGGCGCACGTGCAGGCTTTAAGTGCAGACTAAGAGCGATGAGCAAATGGAGCAGGGCATGAATGAGCGCAACGTGCGCGCATGGTTGCGGCGCGTGCTGCCGCGCATCGCGGTCGCAGCGGCCGTGCTGTTCGTCGTGCGGGCGCTCGTGCGCGATGTGGAGTTTTATCGCGCGTCCGCTGTCGGCAACGTGTTTGGGTTCGTCACCTTTCTGCTCGGCGCGCTCACCGTCTGTTACTACGGCTTCAAGGCGTTGCATTGGTTAAAGCGCAAATTGTTGTGGCGGGTGCGCCGGCGACTGATCATCACGTACCTGTTCGTCGGGTTGACGCCCATCGTGTTGCTGGCCGGGCTCGGCTTCATCTTCGGCTACGGCATGGCGCTCAACATGATGGCGAACAGCGTTATGCTGGAGGTTGGCAGCACAGAGAACCAGGTGCGCGCCAACGCCGACGCGCTGGCCGCTGCGCTGGCCGCATTACCGCCTGCTACCGACGCACGCACGCTCCAAGCTTGGCTCGGCGAACGCGCCGCGTTGCTGCAAGCTTCATTGCCGGGCGCGCAAGTAGCTGTCTGGCGCGCACCCTTGGGCACGAGTAGGGAACTGGCGGCTGAAGTTGGCTTTGGCGCGCGCGCGGAATTCGTCAATGCCACGTTGAGTGCGGGCACAGAACCGCTCGGCGCAGAGCAGCCAGCATTCAACGCGCCGCTGCCCGTGTGGCTGCGCGGCCAAGAGGCGTGGAGCGGCTTTACGTTCGAGCCGCCAGCCGCCGCGTCTGCGCCTTATGCCGCAGCTTCATTACGCGCAGTCGTGCGGCGCGATGCGGCGGGGCAAACATTCGTCGTGTTGCTGAGTGTGCCGGTCAGTCGCGCACTCGTCGAACGCTGGCGCGCGGACACGAGCATAAAACTGCGCCCGTCATTCTTTCCGCACGTGCTGACAAGCGGCGCAACTGGCAATGCGCGCAAACAGCGCGCCGACAGCAACGCCACAGCACCGGCCGCACAGACACTGCAAGATGATGCCGCCGCGAACGAAGCCGAGATGCGGCGGTCGGTGGATCAACTGGGCGAACCGCTGCACGGGGCGCACGCATGGGTCGTAATGCCCGTGACAAATTGGGCGAGCGGGGTGCGCGAGCCACACGTCGCGTTTAAGTTTCCTTCATCGATGACGGCGGCGCGGCAGCATGTGCTTGAGCGCGGCCACTTGGGCCAAGACCTGCCGCTCACGTTGGTACTGGCTATCTTCGGCGGCATCTTTCTCACGCTCGAATTACTCGCGCTCTTCGCTGCCGGCTGGATGACGCGCGCCGTCACCGGCACGGTGCATAAACTTTATCGCGCCACTGGGCACATCAAACGCGGCGACTTCTCGCATCGCGTCCACGTGCGCTCCCAAGATCAATTGGGCGAACTCGCGCTGGCCTACAACGACATGAGCGCGAACATCGAGGCGCTGTTGCAGGAGCGCGTCAAGCACGAACGCTTGGAGCGCGAGATCGAGATCGCCGCCGAGGTGCAGGCGCAACTCTTCCCGCGCGAAGTGCCGCAACTCAAGACGGTCGCGCTCGCGGGCGAGTGTCGCGCGGCCCGCGGCGTGGCGGGCGACTATTACGACTACGTGGAGATCACGCCCGGTCTCGTCGCCGTCGCGCTCGGCGACGTGTCGGGCAAAGGCATCTCCGCCTCGCTCGTCATGTCGAATCTGCAAGCCTCTTTGCGGGCGCAGACGACGATCCTCGCCGAGCGTCTGCGGTTGGCCGGGCGCGCGGTCGCGGTTGGCGCGAACATCGAAGTCGAGCCGCCGTGCGGTGTGACCGGCGTGGACAATGCCTGCGCGGTCGCGGAGATGGTGGCCAATATCAACACGCAACTGTGCCGCAGCACCGACTCGAATCGCTTCGCCACGTTTTTCCTCGCGCTTTACGAAGAACGCACGCGCACGTTGCGCTACACCAACGCCGGACACAACGCGCCCTTTCTCCTTCGGGCCGATGGCACACACGAACTACTCGAAGCGGGCGGCACCGTGGCCGGCGCGTTCGACTTCGCCCGCTACGAAGAAGCTGCCGCCACGCTCGCGCCCGGCGACCTGCTCCTCATCTTCTCCGACGGTCTCAGCGAAGCGCAGAACCACACCGGCGAAGAGTACGGCGAAGCGCGTCTCTTACAATTCGCGCGGCAACACCGAGAGCTTTCGGCCGACGAACTACGCCGCGCCATCTTCGACGAGATCGAACGCTGGTCGGGCGGGCTTGAGCGCGGTGATGATCAGACGGTCGTGATCGTGAAGGCGAATAACTAAATCGACACACACCGCAATGGCGCACAAGCAAAGACTTATCCACGAAAGCACACGAACCAACACGCACAAGACTCAAGCCATTTCGTGTCGGTTGGTGTGCTTTCGTGGATAAATGTTTTTCGCCCTTTGTGCCAATCTTGTCGGCTTCGATTTAGCGGCCGGGCTTTGTGCGCACAAGACCTAGCTAATCAAAGCGCGGTGATGATCGCGGCCCGCGCGCCCATCAATTCGGAAAAATCTTTGGTGTAGATCGTCTCGACCTTGCGGACGCGGCGGACAGTCTCGACGACTTCTTCAGTCGTGACGAGACCGGCCTCGGCGTGCGCGATGGCCCACGTGCGGATGTGCATGGCGGTGCCGAGCAGTTCTTCGACGAGATGTAGGTATTGCTGTTTGGTCTCGACGTGCGCGTCTAGTTTGCCGGCGCGTGTGCGCGCGTGCTCGGGCCAGAAGTCCGCGCCGCCGCGCACCCATTCTTCGCGCCAGTGGGCGAGCGTGGGGCGACCTACAGCGCCATTCCGGCCCGGCGGCGGCAAGCGCAAGAAGAGCAGTTCGCCGCGCTCTTCGGCGATGAACTGGCGCGGGTCTTTGTTGGCCGCCACGTTGCGTTGATTGTTATTAACCGGCGCAGGCAACATCTCCCACAGGCGACGAAAGACGCGCGAGAGAGGTTGGCGCAATTCGCGCGTCTCCGCGTCGAACGAGAGCGCGTAGTCGCCGACGAGCATGCCGAGCGTGAGCGCGAGCGCCTGCTTGGTGTCGCCCGTGAGTTGTTCAACGTTGGCGCGCAGGTTGTCGAACCACCACGCATTGGTCTCGCCAAACCAATTACTCAAAGCCGGATTGCGCAGTTGATAGCCGGGCACATAAACGTCTTCCAGCAACTGCGCCACGTCCGCTTCAGTCAAACGCTCGGCATTATTTTCCACACGCGCGATGCCCTTGATCCAGGCCCACTGGGATGGATCGTTGACGGCGACGCGCGCTTCCCAACGTTTGAGCGCGGCATCGAGGTCAGGTTCGCCCGCGAGCGGGTTGACGACGGAGCGGAAGCGCAGGCGGCGCAACACGCTCAACTCGAAGGCGAGCCAGCCGGCGGGCATGTGGGTGGAAGTGTGCGACATCATCGGTTGTCTGGTTCGGCGAACTGAGTTGGCCTGACGTGCGGGTTTGCGGCCGGGTCGGGGACGTGGCCCAGCAGAGCCGCGCCGTCGCCGTCAACGTTTGCGGGCGACAACTGTTGGTCGCTTTCCGGCGCGCGTTCGAGCAGCGCATACGAGCGCAACTCAGGCAGGTCGCGCAACGTGAGAAAGGCGCGGACGACGTGCGGATCGAATTCGAGACCGGCCCCTTCGGTTAGATGTTTGCGCGCATCGGCTTCGGTGAACGGGGCGCGGAACGGGCGCGTATCGGTGAGTGCGGCATAGGCGTCGGCGACGCGCAAGAGGCGCGCGGCCAGCGGAATCTGTTCGCGCCGGAGCGCATCCGGATAGCCCGTGCCGTTCCACCATTCGTGATGCCAGCGCACGAGCAATTGCGCGCCGCGATCCGCGCCCGCCCGCGCCGTCTCTTGTTCGCCGATCACCGGATGGCGCGCGAGATCGAGCTGCTCCTCTTCGCTCAAAGGCCCCTGCCGTTTGATGTAATCGCGCCGCATCGCCGCCTCGCCGAGATCGTGGCCCAGGGCCGCGATCCGCAGCGACGCGCGATCCGCGCGCCCCAAGCCGAACAGCTTGGCCAATTCGTCGGCGAGTTGCGCCACCCGCTCGGCATGCGGATGACGATAACCTTCAAATTCATCCGTCGCGGCTGCCAGTCGGGCGAACACCTCGCGCGCCGCGCGCTCGCCTGCGGTCAATTGTAGTTGCGTAGCAGTCATAAGCGAACAGAGACAAGTGAGCAAATGACAAATGATAAATGTTGCACGGGAGCATTGTAGCGCGTCACCCGGCACCCGTCACCCGTCACTCGTCACTGTCTTTTTATCTGGTCGAGCAGTTGGCGCGCGCCTATGTGGTGCGGATCATGACCGAGAGCGCGGATCAGTTGGCCTTCGGCGCGGCGCGTGTGACCGAGCAGGTGATATAGCTCCGCCAGCATGACGTGATGCGTTGCGTTGACGGGATCGAGCGTGATGGCCGCTTGCAACTCGACTTCGGCCTGTCGGCGGGTGCGCGCGTCGTGCGCGAGCGCGCGACCATAGTAAGCATGATAACGCGCCTGCTGCGGCGCGAGGCGCACAGCCTCGACCAGATAGGCGACCGCCATGCGCGGGTTGTCGTGCTTAAGCGCTGTCAAGCCGTGTTGAAAATTTTCTTCCGCGCTGGCTTGCTTGACGGCTTGTGATGCACCGGGCGCGGGCGTTTGAACTAAGGCGGGCGCGGCGGCCGTCGAGGCTTTGACCGACTCGGTGGGAAGCTTGAGATCATAAGCGGCGCGAGCTTTGTCGTCGCTGAGTGTTTCGTAGGCCTGCGCAATTTGCGCGAAGGCCGTTTCGACGTGTTTGCGTTGGGCGTCGTCCACGGCGCGGCGGAAACGATCCGGGTGGAAGCGTTTGGCGAGCGCGTAGTAAGCGCGTTTGATCTCGCCGGCCGCGGCCGTGCGCGCGACGCCAAGCGTCTGGTAGTTATCCGCGCCGCGCACGCGCGCCAGCAGGGCCGCGATCTCAGCCTGTGGGTCAGGCTCAACTTCCAGCGTCGGCTCAATCGTCGGCGCAGCCTTGAGCGCGTCCGGCGCGGCAACCTGCGCGCCGGGCGGTTCTGCCGTTGCCACCGTGCGCGCCGCAGTTACTAGCGTGCGTTCGGCAAACATGGGCGGCCAAACTGCGCGTGTGAGCAAGCCGGCGAGCGCGAGCGCATAGATGGTGTGGCGCGTCTGCGTCTCAGGCAAACCGCTGATGGCGACGAGGTCGGCGAGTTTGAGGGGCATGTCCACGCGCGAGAGGATGAATGCTTCCGTCGGCAGTAATGTTAGTTGCGCCGACGGTGCAATCATCGGTGCGAGCAGGTCTGCGTCCGCGAGGCGCGCGGCGGCAAACTCGGCCGGCAGTCGCCGCGCGCTCTCCAATAGTAACTCGGTCAGTAGTTCATTTGATGCGACCACACCCGCGCCTGCCTCGGCCAATCGGGCACGCGGATCATAGTCCCAAGCGCCCTCAGTCCACAGGAGCAACGGCCGCAGCACGTCGGCGGTTTGCCGCACGCGCAGCCCCGGCAACGCACCCTCGGTGAGGACGCGGGCAGCCACAAGCGCCGCGCAGACATCCGCCTCCGCCGTCGTGCCCGCGAACGTGGTCAATTGCTCAGCCGTTAAGAAGCCCCAACGCCGCAGACACTCGGTCAGCCGATGCGCCCGCAAGTTTGAGCGCGCGTAGATGAGCGCCCCGTCTTGCGCGTAGATCACCGCGCGCACGCGCTCGCGCGTCAGACGCAACGCGCCCGACAATCCCGTCGCACTGATCTCCCGGATTACCTCCGCGAGCGGCTGCGCACTCAGTTGACCATTCATCAAGGTGGATGACGGAAGCGCGATTAGCGATTGGCTTTAAGCAAAGAGCAAAAGCTAATCGCTAATCGCGCTCTGCCATTTTCGTTCTTCGTTGACACTCGCGCAAGTGGCGCACTATATTGCATAACAACGAATTCTCCTGTAGGTACGAATAGCTTTGCCGCCCCGCCGCCTGTGTGGGTGGGCGCGGACGCGCGATAGCAGGCGTGAGGCGCAAGACGATTTGAAGACGATTTCGGACACAAGGGTGGACGACGCGAGCATCGCCGGGCTGGCGGCGTTGAGCGCGGAGATTCTCGATCTTTTCTATACGCAGGTGTTCGCGCCGGCTGTGTTGGCCAGCGAAGATAGCGTCTGTCAGTCCTTCACCACCATTCTGCTACGGCACTGGGATGTTTGCTGCGTCAGCACGTTTCTGCGCGACGACGAGCAGCAACTACGGCCACACGCACTTTACACGCGTCCCGACGTTGACGCCGTAGCGGCTGGTAATTGTGCCCAACTGTTGACCGATTGGGTCGAGCAGACGGGCCGGGAACAGCAACTCTGGCTCGACCATAGTTCGCCGGACGATACGGCCGCCGCGACCGGCGCGTGGCGCGCATTAGCCGCCGTAGGTATGCAAGCGGGCGTGGCTATTCCGATCCACGCGCGCGGTACGTTAGTCGGTGTGCTGGTCTCGCTGTCAGGTTATCCTGAACGCCTGCGCGCGGCGCGCGCAGGTCTGCGCTTTATCGGCCCGCGAATTGTGCTTGCGTTGGGCTACGCGCGCCAGTCGGCGGCCGTGCGCGCCCAGCACGCGCACATCGAGCAACTCGTCGGCGAGTTACAACAGCGCACCGGCGCGCTCGAAACGGCGAACCGCGAGTTGCAGCGCGTCGGCCGCTATCGCTCGCTCTTTCTCGCGCGCATGTCGCACGAACTGCGCACGCCGCTGACCGCGATCCTCGGCTTCGCCGAAATTCTACTTGAGCACGAAGCCCTATCGGCCGCGCAACGCAGCTTCTGCGAAAAAATTCAAAACTCGGGGCTGCAATTGCATGCGAGCATCAAACAACTCGTCGATCTTTCGCGCCTCGAAGCCGGGCACACAGAGTTATTCCTGCACGATTTCTCGGTGCGCGAAATGTTGCGCGACTCGTGCGCGGCCGTCAACCGGCTCGCACAGAAACAGTGCGTGCAACTCGATTGCGAGACCGATGCGGAACTCGGCCCTATCGTCTCCGACGAAGGCAAACTGCGCCAGGTACTTTATAATTTTCTCGCGCACGCCATCGGCCGCAGCCCGCAGGGCGCGGCCGTCGCCGTACATGCCTACCCCGCGCCAGCCGAACGCTTCTACATCGAGATCAAGGACGACGGCGAGCCGCTCAGCGATCCCGCCCACATCTTCAACCCCGTGGATGTGGACACGCCGAACGAATGCGGCACGAACATGAACGAGTTGGGCCTGGTTATCGCCCACCGGCTGCTTGCTGTGCTCGGCGGCACGGTCACGCTAACTAGCGATGCCGGGCACGGGCTCATCGTGCAACTCGAACTACCTATGCGCCCGCAGAAATAAGTTCAACGTTCATCGTCGGAGCTGATTTTGCAATCTGAACTTTGCACCTTGAACTCACTTGCAAAGCTGGTACACCATGACAGTCGTTTTAAGAGAAGGGAAGCGGGGCACATGGCGAGTCCGTCAGAGCAGGCAACGCCCGCGCGCGTCGTCATCCGTGAATGCACAACGATAGCGGAGTATGACGCCTGTGTGCGCTTGCAGCGCGAGGCGTTCGGATTGCCAGATTTGGAAATCTCGCCGCGCCGGCATCTGATCGTGTCGCAGCAGGCGGGCGGTTGGACGCTCGGCGCATTTCAAGGCGACGAGTTAGTCGGCTTCGTCCATCACCTGGCGGCTGTGCGCGGCGAAGAGGTGTTTGGCTATTCGCACATGATGGCGGTGGCGGAGAGCCAGCAGAACCAGGGCTTGGGCGCGCGGCTCAAGTGGGCGCAGCGCGAGCGGGCGCTGGCCGGTGGCTTGCGCTTCATCAAGTGGACGTGGGACCCGATGCGCGCCCGTAACGCGCACTTCAACCTCAACCGGCTCGGCGTCATCGTGCGCGCCTACGCCGTCAACTTCTACGGTACGGATTACATGGCCGTTGATGGCGAGTTCGGTAAACCGCTCGGCCTCGACAGCGACCGCCTGTTCGGCGACTGGCACTTGCGCTCGGCGCGCGTCGAAGCGCACGCGCGCAACGTAGCGCCGCAACCTCTGGGCGAGCCGGCCGCCGAAATTGCCATTCCAGCCGACTGGCCTGCGCTCATAAGTGCGGATACAGCGGCGGCGCAACACGAACTCGTCCGTGTCCGCACCGAGTTTCAACAGACCCTCGCCGCTGGTCTCGTCTGCGCCGGCTTCGCGCGCGACGCGGAACGACCACGGTATCTTTTCTACGAGAGCGTTGCAGGCGACCGGAAACTGTTCTAGCTTGTCCACCACCACTCGACCCTTGTCAGTGTTTTAACGATGGCTATTACGAAGTTCGACCGCTATGTTGATCGCCACGCGCCCGCTTTCATTGAGCGGTTGCAGGCGTTGTGTCGCATGCCGTCGGTGGCGGCGCGCGGGACAGGGATGCGCGCGGTGGCGGAGACGGTCGAGCAGATGATGCAGCGCGTCGGCGCAGGCACGCGCACGTTTCGTTTGGGTAGCGGCTTCCCGATTGTCTATGGCGAGTTTGGCGCGGGCACGCATTGCTTCGTCGTCTATGGCCATTACGATGTGCAGCCGGTCGGGCAGTTGACCGAGTGGGCGGTCGGCCCGTTCGCGGCGAGCGTGCTGGACGATAAGCTGTACGCGCGCGGGGCGGCGAACAGTAAAGGCGATCTGGTCGCGCGCCTGGCGGCCGTCGAAGCGTATCAGAAGACGTTCGGCAAACTGCCGTTCTGTCTGCGCTTCCTCGTCGAAGGCGAGGACGGTTTAGGCAGTCCGAGTTTATATCAATTCACGAGCGAGCATGCGGACATGCTGCGGGCCGACGGCGCGATCTGGGACGACGGCTACCGCGACACGAAAGAGCGCCTCGTCATCAGTCTCGGCTTCAAAGGCATCGCCTTTGTCGAGTTGCGCGCTTACGGCGCGCGGACAGACTTGCACTCGAAGTGGGGCGGCATCGTGCCCAATCCGGCGTGGCGCTTGGTGCAGGCGCTCGCCACCATCGTCTCGCCCAAAGGCGTGATCACGGTTGACGGTTTCGGCTCGCACGTCGCACCGGTTGAAGACGCGGACGCGAAGATGCTGAAGCAGATCGAGTTGGACGAGGCCGGTCTCAAACGACAGTTCAAGATCAACGGCTGGCTGCGTAACATGAGCGGGCGCGCGTTGACGAAAGAGTTGATCTTCGGCCCGACCTGTACCATCTGCGGCATCCAGACCGGCCACACCGACGCGGGCGCGAAGACCATTCTGCCCGGCATGGCCCGCGCCCGGCTCGACTTTCGCCTTGTGCCCGATCTCACGCCCGCGCTCGTCGTCGGCCTGCTGCGCAAACATCTGGACGTGCGTGAATTTCAAGACATAGAGATCATCGAGATCGCCAGCGCGCCGTTCGCCAAAGCCGCGCCGACTTCGACCGTGGCGCGGGCGGCGGTCGAAGTTGCGGCCGATGTTTATGGCCAGCCGCCGGTGGTCTATCCGCTCGATCCGGCGTCGGGGCCGGTCGGCGCAGTCTGCGGCGTGAACATGCCGCCCACGCCCGTCGTCTCCTTCGGCCTCAGTTATGCCGGCTCGAATCCGCACGGGCCGAACGAGAACATACGCATCGCGGATTTCATTCAAGGCATCAAGTATTTCGGGCGCGTCATCCACCAACTCGCGCAGATCAGTCGCGATGATTTCAAAGAGCGCGGCACGTTGGACGTGATCATGCCGATCAGCAGATGAGCGATGCGTAGCACCCGCGCAAACAGTATGGGCGACACAGGCACGAGTGGCGCGGACGCGGCGCAAGAGATCGAACGCTTGCGGGCCGAGTTGCGGCATCACGAAGAGCTTTACTACGTCCACGACAACCCGGAAATTTCCGACGCCGATTACGACGCGCTGATGGCGCGATTGCATGAACTGGAAGCCGCGCATCCGGCCCTGCTCGCGCCCGACAGTCCGACGCAGCGCGTGGGCGGGCGGCCCGTTGAGCGGTTCGAGCAGTACGCGCATCGCCGCCCGATGCTCTCGCTCGACAATAGCTACAACCTCGACGACCTGCGCGCGTTTGATGAACGCTGTCGCAAACTCGCCGACGGGCGCGCGTTCGCGTACGTCGCGGAGTTGAAGATCGACGGCCTCTCAATCGCGTTGCACTACGAGCGCGACGTGCTGGTGCGCGGCGTGACGCGCGGCGACGGGCGCATCGGCGAAGACGTGACGCAGAACGCGCGCACGATCCGCAGCATCCCTTTGCGTTTGCAAGAGCCGCACACCGCAGCCGCGATTGAAGTGCGTGGCGAGGCTTATCTCGCGCGCAAGGTGTTCGCGCGCATCAATGCCGAGCGCGAAGAGGCCGAAGAGCCGCGCTTCGCCAATCCGCGCAACGCCGCCGCCGGCACGCTTCGCCAACTCGATCCCAAGATCGTCGCCGCGCGCCGCCTCGATCTTTTCGCCTACGACACGCTCACGGGCGAACGCAAAACCTTCGACACACACTGGCACGCGCTTGACTGGCTTGAGCGCGCCGGCTTCCGCACGGGCCCGCGCCGGCTATGTACGACGATTGACGAAGTGATCGCGTTCTGCCACGACATGGAAGCGGAGCGCGACGGGCTTGAATACGAGATCGATGGCGTGGTCGTGAAAATCAATTCGACCGCGCTGCAAGATGAGTTTGGCGCAACGACGAAAGCGCCGCGTTGGGCCATCGCTTATAAATACCCGGCGCGGCAGGCGACGACGCAGATCAAAGAGATCAGCGTACAGGTCGGGCGCACCGGCGCGCTCACGCCCGTCGCCATCCTTGAGCCGGTGCAACTTGCGGGCACAACCGTCTCACGCGCGACGCTGCATAATGAAGACGAGATCAAACGCCTCAATGTGCGCGTCGGCGATCACATTTTGCTTGAGAAGAGCGGCGACGTTATTCCGAAGGTCTTGAAAGTCGTCGAGTCGCGGCGTACGGGCGCGGAGCAGCGTTTTCGCATGCCGAAGAAGTGCCCGGTCTGCGGCGGGGTCGTCTCGCGGCCCGAAGGCGAGGTCGTGGCGCGCTGTGTCGCGGCAGATTGTGCGGCGCAGTTGAAAGCGCGATTGTTACATTTCGCGTCGCGCCGGGCGTTGCGCATCGAGGGCTTGGGTGATGCGCTCGCGGATCAGTTCGTGCAAACGAAACTCGTGCGCGATGTGGCCGACCTCTACGCGCTGACACACGCACAGGTCGCGGGGCTTGAGCGTATGGCGGAGAAGTCGGCAACAAATCTATTGGCGCAGATTGAAGCGAGCAAAGCGCGCGATCTGCCGCAACTCGTCTATGGCCTCGGCATCCGGCACGTGGGCGAGCGCACGGCGGCGATCCTGGCGCGCTCGTTTCGTTCGCTCGCGGGCTTGCGCGCGGCGACGGTTGAAGCGTTGGACGAGATACCGGAGATCGGGCTGACCGTCGCGGAAAGCGTGCGCGACTGGTTCGCGGATGAAGGCAATCGCGCTTTGTGCGAACGCTTGCACGCGGCCGGTGTGCGGCCGGAACTGGCTGTAGGCACGGAAGTCGTTGCCGATGAAGCGTTCGCCGGTAAGCTGTTTGTGCTGACCGGGCGGCTTGAAACGTTATCACGCGACGAAGCGCGGGCCGCCATCGAAGCGCGCGGCGGGCGCGTCACCTCGACCGTTAGTAAGAAAACAGATTATATCGTCGCGGGCGCAGAGGCCGGCTCGAAACTCGACAAGGCGCGTGAGCTTGGGCTGCATGTCATCGACGAGCCAGCACTCAAGGCTTTATTGGGCTAGATGAGACCGCGTGTGAAAATTTGCTGCATGGGCAGCATTGCTGAAATGAATTTAGCCGTGCGCTATGGTGCGGCGGCGGTCGGGTTAGTGTCCGCGATGCCATCGGGGCCGGGCGTGATTGATGATGATTTGATCCGTGAGATCGCTGCGGCCGTGCCGCCCGGCGTGGCCTCGTTTCTGTTAACGTGCAAGACCGACGGGGCGGAAATCATCGAACAGCAAAGGCGTCTGCGCCCAAGCACGCTGCAACTCTGTGATCGCCTGGCGCGCGGCACGTATCGCGAACTCAAGGCCGCGTTGCCGGGCATCGCGTTGGTGCAGGTGATTCACGTGCGGACGGATGCGTCCGTCGCCGAGGCGTTGGCCGTCGCACCTGAAGTTGACGCGCTGCTGCTTGATTCCGGCAATCAACAACTCGCGGTCAAAGAGCTTGGCGGCACGGGCCGGACGCACGATTGGCGGCTGAGCCGGCGCATAGTTGCGGGGGCGGGCAAGCCCGTGTTTCTCGCCGGGGGCCTGAAAGCTGAGAACGTGCGCGCGGCCAGCGAGCAGGTGCAACCGTTTGGCCTCGATGTGTGCAGCGGCGTGCGCACCGATGGCCAACTCGACGAGCGCAAGTTGGCGGCCTTCTGCGCGCAAGTTTACTGAACAAGTATGGATGAGAATGGAGAACTGATGAGTCAAACAGAACAGAACAATAAACTCAAACTGATTTACACGATCTATTGCGATGATGTGCGACTGGAAGTCGGCAATAAGCTTTCGCTGATGGGCGTGTTTCAGCACATCATGGTGCAGCAGTTACCTGTCTCGCTGATCAAGTTCGCAGTCGTGAGTCACTGGCAAGGCAACGGCACCCACTTGTCCGAGGTGCGGATTCTGTCGCCCGACCGGCAGCAGCCCGTCGTCGTCTCGCAACCCACGCGCTTCGAGGTCGCGCCCGGCGGCTTCGCCGACAACGTCAGCTTCTTTGTCAACGTCACCTTCACCGCGCCGGGGCAGTATTGGGTGCAGACGCTCGTGGACTCCACACTCTTCGACGAGCAACCGCTGACCGTGCTCGACGCGCACAGCGCACAGGGGCCGGAGGCAGCGTCGGAAGCGGTGAACTGAAGAGATTGCCAGTGACGTGCGGTTGATTTAGGCGCATAATCAGCGGCGAGATTGCGGAGGCAGACGCTATGGCTTGGGTTAGCACATCGCCGCTGGTTAAGACATATTCGCTCGAAGAGTTCTGGCAACTCGCCGACCCACCCGACCGGTCGAAGCTGGAACTCATCGCCGGAGTCCTCTACATGTCACCACCACCGGAACAAACGCACGACAGTGTGGTCGCGCGCCTCATTCGTTTATTAAGCGCTCATCTGCTGAGCATGAATATCGCGGGCACGTTGTACGTGCCGCGCGCCGCAATTTGGACGAGCGCGCACACGTATCTTGAGCCTGATCTGTTCTACGTTTCGGCTGAGCTTGAGGCACGGCTCGATCCTAAGCGACGCACAACGGCCGACCTCGTCGTCGAAGTTATCTCGCCCGGCTCGGCTATGTACGACCGGAACACGAAAGCGGACACTTATGCCGCGCTCGGCGTCCGCGAATTGTGGCTGGTGGATGAAACCGCGCAGACCGTAGAGGTGCGCCAGTTAGCGGGCCGAAGCTTCGGCGCGGCGCGTGTCTTGCAGCCCGGCGAGCAGGTCGGCTCAATCGTCCTGCCTGCGCTTAGCGTGGCTGTCGCACAGTTATTCAACGACTAGAAAGCAGAGGTCAGAGGTCAGAGGTTAGAGGTCAGAGATCAGTTAAAACAGAAACTGATCTCTGACCTCTAACCTCTGACCTGTTTGTATATGCGGATGAGAGGAATCGAACCTCCACGATGTCACCATCACAGGCTTCTGAGACCTGCGCGTCTACCAATTCCGCCACATCCGCATGTAGCGTGGGAAAACAATATACGAAGGCGGGCGCGGCAGTGTCAAGAAAGCAGCAGGCGGCAGGGGGCAGGCAGTAAGCAGTGGGCGGTAGACAGTTGTGAAGCGGTACGCATCTGGGACACGGTATCTTTTAACTTGCCGGTTGCGCCCTGAAAGACCTTCTGTTGCGACTGCGCAAGCGCGCTTGTTATAGTTGCGTTGTCCTTAGCTAAATAACGGCAGATGGCAGAAGCAGGGCAATCGATACAGACGTTAGCCGGGCGCTGGGCGGCGGTGCGCGAGCGTATCAGTGCGAGCGTGCAGGGCGCGGGCCGCGCGGTGGCGGAGGTTAAACTGATCGCGGTCAGCAAGACACATCCGGCCACAACGGTAAACGAAGCGTTGGCTGCGGGCTTGCGCGACTTTGGTGAGAACCGCGTGCAGGAAGCGGACGAGAAGAGCACGCAATTGCAGAATGATGATGCGCGTTGGCATCTGATTGGCCATCTGCAAGCGAACAAAGCGCGCCGCGCCGTTAAACTCTTCGACGTGATTCACACAGTTGATTCAGCCGCGCTCGTCACACGCCTTGAGCGGCTATGCATCGAAGAAGAACGGGCCGTGCTGCCTGTGCTCGCGCAGGTCGATCTTGCGGGCGAGGCGACCAAAGCGGGGGCCACGGTGGCGGACCTAGCGCAACTCGTCGAACAGTGCGCAATGTGTGAGCGCGTGCAGTTGATCGGTTTGATGACACTGCCGCCGTACTTTGCAAACGTAGAAGAAGTACGGCCTTACTTTCGGCGGCTGCGCGAATTGCGCGACGAGTGGGCAGCGCGGGGCGCGTTCGGCGCGCGGGTGGGCGAGCTTTCGATGGGCATGACGCACGACTTCGAGATCGCCATCGCCGAAGGCGCGACGATGGTGCGCATCGGCACGGCGCTCTTTGGCGCGCGGGCTTAAGAGCGCGCCAGCGTAAGCACGGCGCGGGTGGCGCACGTGAAATTATGACCAAACTCGAACAAACCTTTGCCCAATTGGCGTGGCTCGTGACGACGGGCATCAGCGCCCTCATCATCATTATCATTGTCCTGATGCTCCTCCGGTTGGCGCTGAACTACGCTGACCTGAACCCGTTCAGCCGGCCCGTCCTGCTCGTGCGGCAATGGACTGATCCATTCGTCAATCCTGTGCGCCGCGCGCTCGTGGGCTTTGGCTTCAATGCTAACTTTGCGCCGCTCGTTACAATCCTGATCGCGATCCTACTCGGTTGGCTGACCCAACAACTGGCGGTCAGCGTCATCAGCACGACCTATAGCGTGATCGCGAGCGCGCTCAAACGACGGCCCGTGCTGCTCGTCGGCTATCTGCTCGATGGCTTGCTCGGTATCTATTTGTTGCTCATCTTCGCCCGCATTATCTTCTCGTGGGGGCAAGTCAGCTACGCGAACCGGATCATGCGCTTTCTAATCCGCACTACAGAGCCGCTCCTCGGGCCGCTGCGCCGCATCGTCCCGCCGCTCGGCTCCATGGACATCTCGCCCCTCGTGGCCTATTTCATCATCAAGCTTTTCCAGGTCGCTATCGAAGGCACGCTCTTGCGCGGCTGACGGCGCGCTGTCTGGCCATTACAACATGCTGCGCTGCACGGAATCAGCCGGAGCGATCACATTCGCCGTGCGCGTCGTGCCGCGCGCAACGCGGAGCGAGATCGCGGGCGCGCATGATGGTGCGTTGCGCGTGCGCGTAGCCGTGCCACCCGTCGCAGGCGCGGCTAATGAAGAACTCCGACGCACGCTCGCCCGCGCTTTGGACGTGCCTACGCGCGCAGTCGAAATCGTCAGCGGACAGACGGCCAAGACTAAACGTGTGCGCGTCACCGGCGCGGCTAGCCGCAAGTTCTTGCAGTTGCTCGCCTGACCTCTGACCGCTAACCACTAACCTCTGCCGGTCACGGTTGCGGCTCAGAAAAATCGCATGCTATAGTCCGCCGCGCATATCAAATCTCTCATTCAAGGAACGCGCGCAGCTATGTCCGGACATTCCAAGTGGCACACCATCAAACACAAGAAGGGCGCGCTCGACGCCAAGCGCGGCAAACTCTTCACCAAGTTGATTAAAGAGATCACGGTCGCGGCGCGCACCGGTGGCGGCGATGTGGACGCCAACGCGCGCCTGCGCAAAGCCGTTAGCGACGCCAAGGCCGGCAACATGCCGAACGACACCATCGCCCGCGCGATCCGGCGTGGCACCGGCGAAGAAGAAGGCGTCAACTATGAAGAGATCACCTACGAGGGGTACGGCCCGGCGGGCGTCGCCGTCATGTTGGACGTGGTGACGGACAACCGTAATCGCACGGTCGCGGAGATCCGCCACGTGTTCGGCAAGAACGGCGGCAACCTCGGTGAGTCCGGCTCGGTGCGCTTTATGTTCGAGAAGCGCGGCTATATTGTCGTGGACAAGGCGGCGAAGCCCGAAGACGAACTGCTCGAACTCGCGCTTGATGCCGGCGCGGACGATCTGCGCGACGACGAGGACAACTTTGAAATCCTCACCGCCCCAGAGAACTTCGATGGGGTGCTAACGGCTGTCAAAGGCGCGGGCATCGAGCCGCAACTCGCCGAAGTCGAGATGGTGCCCAATACCTACGTCAAGCTCACCGGCAACGACGCGCGCCAGATGCTCAAACTCATGGAAGCCCTCGAAGACCACGACGATGTCCAAAAAGTCTCCGCCAACTTTGATATAGACGAAGCCGACATGGCCACAGCGTAACAGCAGCGGTCAGCGGTTAGAGGTCAGTGCTTTTGACTCCGCTGACCGCTGACCGCTGACCTCTAAAAGATGCGTGTGCTAGGCATTGATCCGGGCAGCGAGACGACGGGCTGGGGCGTCGTCGAGGGCGATGCGCGGCGGTACGGGCTAGTGGCGTTTGGGACGGTGCGGGCGGCGGCGCGCGAGCGATTCGCGGCGCGGTTGTTGAAAATCAGTGTGGGCGTCGAGGCGGCGTTGGTGCAGTATAGCCCGGACGTATGCGCGGTCGAGGATGCATTCTTTGCGGTCAACGTGAAGACGGCGTTGAAACTCGGACAGGTGCGCGGCGTCATCCTACTTGCGGCTGAGCGCGCGGGCGTGGAGATCGCGGAGTACGCGCCGCGCCTCGTGAAGGCGACGGTGGTCGGCTATGGCGCGGCCGAGAAGCATCAGGTGCAGGAGATGGTGCGCGTGCTGCTGCGGCTCAAAGCATCGCCGCAACCGCACGACGCGGCCGACGCGCTCGCGCTCGCCATCTGTCATCTGCATCACGCGGGCCTCGCCGGCCGCATAAAACAAATTGCGCCGCCCGCCCGCCGGCAACTCGACTCGCTGCTCGCCGCCAGTCCGCGCCGCCGCGCGCCGCGCTGACCCGGTCGTACAAGATTTCGGTAACTGCATTATCCGCGCCTCATTCTTCACACAGGAGGACTGACTCACATGTTCACGCGCTGTTCTCACCTCGCCTATGGGCAAAACTACAAGTTGGCTCTTGTCTTACTCGCGGGCCTATGCGCGCTGGCCGGGCCTGCGTCGGCCAATAAGCGGCGTGCGCCGGCGGGCGGGCAAAGGGCCATCGTCGTGGACGAACGACTGGCGGCGCTCAGAAGCGAGCCGGCGTTGACCGCGCCGCTCATCCAACGGTTGGGGCGCGGGCGCATGGTCGCCATCGTCGGCATGGCACACACGGTTGACGGTGTTAACTTTTATCGCGTCGCGGTCACACGCCGCACGCGGGGTTGGCTGCAAGCCGACAGTGTCGTCGCACCCGTGCGCGCCCACGACGACGAACGCCTGCTGCGGCTCATCCAAGCCTCAGCCGACTTCGACCGCATCGCGCGGGCGCGCATCTTCCTCGATGAGTTTCCGCGCTCGCCGCTCCGGCCCCTTGTGTTGCTGCTCTTCGGCGATGCGGCCGAGGAGGCCGGCGCAAAACTTTCCCACGAGGCCGCGCGCCGACTGCAAGAGGGGAAACTACCTGCTAACAGCGCACCGCTTCCTAGTTATTTTCTCAACTACAACGGTCTCGACCGCTTCAATCGAGCCGGCGTGAAATTTGTTTTCGACAGCGCAACGAAACAATTTCACTATGACGGTGCCACGTGGCGCGAACTTCTGCGCCGTTACCCGCACAGCCCTGAAGTTGTCGCGGCCCGGCTGCGGCTTGTGGCGCATGCCGCTCTGCGCTAGTGCGCTTAGGGTTATTGCCTGCACTGTCGGCCCTCTGGCCGGACTCGCCTGTGCGGGTGCGGGCGGCGCTGACTGTTGTGCGCTGGCGTGGGGCGCGAAAATGAGTATTGCAAAATGGCGCGCACGCGGTTAGATTGTCGGTGGTTTACTCAAACACCAAGAACAAGGCGGAGGTCTCCCCAAGCCAAAGGCGGGCGTGCCTCCTCCATGACCATAATTGCGTTGGAGGGAGAGACGAAAGTGCCAACCGGAACGTGCCCAGACTGTGAAGCCGACGTACATGTGGACGCGGACGCCGATAAAGGCGACCTCGTGTCGTGTACCGAGTGCGGGACTGACCTTGAGATCGTCGGCCTCGACCCAATGGAACTCGACATCGTCGAAGATGATGAAGATGAAGATGAGGATGACGAGGACGAATACTGAACAGCAGGGACGAGTGCTGAGGGCCAAGCTAAGACTTATCTTTTACCCAGCACTTGTCACTTGTCACTGCTTTTATAGCCCGGCCGGCTCTGGCGCACGGTGAGACCGGCAGGCGCGGCGATGCGGATGGAGTGGAAGCGCCCGTCTTGTCGTTTCTCCGCGGGCGGATAGAAGGCCAGGACATAGGCGGACGTAACCTCTTCGGCGAGCGCGTGGAACAGCGGCTCGTAATCCTTGTCAATGGCATAGACGTTCGTGCCGCCGGTCTGCTCCACGAGACCGCTCACGTCAAGCGGAGTTGGCAGCGGCGCGTGCGCGGTCTCGGTCGAAGCGAGCAGGCGCGAGAAGGAGGGGAGCGTCACTGTATAAATGCTCACGTCGGCCGCATTGGCGCGCTCGATGACGGTGCGCGGCGCAACCGTGTCGCCGACCGGGAAGCCGTCGGTGACGACCACGACCGCGCGCTTCAACAACTGCCGCGCGCGCGTGCGCGGCGCTTCACGCACAAGCAGGCGAATCGCATCGTCCACCGCATCGTAGGCGTGCGTGGATAAACCGTTATTCTCCCGGCCCAAGCGCGCGAGGGCATGATCGAGTTTGCGCTGATCAGCCGTGAAGTTTTGTAGCACGTGGACGCGCATGCCGAAGGTCGTCAGCGCGAAGACGGAGGCGCGATCCGCGAGCCGCGCGGAGAAGGCGCTCATGGCATTGCCCAGCCGCACCATCTCATCGCTTGTCATGCTGCCCGACACGTCGAGCGTGAAGACGACCGCGACCGGGCGCTTGACGCCGCCACGCTGTTCGACGTTAAAGAAAGCGAGCGGGCGCTCCACCCCATCGTCGTACAACTTGAAATCCCGCGCTTGCAAATTGCGCACGGGCCGGCCCATGGCATCCGTCACGTTCGCATCCACTAATACGAGGTCTGTATCGACACGGTAGATTTCGTCTTTGTCTTCGGGCAGTGTAGCGGGCGGGGCGGCGGGCGCGCGCGGGCGTTGTGCCGCGGGTTGTAGGGGCCGCGGCTGTGTCTGTGGATAGCTGCGAAGCGGAATTGTCGTCAGCAGCACAACACACAACCACAGCCGTAAGGCGTGTGCGCTAAGTGAGCGCGGCATGGGGGCGGGCATCGACATCCGGGTTGACGAAAACGAAGTACAGCTTCGTGCGCGTTGCTTTGCATCCGCACGCACACTCGGTTGCGGGTGTCTGGTTAAACGGTGATACGCGCACGCCGGTTGCAGCTTTTTAACCGGCGTCGCCAGCGTCGCGCGGATTATACGGAACCAATGGCACACCGCGCCAGAAGGGGCGCACCGGGCAACAGCGAGCGACGTGAGTAGCATCAACACACTACGGCCGTATGGGCGGCGCGGCCGGCTCGTGAACCCGCGCCGGGACTATGTGTATAATGTCTGCCGCAGCTAACAGTTCTCATCTCCCTCCATCGGGCCGTTGAAGCAAGTGAACGAAATGAGCAGCCACAAAATCTTAAATGCCTTATTGATCACGCTCCTGGTAACGGGCGTGTGCATGGGCCAGACGAGCAAGCCGGGCGGTGTTAAGGGCAAGGTGCGAGTCGATAATAGCACGACGCCGGAAGGCGTGGGCGTGAGCCTGCGGCAGGGCGAGCGTGAGGTGGCCCACGCGGAAACGGATCGCAACGGGCGGTTTGAGATCGCCGGTGTCGTGCCCGGTCGGTACGCGCTGGTCTTTCGTAAGCCGGGGCTGCGCACGGCCGAGATCAAAGACTACGAGATTAACGCGGGCCGCGTGCGCTCGCTCGGCGACCGGGTCGTACTGCCGATTGACGAGGGGGTGTTGGCCTTGCTCAAGGGCAGCGTCTTCAACGCCACGGGGCACAGCCAGAGCGGCGCGGAGGTGCAACTCGCGCGCGTCATGCCCGACGGCACAGTGCAGAAGCTCGACGGGCGCGTGACGAACGCGCTGGGTGAGTTCTCCTTTCGGCTTTTACCTACGGCGGCGCGCTATCGCTTGACGGCCAAGTTCGGCAATCTGCCGGCCGTCTCCAAAGAGATCGACATCGAAGGCCCGTCCGTCTATCGCGTCGGTTTATCTCTGGGCGAAGCTACACCCTAACGCGCTCGCGCCAGTTCGCTCGTTCTCTCTATAGCGCCGTGAATGATGAGAACCAAACAGACGAAGGCGCGCGCCACGAATTTGTGACCGCGCGCCAACTCGCCGCCTTCCTACAAGTGAGCGAGACAACCGTGCGCCGGTTGGCGCGCGCGGGCCGCATTCCCGCTGTCCGTCTGACCCCGCGCCTCGTCCGCTTCCATCTGCCCACCGTGCTTGCCGCCCTCGATGGCCACGTACACAAATCAGGCAAACGCAAACTCACCACAGCGCCCGTGCTCGATGATGCGCAGCTATCATTCGATGATGTGCTTTAGTTTTGCCTGGTCACTTGCAAGCCAGAGTACGACCACGTATAGACGCATCTACCGCGCCTGCATATAATCGGCGCACCGTTAATTCAACTGGAAACTTTAGGGTCGGCGCGCTGTCGCGCGCGCGCCGGGCACGGTCTTGGCCACCGTGTTTAGCTGTTCGGTGGTAACGGCAATGCGGCGACAGAACTGCAAGCCGAAATGCTGTCGGCGCGCGCAGGAGGTTGTGCTGCGTCTAACGGTAAGGCGCAGAGCGGCGCACCCCTTATTGCTTTTCGTTGCGCGCGGGGTGACATAAAAAAACACAACACAGGGAAGTTTTCGACGTTCGACATTCATACAATCAACTACGCCTCTGTTACCCAATATTCTTCCTGACGTGTGTCGCGATCATGCACAAGGCCTGCTTTTCCAGCCTTTGTTTACATGAGAACGCGGAAGGCGCGGAGTCTGGGTAGGTAGGCACGATGTTTGCACTATCCTGATAAAGCAATTGCGCTAACGAATCAAGTCAAGCTCCTTACTCAGGACTTCGGTTGCTCTGCTCATTTTTGTTTCGTTTTAGTTCATACACGCTGGTGCGGAGCGCGCAGGTACAAGTTTCATTGGCGAGTTGATGTGGGTCTAGAGATAGTTTGACAAGGAGAAGTTATGACACGGCAAGAACGTACTAATAGACAGACGACGAACGGCAACGGGCGCGTTGTGCAACAGCGCATGCAAGGCAAACTTGGGAGCAAGCCAAAAAGTGCGGCCGCCCGACCGCAACGGGCGCGCACGGCCGGGCCGGAACAGCTTGCTCCTGCGAGCGAGTTCGATGCCGACTTGATCGTGTTGTCGCATCTGCGCTGGGATTTCGTTTATCAACGGCCGCAACATCTGCTAAGCCGATGTGCGAAACAACGCCGCGTCTTCTTCATCGAAGAGCCGATCTATGGTCAGGGGCCGATGCGTTTAGACGTGAGCCAACGCGAAGACAACTTGCACGTCGTCGTGCCGCACCTGCCGGAAGGGTTGGCGAACGAGGGCGCGGTCGAAGCGATTCAGCAGGCGCTCGTTGAGCGTCTGTTCGTGGAGCAAGGAGTCACGGACTACGTGCTCTGGTACTACACGCCGATGGCCTTGGGTTGGACGCGCCACTTGAAGCCGCGTGCCACCGTCTACGATTGCATGGACGAACTCTCGGCTTTCAAACACGCGCCGCTCTCTTTGCGCGAGCGTGAGGCAGAGTTGTTCAGCCGCGCCGATCTCGTCTTCACCGGCGGGCAGAGTTTGTACGAAGCGAAGCGCACGCAACACGCGAACGTCTATGCGTTTCCAAGTAGTATTGATCACGCGCACTTTGCGCAAGCGCGCGCACAGATGAACGAACCCGCGGATCAGTCCAGCATTTCGTATCCGCGCATCGGCTTCTTCGGTGTGCTGGATGAACGGCTCGACATAGAGTTGCTCGACGGGATCGCCGCCGCTCGCCCCGACTGGCAGATTGTAATGATTGGCCCCATCGTCAAGATCGACGAAGCCGATCTGCCGCGGCGCGCGAACATACATTATCTCGGCAGCAAGTCTTACAAGGAACTGCCCGCGTACATCGCCGGTTGGGACGTGGCTGCCTTGCTGTTCGCGCGCAACGAGCATACGCAATTCATCAGCCCGACGAAGACGCCCGAATATCTGGCCGCCGGCAAGCCCGTCGTTTCAACCTCGATCCGCGATGTGGTGCGACCCTACGGTGAGCTGAACCTCGTGCGGATTGCCGACGACGCGGCCGAGTTTGTCCGCGCGGCGGCTGAGCTTGGCATGGATGAGCAGGTTGAGCGTGGCGCATGGCTCGCGCGTGTGGATGCGTTTCTGGCCCGCAACTCGTGGGACAAGACGTGGCAGCAGATGGCCGAGTTGATCGGCGAAGTGGTCGCGGCCCGGCAGCCTGAACGCGCACTAGCAGCGGCGGCAGCGCACAGCGCAGGCGCGACGATGCAACGGGCCGGTGTGCTGCGCCCGGCGACGGTTAACGTTTTTTCAGCCGCCGACTAGGCCAGCGCGGAAGCAGTAGAGCATGTTCGATTATTTGATCGTAGGCGCGGGCTACGCCGGCAGTGTGCTGGCGGAGCGACTGGCGCGCGCCGCGAAGAAGAAAGTTTTGCTCGTTGATCGCCGGCCGCACATTGGCGGTAACGCTTACGATCACTACAACGATGCGGGCGTGCTCGTCCACAAGTATGGGCCGCACATCTTTCACACCAACTCGCGTGACGTGTTCGAGTACCTGTCGCAATTCACCGAATGGCGCGCGTACCAGCATCGTGTACTGGCGAGTGTGGACGGGCAGTTGCTGCCGATCCCGATCAATCTCGACACGATCAATCGTTACTACGGCGTCAATCTCACCTCATTCGAGGTCGAAGGTTTTCTGGCCAAGATGGCTGAGCCGCGCGAACGGATTCGCACGAGCGAGGATGTCGTCGTCAGCCGCGTCGGGCGCGAGTTATACGAGAAGTTCTTTCGCAACTACACGCGCAAACAGTGGGGGCTTGACCCGTCGGAGTTGGATGCGTCGGTAACGGCGCGGGTGCCGATCCGGACGAACCGCGATGATCGTTATTTCACAGACACGTATCAGGCGATGCCGCTCCACGGCTACACGCGCATGTTCGAGAACATGCTCGATCACCCGAACATACACGTGCTGCTCAACACTGATTACCGCGACGTGGAACGCTTCATCCCGTACCGCGAAATGATCTACACAGGGCCGGTGGACGAGTATTTCGATTTGCGGTTTGGCAAGTTGCCGTATCGCTCGCTTGAATTCAAACACGAGACGCACGACACGGGCATTTATCAAAGCGCGCCGGTCGTGAACTACCCGAACGATTATTTGTACACACGCATCACCGAGTTCAAATATCTGACGGGACAGGAGCACAAGCGGACGAGTATCGTCTATGAATTTCCGCGTGCGGAGGGCGATCCTTATTATCCTGTGCCGCGCCCGGAGAACGCGGAGTTGTACGCGCAGTATAAAGAGTTGGCGGACAAGACAAAGGGCGTCTGGTTCGTCGGCCGGTTGGCGACCTACAAGTATTATAACCAGGATCAAGTGGTGGCGCAGGCGCTGACGACTTATAAGAAGCTCAGCGGCGCGAACGACGACGACAACGCGCAGGCTTGAGTCGTCCCCGAAGTTTTCTTGCACGTCAGCCTTTTGTTCGTTGCCGCCAGAGACGGCTATGAAGGGCGAAAGGCGCGGTGTTACAGCAGTGTTCAGCAGCTTCTTTCTCGCCGGCTTCGAGTCGGCCACAGGTTACAACGCGCACTGCGAATGGTTCGACCAGATCGCAGCCACCGAGCACGACCGGCGCGCGGACGAGGACTATCGCTTATTGGGCGAAGCGAATATCCGCGCCGCGCGCGAGGCCGTACGCTGGCCCCTGGTGGACGTGCGCGGGCGCTACGACTTCTCATCCGTCGTCCCGCTCATCTATGCCGCGCGCCGGCACAACGTTGAACTCATCTACGATCTCTTTCACTTCGGCTATCCGCCGGACGTTGATCTCTTTGCGGCTGATTTTCCCGCCCGCTTCGCCGCTTACGCTTACGCGGCCACGCGCTTTCTGGCCGCCCACACGGACGGCCAGCTTTACATTACGCCGATCAACGAGCCTTCATATTTTGCCTGGGCGGCAGGCGAGGCGGGCTTGTTCGCGCCGCACGCGCACGGGCGCGGGTGGGAGTTGAAGGTCTGTCTGCTCCGGGGTGCGATACAAGCTATCGGGGCCATTCGTGCGGCGTGCGCGGACGCGCGCATCGTGAACGTCGATTCACTCTGTCGCGTAGTCGCGCCATTTGAGCGGCCGGACTTGCAGCGTGAGGCGGACGAGTTTAACGACGGCGCGGTGATGCAAGGCTGGGACATGCTGGCCGGGCGGCTGTTGCCGGAACTTGGCGGCAGCCCGCGCCACTTGGACATCGTTGGTATCAATTATTATTGGACGAATCAGTGGGAATTAAACCGTGCGGGCTTACCGCTTGAAGACAATGATCCGCGGCGTTGGCCGCTGCGCAAACTGGTGCGCGCGGTTTGGGAGCGTTACCGTTGCGCGGACATTTTGATCACGGAGACGAGTCACGTAGGCGACATGCGCCCCGTCTGGCTGCGCGAGTTGACAGATGAGGCTGAAGCATTGCTGCGTGAGGGTGTGCCGTTGCGCGGCGTCTGTCTGTATCCCGTCCTTGGCATGCCCGAATGGCATAACCGGCAGCAGTGGACGCAGATGGGCTTGTGGGACTTAGCGCCCGAAGTTGACGGTCTGCGCCGTGTAGCGCACGCGCCGATGCAGGCGGCCTTCCACGTAGCGCAAATGCAACTTGCAGCGCTGCATGCGGACGTGAATCGCCCGGTCGTGCATGCCGCCGCCGTTGCTGCGTGATACGGCACACTGTTTGTTTAAGCGCGGGAGAGCATTAAAACGCGAGTCGTTTTAGGACAAGCGACGGGCTATTGGTGCGTCGCGGGGCCGAAACTTTTGACAGGCATTGATGAAGGAGAAATATCATGGCAGCAAATGACACGACACTGACCCAGGCAATGATCGACCGGGGCGAAGCACCGGCTGCGGGGCGTAGCGGGATGAACGTCGGTGAGACGGAGCGTTGGGCTTCGATGATTGGCGGCGGCGCGCTCGCGCTCTACGGGTTGACGCGCGGCTCGCTCGGCGGCGTGACGCTGGCGCTCGTCGGCGGCGCGTTGCTCTATCGCGGCGTCAGCGGGCAGTGCGATCTTTATCAAGCGATTGGCGTCAACACGGCAGAGCGCGCGGATGCGAACCCGAACGTGAGCGTGCAGGGCGGACAGGGCATAAAGGTTGAGCAGAGCACGATGATCAATAAGTCGCCGGCCGAGTTGTATCGCTTCTGGCGCAATTTCGAGAATCTGCCGCGCTTTATGAGTCACGTCCAAGAAGTGCGCGTGAGCGACCCGCAGCATTCGCATTGGATCGTAAACGGGCCGGCCGGCACGTCGGTGGAATGGGATGCGGAGGTCTATAACGAGAAAGAGAACGAGTTGATCGCGTGGCGCTCGCTTGCGGGCGCGGACGTGGACAACGCCGGCTCGGTGCATTTTGTGGCGGCACCGGATGGGCGCGGGACAGAGGTGCGCGTCGCGCTCAAATACGATCCACCGGCGGGCACGGTTGGCGCGCTGGTCGCGCGGCTGTTCGGCGAAAACCCCGAACAACAGATCGCAGACGACCTGCACCGCTTCAAGCAAGTCATGGAAGCGGGCGAAGTGCCGACGACCACGGGACAGCCTTCGGGGCGTAGCACATAGCAGGGAAATAACCAAACGGTAGGCGGTAGGCAGTTTGCTGCTTATCGCCTGCTGTGCGAAGGAGCACATTGAAATGGCAGATAAAGAACGTGAGCAGGACGAGCGCGTCGGGCACGACAGCACGACGATGCCCGGCGGCGAGAAGGAGTTGACCGGCGATCCGGGGCGCACGCCCGGCACGGCGGAGGGCGACCGGCGCACGGTCGAAGAGGATTTGCGGCAGAAGGGACAGGCTTAGCGCGGCTAGTCTGGCTGTGCCTACGGGTCGGAACGCGATGGTCACGCGCGTCCCGACCCCGATTTGTTTGTGCTTGAAGAAAGTTCGGCTTTTCTCACCTACCAGCCGTCTAAGGGGTTGTTTGGGCGGTTCTGCTTCCATTTACCTCGCAGGCTGTTAAGCACACGCGCGAGGCAGTTAATCCAAGGGGTAATTCAACAGCTAAGGGCGGCCGGATGGGAGTTAAACTCCGCCTGCTGCCCTGCGCGGGGCACGCATGAAAAATCACTTGGCTTTCCCGCCCGGTATGCTATATTCGAGTTACCCCGGATCGGCGAGCAAGCGATCTAAATCTCACACCAGCAGCCCCAAACTAAAAAATTGCATGGCCTCATCCCGACATTAAGATGATGGACGCCGCGCGCTCTATCAGCACCGGCGGAGATGGAAACACGATGGCCAACATAGCTTCTTTTCGTGCGCGGCAGTGGCGACTATTGCCGCTCTGCCTTTTGCTACTATGGTGTGGTGGGCTGTGCAGCGTCGCTGCACAAACCCGCCCGCCCATCATTATTACTGATGCGGCCAGCACGCGCGCCCTGGCGCTTGATGCGCTCTCGCGCGTGCGCGATCCGCTCCCGACAAACACGCTCGCGTTCACCGCGGGCGCGGACACACGGACGCGCGTCCTGTTCTTCGTGCTGAATCTCGACTTGCTGCCCGGCGAGGGCGTGAGCGCGCTCAGTGTCGATGGCGAAGACAGCACGCATCGTTTCTATAAATTCAAAGTTGAGGACGTGCGCCCCGTGCCCGGCTTCGAGGGCCTGCAACAGATAATCGTGCGCTTGAGCGACGACATCGGCGACGTGGGCGATGTCCTCTTGCGCCTGAATCTGCACGGCGTGGCCAGCAATCGCGTGCGCATCAGTGTCGGGCACACAGGCGGCACAATCGCGGACGATGCCGGCTCCGCGCCGAGTCCCGCGCCCAACGTGCCGCCCGCGCCGACGCCGACACCGACGCCCAACGCTTACACCGGCGCGGCGAGCGATGCCGATACCGTCCGCTTCCTTGAGCAAACCACCTGGGGGCCGACGCCCGCCGAAGTCGCGCGCGTCAAAGTTATCGGCTTCAACGCGTATCTCAACGAGCAGTTCAATCTGGCAGCGTCGAGCTATCCGACGCTGCCGCTCATGCCCACGGATACGGGTACGGGCTGTCCGCAGACAGACCAGACGCAACGCACCGTCTGCCAGCGCGACAACTATTCGATGTACCCGCTGCAACTGAAACTCTTCACAAACGCGATGTACGGGCCCGACCAGTTGCGCCAGCGCGTGGCCTTTGCGCTGCACAAGATCATCGTCGTGTCGGGCCGCGACACGCAGCAGCCGAGTTGGATGGCGTCATACCTGCAAGCGATAGATCGCGACGCCTTCGGCAACTTCCGCCAGTTGTTACAAGACATCACGCTCAACCCGACGATGGGCGAGTATCTCGACATGCGCGGCAACACGAAGACCGCGCCGAACGAGAACTACGCGCGCGAGATTCTGCAACTCTTCTCTGTCGGCCTCGATCAGTTGAGCCCAGACGGCACGCCGGTACTTGATGCCCAAGGCAATCGCATTCCGACTTACGACCAGACGACGATCACCACCTTCGCGCGCGTCTTCACCGGTTGGAATCTCGCGGCGGCAAAGACGACAGTCATCAACGGCACGCCGCTCCAAGTGCCCAACTATCAAGACCCGATGGTGGTCGCCAACGAGAACAATCACGACAAGAATCCTAAGGTGTTGCTGCAATACAACGGCGCGATTTCGGGCCTGCCCGGAGGCCAAGTATCCGCGCAGGATTTGAGCGCGGCACTAGATAACATCTTCAATCACCCGAACGTCGGGCCGTTCATCGGCAAGGCGCTCATCCAGCAACTCGTGACGAGCAATCCCAGTCCCGCGTATGTGGCGCGCATTACCGCCGTCTTCAACAACAACGGGCAAGGCGTGCGCGGCGACTTAAAAGCAGTCGTGCGCGCCATCCTGCTCGACCCGGAAGCGCGCGGCGATGCGAAGACCGATCCGAACTACGGGCGGCTGCGCGAGCCGATCCAACTGATCACGAACATGCTGCGCGCCTACGACGCGAAGTCGTTCGACCGTGCGGCGAATAGCGACGGCTATCTGTCGCCGAACGCGGTCACGCTCGACGAAGACCCGCTCCGCCCGCCCACCGTCTTCAGCTATTTCCCGGCCGACTACAACGTGCCCGGCACAGACCTGACCGGGCCGGAGTTTGGCATCCTCTCGGCCACGACCAGTTTGCGCCGCGCGAACTTCATCAGCACGATTCTCTACGTCGGCATCGCGCGTTCCGCTGACACGGTGAACGGCAACGCACCGCAGGGGACGAAGATCGACGTGGCGGCCATGCAAGCGCTCGCCGGCAACCCGCAGCAACTCGTCAGCGCGCTTAACGCGCAGTTGATGCACGGCACGATGTCGGCGGCGATGAACGCGTCCATCGTGCAGGCGCTCGCGTCGGTCACAGACCCGCTCAAGCGCACGCGCATGGCGATCTATCTTGTCGCGACCTCGTCGCAGTATCAGGTGGAGAGGTAAACATTCATGGGCTTAACACGCAGAGACTTCTTCAAACGGACGGGGTGCGCGCTCGGCGCGACGGCCCTCTTATCGGGCCTCGAACAGTTCAGTCTGATCGACGCTTTCGCGCAAGCGCCGGCCGCCGTCACCGACTACAAGGCACTCGTCTGCATCTTCTTGAGCGGCGGCAACGACGGCAACAACACCGTCATCCCCTACGACGACTACTCAGTCAGTGGTGGATATGACATAACTCGCAACGGGCCAACCGGCACCATCGGTCTTGGTATTCCAAAGTCGGCCTTGCTGCAAATCGCACCAAATAATCTGGGCGGCATCAAGTATGGCTTGCACCCGAATCTGTCGCCCGAAGTTGCTAATGCGACGACGAACGGCAATCCGACGCCGCCGGGTCTGCTGCCGCTCTGGCAGGCGGGCAAAGTCGCCGTGCTGTGCAATGTCGGCACGCTCATTCAGCCGCTCACGCGCAGCAGTTATCAGTCCACGCCGAGCGCGCGGCCCTATCAGTTGTTCTCGCACTCGGATCAGGTGACGCAGCAACAGACCTCGATCTCGACCACGCCCACGCAACTCGGTTGGGGCGGGCGCATCTCGGACGTGTTGGCCAACATCAATGCCGCCTCGCCGTTGCCGATGGTCGTCTCCACGGCCGGGACAAGTTTGTTCACCACTGGCCAACTCACCCGCCCGCTCTCGGTCGCAGCCGCACCAACCGCGCTCAATCAAGTGTTCGTGCTGGCTAACGACACACTGACGACAGCGGAAGCTACGACGCGCCGCACCGCTTTCGATCAGATTCGCAGCTATGATACCGGCGCGGCGCTCGTCAAAGCGTCGAGTGATACGACCACGCAGGCGCTGCTGACGAGCGCGGCTCTGAGCGCGGATCAGGTAATCGCCACGCCGTTCCCGTTCACTAATAACACCCCGAATGCAGGTCGAACCAACTTCACCTCGCTGGCCGGGCAACTCCTTCAAGTCGCTAAGCTGATCAAGTTCGCCCAGACCCAACCGGGCATCAAGCGGCAAATCTTTTTCTGTTCGCTCGGTGGCTTCGACACGCACACGAATCAAACGAGCGCCAATCCAACCAACCCGCTCGCGGGCGGCAATCAGGGTAATCTGCTGACGCAACTCAGCGCGGCGTTGAATGCATTCTATGCGGCCACGGTTGAGCTTGGCGTCGCGCAACAGGTGACGACGTTTACACAGGCGGATTTCGGTCGCACATTCCAGCCGGCGGGGTCAGGCGCGGCGACGGTCGGCTCGGATCATGGTTGGGGCAATCATCAGTTCATTATGGGCGGCTCGGTCTTGGGCGGTCGGTTCTATGGCACGTTCCCGACGCTCGCGCTCGGCGGCCCCGACGACACGGACACGCGCGGGCGTTGGATCCCATCTACCGCCATCGATCAATATGCCGCCACGCTCGCGCGCTGGTATGGCGTCGCCGACGCGGACATCCCGACCATCTTCCCCTTCGTCGGCCGCTTCGCCACGTCAAACCTCGGCTTCCTTGGGTGAAGGCAGCAACAGGCAATGCTAGAAGTATGAACGCGGAACGATGAACTGTGCTTCATTCATCGTTCCGCGTTCCGCATTCATCGTTTAACTTATGTCGCAGATCAAACGGCTCAAGCTGATCATTCTCGCGCTTTTCATCATCGGGGGCGGCGCGGCGCTCGTCACCGACAGCGTGCTCAACCGGCGGGCGCAGGCTTTCTCGTCAGGGCCGCCGCCGGGCCGCACCGGCGCACCCCGCGAGGATGACTGTCGGGAATGTCACCTGCCCGAAGCCATCCAGAGCAACGGTGCGCTTACTATCGTCGCGCCGCAAACTTACTTACCTGGTCAGACTTATCAGATCACTGTGCGCCACAGCACGACGGATCAGACGCGCCTGCGCTGGGGCTTTGAACTCACCGTGCTTGACGGCGGCGACCAAAAAGCAGGCACACTGCAAACGAACAACGACGGGCTGACGCAGCTCCGCAGTAATGAAGAGCCGCACCCTGACCGGCAGTACATCGAACACACGGCCAGCGGCACATTCGTCGGCCAGCACAATGGCGCGAGTTGGACTTTTCAATGGACAGCGCCCGCGCAAAACATCGGCCCCGTCTCCTTCTACGCCGCCGGCAATCAGGCCAACAACAATGGCAACAGCGACGGCGACATCATCTATTCCACCTTCGTCACCGTTCTCCCCGCCACCGACTACGCTTTCAGCGTCGCGCCCACCGCGCGCACCATCGCGCCGGGCGGCACAGCGGTCTATGACCTGCTCGTCACGCCGTCGGGCGGCTTCACGGGGCAAGTAAACTTCAGTCTCGGCGTGTTGCCCGCAGGCGTCAGCGCCGTCTTCAACCCGGCCGTCGTCAATCTGACGGATGCGTCGCCGCGAGCCGCGACGCTGACCATCAGCACGACGACCGCCGCGCCGCTCGGCACGCTCACGCTGATCCCCAGCGCCTCAAGCGGCGTGCTCGCACGTTCGGCGCAGGCGACACTGACCATCGCCAGCGCGCCCAATACCGACCTTGCCGTCACGAATTCCGATTCGCCCGATCCCGCCACGACCGGCAGCAATCTGACTTACCGCATCGTCGTCACCAACAACGGCCCCGGCAACGCGACGGGCGTGACGCTCACCGATGCGCTACCCGCGAACACGACCTTCATCTCTGCCACATCCACGCAAGGGACTTGCACCGGCACGACGACGATCAACTGCGCCCTCGGTGCGCTCAACGCGAACAGCAGCGCAACCATCAATATCATCGTGCAGCCGCAAACGGCCGGCACGCTCACCGACACCGCGACCGTCACGGGCGCGGAGGCCGATCCCGTTGCGCCGAACAACAGCGCAACCACTACCACGACCGTCGTCGCGCCCGCCGCCGGCCCCGTCCTGACCGATCCGAATCTCTCTGTCCGCACCGTGGTCAGCAGCCTTAATCAACCGATCACGTTGGCCTTCATCGGCAACAATGATTTCTTCGTATTGGAGAAAGCCAGCGGCAAGGTGCAGCGCATCACCAACGGCGCGCTCGCCAGCACCGCGCTCGACCTGCCTGTCAACTCAAACTCCGAACGCGGTCTCTTGGGCATCGCGCTGCATCCGAATTTCCCCGCGAACGCGCGCGTCTATCTCTATTGGACAGAGAGCAGCACCGGCGCGGATTCGATCCTGGTGGATGACGTGCCGACGCTCGGCAATCGCGTGGACAGTTATTTGTGGAACGGCGCGACGCTCGCCTTCGAGCGCACGCTGATCAAACTGCGCGCTTATCAGGCCGACGAGACGACGCATCGCGCCAACCATAACGGCGGCGTCATCCGCTTCGGCCCCGACGGCAAAATCTACATCGTCATCGGCGACAACGGCCGGCGCGGCCTGTTGCAGAACTTGCAGTTCGGCCCGTCCGTCTCGCCGCTGGGGCCGACCGTGCAAGACGATCAATTCGGCGGCCCTGACCCGGACGACGCGCACATGACCGGCGTCATCCTGCGCCTCAACGACGACGGCACGACGCCAACCGACAATCCGTTCTTCAACGTCAGCAGCACGCTGACGGGCCAAGCCGCCGTAAATATCAAGAAGGTCTTTGCCTACGGCGTGCGCAACAGTTTCGGCATGGCCTTCGATCCAATCTCCGGCCAACTCTGGACGCAAGAGAACGGTGACGATGCTTACGACGAGATCAATCGCGTCGAAGGCGGCTTCAACGGCGGCTGGATACAGTTGATGGGGCCGTCGAGCCGCGTCGCAGACTTCAAGGCCATCGAAGTGAGTCGCGGCAACAGTTTGCAGCAAGCACGCTGGCCGCCCGACCGTCTGGCCGACACGCCGCAGGCCGCACTGGCGCGACTCTTCATGCTGCCTGGCGCGCGTTATACCGAGCCGGAGTTTAGTTGGAAATATGCGCTTGCGCCGGCCGCCATCGGCTTTGTTAAGGGCCGCGCGCTCGGCGCACAGTACGAAGGCGACATGTTCGTCGGCGCATCCCGCACGACACTCTTGAACGGTTTCCTGTTCCGCTTCAAACTCGCAAGCGACCGGCGCGGCCTGTCCTTCACGGACGCGCGCCTCGCCGACAAGGTGGCGGACAACTTCGACAAGTTCGACGCGACCGAGAGCGAGAGTCTGCTCATCGGACACGACTTCGGCGTAGTTACCGACGTGCAGACCGGCCCGAACGGCGACCTCTACCTCGTCTCGCTCTCGAACGGCGCGGTCTATGAAATCTCCGCCGCCAAACAGAGCACGCTGCAATTCAGCGCGGCCACTCTTTCGGCCGGTGAAGGCAGCGGGCACGCGACGATCAACGTGACGCGCACGGGCGACACGAGCGGCACAGTCGCGGTTGATTATGCGACCGTGGACGATCTGGCCGCGGTGCGTTGTGACGACACCATGACGAAGCCCGGCGTCGCCTTCGCGCGTTGCGACTACGCGACGACCATAGACACGTTGACCTTCGCGCCCGGCGAGACGAGCAAGACGTTCGACGTGCCGTTGATCGATGATGCGTTCGTCGAAGGGCCGGAGACCGTCACGCTGCGGCTGACGAATCCAGTGGCCGCGACGCTCGGCGCGCAAAGCACGACGACGCTGACCATCACGGACAATGATACGACCGTAGGTGCGAACCCGATCTTCACGACGCCGTTCTTCGTGCGGATGCAGTATCTCGATTTTCTGGCGCGCGAACCGGAAGCGGGCGAGCCGTGGTCGGGCATCTTGAATAGTTGCCCGGACGTGAACAATCTCGATCCGAATAGTCCATCGGCGAACTGTGATCGCCTCAACGTCTCGGCGTCGTTCTTCGGCTCGCCGGAGTTTCGGCTCAAGGGTTATTTCGTCTTACTGTTCTACAAAGTGTCGTTTGCCCGGCTGCCACAGTATGCGGAGTTTATTCCCGACATGCGGAGCGTGACGGGCCAGACGACGGCGGAAGTCTACGCAAAGAAAGCCGCGTTCACCGATGCCTTCGCCGGGCGGCCTGAGTTCCGCAATCTCTATGACAGCTTGTCGAACACGGATTTCGTCAACGCCTTGCTGAGCCACTACAATCTGTCATCGATCACGACGGTTGATCCGGCCAATCCGGACGGCCCGACGATGGTCACGCTGACGCGCGCCGCGCTGATGAATCGCCTGGACGCACAAACGCTCACGCGCCCGCAAGTCTTGCGCGCCCTCGTGCAGAGCCGTGAGGTTGACGCGGTCGAGTTCAACGGCGCGTTCGTAGCGATGCAATACTACGGCTACTTGCGCCGCACGCCGGACGTGAGCGGCTACAACGGTTGGCTCAACTATCTGACGACGCATCCGAGCGATTATCGCACGATGGTCAACGGCTTTATGAACTCCATCGAATATCGGCTCCGGTTCGGGCGCGCGAATTAGTTTGGCGTTAGTGTTGCTGGCTGCGGGCGCGGCGCAAATGCGTTTAGCGGCGCGCTGATTTTTTTAGCGCAGACCAAGCATGAGCAATGCTGAACGGTCGGAGACCGCGCCGCCGCGGGCGGCCCAAGCGCGGTAAGCGGTGAGTTCTGCTTCGCGGACAGCACGGTTGCCGAGCCGCGCGGCCGGCGTCTTCTCGAAGGCGTGTTCGGTCAATGGCAGATGCGCGGCGCGGACGTGCAAGCCCGCGCCGTCGGCGAGCGCGCTCTCAGCCGTCTCAACGTCGGGGAACAATTCCTCGTAAGCCATCAAGTGCCAGACGGTCGCGCCGTCGTGCGCTTCGACGGCGAGTACGCGCAGCAGCCCGAAGCCGCTCTCAAGTTGGAAGATCAGATCGTCGCCCGGCATAAACGATAAAGACATATTGATGCACCCGCGCATGAGCTTAGCATAAACGAATAATCGTTTGTGCTAAGCCATGCAAGATCGGTAGTATTGGCCGCACGGAGACGAGCGGGATGAGGCAGCCTGAGCGGGCGGCGAATCACTACACGACCTTGGGCGTCGCGGCGGACGCCTCAGCGCGCGAGATCGAGCGCGGCTATAAACGGCTTGCCGCCGCGCATCATCCCGACCGGGGCGGCGACGAAGAGCGCATGAAGTCGCTCAACGAAGCGTACCGCGTGCTGCGCGACGACGAACGCCGCGCTGCTTACGATGCCACGCAGCAACAACCCGTGCGCGTGTTTGTGCCGGTAAAATCTTCTGCGGCTACGGCAGATGCAATCGGCGGGCGTTTGGTCGGCGCATCGCTCTGCGTCTTCGGCGGCTTTGTGTTGCTTTGTTTGGTGCGTTTTCAGTACGTGGTCTTTTTATGGCCGCTGGCATTGCTCGGTCTGGCCGTGATGTTCTTCGGCGTCTGGATGGCGCATGCCGCGCTCGGCTATGCGCGCGCGAGTTTCGCGCCGACGCACTTCGCCCGCCGCACAGCCTGGGCGCAGGAGACGGCCTTCTGGTCGATAATTGGCGGTGGTCTCTACGGGCTGTACGTGTTGCTGACGGCGGTCTAAAGTGAACCATGCTGACCGGACTCGATTTGCTGTTTCTCGAAGTCAACAGCCTGCAAGACTCGGTTGAGTTTTACCGTTTACAATTGGGCTTCGCGGTGGAGCATGTCGCGGCCGAGGCCGAGCCGCCGCTGGCGACGTTGCGCGCGGGCAGTTTGCGCGTGATGCTGGCTGAACAGCCGTTGACGATGGCGCGGCGCGGGCGCGGCGTCCACTTCTTCTTCGGCGTCGGTGACGTGGACGTTTATTATCAACAACTGCGGACGCGCGACATAGAGGTCGCGCCGCCGTGCGACGAAGGCTGGGGCGGGCGCTTTGTCACGCTCGAAGACCCCGACCGTTATCGCTTGTTCTTCGTCACGTGGCACACGGGCGCGCACGCGGACGCCAACGGCCGGCGCGGCCCGTTCAGCGACACACGAGCATGAAACAGCAAAGAGAGACCCGGCGGATCAAGACCAACCTCTCGTGCAATTGGGGCGTGACCGAAGACTGTCCGCGCAACGGCATGATCACCAGCCTCAGCCCGAAAGGCTGCTTCGTGCAGACGAAAGCCGCCATCAGCGAGGGCGCGAAACTCTTCATCAATTGCTGGCTACCTTCACGTCGTTGGTTTCCGTTGCGCGGCCAGATCATCTATCACATTCCCCGCGTCGGCTTCGGCCTCACCTTCGACGATCTCGTTGACAGCGATCACGCGATGCTCGACCTGCTGCTCGATTACTATGAGTCGGAACGGCCGTTGGCCGCGCCATCCGAAGCAGATGACGAAAACGAAAAATGACGAAGGCCGCCATGCCTGAATGACGGCCCTCGTCGGCGCAGGCAGGGGTAAAGGGATAAAGGAGAACCCTCTACCCCGGCCCTGCGATGTCGCTCCGGTGTGGTTATTTGGTTTCAGACATAGCGGCGATGTAGCAGCCGTGCGCCGTCGCGCTCAAGGGGTCTTTCGCCATCCGCACATCCGAAATCTCGATGGGGAACTCGCCGCCCGCCACGAGCATCTGCTCGAACTTTTGCAGGAAGCCCGCCGGTTGCGCCGTGCCGCCCGCCAACACCACCGGCATCGGCCGGTCGATCTTCGGCAGTTGACTCGACGCGCGGAACTCCACGCGCAGTTGATCGATCAGCGTTTGCAGCACGTCCTCGTAGTAGATGTGCAGCGCCCGCGACAGATCGTCCTTGGGCGCGCGGGAGAGATCGAGGTTCTCCTCTTTCTCCAACCGCACTTTCGTGGCGTTGCCTTCGCCCAATACTTCCGTCACGTTGCGATCAATGTAGTCGCCACCCTTAGGGATGCTGAACGTGATCATCGGCATGGACATGAACGAGACCGACACGTTGCACATGCCGCCACCGAAACTGATGCCGATGCCGGTGAAATTCTCTTCCTGCAACTCGGAGAAGATCACCGCCTGACCTTCGTTCAATGGCTTCGCGTTGTAGCCCAGGCTTTGGAGGAAGCTTTTCAGCACGGCTTGATGATAGACGAGCTTGCCGTTGACACCCTCGCCCTTGCCGGGCACGCTGTAATAAAGCACCTCGTTGCGGCGCGCACGCGGCACGAGCCGCTGCACGATCAGTTGCAGGATATGCTGGCTGTGCTGTTCCTGCGGGTTTAAGAGGCCGTCGCGCATTGGGCGGCGCGCGTCCACATTCATGAAGCTGGCAAGGAAGTCGGTGTCGTTGCCATAGACGTAAATGTGCTTGCAGTTCCGTTCATAAACCATCTGCTTCTGCTTGAGCACGCTCTCGATCATGTCCGACGCGGGCACGGCCACGAACGCATTCAACTCACGGCGCGCGGCCTTGCGCTCGGAATTGTCGGCGACGACGATGCGGCTCGTACCGATGTCCAGTCCGACCGCGCTCATCTTGGGCACGAGTTGTTCGACCTTGACCCCTTGCGACTGATTCTTCTCTTGATTTCTCTCTTCCATGACGTTCTCCTTTTTTAGTTAGCGGGGGCGGCAGTTCAGGCGACCGCTTCCCGGTTGTCCTCTCTGTTACTGCTCGTGCGGCTCACCTCGGCCTCAGCAGGCAGCGAAGCGCGGAGCTTACGCGCAAGCTCCATCTGCTGCCGGTAATGCTCGCGCATCTGCCGGCGTAAATCATCGGGCTGCGCCTTGAGGGCGGCGGCGCGGAGGTTGAACTCCGCCACGGCCGCGACCGCGCCGGGCCACATCGCGCCGCCAAGCTGCGCGATGATTTCGTCGTCGTAAGTGAAACCGAACTCGCTGATCGCGACGGGCGCGATCTGATATTTGTCCGACAGACCCATCGCGGCGAACGGGAAGTTGTGCGCCCAATCACGGTGATAACAGACGCGCATGTTGTCGGGATTGACCGAGACGAGGCCATGCACGACGCAATCGGCGTCGTCGATCTGATAACGGCTCCGTAGGATTTGCGTGAGCACGCGACCGGCGACGAGTTGCGCTTCGGTCAGTTGCTCCTCATGCGCGTCGCTGCGCGTCTCGAAGCAGACGCCGAGGAAACTCTCGTTCAAGCCGACGAACACGCCGCGCTTGTCCGCCCAGACGGAATGACCCGCATGATTCGCCGCCTGTTCATCGCGCACGATGCGATAGATTTGCCCGAAGCGGTCGATCACGTAGTTGTAAGCATGTCGGCGTTGGACGTATTGCAATAACCCGCGCGTGTGCGTCTCGATGGATTCGTTGTTGTCGGCGGTGAACTCAACGAGATCGCTCTCCGACGTGTGATAGACGATGCCGACGGGATCGCGCCGCGCTGCGCCTTGCGCCTGCAAGCTTGTTTTATCGTCCGCGTGCGCTAACACGTAATAAGCGCGTTGGTGGTTGTCCGTCTCGTACTCGGTCGAGATGCGTCCGCCATTGCTATAGCGTTCGTAGTTATCCTTGCGCTCAACCTGCCAAACTTTTTCCGCTTTATAGTCGGGCAGAAAGTTGGCCGTGGTCTGGGCGTAGGCGACGCCGAGACCGCCGCCGCCCGTGTCGGTTTGCTTTGACTTGCCGTAGCGATTGGCGAGGTAGCCGTTGGCGCGCTGCGCCGACCAGGTGGTCGCGGAGTAGAGACCGAAGACGAGCAACGCGCCGAGCGCGAGACCGGCAACGTGGAAGACGTGGCGCACCTGATAGAAACCGAAATAGAGGCGGGCGGCGCGCGGCGCTTTGTGCTGGTTTAGCAGCCGTAGCCGCTCGCGTGCGCTAGCAGGCAGTTGCCGGTTGATCTCCTGCACGATGAGACGATAGAGGAGGAAATCAAGCAAGCGGTCGTAGAGCTTTGTGTAGAGCCGCGAACGCTGGATGAAGGGATGCCGCGCAACCCAGCCGTCGAGCTTCGCGGCGCAGGCAGTTTGCAGCGTGAGCGTGTGGTTGAGAAAGCGCAGGCGCACTTCCGGGCGCGCGAAAAAGTGCGCGTACCGCTCGACGACTTTCGACTGCCGTAAGGTTGTTTCGACGACTGGCCTCATAATGCTCTGGACTGATGGGGCGGACAGTGACAGAGGGGCGGTGGACAGGCGGGCTGCTCGTTAGTGCGCAGCCACTTCGGCGATGAGGAAATTGTCGGCCGCACCTTTGGCCCGCAGTTGCGCACCATAGCGCGCGGCCTCGGCGCGGTCGGCGAAGCGGCCCGTCTGGACGCGATACCAGGTGCCGCGCTTCGGTAGCTCGACCGCCACGACCTGCGCCGCGAACCCGGCCGCCTGCAAGCGGGCCGCGTGCTCGTTTGCTTCCACGGTGTTGTTGAATGAGCCGACTTGCAGCGTGAACTTGCCGCTAGTGGCCGACTGGGTCTGCAGTTCGCGCACAACAACGGGTGCAGGTGTGGGCGCGGGCTTGACCTCGACAGGTTTAATCGCTGCGGGTGTTGTGCGCGGCTCCGCTGGCGTGGGCGGGGCCGGTTTAGCCGCGCTGACTGGCGCGGTCTGTGCGGTCGGCTGATTGTGTGCGCCCGGATTAGGCGCTTGATTATCACTCGTATTCGTTCTGTCCGGGGCGGCGGCCACCGCACTGCTGAGTTGCTCGGCTGAACCGGTCATACCATTCAAGGCGACGACGATGGCAATAAAGGCCAGGCCACAGACAAGCAGCCACAAGGGCGACACGCGCATCAGGCGCACGCCCAGACTGTATTTGTCGTGCGTGCCGGGACGCGCAAGTTCCGCCCGGTTTAGCTGCGGCGCGTACTCCGGCGGCATTTGAAATGAGCCTGAGTCAGCGAGGGTTGGGTTGGGTTGCTCGTCCGGTTCCGCTTGCGCGCGGAGCATTTGTACGGGCGCTTCCATCCGGGCCGGTTCGGCTTCGACCTCTTGTTCAGGCTGTGCCGCATCGCCCAACTCTAAGACTGCCACAGCTTCCTGGGCCGGCGTCGGTAACTCGGCAACTTGCGACAGGTCTAGCACCTCGTCGGCTTCCGGTGCGGCGCAGGCTTCCGGCAACATTCGGGGTTGTGCTTCTAACTCGACTGCGAGCATGATGGCCTGTTCGGCTACAAGGGCGGTCTCAACCTCTCCGTCAACCAGTGATGCCTCATAAGTCGCACCGCAACGGATGCACACCAGGCTCGCTTTAGTCGAGAAGGGCGCGGTATCAATCAAGCCTTTGCACTGGCACTGCGGACAGGTGACGCGCATAAATGAATCTCCCCTCAGCCGCCGCGCGGGCGACGCTACCGGGTTCTCAAGCTCAGGATTTATGGGTTAATCGCAAGACGATGACGCTGGTGAACAAGCTGGCGGCAAGCGGGGCTTTCGGCTCAAATGTCAGCAAACTGTAGGAAAGATTGGCGGTCAGCAGGTTTGGGCCGATGCACAGGGCATGAAATCCTTGACTCATGCACAAAAAGAATATAAAACAACAACAGTGTTTAAGCAAGCAAAATATTGCTTGACATGATGAAGTTAACCATTGCTAAGGGAAAAATGACCGATTGGTTGGTCAGTTTGACGTGAGAGAAACGGCATATTGACCTGTCGGTCGTAGTTAGAAAAAAGTGAATGAGCAGATAATGTGGCTTAAATGCCAGCAAAAGTGAAGACTCAATGCTAGAGGGTCGAACGGCATGCAGGTTGTAAGCGCTAGTCCTGCCTGTCATGTGCCGCAGGTGATATTGCTTGCCTCTCAAATTCCAACATCAGGTAGCTAAACTTTCCTTATGATCTCTGCAAGCAGTCATCGTCTAACGCAACCACTGATCTGGCTTTTCATTGTACTGGCCGCCGCGCTGGCCGGGCTGAGCGCCATTCATCTTGCGCATGCCGCCATCGGCGTACCCCTGTTATTAGTGGCACTGATTACGGTTAACCTCGGCACGCGCATCGCAATCAAGATTCCGCGCGTCGAGGGGCAGGTCAACCTCTCGGCCGCGTTCGTCTTTCTGACGCTCCTGCTGTTTGATGGCGAAGCGGCCATTCTGCTGGCATTGGTCGCCGCCGTCTGCGCGACGCTCCATTTCAGCAAGAAGCCGCTGCAACTATTATTCAACGGCGCGCTGGCTACCTTGGCGACTGGGCTGCTCATCTGGTTGCTACGTCTCTGCTTTGGCCCGCTCATCGCCCTGCCGCAGAGTCGCCAGTCGGCCATCCTTCTCAGCGTGATTGGCCTCGCCGCCGCCGTGCAAACGCTCTTTCACGTGTGCGTGCTGGCCCTTAACGCGAGCAACGAGCAATCGCGCTGGCGCACGTTGGGCAATGCTTATGGCTGGACGTTTCTGACCTATCTGGCCTGCGCCGCCGCCGCCGCCGTGCTGGCCAAACTCGTCGGCCTCGTCGGTTTCTACCCGGCCATCGGCGCGACGGCCGTCATCGCGATGGCGCACTACGCCTACGCCACATATCTAAAAGACATGCGCACGTCGGTCGCCCAAGTGCGACAAATCGAGCAGCGCGTGGCAACGCTACAAGAGAGTGAAGAACTGTTCCGGAGCGCCTTCGATTATTCAGCTATCGGCATGGCGCTCGTCACGACGAAGGGCCGCTGGTTGCAAGTCAACCGCTCGCTCTGCGACATCCTCGGTTATGAAGAAGCCGAGTTGTTGTCATCGACCTTTCAGAAGGTGACGCATCCGGATGATCTGGGCGCAGCGCTCGCCAACATCAAGCAGTTGCTCAAAGGCCGCATGCCGACGTATCAGATGGAGAAGCGCTACTTGCACAAACAGGGGCACACGGTCTGGGTGCTGTGGAGCGTCTCGCGCGTGCGCGACCGGCATACGGACTCGGTGCATCTCATCTTCCAGGTGCAGGACATCACCGACCGCAAACGCGCCGAAGAGCGACTGATGCATGATGCTTTTCACGATGCGTTAACAGGGCTGCCGAACCGCGCTCTCTTCATCGATCACCTCAATCTCTCGCTCGCGCGCACGCAACGCACGCCAAATCAGATGTTCGCTGTGCTGTTCCTCGACCTCGACCGCTTCAAGATCATCAACGACAGTCTCGGGCACATGATCGGCGATCAACTGCTCGTCGGGATCGCGCGGCGTTTGGAGATGTGCCTGCGGCCCGGCGACACGGTGGCGCGCGTGGGCGGCGACGAATTCACGATCCTGTTGGAAGATTTGCTCGACGAGCCGGAAGCGGTGACGGTTGCGGAGCGCGTGCAGAAAGAGTTGTCCGCACCATTTATGTTGAGCGGGCGCGAGGTCTTCACGACAGCGAGCATTGGCATCGCACCCAGTTCGATTGATTATGATAACCCGGAAGACATTTTGCGCGACGCGGACACGGCGATGTATCGCGCCAAGTCGCTTGGCAAGGCGCGGCACGAAGTCTTCGACAAGGCGATGCACGCGGTCGCGATGAACCTGCTGCATCTCGAAACGGATTTGCGCCGGGCATTGGAACGGCAAGAGTTCTTCATTCAATATCAACCGCTCGTCGCGCTCGACAATTTCTCGCTGCGCGGCTTCGAGGCGCTTGTGCGCTGGCAACATCCAGAGCGCGGGCTGATCTCGCCAATGGACTTCATTCCGGTCGCCGAAGACACAGGGCAGATTCTCTCTATCGGGCAATGGACGCTGCATGAGGCGTGCCGGCAGATGCGTCGTTGGCAGAAGCGTTATCCATCCGATCCGCCGCTCTCGATCAGCGTCAATCTGTCTGGCCGACAGTTTGCCCAGCCGCATCTGATTGACCAGGTCAGAGAGATTCTTGAAGATACGAAACTCGACCCGCGCAGTCTCAAACTTGAGATCACGGAGAGCGTCGTGATGGACATCATCGATACGGCGACGGAGATGCTGCGCCAGTTGCGCGCCCTCGGTGTGCAACTTTCGATTGACGACTTCGGCACGGGCTATTCCAGCTTGAGCTATCTGCACCGGTTCCCGATTGACACGCTGAAAATTGACCGCTCGTTCGTTACGCAGATGGTGGATAATAACGAGAACATAGAGATCGTGCGTACCATCGTGATGCTGGCGCAGAATCTGGGCATGGATGTGGTCGCGGAAGGCGTCGAGACAAAGGAGCAGTTGGCACTCTTGCGCAAACTCGGTTGCGAGAACGGGCAGGGCTACTTCTTCTCGCGCCCGGTTAGCGTCGGCGGGGCGGAGAAGATCATTTCCGATACCTATACACATGCAATGCCGGCGGAACTGCCAGAAAACGTGAAAGCAATCCGGCCCGCGATGGTGGCTTAACGGGGAGAAGGACTGATGAGCGAAAGAAGAAGGGCTGAAAGAGTCAAGGTCTCGCTCGACGCGCATTGGGAGGGTGTGTTGGCGCAATGCTCCGGCCTGGTCGTCGATCTGAGTAACACGGGTTGTTTCATTCTGACGCCCGATCAAGTGCGGCTGAAAGAACTGATCCGCATGGAGATCGAGACACCGACCGGGGGCGTGTTGTATCTCTGGGGCGAGGTTATCTATCAGGTGAGCGAGATGGGTTTCGCCTTGCGCTTCACCGGCATGACCGACCGCGAAGAGGGCATGCTGCAACTGCTCATCGAGTACGTGCGTGACGCGCAGTCAGAGTTGCAAGCTTGCAACTAGCCTGTGCGCCGCCCACGACGCGCTGAACTTATCACCTGGCTTAGAGGCCAGCCCTTACGGGCTGGCCTGTTTCTGTTTTGGGCGTGATGGTATCATCGCCGCCAACACCGCAGCCGCTCTTTTGCTCGGTCACTCCCGAAACAAATTCAAGCTCTGCACCGCGAGGGCCAGCAATGCGTTATCTGGAGAACCCGCCGAACCCGTGGCAGGCGACGCACGTCGAATGGATCGGCGCGCCGCCCGAAGCCAAACTCGAAGTCTTTGAAGAAGACGCGACGCGCTCGATCATCACGCACAACAACAGCCCCGACGTAGGTTTCGACTACAGCGTCAACGTCTATCGCGGCTGCCCGCACGCCTGTTCCTATTGCTTCTCGCGTCCGACGCACGAGTATCTCGGCTTCGGCGCGGGCACGGACTTCGAGCGTAAGATCGTCGTCAAAGTGCGCGCCGCCGAACTGCTCAGGCAGGAACTCATGCGCCCGTCCTGGCGCGGCGACGAGTTAGTCTTTTCCTTCACCTCCGACCCATATGTGCCGCTCGAAGCGCATTACCAACTAACGCGCAAGTGTTTGGCAGTCTGTCTTGAGTTTCGTAACCCCATCAGTATCGTCACCAAGTCGGCGCTCGTGCGCCGCGATGTCGATCTGTTGGTTGAGTTGCATCGCCGGGCGGCGGTCGAAGTCTTCTTCACGATTCCGTTCAACGATGCCGCGACGGCCCGCGCGCTTGAACCTTACGCGCCCGCGCCGGAGCATCGGTTCAACGCGATGCGTTTATTGGCCGACGCCGGTATCCCCGTCGGCATTGGTATCGCGCCCGTCGTCCCGACGCTCAATGATCCTGACATTCCGCAACTCTTACAGCGGGCCCACGCGGCCGGCGCGCGGCATGCTTTCATGTCGCTGCTGCGGCTGCCGGGCAGCGTCGCGCCGTACTTTGAACAACGTCTGCGCGAGCAATTGCCGACGAAGGCCGAGCGTGTGTTGAACCGGCTGCGCGAGATGCGCGGCGGCAAACTCAACAGCACCGAGTTCGGCGAGCGCATGCGCGGCAGCGGTGAATACTGGCGCATGATCGAACAGAGTTTCCGCCTCCACTGCCAACGTCTCGGCTTCAATCAACATGATAAGTCCACTTACGCTCCGGCGCGGCCCAACACCTTCCGCCGCCCCACGGCGCAAGGCGCGCTCTTCGACTGAGAGCTTGGTGCCCTTGCCTCGGTCTTGAGCCTGGCCGCCCCTCCAAGCAATAAAACGTTCCACCTTTTGCGCCTTCCGGCCTATAATGGCGCGTCCGCCGCATAATTCAGACAGCCTGATTAGCCCGACGTAAGTTCACACCTAGCTGGAGGGAGCACTGATGATCACCATCGGCAATGTGATTCACGACCGCGAGCCGTATTCCGTGCGCGACACGGCGACGGCACTCGACGCCGCCGAGTATATGACGAGCCGCAACATCGGCGCGGTCTGTGTACTCGATGCGGAAGGGAAATTGAGCGGCATCTTCTCGGAGCGCGATCTATTAAGGCGCATCGTCGTGCCCGGCAAAACGGCTGCCGACGTGGCTATCCGCGACGTAATGAGCGAGATCGAAGTCGTCATCGAGTGTAAGGACACGCCGCATCAGGCGCTTGAGTTGATGGAGAAATACAACACGCGCCATCTGCCGGTCGTGCGCGACGAACGCTGGGTCGGCATGCTCTCGATCCGTGACATCATGCGCGTCGAGTTAGGCGAGCGGGGCGACGAGTTGCGCCTTCTGCACGAGTACATGCAGATGTGAGCGTTGGCTCTGCGACATGTAGAGCTTTGCGCGCGTGCGACATGGCCTGCGCCAGCCTGCGATGAAATTTATGCTGAGTCAGATCGTTTTGCTCGTCGCGCTCTGTGCGGCGGCATGTACGCATACGCCGCCCGGCCGCGGCGCGGGCGAGGTGGCGAGCGCAGCCGGTGGCGCGGTGCAGTTCCGCGTCGAGACGGTCGTCAGCAATCTCGCCGTGCCGTGGGCCATTGTCTTCACACCGGACGGGCGCATGTTGTTCACGGAGCGACCGGGGCGCGTGCGCGTCTTCGAGAATGGCAAACTGCGCGCCGAGCCGCTGGCGATAATTAGTGATGTCGAGCCGACGGGCGAAAGCGGCCTGATGGGCCTCGCGCTCCATCCGCAGTTCGCGCAGAACCATTTGCTCTATCTCGCCTACGCTTATCGCGGCGGCGGCGAACAGCGCGTCCGCGTCGTGCGCTTCCGCGAGATCGGCAATGCGCTCACAGAGCGCAAATTGATCGTCGAAGACTTGCCCGCCGCGCAATATCACGCCGGCACGCGCCTGCGCTTCGGCCCCGACGATAAGCTCTACATCACGACCGGCGACGCCACGACGCGCGAGATCGCGCAACAACTAAACTCGCTCGGCGGCAAGACCTTGCGCTTGAACGACGACGGCACAGTCCCGCCCGATAACCCGTTCGTCAATCAACAAGGCGCACGTCCCGAAATCTGGACTTACGGCCATCGCAACTCACAAGGCTTAGACTTTCAACCCGGCAGCGGTTTGCTGTTCCAGACCGAGCACGGCCCGTCCGGCTTCGATGGCCCTGGCGGCGGCGACGAAGTCAACATCGTCGAGCGCGGCAAGAATTATGGCTGGCCCCTCATTCATCACACGCAGACGCGCGCCGGGCTTGAAGCGCCGTTGCTTGAGTACACGCCCGCCGTCGCGCCTGCGGGGGCGACCTTCTATCGCGGCGCAAACGCCAACGGCTTCCCACAGTTCAAAGGCAACTTCTTCTTCGCCACCTTACGCGGCGAAACACTCATCCGCGTCGTCTTGGACGGGCGGCGCGTCGTCGCACAAGAACGCCTGCTCGACCACCAGTACGGCCGCCTGCGCGACGTAATCGAAGGCCCCGACGGCGCGCTCTATTTCGCCACCTCCAACCGCGACGGCCGCGGCTCGCCCGCTAAGGACGATGACCGCATCATGCGGCTCGTGCCCGTCGGCCCTGCCCCCGCGCCGGCGAAAGCGCCAGAGTAAGTAGCGTTATTTCGCATAGAAACCACGCTTGGTTCTGACCGCAGCTTGATGGCCCTTGATCTGGATGCTGACGGTGCGCCAGCGCCCGTCGTAGTGCGTATCTTTCGGATTGTAAGCCACGCTGTAGAAGGTCTGTAGCTCCGACGCCACGCGTTGGTAGACGGTCTCCAAGTCCTCGGCCCGATCTGCTTTGAAGAGCGTGCCGCCGGTATCGTCCGCGATCTGCTGTAGTTGTTTACGGGCGGTGACATAAGACTCGTGCGAATCCTGCCCCCGACGCTTAACCGTGACCTCATATTCGGTATCGAAATAGATGGGATAGATAGTCACGTCGCCCTGCGTCACGCGCGCCTGCAACTCGTCAAACGGGTGGCGCGCTTCGTAGTTCTCCGAAGAGATGGAATTATCCACGCCGTCAGTTAAGACCACCACGGCTTTGCGTCTTTCCTGTATCTCTTTGAAGAGATCGAGAGTGGCCCACATGGAATCATAGAAAGCCGTGCCCGAATTGAAATTCTTCACGTGGTCAATGCGCTCTTGCAAAAGCTTGCGGTCGGCAGTGAAATCCGAGATGAGCAGGAACTTGCGCGTGAAGGCGGCGGCGGCAATGCGCGTGTTCGGACTCAACGACTCGATGAACTTCTTGGCGGCCTGCTTCATAATCTTCATGCGATCTTTCGTGCTGCCGCTCAAGTCTAACAGCAGCACGACGCTCACGGGCGCGGTGATCGGCTCGAAATGCACGACTTCCTGAGCGACATTATCCTCGAACACTTGAAAGTCGTCTTTCGTCAAATTGCTGATGAGCTTGCCCGCGCCGTCCGTGACTTTGGCATTGAGATTAACTGTGCGGACATCAACCTTGACGACCTCTTCTGCCGACGCTGCGCCCCGCTCGTCGCTACCGACGAGCGGGGCACTCGGCAACTCGGTCGCACCGTAACCAACCGCTGCCGCCGGCCCCATCTGCGCGCGCTCGTTTACGTCGCCCAACTCATCAGCCTGTGGTAGCTTGCTAACCTTCGCTGTGCCGCCTGTCGACTCGCCTACTGCGTGCCTGCTCGCAAGCACAAACCGCGCTGGATCGTCCGGTACAAGGTCAATTGCGCCGCGTGCGCTGCGGAGGATAATGGGCGTGCCGCCCTGCCCGATGCGGCCGTCGAGCGCATGCGTATTAACCGGCCCGAAGACGATCAGCGGGAGCGTTGACGTGATCCCGCCCTCTATCGCGCGCAACGATAAATCTGTGCTGGCTGCGGCCGGCAAGTGTAGCGAAATGGAGCCGGTGTCGGTTTCGACGGACAGTGCGCCGATCAGTCCTTTGATAACGACATCCTCCGTGCCGCCGCGCACGGTTAGATTGAGATGACGGGGAACAAACACCGACAGTTCAATCGGCGTCGTTTGCGCGGCCCGGCGCACGCTAATCTTCAGGCCGGCGGGCGCGACCCGTTCGAGGTTGATCGCAGAGTCGAGCGGGCCGCCATTACCCGAAGCCGTCTGGCGCGTTGCCATGACGCGCACGCGATTGCTATTCCAAGTTTGTACTTGCGTGCGCCCATTCGTATTTTCGATCACGACCGAGGCAAAGCCCTCGCCCAAGAGACGATCAAAGGGTGGACTATCGAGGTTACCCGCTTGGGTCGCGGAAACCATTGGGATAAACGCATAAAGCATGATCGCCAGCGCGTTGAGCATTGTGCATGTTGCTCTGAGACTGTTTTTCATCATCACCTTCCGAGGCTGAGAGCGGGGTTCTAACTGCTGAAGGCTTAGACTTAGTACGCGATGCAGCCCGGCAAATAAGACGGCTTTTAAGACGAAACAGTTTAATCACAAGCAAGCACCGGGCGCAGCTTCTGCCTTCAATCCAAACTAAAGACGTTCGAGTTGGTCGAAGCGTTAACATCTCAGTCCGGCGGCGCACCGAACTCGCGCGCCGCCGGTCAGGTCGTCAGAGCGTGCGCGTAACTTTTGCCAGCGAGCGGGGCGTATCGGGGTTCAAGCCTTTGGCCTCGGCAAGCAGCGCGGCGAAGAGTTGGGCGGGGATAATGTAGGGGATGGGGGCGAGGAATTCGTCTATGGCAGCGGGCAGGCGCAGGGCGCGCGTGGCGGTGCGGGCGGCTGCGTCGTCGCCGGTGATGGCGAGCGTGTCGGCGCGTAGTTCATTGAGACGTGCGAGCAACGTGCGTGTGCTATCGAGCGCGTGGCCGGGCGCGGCGAAGACCAGGACAGGGAAGTGGCGTTCGACCATCGCCAATGGGCCGTGCAGAAAATCTGCGGACGAAAATCTTTCCGCGACAACGTAGCAAGTCTCCATCAGCTTGAGCGCAAACTCGTATGCGTTCGCGTAGAGCAAACCGCGCCCGACCACGACGCAGTTCTCCATGAAGACGTAACGCTCGACGAGTTGCTCGATCTGCGGGCGCAAGGCCAGCGCCGCTTCGGCCATGTCCGGGATCGCCGCGAAGTCGTGCCGCGCCCACGCGCCATCGGCGAGCGCGGCGGCGAGCATGTGAAAGTAAAGCAACTGGCCCGTGAACGTCTTTGTGGCCGCGACCGAACGCTCGCGCCCACCGTGCATCAACAGCGTCTCATCAACGAGGCCGGCCATCGTGGACTGTGCTTCGTTCGTGATCCCGACCGTGTACGCGCCACCCGCCCGCGCGTTCTCCAGCACTCGATTGATGTCCTCGCCTGCGCCCGATTGCGAGACGCCGACGACGAGCGCGTGCTGCAAATTCAACCGCGCGCCATAGAGCGTATGCACCGACGGCGCGCAGAGCGAGACCGGAATGCCCGTGGCGATCTCGATCAAGTAGCGCCCGAAGAGCGCGGCGTTGTCGGAGCTGCCGCGCGCCACGAGCACGATCAGATCGATCTCGCGCTGGCGCAGGAAGCGGCCCAACGCCGCCACCTTCGCGCGCTCTAATGCAATCGTCTGCCGCAGCGCCTCTGGTTGCTCCGCGATTTCTTGCAGCATCAGCGACAAACTTTTGTCCTCCCGCGACCCGATGTCAGCACTAGTTCTGCGCGCTCAATCATAGCTGAAATGTGGCGCTCTGTCGGCAGGGAATAAGACGTAGTAGCCGGTTGTGCCCAACGGTCGCCAACCTTCGGTCAAGGCAGCGGGCGGCACGTGGTGCGCGACGACGATTCGCGCGCCGGCCGCAAGCACGAACGCGGTCGCCAGCACTTTCTGCCGGCGCTGCTCATCCGCCCCCCAGAACACCTCAACGTTCCCCGTGCGCGCGGGCAACTCGGCCACGACGCGCACGCGGGCCAGTCGCGGCCATGCCGCATACATCGCGTCGCCGATCACTGCGACCGGCGCACCCTGCGAGACACCTTGCCGGCGCAACTCCTCCGCCACTTGCCATTGCACGTCATCGGCGGCCGAGCCGGCAATGGCATCGTGGGCGGTCGCCGCGACATCACGCACGATGGCCGGCGCGAGCGATAGCGCAGCGGTCAACAGTATGCAGCCAACTATCACGCGCAACACGCGCTGCCTGGTCTTATGCGCGGGTAGGCTCACGGCAGCGAAGAGGCTGAGCGCGATCAGCGTGACGAAGGGCGCGAGGTAACGCACCTCGACGTTGATGAGTAGATACAAGCCGCAAGTCACGAGCGCGGGCGCGGACAAGAGCCAATAAGTCGCCACGTCGTGGCCAAGCCGCCGCCCGCGCCCGCTGAAGGCAAAGAGCAGCGCGAGGCCGAGCAAGGTCGTGAGGAGAAAGAATCTATAGCAGATGTAACGGAGCAGCAGAAACGAGTTGCGCGCGATGGCACGGGCCTGTTGGCGCAAGTTGAAGTGTGGGCGCACGCCTTCGTACCAGTAGGCCGGATCGTACCACGGCGGATAGGTGGCTTGAATGGGCGCGGCGAATTCATAAACGTCGGGCGCGACGAAGATGCGGCGGGTGGGGTGTGCGGGTGTGCCGCCATCCGGCGTTTCGCCTTGCCAGTGGGTGAAGGGCATGATGCGGTTGACGTACCAGGCGTAGTTGAGGCGGGCGCTGTCGCCGATGGTCAAACGGTGTTGGGCGCGCGATAGCACAACGACGAACGGGCCGGCGATGAGTAGGAAAATGAGCAACGCGAGCAGCACGCGCGGGGCATCGCGGCGCGGGCACTTACGGGCGTAGAGGGCGCACGCGAGCCAGACGAACGCGAGCGGGAACATGATCGTCTTGGCCAGATAGCCCAAGCCGAGCACGAGGCCGAGCAGCGCGAACATGCGCGGGCGCGCGGGGCCGGCGCGCATGCGCAGCAGTAGTCCGGTGGCCAGATAGCTGAGCGCGGCGACGAGCATGTCGGGGCTGCTGCGCGCGACCCGATTCATCTGTAGCGAAGTCCAGATGAACAGGGCGTAGCCGAGCAAGAGTAGCGTGTGTGGGGCGAGCCAGCCGTGTGCGGCGTTGTTGGTCGTAGCGGCTGGCTGGGTCGATACATCTTCACGACCAAAGATGATGTGTGTGCCGCGAATGCCGAGCAGCCCACGCAGACAATAAGCAAAGGCCGCAAGCGTGCCTGCGTAGATAACGAAGTTTAAGAGGCGCGCGACGGTAAATTCTTGATAGGGCGACGGCCGGAAGATGTGCAGCGTTAGACCAAGCAACCACGGGTAGAGCGGACTCCACAGCGCGTTGACGGCCGTTGTCCAATCGCCGCGCAGCCACGCATCGCCTTGATCGAGATACGCGATGCTGTCCGCGCCGATGTAGAGCAAGCCGTCGGCGCTCGCGTGACGGCGACCCCATGCTTGCAAGAAGCCGAGCGCGAGCGCGACAAGCCAGCAGAGGCGTTCGCGGGGACGGAGCGAGTCGGCCTCGCCGAGTGATGCGATGCGTGCGCGGCTCATGGCAGACTAACGCGCGGGTCGGTAACCGGGGCCGCGCAGAGGGCGGCCGGCGTTCGCGTCGGTGCGTTGGCCTCTGTCCACTTCGAGTTGCCCGTTGACGACGACGTACTCGATGCCTTGCGGATATTGGTTCGGCTCTTCAAACGTCGCGCGGTCGCGCACGCCCGCCGGGTCGAAGAGTGTTAAATCGGCGAACATGCCGACGCGCACCAGCCCGCGTTCGCGCAGGCCGACACGCGCGGCCGATGCGCCGGTCATCTTGTGGATCGCTTGCGCTAGCGTTAGCAAATGTTCATCGCGGACGTAACGCGCGAGAATACGCGGATACGAACCCCAGCCGCGCGGGTGCGACTTCGAGCCGGCGAGCGGCCCGTCGGCCGCGCGTGCGCCGCTGTCCGTGCAGATGTGGACGAAGGGCGACTTGAGGGCGGCGCGCAAGTCGGCTTCGGACATCATGAAATAGATCGCGCCGGTCTGGGCTTCGTCGGCGATGATGAAATCGAAGAGTGCATCGAGCGGGTCTTTGCCCTGCGCGGTAGCCACTTCCGCCAGCCGTTTGCCCTGCCACTGTTCCAACTCCCGATTCACGACCGAGCCGATCAGCACACCGCCTGCGCCGCCGCTGCCCAGATAAATATTCTCCCACGCGCGCGAATCGGTTGTGATCTCGCGTTTCAAGCGAGTGCGCGTGGCGGGGTCACGCAGACGTGCGAGCGTCTGCGCGGTGCCGCCTTCGAGTGCCCACGGCGGCAGGCACGCGCTCAAGGCCGTGCTGCCGGCGATGTATGGATAGACGTTCGCCGTGATGTCGAGACCTTGCGCCCGCGCCTGCGCGATGCGACGCAAAACTTCAGGCATGCGCCCCCAGTTCTTTTGGTAGGCGGTCTTGAGATGCCAGATTTCGACGGGGATGCGGGCGCGGCGCGCGATCTCGAAAACTTCGGCGAGCGACGAGTCGAGCGCGTTCGCTTCGCTGCGTTGATGCGTCGCATAGATGCCGCCGTATTGATGCGCGACCTTCGCCAGTTCGACGATCTCATCCGTCGTGGCAAAGCGCGCGGGCACGTATTGCAGCGAGGTTGAGAGACCGAGCGCGCCCTGTTGCATCGCGGCGGCGACGAGTTGGCGCATCTGGTCTAATTCAGGCGCGGTGGGGGGGCGATTGTCGAAGCCGACGACGTAGGCGCGCACCTGCGTCGCGCCGACAAACGTGCCGAGGTTGATGCCCATGCCCTGGCGCTCGACACGATTGAAGTATTCGTCTAGCGTGCGCCAATCCACCGTCAAATTGAAGCGGCGGTAGAACGGCTCGTCCTCTTTGATCAGCCGATCATTGATCGGCGCAATCGAGCCGCCCTCACCCGTGATCTCCGTCGTCACGCCCATCATCACCTTGCTCATAGCCCGGCGGTCGATCAGCAAATATTGTTCGGACTGGCCCAACATATCTATGAAGCCCGGCGCGACGATCAATCCATGCGCGTCTATCTCGCGCTTCGCCCGCGCCCCGCGCGGCACACGCCCGACCGCGACGATGCGGTCGCCTAGCACCGCTACGTCAGCCCGAAAGCCGGGCGCGCCTGTGCCGTCTATGACGAGACCATGCCTGATTATTAAGTCATACTCGGCCGGCGCGGCGGCGGCGTGCTGCGCGAGCGGGCATAGCGCGTAGAGCAGGAGCAAGACAAGCGCGCGACGTGCGCCGAGCTTGAGCGATTTCATTGAGTCCTCCGAAGCGGTTTGTCTGCGAGCGTGGCGGCGCTGCATCGTAATGCTTCTCTTGATTCGCTGTCCATGCTTTCCGGCGAGATACAATTTATAATCCCGGAAAATTTAGCCGGCGGGTGATAACGAATGACTGAAGGCAAAACTGCACAACGAAGTGTGACGCTCGGCGCGCTGGCGCACGCGGTCGGCGGTCGGTTGACGGGCGACGAGTCGTTAACGGTTTCTGACGTGACGCACGATTCGCGGCAGGCACGCGCGGGCAGTCTGTTCGTCGCCATCAAGGGCGCGGAACTCGACGCGCATCAGTTCATCGCACAGGTGTTGGCGCAAGGCGCGGTCGGCATCATCTCCGTGCGCGAGCGGCCAAGCGATTTTAGCGGCGCGTGGTTGCAGGTCGCGGACGCGCGGGCGGCAATGGCCTTGGCGGCGGCGGAAGTGCAAGGACATCCATCGCGCGAGTTGCAACTTGTCGGCGTCACGGGCACGAACGGCAAGACGACGACGGCGCACCTCGTCGCGGGGATGGCTGAAGCGGCGGGGCACAAGGTCGCGCTCTTTGGCACGGTCGGGCATCGGATCGGCGACGAGCGGATCGAGGCGAAGCGCACAACGCCCGAAGCGAGCGACCTGCAACGTTACCTGCGCCGCGCGGTGGATGTGGGCTGCGCGGCGGCCGTGATGGAGTGCTCGTCGCAGGCGCTTGATCTGCGGCGCTGCGATGCGCTGGAGTTTGCCTGCGCGGCGTTTACCAACCTAACGCGCGATCACCTCGATTATCATCACACGATGGCGGCCTACTTCGACGCCAAACGTTATCTCTTCGACGGGCGCATCGGCACACAACCGCGCGCGTCAGTCATCAACGTGGATGATCCTTACGGCGTCGAACTCGCGCTTGAGATTGAGCGCGCGGGCGGGCGCGTGCTGCGTTACGCGCTGAACACTGATACGGACGTGACAGCGCACGCGCTCGAAGTGGGTTTTGGCGGCATGAGTTTTAACTTGCGCACACCGCATGGCGAGCGTGCAGTGCAGTCGCCGCTGGTCGGGCGGTTTCACGTCTACAACATTCTCGCGGCGGTCGCTTGTGGCCTCACACTCGGTTACGACTTGGATGTGTTGACGCGGGCCGTGGCGGGTTGCGCGGGCGCGCCGGGCCGGTTTGAGCGGGTGGCTGAGGTGGCCGGCTTCGCGGTGGTGGTGGACTACGCGCACACGGACGACGCGCTGCTGAACGTCTTACGGACGGCGCGCGAAGTGACGCGCGGCCGCATCATCACGGTCTTCGGCTGCGGCGGCGACCGCGACCGCTCGAAGCGCGCCCCGATGGGCGAAGCGGCGGCCAGCTTGAGCGACATGGTTATTCTCACCTCCGACAATCCGCGCACGGAAGACCCGGAACAGATTTTCGCCGACGCCGAAGTGGGCCTGCGCACCGTCGGCAAACCGTACTTGAAGTTTGTTGATCGCCGCACGGCCATTCATAGCGCGATTGCCGAAGCGCAACGCGGTGATGTGGTAATGATCGCGGGCAAGGGGCACGAGGACTATCAGATCATCGGCACGCAGACGTTCCACTTCGACGACAAAGAGGTCATCCACGAAGCGTTGGCCGCGCGGCGGGGCTAAGCGTCGGCTCAAACCCTTGTTCGCCGGTGTCAGTGCTTTACCGTTCTTCCGCCGCTTCCTCTCCTGTTACGTGCAACTGGCTGTTGCGTGCCCAGTACCAGTAAACCGGTAAGCCGAGCGCGATCAGCCCAAGCCCGATAAACGACTGCACGGGCGCGGTCACGAGCGTGTTGATGATCAGCCAACCCGTCACCAGCAGAAACACGATGGGCACAATTGGATAACCCCACGTGCGATAGGGACGTTCGGCATCGGGCATGCGGCGGCGGAAGATGAAGACGGAGGCAGTTGTTAAGCCGTAGAAAATCCAGAGCGCGAAGATGGCGTAATCGGTCAGCGCGTCATACGAGCCGGAGAGCGCGAGGACACACGACCAGCACCCTTGCACGACGAGGGCACGCACGGGCACGCGCGTGCGCGGGTTGATGCGCGCCATGCTCTTGAAGAAGAGGCCATCGCGGGCCATGCCGTAAGGATAGCGGCCACCCGCCAGCACGGACGTGTGTAGCGCGCCGAACGATGAGACCATCAACGCCGCCGCGATCAGCATCACCGCGCTCGCGCCTAAGAAACGGCCCGCCACTTCAGTTGCCACCGAAGATTTAGTTGTGACGGATGCGATCTCGGTCGGCGACAACACGTAATAGTAAGCAACGTTGACGAACAGATAGAGCGCGCCGACGATGAGCATGCCGCCGAGGAAAGCGCGCGGCAGATTCTTTTGCGGATTGCGTACCTCGCCCGCGAGCGGTGCGATGTTGTTCCAACCGTCATAAGCCCAGAGCGCGCCAAGCATCGCCGCGCCGAAGCCCGCGAAGCCGCCGCGCGCCGCCGCGCTCACGCCCTCGCACGAGCCGCCCACGTTCGCCAACGCGAAGTGCGCCCAGTCGCCGCGCGCGAACAGCAATGCGCCGACGCCAACTGCTAACACGAGCGCGATCTTAACAAACGTCAACACGGACGCGACGCCCCCGCTCAGTGAGACCGCACCGCAGTTAATTAAGGTCGTGATGGCGATGGTGACGAGCGCGATCACTTGCAGGTGGCCGAAAGGCAGTGCATAGCCGAACGGGTGCAGGGTGAAATAGACGCCGCCGAGCGCGTCGCCGGTCAGGATGTTGAGGAAAATGGCGAAGCCGATGGCGAGCGCGGCTTGCGAGCCGGTGCGCGCGATAAAGAACTGCGTCCAGCCGAAGAGGAAGCCCCAGCGGCGGCCGTAAGCCTCGCGGATGAAGACGTACTCGCCGCCCGCGCGCGGCATCATCGTACAAAGTTCCGCGTAAGTGAGCGCGCCCGCGAGCGCGAGCAAGCCCGCCACGATCCACACCGCCAGCACGCGCCCCGGTGTGCCTACGTTGCACGTCATCACGCGCGTCTTCAAAAACACGCCCGTGCCGATCATGTTGGCGATGTTGACCGAAGTCGCGGCCGTCAAGCCGAGGCCGCGCACGAGCGTCACGTTATTCGCTGCCATAAAATTTCATCCCGCGCCTGTTACCAGATTTCATTCGTCAGCAGGTCGTCGTAAGTGTCCCGCTTGCGGGCCAGCTCGAACTGCCCATCGCCGCGCAACATGACGGCGGCGGGGAGCGGGCGACCGTTGTAGGGAAACGCTTGCGAGAGGGAATATGCACCGGTGTTTAAGAGCGCGAGTAGTTCGCCGGGACGCACGTCCGGCGGCAGTAGGCGATAATCGGGCAACTTGCCACCACCTTCGATGTCGAAGTAAACGTCGCCGGAGTCGCAGAGCGGCCCGGCCACTTTGTAAGGCGTGTCGTGTGGCGCGTCGGCGCGGGCGGCGGAGATGAGATGGTAGTACCACTTGTAGCTGACCATTGAGAGCATGAGGTTGAAGCCCGCATCGGTCAACAGCCACACGTCGCCGGTCTCCGCGCGCCGCTTGATGTTGCGCACGGTGGTGAGGACTGTGCCGGCGTCGGCGATGACGCTGCGACCGGGTTCGAGCAGGATCGTGATGCGCTCCAGCAAATGCTCGGCATTGGCCGCGCGGGCCGATTCGCGCGCTGCTTGCAATGCCGCGTTTAGCACGTCGGCCGGTTCGAGGTTTGCGCCGAGCATGGCGCGCTCTTCTTCGGGGAGTTGCTCGGCCTGTGAACGGTCGCGCAGATAATTGACGGGGATGCCGCCGCCGAGGTTGATGTGCGCGAGCGTGTGCCCGGTCTCGTGTTGGAGCGTGACGAGATGTTCCCACATCGTCTTGAACGCAGCGGCGAACGGTTCAAGGTCGGGCGTCTGCGAGCCAACATGGATGTGTATGCCGCCGATGTGGAGCAGGTCGGGGAACGACAGCGCGCGGCGAAAAGCAGTTAGCACTTCGGACGAAGTCATACCGAACTTCGAGGTCAAGAGCGCGGTCTGCAAGCCGATGTGCGAGCGCGTGCCGATCTCAGGGACGAGCCGCAACGTGATGTTCGCGCGCTTATTTTGTCGGCGCGCGGCCGCCGCGACCAACTCGATTTCATACAGCGAGTCAACGTTGATCGAAAAGATGCCGGCCCGCACGGCCTCATCGAGTTCTTCGTCGGTCTTGCTCGTGCCGTTGAAGATGATCTGTTCGGGGCGAAAGCCCGCGCGCACGGCCTTGAAGAGTTCGCCGCCGCTGTTGACTTCGATGTCTATGCCGGCCGCGCGCACCGTGGTCAGCACGGCCATGTTCGAGTTGGCCTTCGAGGCGTAACAGAACTTGACCGGATGCGCGACTGTCTCAGCCGCTTGTTTCAGCCGCGCGATGTTCGCCGCGATGCGCGGTGCGGAAAAGACGTAGAGCGGCGAGCCGTGCGCGCCGACGAGCGCGTGCGCGTCCGCGCCGTTGATGTGCAGCCGGCCGTTGCGCGGCTCAAGATAATCCGTGAGCGCCCACGCGGGGGGCGCGACAAGTTGCGCTGACATGGTGTAAAACTCCTGCTGCAACGGTGGGCATAGAAACGCGTGCGAAGATAGACCGCGCGCCGACGAGCGTCAAGCAGATAAACACATGAACACGAACGAGGGAACAACGTGACAGGTAAGCGTGCTGCCGTCTGTGCCTTTGTCGCTAGCCATCTCAATATGTGTAAGAGGAAAAGCATTCGTGGCTGAAGCGATCAATTGGGCGCGCATCCGCGCGGACTTTCCGGTGACGGAGCAGCTTGCATATCTGAATTGTGCGGCGGCGGGGCCTGTCCCGCGCGTGGGGTTGGCGGCAGCACTCAGGTTTTATCAGGAGACGTTGGAATCGGGCGACGCGCACTGGTTTGAATGGCTCAGGCGACGCGAAGCGGCGCGCACCGCACTGGCGCGACTCATCAACGCTGAGCCGGATGAGATCGCGTTCACGACCAACACGTCGAGCGGCATGAATCTGATCGTGGACGCGCTCGCCGGGCGTGGCGAGGTCATTTCGTGCCGGCTTGAGTTTCCTGTCTCTACGCTGCCGTGGTTGCACAGAAGCATAACTGTTAAGAGGCTCGCTACACCCGACGGCGTGTTGACGGCGGATGATGTGTGCGCCGCGATGAGTGAGCGCACCGGCGTGATCTGTCTGAGCCACGTGCAATATTCGAATGGTTTCCGCGCCGACCTCGCGGAGATCGGCGCACGCAAAGGCGCGCACGCGTTCGTCGTCAATGCGGCGCAGTCGGCCGGCGTGTTTGAAATAGATGTGCGGCGCATGCGCATTGACGCGCTCTGCGCCACCGGCCACAAGTGGCTGCTCGGCGGTTATGGTTCGGGTTTCGTGTATCTAAGCCGCGACCTGTTGGCTGCCTCTCAGCCGCGCGCGATCAGTTGGTTGAGCGTGGCCGAGCCGTTTGCAATGCGGAACGACGAGTATCGCGTGCGCGCGGACGCGGCGGCGCGGAGTGAACAGGGCTGCCCGCACTTTGGCGGCATCTTCGCGCTTGGCGCGGCGGTTGAATATGCGTTGGAGATCGGCCCGGCCGAGATCGAGCGGCGCGCGCTGGCGATCAATAAGCTGCTGACTGACAGTCTGAGCGAAGCCGGTTGGCGCGTCCTCTCGCCACTGATGGCTGAGTCACATCGTTCGGCGGAGACGCTCGTCGCGGCGGCCGAGCCGGAACGCGTAGCGCAGCACCTGCATCAACGCGGCGTCGCCGTCACGCAAAAGCCCGAAGGCATACGCGTCGCCACACACTTCTTCAACAACGAAGCCGACATCGCGCGGCTCGTCACGGCGCTCGCTGAAGTGCGCTAGCGACCGGCGACTCTCATGTTATGTCGCCGCGCCGGTTGCTACCACGCGGTGGTCAGTTTTCTTATTGCAGCAAAGGAGGCAATCACCTATGAGCGCAACTGTGAGCGACACACGCCCGTTGTTTATCCCCGTGCTGCTCGGCACGCCACGGCAGGGGCGCATGAGCGAGCATGTGGCGCGCTTCGTCCATGCGGAAGTGGCGAAACGGGCCGGCGTCGAGACCGAACTGATCGACGTGCGCGCGTTGCCGTTCACGTTGACAGATGAAGGCGAGGGGATCAAAGATGCGGCGTTCAGCGCGACGATGGCCCGCGCCGACGCGCTCGTCATCGTCACGCCTGAATACAATCACGGCTATCCAGGCATCCTCAAGCACGCGCTCGACACAAACCTGAAAGAGTACATACACAAAGCGGCGGGCATCTGCGGCGTCTCGGCGGGTGGCTTCGGCGGCACGCGCGTGATTCAAAATCTGCTGCCCGTGTTGCGCGAGTTGGGACTGGTCACGATCTACTGGGATGGCAATTTTTCCAACTCGTATAAACTCTTCGACGAAGCGGGCAAACTGCTTGACGAGGCCCACGGCAAACGCCTCGACAAATTTCTGGCCGAATTGATCTGGATGGCGAAAGTCTTGCGCCACGGCCGCGAGCATATTCCACTTTGATGCGACCCCACACTTCTGTACGTCCGATCTTGCGTCTTTGCGTGCGGTTGTTCTTTTGTGCGCGGGAAGTCACACGCAAAGACGCAAAGACGCAAAGAAAAGCGCGCAAATTACGAAAGGAAGCGCTATGGCAGAGAAGAATCCGATGTTGTGTCCGGTCTGTGGTGTGGCCATGAATCATCACGCGGACAAGATTGATTACAACGCTGCGCCCGCCGACCCGGCGCTGGCCGACCCTGTATGGGGCGGCGTCGTTGAGCAAGCGCACACCTGCCCACAGTGTGGGCAGACATTTGTCCGGCCCGAGCGCACAGACGCGTGAGCGCGGAGCAATCGCGCTATGATTTGTGCGTCATTGGCGGCGGCTCGGCCGGGCTGGTGGCAGCCGTGGGCGCGGCAAAACTAGGCGCGCGTGTGGCCCTCGTCGAACGCCGCGCCCTCGGCGGCGATTGTCTCTACACCGGTTGCGTACCCTCAAAGGCGTTGATCGCTTCCGCCCGGTTCGCGCACCAGATCGGCCGCGCCCCTAACTACGGTTTCGCGCCGCTCACGTGGCAGTTCAAAGACGACAACTTCGCCGCGATCACTGAGCGCGTCCAACAAATCATCAACACTGTCGGCGCGCATGATGCGCCGGAAGTATTCCGCGCCGAAGGCGTCGAGATCATCTTCGGCACGCCACGTTTCATCTCACCGCACGAACTTGAGATCGAGCCGCAGACGGAGAGCAGCGAGGGTCCGCGTCGGTTGCGTGCGCGGCGTTTCTGTCTTAGCACCGGCTCAAGGCCCGCCGTGCCGTCGATTGTTGGTTTAACGCAAGCGGGATTCATCACCAATGAGGAAGTCTTTCATTTGCAGACGTTGCCGCGCACGCTCATCGTACTCGGCGGCGGCCCCATCGGGTTGGAACTAGGGCAGTCGTTCGCGCGCCTCGGTAGTCGTGTCGTCATCGTTGAGATGGGCGACCGTCTGTTGCCGAAGGAGGATGAAGAGGTCTCGGCCGCGATTGCGGAGGTGCTGCGCGCGGAAGGCGTTGAAGTGTTACTGCAAACTAGAGCAGTTGGTGCGACGCGGACAGCGGCCGGGCGGAAGTCTTTAACAGTCGAATGCAACGGCACAACCCGCGCCTTGCCAACCGACGAGATTCTAGTGGCGACAGGCCGCAAGCCAAACACGGAAGGGCTAAACTTGGAGACTGCGGGCGTGCGCTATGACAATGAGCGCATACACACAGACGCTTATCTGCGCACGAGCGCGGCGCACATTTACGCGGCGGGCGACGTGACCGGCCACTTTCCTTTCACGCATACGGCGGCTTACGAAGCCGCGCTCGTCGTGCGCAATGCGCTCTTCTTTTGGCCGTTGACCGCACGCGCAGATTTTCGCGTCGTGCCGTGGACGACCTTCACCGATCCAGAGGTGGCGCGCGTCGGTCTCACTGAGAGCGAGGCCCGCGCTCGTTACACACGCATACACGTCTATCGCGCTACCTTCGCTGACAACGACCGCGCGCAAGCCGAGAGCGCCACCGGCGGCTTCTGTAAACTCGTCTGCGCCGGCCGCACCGGCGAGATCGTCGGCGCGCACATCGTCGGCCCGCACGCGGGCGAACTCATCCACGAGGTTGTGCTTGCCATGAAACAACGCCTGCCCGCCGCCGCGCTCGGCAGTCTGATGCACGTCTATCCGACGCTCACGCAGGTCAACCAAAAGGCCGGCCTTGATGCGGTGCTGGCGCGGCTACAGTCGTTTAAGACTATTCTATCCATCTATTTTACCTGGCGCAGAGGTTGAGCTTCCTCCATCTGCTGCGGCTGAATTGCCGGCTGAGAGCGGGGCGGTAAAAAGTCAGTTCGTCTCATCCGCGCAAGGGCGAGATTCCTTGGTCGGCGCTATTTTGCCGTTTGTCCCGGTGGGTGATAAATGTAGCCGGCGCGCGTCTTCACGGCTACATTCTTTCGGGCAATGCGCACTTTGATACTTCGGCGCTCGCCCGGTTTAACAGCCGCCTTGAGATAATAGCCCAGGCTGTATTGCCGGCGTAGTGCTTCGGCGATAGCGGCGAATGATTGGGCCATGTCCGTTAGTTTATCTGCCCGGTAGCGCTGCCCGCCGGTTTTGTTCGCTAACTTGCCTAGATACTCTTCGCCGCGCACCATATCCGCTAAGATGTTTCTGCCGTCCACCACAATGGATGTGATCTCGCTCCAGTGATCAGTCTTGCCGCCAAAATGTTGCCGCGCGTCATACATGATCGGGTAGATCAAGACATCGGTTTCATCAATCGCTTGCAGATTGGTCTTGGCGGTCGCGCGACTGCCGGTGTCCCAGCCATCCGTTAACAGCACAACTGCCTTGCGCCCCGGAATACGATTCAGCACGCGCTTAAATAGCACATCAATGGTGTCGTACAAACGTGTCCCGCCGCCCGTGCGCGTCTGCCGGATCGCTTCGCGTAGCGCGTTACGGTCATTCGTCGCTTTGTTGAGTACCTGCACTTGCTGATCGAACGTAGCGACGACAACGCGGTCGGACGGGCGTAGTTGATCAATGAACGCGATGGCTGCCGCTTGAATGTTTTTCAGATGCACGTCGGTTGAGCCGCTCACGTCCAGCAACAGAAAAACGGTGAAGGGCTGCTCGACCGGCGCAAAGTAGGCCAACTGCTGTTCGACGCCGTTCTCATAGATGTGAAAGTCTTCCCGCCGCAGATCGGTGATGAACTTGCCTGTGCGATCCAGCACGGAGACCGGCACTGTAATTAACGTCGTCTCAACCCGCTCCACTTCATCTTCCGGCCCCATTGCCGGGGCTGCGCCAGTTGCTGCCGGAGGCTGCGGGCGCGGCGCGGTGGTCGTCGTCTCCTCCGGCGGCGGCTTGAGCTTGGGCACGGCGGATTGCGCAACTAAACGTTGCGCGGGCTGTGCGAGCAGCCAGAGCAATAAAATTATCCGCACGCTATTCATGATGCGCCATGTCGCAAGATCGTCGGCATTATACTGCGCCTACACGTGGGCAGCGAACTACGAAAGCAAATGTCTACGCGCTACACAACACGTTTCTGACAAGAGTTATCGTGGTTGTGGTCTGGTAATTTACTCACGAGTTACAGCATAAAAGTAGTGTCAGCTTGAAGTTACGTTGCGGCTGCTCGATGGCTCGCTTGACACCTACGCAAGCCGCTTGTTACCTTAGCTTTCCGCTTCCAGAGGTGGTTTGAAGCGTGGGTTGGTTGTTAGCCTTGTAGGCACGTAGCTCAGGGGTAGAGCACTACCTTGACACGGTAGGGGTCCGCGGTTCAAATCCGCGCGTGCCTACCATTCAATGTTTCGACACAAGCTCCGGAAGACCTTGGCCGGCTTGAGTAAGAAGATGAC
>JBBQGM010000004.1:0-113987 GCA_038322995.1 Pyrinomonadales bacterium
TCCGACAAAGTTTATGGTACTTTTGGCACAGCACTTGAGCTACCACGTATTCTCAACACTTAGCGACACCAAGCTAAATTGAGCCAGTATTGGTGTGTCTTTTTTCAGCACTTCATAGGACTTTGTCGGAACATCTAATGATTAGCAAACTGTTCAGGAGTAACATTTTTATGCTTCGTCATTTAGCCGCTCTCTTGGCGTGCGTTGCGTTGCTCGGTGCGCTGACGCTCGTACCCAGCACGCGAGCGCAGCAGATACAGATGCCGCGCATTAACTATAAAGAGCGCACGCTCCCCAACGGGTTGCGCGTGTTGAGCGCGGCGGACACGTCCAGTCCGACCGTTGCCATACAGGTCTGGTATCACGTCGGCTCGAAGGACGACCCCGAAGGGCGTAGCGGCTTCGCGCATCTGTTCGAGCATTTGATGTTCAAAAGCACGAAGCACATGAAGTCCGAAATGCTGGACCGTTTGACGGAGGACGTGGGCGGCAACAACAATGCCTTCACGGCCGACGACGTGACTGTCTATTACGAAGTTGTGCCGTCGAACTATCTGGAGACGCTATTGTGGGCCGAAGCCGACCGGCTGGCCACGCTCAACGTTGATGACGCGAACTTCAAATCCGAGCGCGAAGTGGTGAAGGAAGAGTTTCGCACCAGCATTCTCGCGCCGCCTTATGGTCGGTTCAATTATCTGATCGAGCAGAAGTCGTTCACAAAGCACCCATATCGCCGCCCCGGCATCGGCAGCATTGAAGAACTAGACGCGGCCACGCTCGCGGACGTGCGCGCGTTTCATTCGACGTTCTACCGCCCCGACAACGCCACGCTCGTCGTCGTCGGCGATTTCGATCAGAAACAACTCGACACCTGGGTAGATAAATACTTCAGCGGCATCGCGAAGCCAGCCACGCCGTTGCCGCGCGTGGGAGTACAAGAACCAGCGCGGGCCAAGGAGGCGCGTTTCACCGAGTACGGCCAGAACGTGCCGTTGCCGGCCGTGGCTTTCAGCTATCTGATCCCGCGCAAGGCCGACGCCGACAACGCCGCACTCCGCATCGCGGACGCGCTTCTATCGGCCGGCGAATCGTCGCGCCTCTACCAGTCGCTCGTCTATCAGCAACAACTCGCGCAGAGCATCAACACGTTCAGCGATTTGCGCGAAGACGTGAGCCTCTTCGTCCTCTACGCGATTCTCGCCAGTGGCAAGAAACCGGAAGAGGCGGAGCGTGCGCTCGCCGCCGAGATCAAGAAATTGCAAGACGCGCCCGTCCCGGCCGCGGAGCTTAAGAAAGCTAAGAATCAACTCATCACGAACCAACTGCGCGAGCGCGAAACGAACAACGGCAAGGCGCAGGCGCTCGGCGATGCGGCCGTGTTATTAGGCGATCCCAATCGGGCCAATCGGGACATCGCAGAACTGCAAGCCGTCACGCCGGCCGAAGTGCAGCGCGTGATGAAAAAGTATTTCAGCGACACGAACCGCGTCGTCCTCAATTATCTGCCAGAGTCAATGCGCGGGGGCAACGCGACAGGCGTGCAGGGAGGGCAAGCGAAGTGAATATGTTTAAGGAAACGGCGCAGCGCGCGGTTTGTTTGCTCGTATTGCTTGCAGCCGCGTTAACGACACATTCCGCCTTTGCGCAGGGCGAACAGACCACGCCGCCCGCGCCGGCCGCGCCGCGCTCGCCGCAGGTTCCGAAGCCGGTGGAGCAGACGCTCAAGAACGGGCTGCGCATCGTTGTTGTTGAGCGCAAGAACGTGCCGCTCGTCAGTGCGACGCTTTATATCAAGACTGGCGGCGAGGTTGACCCGGCGCAACTCGCGGGGCTGGCCGATATGACTGCCTCGCTGCTTACTAAAGGGACAGACAAGCGCAGCGCGCCGGAGATTGCCCAGGCCATTGAAGTGCTCGGTGGGTCGCTTGATTCAGGCGCAGGCTGGGACAGATCGACCGCCAGCGTCAACGTCATGTCGGCGCGTTTTGCCGAGGCGTTGACGATTCTCGCGGAAGTCGTGCGTCGGCCGACCTTCAAGGATGAGGAGATCGAGCGGCTGCGCGCGCAGTATCTCGACGATCTCACGGTCGCGCTCGGCAACCCCGGCCAGATCGCGCGCTACGTGACAGCGCGTGTGCTGTTTGGTGACACGCCATATGGGCATCCGCTATCGGGCACGCCTGAATCGCTCGCGCGCATCAAGCGCGACGACATCGTGCGCTTGCATACAACCTACTACCGGCCCGACAACGCGCTGCTCGTTATCGGCGGCGACATCGCGCCGGCCAGCGCCTTTCAACTTGCCGAGCGTATGTTCGGCGATTGGCAGAGGCCGGCCGCGCCATTGCCGGCGACAAGCGGGCCAGCGGTGCGCGACACGGGCATGAGCGGCAAACCGCGTATCGTCGTGATCGACAAGCCAGACGCGGGCCAAGCAGCCGTCGCTGTCGCGCGCACAGGCCTAAATCGCAACGATCCAGACTACTATCGCGCCATCGTCGCCAACTCGGTGCTGAGCGGTTATTCGGGCCGGCTCAATCAAGAGATACGCATCAAGCGGGGCTTAAGCTACGGTGCGGGCAGCACGCTTGATCCGCGCCGCGACGTGGGCCCGTTCGTCGCGTCCGCGCAAACGAAGAACCCTTCGGGCGCGCAGGTGGCCGGCCTGTTGATGGGCGAGCTTAGCCGGTTAGCGACGGGCGACTTGCCCGATGCGGAATTGACGCCGCGCAAGGCCGTGCTGATCGGCGGCTTCGGGCGTAGTCTCGAAACCTCCGGCGGACTGGTCGGCCAACTCGGTACGCTTGCGCTCTACGGTTTGAGTCTTGACGAGATCAACCGTTACATCAACAGCGTGCAGGGCACCAGCGCGAGCGACGTGCAGCGGTTTGCCGGAATGCGCCTCGCCGCGAAAGAGGCCAGCGTCGTCATCGTCGGCAACGCGAAAGAGTTTCTGCCGGAGTTACAGAAGCAGTATCCGAACGTGGAAGTTATCCCCGTGGCCGAGCTTGATCTCAACAGCGCGAGTTTGCGCAAGCCGAAAGGGTGAGGAATGATAAGGCGCACACACTGGTTTATGACCGGTCTCCTCGCTTGTCTCTGTCTCTACGCTCCGGCTGCATGGGCGCAAGCGGATAGCATGGCCGCCAACGGAGCAGCGCCGGCGAATGCGGCGGATGCCGCGAAGCAATTGATCGACCGTGATCCAACCGTGCGGCAACAGGCGGCTGAAGCGTTGGCCCGCCTAGCCGAGCCTGATTGGCGACGACTGACCGAGGGTTATCGTTTGCAGGAGAAGAATGCACGTGTGCGGCTCGCCCTCGATTGGGCGCTCTATCGCATGGGCAAAGGGGAGGCGCTTTACGAAATTGTGCGCGCGCTCGATGCTGCGCGCACGGCGCAGGCGGCCGGTTATCTCGGCACGTTGGAAACGCCGCAACCGCTCTACGCCGTGTTGCCGCGCGTCAACGGCAACACGCAAGTCAAATTGCTCGAAGTCTTCGCCCAAATTGGCGACAGCGAGACGCTGGCGCAGATCAAACCATTGACTACTTCTTTCGATCCGAAGATCACCGCCGCCGCGCTTCGTGCGACAGATGAGATTACGCGTCGGTTGGCATACCAACCCGCCACCGCGCCCACACGGCCGCGGCAAGTCTCGAAACCAAAACCCCCGACGCCTTAACGCTGCGTTTGTAGTCAGAAGGTTAAGCACAAAGACACGAAGCGGAACGATGAACGCTGAATGAAACCCGGCGCGCGGGCCTTTCATTCAGCGTTCATCCTTCATTATTCCGCCTTTCCTTTTTGTGTCCTTCGTGTCTTTGTGGTTAATTCTTACTCTGATGCACCGAAACCTGCGTTCATTCCTGGCGCTGCTCGCACGCGAGCGCGACCTCGTCACCATTGAAGCCGAAGTTGATCCGTATCTCGAACTCGCCGAAGTTCACCGGCGGGTGATCGGGCGGGGTGGCCCGGCCCTACTGTTCAAGCGCGTGCGGGGCAGCGGATATCCGGTCGCGACGAATCTGTTCGGCACAGCGCGGCGGATCGAGTTAGCGTTCGGGCCAAAGCCGGAGGCGCTCGTGCGCGAAGTCGTGGGCGTTGTCGAATCGTTGTTGCCGCCCCGCCCGCGCGCGCTCTGGCAACATCGCGCGCTCGCGCTGGAAGCTTTGAAACTGGGCACGAAGCGCGTGCGCCGTGCGCCCGTGTTGGAAGTGATCGAACAACCGGCGCGACTCGATGAACTGCCCGTGCTGACGACGTGGCAAGAGGACGGCGGGCCGTTCTTCACGCTGCCGCTCGTCTATACGGAGCATCCGACGACGCGCAAGCACAACCTCGGCATGTATCGCATGCAGCGTTTCGACGCGCAGACGACGGGCATGCACTGGCAGATACACAAGGGTGGGGGCTTTCATTATCGCGCGGCCGAGGAACTGAATCAGGCGCTGCCCGTCACGATGTTCTTAGGCGGCCCGCCTGCGCTCATCCTCGCCGCCATCGCGCCGCTACCGGAGGACGTGCCAGAGTTAGTGCTGGCCTCTGTACTCGCGGGTGAGAAGATCGGTACGACACACAACTCGCAGAGCAACGGCCACCGGCTCGTCGCGGAAGCCGAGTTCGCACTCGTCGGGCGCGTGCCGCCGCATGAGCGCAAGCCCGAAGGCCCCTTTGGCGACCACTACGGTTATTATTCGCTGCAACACGATTATCCGGTCTTTCAAGTCGAAGCGGTTTGTCATCGGCGCGATGCGATCTATCCGGCGACGGTCGTCGGCAAGCCGCGCCAGGAAGACTTCTTCATCGGCGACTATCTCCAACAACTACTTGCGCCGCTTTTCCCGCTCGTCATGCCGAGCGTGCGCGATCTATGGTCTTACGGCGAGACTGGCTTTCATGCGCTGGCCGCCGCCGTCGTGCGCGAACGCTACGCCCGCGAAGCGCTCGTCTCCGGCTTCCGTATCCTCGGCGAAGGCCAGCTCTCGCTCACGAAATTCCTGCTGCTCACGGACACGCCGCAAGACCTGCGCGACTTTCCCGCGCTCTTTGAGCACATCTTAGCGCGCGTGCGCTTCGAGCATGATCTGTTCATCTTCTCGAATGTCTCGATGGACACGCTCGACTACACGAGCGGTAAGGTCAACGAAGGTAGCAAGGCGATCATGCTCGGCTTGGGTGACGCTGTACGCGAACTACCGCGCGAGTTTCGCGGCTCATTGCCGCCCGACGTAAAGCGCGCGGAGGTCTTCTGCGGCGGCTGTCTCGTCGTCGAAGGTGTCCCATATACACAGGACGCGGAGCAAGCTGCGCGGCTCGCCCGCACCGCCGCCTTCGCCGCTTGGCCGCTCGTCGTCCTACACGACGACGCCACGGTTGCGCGCTCGGCGGCCGCTTTTCTCTGGGCCACCTGGACGCGCTTCGAGCCTGCCTCCGACCTCCACGCCGCCGACGTGACCGTGCGGCGGCATCATCTTTCCTATCGTGCGCCCATCGTCATTGACGCCCGCATGAAACCCGGCTACCCGGACGAGTTGCTTGTGCGGCCCGACATTGCCGCGCTGGTTGATAGACGTTGGCGCGAATACTTCCCGCATGAGTTTTAGGCGAATGCCATTCGCTCTAGTTGATTTGACTCGCTGCGTCAAAGCGGCAAGCGTAACGTGAAGCGTGCGCCGCCCGCCTGTGCGTTGGTCGCAGTCAGCGTGCCACCATGTTCTGTAATAACGCGGTGCGCGAGCGCGAGACCGATGCCGTGGCCTTGCGCCTTAGTCGTGAAGAAGGGGATGAAGATGTGACGCAGATCGGCAGTTGAGATACCCGTACCGCTGTCTTCAATTTCCACGACAGCCCACGTCTGAGCATGCGCATCGTACGGACGTTGACTGTAGATGCTGACACGCCGTTCATCTTGGTCAGCCTCAATAGCTTCAGCGGCATTGCGTAGCAGATTCAGAATCGCTTGGCGCAGCATGCGTTCGTCGGCGCGCACGGCGGGGAATGTGCCGTTGATGTCGAGTTTGACGCGCCGTTCGGTGAAGAGCGGTTGCAACTCGGTTGCACAGTCGGCCAGCAACTCGGCGAGTGGCACAACGCTCAACGTCAGGGGCTGCGGGCGCGCGAAGTTGAGAAAACTCGTGACCATTTCGGTGAGACTGCGCACCTCGTGCAGGAGCGCGCCGGCCGCCGCGCGCCCGTGTTCGTCGAGTTCGAGTTTCTGCAAGAGTTGCGCGTAGCCGTGCAGCGTGGCGAGTGCGTTTTTGAACTCGTGCGCGAGTCCGGCGGACATTTCACCGAGGCTTTCAAGATTACGTTTGAGCGCGAGCGCTTCGCGCAGTTGGGCCACCTCGGTGATGTCCGTGAGCAGACAGAGCACGCCCCGTGCGCCCGCGCCCGGTTGCGGATCAATCGGCGCGACCGTAGTGCCCAGCCGCCGAGTCTGCACCGCGCCTGTCGCCGTCACCTCTTCCCGTCGGTATAGCTCACCGGTTTGCAGACAACGCTCAACCATGTCGGCCAACTCCGGTGCGATGCGCAGGAGACTCCGCAGCGTTTGACCTTCGGCCGCGTCGGTGACTTCAAGCAATGCCCGGGCCGGCGCGTTAACGACTGTGGCGTGCCCTTGCGCGTCGAAGGCGACAAGGCCGGAGGGCACGCTGGCAATGATCCGCGCGCTGAACTGCTCGGCGCTCGCCGCCCGTGCGCTGGCCCGCGCGCTTAATAGTTCAAGCTCGCGTTGTTGCGTGCGCAGTTGCGCGACGACCGCTTGAAATGTCTCAAGCACAAACTCGGTCTCGTCGCGCGCACCCTCGGAGCGGGCAGAGACGGGAGCGCGCTCGGCCTCGCCGATGAGTTGCCGGTAGGGGCGCAGTAGCCAGCGCGGGAGCAGCACAACGCAGGGCACACTGACGAGCAGCGTGATGATAAAGACCGTGAAGAGGATGGGCGCGCGGGCGGCGCGTGTCTGCGGCGTCAGCGCCACGAGCGTCAGCGTGAACAGATTGGCCAGCAGCAACAGCCCCACCACCAGCGCCAACGCCAACTGCACACGGTTTTCGTAACGGGGCATGATGATAGGAAGAGGTCAGAGGTTAGAGGTCAGTAGAGTTCAAAGTTCAAAGTTCAAAGTTCAAAGTTCAAAGTTTGTGTTGGAGCCATTCTGGCCGATCTCTAGCTTCTAACCTTTAACCTCTGACCTCTCAGGTAATAAATCGGCTAAGATACCAGTTAATAATCTCGTGGCCGGCGAGCAGGCTGACGAGCGCGCCGAGGCCGAGGAAGATGCCGAAGGGTAGTAGCATTTGCATATCGCGCTCGCGCCGCCACAACATGACAGCGACACCGGCCACCGAGCCGGCGAGGACGGCCACGAAGATGGTGAGGAGCGTGCGCGGCCAGCCTAGCAGTGCGCCGACCATGAACATCATCTTCACATCGCCGAGGCCCATCGCCTCCACCCCGCGCAGCCGCTCCCACAACCAACCGATCAACCAGAGCGAGCCGCCGCCGATGGCTGCGCCAAAGAGCGCGCCGAAAAGTGAGACCGCCCACGCGGGCCAGCCCAGCAGCAAGCCGCCGGTTAGGAACCCTAGCCCGTAGAGGTTCGGCACAAGCGCACGGCAGACGAGCGCGATGGCGAGACAGGGCAGCGTGATCACGTCGGGCAGGATCATGTGCTCGGCATCGATGAAGACGAGTGCGACGAGCGCGGCCACGAAGATCAGATCGAAGGGCAGCACGGGCGCGAGGCCATCGTGCAGAAAGGTTAGCGTGAACAGGACGCCGGTTAATGCTTCGACGGCCGGATAGCGCGCGGAGATTGGCGTGCGACAATTGCGACAGCGGCCGCGCAGCATGAGGTAGCTGATGACCGGGATGTTGTCGTAAGGGCGAATGGCCGTATCGCATTGCGGGCAGCGCGAGTTGGGAAAGACGATGGACTCGTCGCGCGGGACGCGGTGGATAACGACATTTAGGAAACTGCCGATCATGCAGCCGAAGGTGGCGACGGCGAAGATCAACAGCGGGAAGGGGAGCAACGGTGCAGCGGCCGGGTCGGGTTGTAGGATGAGCGAAAGGAGCATGTTGTGTGGCGTTTGCTGTCTGCGGTCTCGATAGCGCGGGCGGTGTGCTTGACGCGCACAGACACCCACAAGCATATTAAGACTTCGTGATGATTTACGAAAGACCGAAACGAACCAGCCGCCGGGAGGGAGAGGTGTGAATCCTCGCAGACCAGTGCTATTGACGGTTGCGTTGGGCGCGCTGCTCGTCGCCGGCCTCGCCTCTTTCCCGTACACCCTGACGCTGGCCAAACGCGCGGGCGAGAGTGTGACTGATAGCGCCGTGGCGGCGCTGTCGGCCAAGCCCGACCCCGCGTTAGAGGCGGCGCTCAATCGTCCACCAGAACCGCAGTTCGATGTGGCGACGTGGTACGGTGCGCGCGGCGAGGAACCGGAACGACATGGCGTGCTGATCGAATCTTATGACGGGCAACACGTCTTCGCTACGCACAATGCCGACACTACTTTCAATCCCGCGTCGCTCGTCAAACTCGCCACTACGCTCGTCGCCTTGAAGCAACTGGGCAAAGATTATCGCTTCGCGACGCGTGTCTATGCGGCCGGGCAGATCGATCAAAAGAAAACGCTACACGGCGATCTGTATCTGACTGGCAGCGATCCGAGCTTCGGCGACGTGTCCGCGCAGATGTTGGCGCGGGAGTTAAAAGCGCGCGGTATCGAGCGCGTGCAGGGGCAACTACTCGTGTCGCCGCGCTTCTCGTTCAACCTGAGTGAGAAGCCGGAAGACTCGGCGAAGTATGTGGCGCAAGCAATGAAATTGAGACCGACGGGTACGGGCGTCACTGAGCAACCAGCGGGCCCGCAACTCTTCGTGCTGCGCTCGTACCCCTTGCACGACATACTGCTCTATATGAACGCGCATTCGGTTAACTTCATCGCGCACCGGCTTGGCGACTTGCTCGGCGGTGCGGACGGCGTCGCGCGGGCGGTGCGTGAACAACTAAACTTACCAGCCGAGCAAGTGCAACTTGAGACAACCTCCGGGCTGTTCAATAACCGCATGAGTCCGCGCGGTCTCGTCGCGGTCGTCCATGCGTTGATCGACGAGGCGCAGCGACAGGGGTTGAAGCCGGAAGACCTCTTACCGGTGGCGAGTTGCGATGCGGGGACACTACGGCGGCGGCTGGAAGGCACGGGTTTTGAGGGCGCGGTCGTCGGCAAGACCGGCACGCTGACGCAGCAGGACGGCGGCATGTCGAACCTCGGTGGGTTGGTCTATACGAAGGATGAGGGCGTCGTTCTCTTTATCATCTTGGCGCAAGGCCAGCGCATCTGGGACAACAAACAGATGGCGGATCAACTCCTCGCCGAAGTTCTCCACGAACATCCGGCAGCCTGCGTCTTCCAACCGAACGAAGCGCGTAGGCAATTGCTGCCGCAAACTGATCTGGCAATCGGCGAGTGAGAAAAGGTGGGGCGGTTGCTCTGACCTGTCTCTGCCCTTACACAGTTAATGCCGGCTGGGGCGCGTGGCTGCACCAGCCGGCATTTATGTATCGCCAACTCAACAAGCTTGTTATGGCAGCGTCGGTGTTTCGACGATGACGTTGTTGGCGCGCAAGGTGGTTGACGTGGCGCGTTGCAGATCGGCAAGTGCTTTATTGTAGTCGGTCTCGGCGCGTAGCTCTTGATTGCGTGAATTGACAAGCGCGTTTTCGCGTTGGAACAGGAGGAACGTGGTCGAGCGGCCGACTTGATAGAGCCGGCGTTCGCCCGCCAGTTGCAACTCCGCGTTCTGCCGCGCTTCCCGCGCCGCCAGCACACGCTGCCGCGCCGTCTCGACCGATTGCGCCGCGTTGCGTACTTCAACTTCGATGCCTTGCTCCTGCGCCCGCATCTGCGCCGCGATCTGCTCACGTTGGATACGCACGCCCGCGAGATTCGCTTCCGCCCTATGATTATGCAAAGGCAGTTGGATGGTCGCGCCGACGACGATGTTGCGCGTCTTGAAATTGAACAAATTCTGCAATGTTTGCCCGTAGCTGCCGATTACACTGTTGGCTACGCCGGAGCCTGGCACCGTGACATTGGGCGGCGTGACGGTGGGCAAATTTACGCGCGGGAGAATGACGTTGACCTGTTGCAACAGGAACGCGCTGGCGTTGGTGTTCGGGTCGCCGCCGATGAGCGGGACTAGCCCGCCGGTGCTGGTTGAGCCGACGGTTGGCGTACCGGCCAGCCCTGTGGTCGAGATCGCGCCGGTCAGATCGATGCGCGGCTTCGTCTGATTTCGATAGAAAGTAAGGTCCAAGTCGTTGATGTCCTGCTGCAACTTCTGGCGGCGCAGTTCGGGCCGGCTGGCCCGCGCTTCCGTCAAGGCGGCGGTTAGATCGACCGGCGAATCGTCGAACGATGGTTTATCGGTCGGGACAAGCGCCGCCGTCCACTCCGGCGCGAGTGGGTCTTTCAAGAGCAGCGACTTGAGGCTGTTCTCGGCAATCGAGACGAGTTGCGACGAACTCAAGAGGGTGGAGATGCGATTCGATAACTCGGTCTGCACCTCGGCGCGCTCCAGCGGCGCGGATGCGCCCGCCGCCACGCTCGCCTCTGTGCGGCGGAAATTCTCCTGCGCCAACTTCACGTTCGCCACCTGATTCTCTTCGTCGCGCAGGGCAAAAACCAAATCCCAATAGGAACGCTGCACCTGCTGGATCACATCTATCGTGCGGCGGCGGAAATCTGCGTCCGATTGTTCGAGCCGTTTACGCTGGATGCGAATCTGATAGCGGTTGAAATCGATCTTGCGATTGCGGAAAAGCGGTTGCGTAAACTGAATGCCCTGATTCGCGGAGTAGAACGGATTGAGCGTCGTGAAGCGGGAGTTGGTCGTCTCGCGTGTGTTGTTGAAGAAGTATGAATAGTTGCCGCCACCTTTGACGAATTGCTTCGTGATCGAGAAATCGTTGTTAATGTCCGTCGTCGTGACGGTTGAGCCTTGGCTCGAACCGGCCAACGTGCTCGACACGGGGCGGACGGAATTATTAATCTGCGGCTGGAATTGCAAGACCGGATCGTAGACGCCTTCGAGCGAGCGCAGTTGGGTCTCGGCAAACTTCACGTCGCCGCGCGCGACCTCAATGTCGTTGTTATTTTCGAGCGCGCGGCGGATCGCTTCGTTGAGCGTCAACGGCAGCGTGTTGTCGCTCTGTACGCCGAGGCGCGTGAGCGAAGGCATCGGCGGCACGGTGCGCGGCTGCGTATCCGTCAAGACGGATGGTGCTGGCTCCTGGCCTTCGGGCATTACCGGCGGCGGTAGCTGCGACTCCGTGGGTGCTGCGCCGGTGACGGGCGCAACGGTCGTCGTACCGGGCGGCGGCGTTTGCGTCGCGGGTGGGAAGGTGGTGCCCGGTGGCGTCTGCGGGGGCGGTTGCGCGGTTGAAGGTGGTCGCGTCGGGTCGCTGCTCGGCCGCGCCTGTTGCGGGATCGGTTGCTGCTGTTGCGTGCCGGGCGGGCGCGTGGCGTCCGTCTGCGCCGGATTCAACGGCGTGGGCGCGGGCGTCTGGGCGAGTGTGACGGCGCACAGGGTCAGCCACACGGTCGCGGTCTGCAAAGATGTGCGCAGGCGATAACTCAACATCAAACCGTAAACTCCTCAGGGAAACTTTTGGATGAACAACCGGCGGGCGGATTAAGCGTTGCTGTTTACCCGCCGCCGCAAGTCTGTTGCTACTACGACACGCTTTTGCGTGGAGTTTCAAAATAAGCAAGTGTCAGACCAGATAAACGCTTTGCTCTGCCAGGCATAAACGCTCGGATTTATGGGGCTAAGAATAGCTAAGTGTAGCGGCAGCGCGAAACCTGAATCCCATTAGTGAGACGCCTAGTGATTCAGCGATAGCAGGGCGAACGTCTATTGAGCATCCGCGTGAACCGGGCGCGATTCCTTGACAGTGGCCGCACGCGCCGATTATCTTGCCGATCTTCGGTCGTACTTAATTTTCTGCTTAGGTGACGAAGGGTTCAGACACGCGCCGGCGAGTTCGTGCGCGCTCGTGCCGCACCCGGACGACATTAGGCGCACGCTGGCGAGGAGGCTAGTTTGACATGGCAGTGAAAGTCGGCATCAACGGTTTCGGACGAATCGGGCGCAACATTCTGCGCACCAGTTTGGGCGACGCGGACATCGAGTTCGTCGCCGTCAACGACATCACGGACACGAAGACGCTCGCGCACCTGCTGAAATACGATTCGGTGCTGGGCAACCTCGCCCACGACATCACGGCGAGCGAGCAGGGCATCAGCCTGGACGGCAAAGAAATGCGCGTCTTCTCCGAGCGTGACCCGGCCGTGATCGATTGGGCCTCGGTCGGCGCGGAGATCGTGATCGAATCGACCGGGCGCTTCACGAACGCCGAAGACGCGCGCAAACATCTGCGCGGCTCGGTCAAGAAAGTAATTATTAGTGCGCCCGCGAAGAACGAGGACATCACTATCGTGCTTGGCGTCAACGAGCATAGTTATGATCCGGCCGCGCACCACATCATCTCGAACGCCTCCTGCACGACCAACTGTCTTGCCCCCGTGGCCAAAGTGATCCATGAGAATTTTCAGATCAAGTCGGCGCAGATGACGACGATTCACTCGTACACGAACGACCAGCAATTGCTCGATCTGCCGCACAGCGATCTACGCCGCGCCCGCGCCGCCGCGCTCTCGATGATCCCGACCTCGACCGGCGCGGCCAAAGCCGTCGCGCTCGTCTTGCCGGAGTTAAAGGGCAAGTTCGACGGCATCTCCGTGCGTGTGCCGACGCCGAATGTCTCGCTCGTGGATGTGGTCATGGTGGTGGAACGGCAGACCACGACCGAAGAAGTGAACACGGCGTTGAAGAATGCAGCGAACGAAGCACTGCGCGGCATCCTTGCGTTCTCGGAAGAGCCGCTCGTCTCCATCGACTTCCGCAAGAACGACAATTCGTCCATCGTGGATGCCGACTACACGAAGGTCATCGGCGGCAACCTCGTCAAGGTGCTGTCGTGGTACGACAATGAGTGGGGCTACTCCTGCCGCGTCCGCGATCTCGTCAAGTTCCTCGCGCAGCAGGGCCTGTAAAAGCAGGGACGAGCGCCAGGTGAAGAGGGACAAGCTAAAAACTTGCTCCTGCTGGTCATTGGTCACTGGTCACTACCTTATGAAGCTTTCGATCAAAGACCTCGATTTGAAGGGTAAGCGCGTGTTCGTGCGTGTGGACTTCAACGTACCGCTCAAGGATGGCAAGGTGACGGACGATACGCGCATCCGGGCCGCGCTGCCGACGATACAGTACGCGCTGGCGCAGGGCGCGCGCGTACTCCTCGCTTCGCACCTAGGTAGGCCGAAAGGCGAGCGCGTGGAGAAGTACAGTCTGCGTCCTGTGGCGGTGCATCTAGCGGAGTTGTTGAGCCAGCCGGTCGCGCTGGCTGACGACTGTATCGGCGATGCCGTGCAGGCGAAAGTTGCCGCGCTGCAAGACGGCGAGGTGCTGCTGTTAGAGAACCTACGTTTCCACCCTGAAGAGGAGCAGAATGACGAAGGCTTCGCGCGCGCGTTGGCTGCCCTTTGCGATGTGTACGTGAACGACGCTTTCGGCGCGGCGCATCGCGCCCACGCTTCGACCGCCGGGATCACGAAGTTCGTCGCGCACGCCGCCGCCGGGCTGTTGATGCAAAAGGAACTCGATTACCTGGGCCGCGTCATTGACAATCCCGCGCACCCGTTTGTCGCCATCCTCGGCGGCGCGAAGGTGTCGGACAAGATCGCGGTGATTGACGCGCTGATCGCGCGGCACGTTGATAAGTTGCTCATCGGCGGCGCGATGGCTTACACGTTCTTCAAAGCACAGGGGTTCACCGTCGGCAAGTCATTGGTTGAAGACGACAAGATGACGCTGGCGCGCGAGATCATGCAGCGGGCTGAGGCGGCCGGCGTCGAGTTGTTGCTGCCAACCGATCACGTCGTCGTTGACAGCTACGATCCGCTCAAGAGCAAGAAGACGATCCCGATTGAGTTTACTAACGCCGGGCACGTCGGCGTGGATATCGGCGTCGAGACCATCGCGCACTTTTCCCGCGCCCTGCAAGACGCGCAAACTGTTATCTGGAACGGCCCGATGGGCATCTTTGAGGAGAAGGCGCTTGGCTTCGATGAAGGCACGGTCGGTATCGCCCGCGCTGTCGCCGCGGCGGCCGATCACGGCGCGACCGTCATTGTCGGCGGCGGCGACTCGGTAGCCGCCGTCACCCAGGCCGGCGTCGCCGAACGCATCACGCACATCTCCACCGGCGGCGGCGCGACGCTTGAATTCTTAGCGGGCGATGAGTTGCCCGGCGTCGCGGCCCTGAACGATAAGGCATAGCAAATGATACAAAGCTTTGCCCCTCCAGCCGATTATCTGACCGGATACAGGACTGGTGAACCCTAATGATGCCGAGCGGCGTTGAGCAGCGAAAACCCATAATTGCGGGCAACTGGAAGATGTATAAGCTAGTGGCAGAAGCAGTCGCAACTGCGATAAGCTTGCGTCCGCTCGTGGTGAATGTGAATCACTGCGAGGTGATCATCGCGCCGCCGTTCACGGCGCTCAAAGTGGTGGCGGACAGGCTCGAAGGCTCGAACATCAAGATCGCGGGGCAAAATTGTGCGGGCGAGGCGAAGCACGGCGCGCATACGGGCGAGATCGCCGCCGACATGTTGCGCGATGCTGGCTGCACGCACGTCATCGTCGGCCACTCCGAGCGGCGGCATGTCTATGGCGAGACCGATTCGATGGTGCATCGCAAGACCCAGGCGGCGTTGGCGGCCGGGCTGACCATCATTTTGTGTGTCGGCGAAACGTTGGTGCAACGCGAGGCGGGCAACGCGGAGTCGGTCGTGCGCGGGCAATTAGAGGGCGGTTTGCGCGGTTTGACATCATCCGACCTCGCCCGTATCATCGTCGCGTACGAACCGGTCTGGGCCATCGGCACCGGGCAAACTGCGACGCCGGAGCAAGCGCAGGAAATGCATGCGTTTATCCGGCGCGTTTTCGCGGAGCGGCACACTGAAGATGCGGCCGACGCTTTACGCATCCTCTACGGCGGCTCGGTCAAACCAGACAACATCACGGGCCTGATGGAGCGGACGGATTTAGATGGCGCGCTCGTCGGCGGCGCAAGTCTCGATGCCGAGACATTCGCGCAGATCGTGCATTACAACCGCTAAAGTTTAAGTTCGAGGACGGAAATCTTGCTGCTTTATTTATTATACGGACTATTCATTCTGTCGTGCCTTGTGCTCGTCATTGCCGTCCTGTTGCAGCCGGGCAAAGCGGACGCGGGCGCACTCTTTACCAGTGCCGTCTCAAGCACCGCCTTCGGCCCGCGCGGCACGCAGACGTTGCTCGCGAAGATCACTATCATCGCGGCGGGTCTCTTTATGCTGACCGCGCTCATGCTCTCACTGCCGGCGCTCACCGGTTCGCGCTCCGTGCTGCAATCAACTTCAGCCGAAGCAACGCCGACGCCCGCGCCGACCGCAACTGCGACGCCGCAGACGATCACCGCGCCCGTCGCCGTGCCTGAGACAAATGCGAACGCGAATAGCACGAACGCTGGCAACGCTAACGTGAACAAGTCTGCTGCGCAGAACGCGAACAATAAGTAATTTTTGAAATACCTCAACGGGGATGTGGCGGAATTGGTAGACGCGCACGTTTGAGGGGCGTGTGAAGAAATTCGTGAGAGTTCGAGTCTCTCCATCCCCACCAACATTATTCGGCAGGTCGGCTTTCATGTGCGGCTTGCCGGATTTTTTTATCCGCGCGAAAGTGTGAACTAATGCATGTCCTTTGATTGTGACCAGACTGCTACCCTGTTAAACTCGCGCTAGCCTGTCTGGTAGTGCCTGGCTTGATGCGCGAAAATCTTGCTGATAAATTGAGTCGGCGGTGTTACGCAAGCGCATTGGCGTGCTTGTTGTTCGCATCTATCTGGGGCGCAGCGCAGTCGCCCGACTTAAACCTCCCGACGCCGGCCACAACGAACGAGATTAACGCGCGCATCGCGCCGCGCGACCTGGGCGATGCGCGGCTGACCAATCACTTTTATACCTTCAACGGCACACAGGGCGATCTTATCGTCACGGTTGAGAGTTCTAATCTCGACGGCGCGGTCGATTTGTTTCTCGCCAACGGCTTGCGCCCGCTCACACAGGTGACGCTCTTTGCCGGCGGCGGCGCGCTCGACGTGACGAAGACGGTCTTTCTGCGCAAGGAAGAGACGATCATCTTGCGCGTGCAGGCGCGGACGCCGAATGATGCGGACGGCACATATAAAATTCGGCTGGCGGGGACGTTCGTGCCCGCCACGAGTGTCGCCGAAGTAGCAACACCGGTTGAGCCAACGGCCGCCGTGAACAATTCAGCTACCAAGCCGGCCGGCCGGAGCGGGCATCGCGTCAACTCGGTCGGCGCACGCATTGACGAGCCTGAAGCAGAAGCGCCCAAGACCGAAGCGAAAGAGACGACGGCCAAAGAAACCGAAGCGCCGCCGCGCGAAGTTGCCCCAACCCCGCGCCCGCCCGCGACAAAGAAAACCACCGCGCCACCGCGCCGTGGGCGGGCAACCGGCAGAACCGAAACCGCGCGCCGCCCTGCACCCACGCCGGAACGCAAACCTGCTAAGGCTAAGACCCCCGCCTCAACTGAGACTGATACAGCACGCGCTGAACCCGGCGAGCCGACGCCGGTTAAGCCCGAAGCCGCACGGACGCCGCGCCCGAAGCCCGTCCGCCAGACGCGCAAAAAAGAAGCGGCGAAGCGCACGGTCGAGCCGGTGAAGGAGAGTCCGCCGGCCGCAGCGACAGAGTCGGTGAAGACAGCGCCCGCGCCGCAGATCGGTGTGACGCGACTCGTCATTGAAGTTAAGGACGGCCCGAAAGTCGAGCATGAGATGAGCAGCGTCAATCGCGTAACGGTTGTCAATCAGATAATTGTGGTCGTGTTGAAGAATGGGCGCATCGAGCGTTATCCGCTAACGAACGTGCTGCGCATGGCGATTGAGCCTTGAACTGAGGCCGCAGTACCAGCGCGCGTGTCTTGGCGGAGCAAAATAAAGTCATGTCAACGAACATACCTGCCACCCAAAATATGCCACAACGTCTGCGGGATCGGCGTGCGCTCGTGACCGGCGCGAACAGCGGCATCGGGCGGGCGATTGCCTTGCGCCTGGCGCAGGAAGGCGCGGCCGTCGTGATCAATTACTTGAGCCACCCGGAAGCGGCGGACGAGATGGTGCAAGAGATCGCCGGCTTTGGCGGACGGGCCATCGCCGTGCAGGCGGACGTGTCGAACGAGCAACAAGTGGACGAGATGTTCGCGCGGGCGCAGACAGAGTTTGGCGGGCTCGACATACTGGTCAACAACGCGGGCTTCGAGACGCATCATCCGATCCTGGAGATGCCAACCGACGCTTGGCGCAAAGTCCTGGAGGTTGATCTGACCGGCGCATTTCTGTGCGCGCAACGGGCCGCACGGCAAATGGTCGCGGCCAAAACGGGCGGCGCGATTGTCAACATCTCGTCGGTGCATAACATCATCCCGTGGGGCGGCTTTGCGCACTACTGCGCGGCCAAGGCCGGTCTCGATATGTTAACGAAGACGATGGCGGTGGAACTTGCGACCGAGCGCGTGCGCGTCAACTCCGTCGCGCCCGGCGCGATTCAGACGCCGATCAATCAGAACGTGTGGGGCGATCCGGATATGTTGAAAGACTTGTTGCGCAAAATCCCTTCCGAACGCATGGGGCAGACCGAAGAGGTCGCGGCCTGCGTCGCCTTCCTTTGCTCGGACGACGCGAGCTACGTCACCGGCGCGGTGCTATATGTTGATGGCGGTATGACGCTCTATCCTGAATTCCGCCACGGCGGGTGAGATGATTGCGGAATGCGGATTGCGGATTTAAGAGATACGCGGAACATCTTCTAATCCGAAATCCGCATTCCGCAATTCAAAGAGATGGGTAAACAGTCGAAACGACAAAACGAGACGGCGGCAGGGGACGCACAGATTGCGCCGTCAGTCTATCCGTTCACATCGTTGGTCGGGCAAGTGGAGATGAAACTTGCGCTGCTGCTGAACGTGATCGAGCCAGCCATCGGCGGCGCGCTCATCATGGGGCAGCGGGGCACAGGCAAATCCACGGCGGTGCGGGCGCTCGCGGACTTGCTGCCGCAACTCGCGTGCGTGCGCGGTTGCGTTTACAACTGTGATCCGGCTGATGAGCCAAAACTTTGCGCTGATTGCCGTGCGCGGCTGCAAGTCACTACGCGGCTGCCGCGCGTGCGCGCACAAGTGCCCGTGATCGAGTTGCCGTTGAATGCGACGGAGGATCGCGTCTGCGGCACCATTAGTTTCGAGCGGGCGCTGAGCGCCGGCATCAAGGCTTTCGAGCCGGGGTTGCTGGCGCACGCCAATCGCGGTTTTCTCTACATAGACGAAGTGAATCTACTTGAAGACCACCTCGTTGATCTGTTGCTTGATACGTCCGTCACGGGGCGCAATCAGGTGGAGCGCGAAGGCCTCTCCGTCGCCCACCCGGCGCGGTTTGTCCTCATTGGTTCAGGTAATCCTGAAGAGGGCGAATTGCGCCCACAGTTGCTCGACCGCTTCGGTCTCTTCGTCGAAGTCCGTACGCCCGATAGCATCGATGAACGTGTCGAAGTTGTTACCCAGCATGAAGCGTACGCCCGCGATGCGCAGGCATTTTGTGCGCAGGCGGAGACGGCGCAGGCGCAGTTGCGGCGACGCCTTGTACGTGCGCGGCGGATGGTCGCGCACGTGGAAGTTCCGCGTAAACTGCTCCGGCGCATTGCCGAACTGTGCCAGCGTTTGGGCGTGGATGGCCATCGCGGCGAGTTAACCATCACTCGGGCGGCGCGCGCGCTGGCCGCGTTCGAGGGGCGCAAGACCGCCACTGATGCGGACGTGCAGCGCGTGGCCCGGTTCGCCTTACAACATCGCTTACGACGCGACCCGCTCGAACAGACCGAGAGTGCCGCGCGCATCGAGCAGACAGTTGCGGAGTTATTTAGCGCAGACGATGCAGACAAAAAAGAGCGCCCCGTGGGCCAGCCCGATAATTTCGATAACCCGACACAAGATGATAACGGCGGCGCAGGCGACCGGACAGCGTCGCCGCAACCGCACACGCATGCAGACGGGCGCGCAGGCGATACCAGCGGCGCGGAGCGGACGATGCCGACGGTTAATGCACACACGGGCATTGACCTGCGTGGCATGCGTGAGGACATGACGAACGCGCCGCGTAAGGTCATCGGCGCACAACAACGGCAGACCGGCGTGCGTGCGTCGGTGCCAGCGCGCCGTGGCCGTTACGTGCGTGCGTCAGCACGGCAGCCTGAGCAGCCGCGGCTTGCGCTCGACGCCACGTTGCGCGTGGCCGTCGCACGCCAGATACAACGCGGCGGGGCGCGCGAACATGCGTTGACGCTTACGCGCGCAGACTTACGCTTCAAACAATTCAACCGGCGCGCGGGTACGCTCTACATCTTCGCCGTGGACACGTCGGGCAGCATGGCGCTCAACCGCATCGGGCAGGCGAAAGGTGCGCTCGCGCAACTGCTGCGACAAGCTTACGTTAGTCGCGATCAAGTTGCGCTGATCAGCTTTCGCGAGCGGCACGCCGACCTGTTGTTACGGCCGAGTCGTTCAGCCGCACGCGCCCGGCGTCTGCTGGATGCGTTGCCTGTTGGCGGTGCGACACCGCTGGCCGCCGGTCTGTTGTGCGCTTATGAATTGGCCCGACAAGCGCGCCGGCATGGTCTTGCGCGCGTGGTTTTGCTCGTCTTCACAGACGGGCGGGCCAATGTCCCACGCAATGAGCAAATAGTGGAGACCCGGCAGTCCACCCAACTTCGCATCAAGCGTGAGTTAGCCCAAATCGGCGCGCTGTTGCGGCAGACCAAATTGACAACTGTTATCGTTGACACGCGTCAACGCTTCGCGGCCGGTGACGAAGGCGCGCAACTCGCACACATACTCGGTGGTACTTATTTGCCGCTGCCCGTTGCGGCTCATCCGCGCCCTTAACGCTGAAGCCAACAAGGAAACGGCGCGCAGTCATTTACAACCCATCATTGCGCGGCTATCTTATTCGCGCCCTGCATGAATCAAACCAGCGATAATTCAACACCCGCCGCAGCCGATGCGCAATTAAGCGACGCGGAGCGCGACCGGCACGTGCTTGCGCTCTATGAGCAGGTGAGCGAGATCGAGCAGCGGCTGATCCCTACCGGGCTGCATGTCTTCGGGCGCGTGGCCGACGAGCCTGATTGTGCCGACTTGTTGCGCATGATCGCTTCGTTCGACCGGCCCGAGATGGGCGCACGCGCGCTGCCAGACCTCATCGCCGCGGGATTGAAACTTGGCCCTTACGATAGGTTGCTCGCGGAGAGTAAGCAGAGCGAGCAACGCTTGCGCGCACGCGAGCGCGTGGATGAGTTGGTGCGCGCCGGCATCGCACAGTTCATGCGCGTGGGGACGGATGAAACGGTCGCATGGTTAGAGCAAGCGGCACACGTTGCGCCAGCGGACTCCCGCCCGGTTTTCGAGTTGCTTGCGCGCGTCCGCACAGAGTTGAGCGGAAATCAGGAACTCGATCAGTTCGCGCGGGCTTTGCGCGGCGAATACATTGAGCCGGGGCCGGGCGCAGACCTCGTACAGAATCCCGCTATCCTGCCGACCGGGCGCAACACGCACGCTATTAATCCTTATGCCGTGCCGTCCGATTTAGCGTTCGCACGGGCTGAAGCGGTCGTCAATCAACTACTCGCGCGACATCACGCCGAACAGGGTTCTTATCCGCGCGCGATGGCGCTCGTCCTGTGGGGCCTCGATAACATCAAGACGCAAGGCGCGGGCGTGGCGCAGGCGCTCTGGTTGTTGGGCGTGCGGCCTGTGCGCGACGCGATGAACCGCGTGACGGACGTGCAGCCTATCCCGTTGACGCAACTAAAGCGGCCGCGCATTGATGTTGTGCTGACCGTGTCCGGCATCTTTCGTGATCTGTTCGGCGCGACGATGAATCTGCTCGATAAGGCGGTGCGCGCCGTCGCGCAACTCGACGAGCCGGCGGAGTTGAATTACGTCCGGCGCAACATTAATGCGCAGATGGCTGAAGCGCACTGCACGTTCGACGAGGCCGCGCTACGCATCTTCTCGAACGCGCCCGGTAGTTACGGCACAAACGTCAACTTCATGGTCATGGATGCGCAGTGGGAACAGGCAAGCGCGCTCGGTGATCTATTTGTCACGCGCAAATGTTTCGCTTACGGGCGCGGCGCGGACGGACGTGCGCTTGAAGGGCGGGAAGCCCGCGGCGCGATGACGAGCGCGCTCGCGCGCGTCGAGGCGACGTATCAGAATATCGACTCGTTCGAGATCGGTATCACGGATGTGGATCACTATTTCGAGTATCTGGGTGGCATCTCAAAAGCAGTCGAGCAACACGCGCAGGCGCGGCCCGCGATCTATCTGTCTGATGCGCTCGCGCGCGATGCGAAAGTGCGCACGCTGAATGAGACCATCAAATTGGAGACGCGCACGAAGACGCTCAACCCAAAGTGGTATGAAGGCATGCTGCGCCACGGCTTTCGCGGGGTCGCGGAGATCGAAGGCCACGTGACGAACACGTTTGGTTGGAGCGCGACCGCCGACGCCGTAGACGATTGGGTCTACGATGAAGTGGCGCGCACGTTTCTGTTCGACGAAGAGATGCTGGCGCGGCTCAGTCAATTGAACCCGCATTCCGCGCGGGCACTCGTCGGGCGTCTGTTGGAAGCGGCCGGACGCGATCTCTGGGCAGCCGAGGCCAACGTCGTCGCGCGTCTGCACGAGATTCTCAATGCGCTGGAAGATCGCATCGAGGGGGTCGCCTGAACTTGCCCGCGATGAACATCACCGTCCTCTACGTTGGCTCAAGTCTGCTCGCGCCGCTCAAGCAAGCGGAGCGCGAGATCGGGCAGCAGTACGGCTGGGATTTGCGCGTCGCGGCGTACAACTTCGGCGCGGCGTTGGACGAGCAAACGTGGGCGGCCGTTGCACAAGACTTGAGCGCGGCTGACTTGGTCTTCGTGATCCACGTGACTGATGGTGAGAACGCCGCGCGCCTGTTGCCGCTGCTCGCGCGCTATGAGACAAGCGGGCGCGCGGTCATCGTTTTCAACTGTATGCCGGAACTGATGCGCCGCACACGCATGGGCCGTTTGCGCTTCGGGCGCGAGTTGGCCGGCGAGCAGGGCAGCGAAGCGCCTGAAGTGAGCGAGGCGAGTAAGGCGAAACGTCTGGTCGGGCGAGTCGGCGCGTGGATGGGCGAACAGGCGCGGACGCGGCGCGGGGCAGGGAACCACACGCAATATCTGCGCTACATCGAGCGCATGCCGACGCTCTTGCGCTTTGTGCCAAATGCGGGCCGGCTGCGCGACCTCAAGCACTATCTCTATCTCTTTTGTTATTTCCTGCAACCGACACCCGCCAACATCCGCACGATGTTGCTCTATGCGCTCAAGCATTACGGTACGGACAAGCGCATCAGCCGCGTGCCGATTTCATTGCCCGTGCCAGAGACGCTGCCCGCCGTCGGCATTTACCATCCAGATGCGCCCGCACTTTTCAACTCATATGTGGCTTACCGCAAATGGCACGACCGACGCGCACGCAGCAAGGGACTACCCGCGCTTGCGCCGGAGCAGACCGTGGGTTTGCTCCTGATGCGCCCGCAGATCGTGAGCGGCACGCGCGCCGCTTACGACGGGCTGATCCGCGCGGTCGAAGCCGAAGGCTTGGCGGTGTTACCCGCGATCTCAACCTTCATGGACAATCGCGCGGCCTGCACACAGTTTTTTGTTGAAGATACGAAGCCACAAAGCGGGCCGTCGGTGCGTAAAGGTCATAAGCAGCAAGATGGAACTCAGCGCGCAACCAGGTCGCATGTCAGTCAGATCGTGTCGTTGACGGGGTTCAGTTTCGTCGGCGGGCCGGCGATGAACGATAGCGAGGCGGCGGTCGAGTTTTTGCGCGCTTTGAACCGGCCGTTTCGCTCCGCTGTGAGTCTGGATGTGCAGACCATCGAAGCCTGGCGCGCATCGCTGACGGGCTTGAATCCGGTGCAAGCGGGCATGCAGATCGCCATCCCGGAGATTGACGGCGCGACCGAGCCGTTCGTCTATGGCGGCATGTCGGACGAGAGCGCCGCGCCCCTGCCGCTTGCTGATCGCTGTCAACGAATCGCGCGTCGTTTGAAGCGTTGGCAACATTTGCAGACCGCCCCGCGCGCCGATGTGCGGCTCGCGCTTGTCGCCTTCTGCTTCCCGCCGAATAAAGGCAACATCGGCACGGCCGCCGACCTCGACGTGTTTCCCAGTATCCACGCAATGCTTTCACGTCTGCGCGCGGAAGGCTATATGGTCGAAGTGCCGGCGAGCGCGGACGAACTGCGCGAACGTCTGCTCGGCGGCAACTCCGACCAATACGCCGCGCCCGCGCACGTGGCGTATCGCATGCCGGTTGACGAGTATCGGCGGCTTTGGCCACACGTAGCGGAGATCGAAGCGGAGTGGGGCCGCGCGCCGGGCGCGATCAATTCGTTCGGCGGATCACTGCTGGTGCAGGGCCTACAACTCGGCAACGTCTTTCTCGGCGTGCAGCCGACGTTTGGTTACGAAGGCGATCCGATGCGCCTGTTGATGGCGCGCGGCGGCGCACCGCATCACGGCTTCGCCGCGTTCTACACCTACCTCGAAAAAGTATTCCGCGCCGATGCCGTCGTCCACGTCGGCACGCACGGCGCGCTTGAATTCATGCCGGGCAAACAGGTTGGGCTATCCGAATCATGTTGGCCCGATAGGCTGATCGGCGAGTTGCCGCACCTCTACATCTATAGTGTCAATAATCCATCGGAAGGTTCAATCGCGCGCCGCCGCTCGTATGCCGAACTGATCTCATATCTCACACCGCCGGTGGAAGACGCCGGTCTTTATCGCGACCTCGTGGCGATGAAAGAATTGTTATTAGCCTACCGGCAAACACAGGACGAACGTGAGCGCGCGCAACTCTACGCCGCAATCGCCGCAAAGGCTGAGACACTGCATCTGGCAATATAATTTCTGAGCGCCTATTTGTCTGTGAGACGTTGCAATTCGCGCCGGAATTCGGCGGCGGTCAGGCGGTGTTTGAAAGCGACGATGCCGTTGATGGCGACGACGGGAATATCCCAGCCATAACGGGCGGCGAGCGCGGGGTCTGCGTCGATGTTAATCTCGACGAGTTCATATGCGTCGGCACGTCCGACGGCAAGGATTTCGCGGCGGGCCTCGGCGCACAAGTGGCAGCCGGGGCGCGTGTAGATGGTTACTTTCGCTCGCATCGCGGTCAGTCGCAAATTCACCTTGGCACAATTCCGTGTGTTCAGTATATAATGCGCCCGCACCGGCCCGTATAACTTATATTAGTGGGTCTAGGGCGCTCTTCTACGTTACGCTTAGCATACGAATAAACGCGCGGCAGGAGGCTCCGCTCTGGTGCGGAGCAGCCTACCACACGTCCCCGGCCAGATTTGTAAGCAATTCGGGGCAGGCACTATGCGCTGGCAAAAGGTGCTGCCCGCTATATCTTTAAGCTGAAGCCCGGAGGTCGCGCTTGGATAGCGAAAAGATGCCGAATTCACCTGCGGAGAGTATGTCGCCCGCAGAGAACGCGCCCCCCAAACCTGTCGCTCAAAGTGAACCGCCCGCCACCACGGCGGCAACTGATAAGGCGCGCGTTGATACGCTGCTGCGCGCGGCGGCCGGACTGCCGGCGGCGCGCGTTGCGCCGGGCGCGGCGAAGTCAACTTCGCCGCCGACCGCGAGCGTGGCGAAGGGCGTGCCGAAAGCAGTGGCTAAAGCGCCCACCACACTCGTCGAAGCGCCGGTCGATCCGCCGATCAACAAGATGCGGCGACGCATTACGTGGGCGGCCGTCGGCGGCTTTCTGACGGTTTGCTTCTTGATGTTCCTGCGCTTTTTTTTGCCGCGCACACTCACCGAGCCGTCGAGCGTTTTCCGTATCGGCTTTCCTGGCGACTATGCGCAGGGCGTGGACACGAAATGGCAGCAGCAATATCGCATCTGGGTGGATAAGACTTCGGATCGCATGTTCGTCATCTTCGCCAAATGTACGCATCTGGGTTGTACGCCCGACTGGAAGTCGAGCGAGAACAAGTTCAAGTGCCCGTGCCACGGCAGCGGCTACGACAGCGAGGGCATCAACTTTGAAGGCCCCGCGCCGCGCCCGATGGATCGCGCACACGTCGAGATAGATGCGACGGGCCAGATCGTCGTGGACACCAGCCGGCTCTATCAATGGCCGAAGGGCGAGGCGAGTCAGTTCGATGAAGCGGGTGCCTTCATTCCGTTGGGATAAGTTTGTGCGATGACAGTTCAAGTCTGGACGAGGAGCAAACGGTATGGAGCCTGAACGGCCCGTCGGGGCAGAGGTGCAGACCGAAGAGGAACCGGGCAAGGCCGGCGCAATGATAGGCCGTGCGCGCGAGCAGGGGCTGGCATTGCGCGACCGTGCGAAGAAAGAGATGGAAGGGTATAAAGACCCGCAGCAGACGCAACTCTGGAAATCGATCTTCCGCGTCTCGCACGACCGCTCCGATCCGCGCAACCGCAGCTTAGCAGTTCTCTCGAACGTATTTCTGCACTTACACCCGGCCAAAATCAACCGCGATGCCACACGCTATAGTTTCACCTGGGGCATGGGCGGCATCACCTTCTATCTCTTCATTGTGTTGACCTTCACGGGGGTGCTCTTGATGTACTACTACCATCCCGTCAAGGGCGCGGCGTTCCGCGACATTCTTTATCTTGAACATGATGTGCCGTTCGGCCGCCTGCTGCGCAACATGCACCGCTGGGCCGCGCACTTGATGATCATCACCACGTGGCTACACATGTTCCGCGTCGTGCTGACCGGCTCATACAAACGGCCGCGCGAGTTCAACTGGTGCGTCGGCGTGTTGCTGCTCGTACTGACGATGCTGCTTTCGTTCACGGGTTACTTGCTGCCCGACGATCAACTCGGCTTCTGGGCGGTCACGGTCGGCACTAACATGGCCCGTGCGACACCGGGCTTCGGCAGTGAAGGGCCGTTCGGCCCGCAACTCGGCATGACGCCATACAACGACGTGCGCTTCGGTTTGCTCGGCGGGTCAATCGTGGATGCGAATGCGCTGTTGCGCTCTTACATCTGGCACTGCATCGGCATTCCGCTCGTTGCCTCGATCTTTATGGCCGTCCACTTCTGGCGCATACGCAAAGATGGTGGCATCTCCGGCCCCGCGCCCGTGATGCTCGAATCGGAGATGAAAGCGGTGAAGCGTTAGCCGCACACGCAAAAGATCGTTGCATTAAGTTTTCTGTCAGGACAAATACTCAGACCGTTGATTGACCGTGAGGAGACAACGGACAGATGCAAGACGTAGCGGATTTTGATGAACCGAGAGGCGGTTTCCGGCTGACGCGCGGGCGCATTGCGCTCATCGCGGTCGTGCTGTTGACCATCATCGCGTGCTTTTTCGTCGAGGACTGGCATCAGTTGTGGAGCATCGCGTCGAAGCCGGACAACGTGCCCATCGTGATGATGATGCCGATGGTCGTCTTCTTCACGTGGTTGGGCCTCAAGCAAGCGCGCGACAATGACGAACTGGCCGAGCAACTGCAAGCCGACCCGCAGTTGGCCAAGACGCATCACCGCAAGACGCTGCCGTGGCGGCCGGGCTGGGCGCGTGAGTTGCACGTGTGGCCGTATCTGATCCGCATCGAGTTCATGGCGGCCATCATCGTGACGGTGATTCTCTACGTCTGGTCGATCACGCTAAACGCACCATTAGAAGAGCCGGCGAATCCGAACCTGACGATGAACCCGTCGAAAGCGCCGTGGTATTTCCTTGGTTTGCAAGAGATGCTCGTCTATTTCGATCCGTGGATCGCGGGCGTCGTGATGCCAAGCCTGCTCATCATCGGCTTGATGGTGTTTCCGTATGTGGACGCCAGCCCGCTTGGCAACGGCTACTACTCGTGGAAGCAACGGCGCTTCGCCATCTCGATGTTCCTCTGGGGCTTCTTCATGTGGATCGGGCTGATCATCATCGGCACGTTCATCCGGGGGCCCGGTTGGATTTGGTTCTGGCCCGGCCAGCGGTGGGATCATAATGCCGTCGTGTATGACCGGAACACAGACCTACATGAATATCTGCACATCACGAGCATGCCGGGGAAACTCATCTTCGGCGCGATCATCGTCGGCGGGTTCTATATCGTCGGCGGGCTATTCTTCCACTGGTTGATGACACGCAACGATCTTGACCGCAAGATTCTGGCGCGCACGAGCCTGTTGCAATACCTGACGTTTCAGTTCTTCGCCATCACGGTGCTGCTGGCGATGCCGGTGAAACTGTTGTTGCGCCTGTTGCCGATTCACATTAAGTACGTCTGGGTCACACCTTGGTTTAACGTCTGAACTGTTCAAGTGGAGGAATGCTTAAGGTGGCTGAGACATCTGCCGATGATGCGCTGGTTGTAAGAGACTCGAACGAGCCAACGCGCGATCCAATCGTAAGTCGCTCGACGAGTGGCATCATGCTCATCTGCGCCCTGTTGCTGATGCTCGTGGTGGCGTGGTCGCTGTGGGATGAGGTGTATGGGCAGCGCCCGTGGAAGAATATGCAGCGCGAGTTCGTGGCGCGCGAAACGCGCTATCTGAAGCGGCTCAAGAAGCAGGGCAACCAGACGGAGAAAGACGTGCGCGCGAGCGCCGAGTATCAGCAACTTGAGGCGGACGCACAGGCAGCGAAGCAGACGGCCGAGCCGGCGCGGAAAGAAAAAGAACAGCGGATCAGGTTTATCGATCAGCAACTCGCGGCCATCACCGAGCCGTTTCAAGAGAAGCGCGGGCATCTGACCGTGGCCAACTATCGCGCCGAGACCGCGTCGCCATCGAGCAGGAAGCAATATCAAGATGAAGCGACTAAACTCCAGCGGGAGCAGACCGAGGTCGAAATGCCGGTAGCGGGGTCGAGTCAAAAGCAGAAGCAGAAGTTCGATTACGCGAAACTTAATGACACCTACACGCAACTGAAGGCTGAAAAAGCAAAACTGCTGGCCGAACAGGCCGAGGTGTTGAAGGATTACACAGAGAAGAATAAGCTGCGCGAAGACTATCTGAAGGATAGCGTCATCGGCTTGACGACTGATCAAGTTGATAAACTTATCGTGCGCAACGATAAGTTCGGCTTCGGGTTGCACCAGATCAATGTTAACGAATACAACGTCGTGGATCGGTGCGAGACCTGTCACCTGGGCGTGCGCGAGCCGCTGACGCTCACGCCCGCGAGCATGCGCGGCACGAAGAAGCGGCCCGACGCCGACGCACGGGCTTTTGTCAGTCACCCTACTCCTGAGTTGTTGCAGGTACATGATCCCGACAAGTTCGGCTGTGCCTCTTGTCATGGCGGCAATGGCCGCGCGACTACATCAGTTGAGAAGGCGCACGGAGGAAATGAGTTCTGGCTACACCCGTTGCACGATAAGGAGAACGCCGAGGCCGGCTGTCAACAGTGCCACGCAACCGACCGCGTGGTGCAGTTCGCCAAGACGTTGACGCTCGGCAAGGATTTGTTCCAACAGCGCGGCTGCGTCGGCTGCCATCGCTTCGAGGGCTACGACCGCGAAGCCGATGCGTTGACGGGTGCGCGCCAGCAGATCAAACAACTCGAAGAGCAGATGACCGCGAACGAGCACAGCGCCCGCGAGGCTGAGCTTAACGCCGCGACCGCCGCCGATGATACACAGGCGCAGGAGTTGAGCACGCGCGCCACCGCGTTGCGCGTGACGAGCAGCCAGTTGGCGGCGCGCGTCGAAGAGTTGAACACGCAGGCGCGCTATCTGATGCAGGATCAAAAGAAGGTCGGGCCGAATCTGAAAGATGTGCGATTGAAACTGCGCAAGGAATGGATTCCCGAATGGCTGAAAGACCCGCAAAATTTCCGGCCGGGCACGAAGATGCCGTCGTTCTGGTATCTCAACCCCGACCCGAACATGTCGCTTTTCAATAGCAAGAATGCCGACGACGAGCGCAAGGCGATAGCCGCGTATCTCTGGCAGTCTGCGTTCGACGGGCAAGCGCCGAAGCAAGAGGGCGGCGACGCGGGGCACGGCAAAGAGTTGTTCGAGACCAAAGGCTGCATGGCTTGCCATTCGGCGGGCGAAGGCGACCAGCAAATCGGCGGCGACTTCGCGGCCAATCTGACGCGCGTCGGCGAGAAGGCGAGTTTTGATTATGTCGTGCGTTGGATCTACAACCCGCGCGAGCGTTGGGCCCCCTATTGCCCGAAAGAGAAGCGCGATCTGACGCGCGAGGATTACGAGAAGAAGGGCAAGCCGTTCGTCTTCGACACAGGACTGCACTCGAAGTGCCCGAACGACGGCGCGGAGTTGCAGGTGCAGAACATGACGGTGATGCCGAACTTCCGGCTCTCCGTCGGGGATGCGCGCGACATCGCCACATATCTCTTCTCGCTTGGTAATACGCAGTCGAGTTATGCCGACGCGTCGTATATGGATGATCCGAATTTGAAGCAGAAAGGCTTCACGCTGATCAAGCAATACGGCTGCGCCGGTTGCCACGAACTCAAAGGCTTCGAGGAAGAGCAACGCATCGGCAAGGAGTTGACGAACGAGGGCGCGACGCCGCTTGAGCGGCTCGACTTCTCGCTCATGACGCACAACGCTGAGACAGCAAAAGACCCGTACACGGGTAAGGACAAAGACAAGGACGGCAAAATTGTTGGCGACTGGTACAACCACAAAGGCTTCTTCGAGCATAAGCTGGCCGACCCATCCGTCTATGATCGCAACAAGGAGAAAGACCCGCGCGATCATCTGCGCATGCCGAAGCCGTATCTGACGCCGGAATGGAAAAATGCGTTGACGACGTTCCTGCTCGGCAGCGTCGGGACGGAAGGCGCGAACGTGCCACAGTCGCTTTTCTACAATGCGACCGACCGCAAGCGCGACATCCAGGAGGGCTGGTGGGTTGTCAAGAAGTACAACTGCATGGGCTGTCATGCGGTGCAGGTTGGGCAGCGGGCGAAACTCGCGGAGTTGCCGCAGTTCATGACGCCTGAAGGCAAAGATCAATTGCCGCCCGCGCTCTTCACCGAAGGGGCGCGCGTTGATCCCGAATGGCTGCTCCGCTTCTTAAGCGATCCCAGTTTGAGCGGCGGCGGTTTTGCGTTGACCGCGAACGGGCATAGCAACCCGGACGGCGCGAGCAGCAACAGCCAGCAAACAGGCGGCGGGGTCAATCCGGGCGCGAACGCACCGGCGGCGACGAGCAATGCAGCGGGCGGGCGCGTGCCTGCGCCGGCCGCTTCGGGCGTTGAAGGTTTACCGCCGCAGCCGGGCGCGAATCGGAACGGCGTGCGTTTGTATCTGAAGCCGCGCATGCCGACGTTCAACTTCTCGCCCAACGAGCGCCGCACGCTCGTGCGCTTCTTCCTCGCGGTGGCGTCGCAGCAAGAGCCGTTCTTCAAACGGGAAGTCGAACCGCTGACGGAGCAAGAACGCAACGTGGCCCGCGCCTTGTTCACGTCGCAGCAAGCGCCGTGTTTGAAGTGTCACTTGACCGGCAACCCGGAGCACGACAAGAACGCGACCGCGCCCAATTTCCTATTGGCGAGTACGCGCCTGCAACACGGTTGGACGTTCCGCTGGCTGCTCGACCCGCAAAGAGTTATTCCTGGCACAGCTATGCCCTCTGGGTTATTTAAGAAGGAAGGCGACCGTTGGGTGTTCAGTGCTGATGTACCCAATAGCGGTATGAACGAATATCACGGCGATCATGCTGATCTGCTGACGCGCTACATTCTGGAACTCACGCCGGCCGAACAAGCGCGACTAGCGGCTGGAGCGCCCGGCGCAACCGCCGGCCGCTCCCCGACCGGTGCGACGCAGAACAATGCGCCCGCGGCCAGCACGCACCACGCAACGCGCACGAGCGCGCTACACCATGCGCGCAGGCAACAAGCGACATTGCGCCAGCCTGTACCTAAGCGTGCTGGCCGCGCCGTGCGCCCGCCCGCTGTGGTAGCGATGGTGCGACATAGCAGCGGTTTCGCGCCTTGAACATTTACGGCCTAATCAGGCGCGGCTTATTTCCTTTAGGAGACCACATCATGCCCTTTAATCGTGTGCGCAAAATGCTTGCGCTGCTACTCGCAGCCGCTTTGCTCTCGTTCGCCTTCGCCGCTTGTAGTAGCGATGATGAAGACGAGGCCGACGACAACTCGAACTCGGCCGATACTACGGCCGCCGGCCCGAAATACACGCCGAGCGGTAACGAAGGGCAACTCACCGGCACTATCGCCTTTAACGGTACCGCGCCCGAACTTAAACCGATCAGCATGGACGCAGACGCCGCCTGCGCACAGAATAATCCGAACCCACGTACCGAAGATGTCGTCGTCAAAGATGGCAAGCTGGCAAACGTCTTCGTCTATATCAAAGACGGCAAGACGGCTGATGGCAAGCCGATCAGCAACATGACGTGGGACATACCGGCCACAGAAGTTGCCCTCGACCAGCACGGATGTCACTACGTGCCGCACGTAATCGGTGTTATGGCCGGGCAGAAGTTGAAGATTACCAACAGCGATCAGACGACGCACAACGTGCATCCTTTGCCGACCAAAGGCAACACCGAATGGAATCAATCGCAGTCGGCCGGCGCACCGCCGCTCGAAAAAACATTCGCGCGGCCCGAAGTGGTCATCCCCGTCAAGTGTAATCAGCACCCCTGGATGAAGTCCTATGTGGGCGTGGTGCGCAGTCCGCTCTACGCGGTCTCGGCGGAAGATGGCAAGTTCACGATCACGGGCGTGCCGCCGGGCACTTACACCGTTGTTGCGCTGCATGAGAAGTATGGCGAGAAGACGATGTCGGTCACGGTCGGGGCGAAAGAGATCAAGACGCAGGATTTCTCATTCGATGCGACGGGGCCGACCGCGCAGCTTTTCGGCGGCGCGTTTCGCATCGAACCGGCGCTCGAAATCTCGATGCCGATGAAACATTAAAAGTTAAGCGGCGGCACGGCTGTTTATTTCATCTTTCGCCGTCGCGCGCTGCTTGCCGGTCTGCCGCGCCCGATGCAACACTCTGCGCAACTTAAATCACGCGGGCGGGAATTGAAATTGTGATCGAAGAGATTGAACTAACCAGAGAGCCATTGCCCACGCCGCTTGTGCGCACGGCGACGCGGGCGCGCGTCGCCGCCTACGTCGAACTAACGAAGCCGCGCATTACCTTGCTCGTCATGCTGACCACGGCCGCCGGCTATTTCCTCGGCGCGGGGCGCACGCTCAATTACGTCGGCTTCCTGCACACGATGGTCGGCACGGGGTTACTCTCGTCGGGCATTGCCGCGCTCAATCAGGTGATGGAGCGTGAGTTGGACGCGCGCATGCGGCGCACGGTGCTGCGCCCGCTCCCGTCAGGGCGCGTCACGCCGCGCGCGGCTTATGTCTACGGCGCGGCGTTGACGGTTTTGGCGGAATTGTACCTATTGGTTTTCGTCAATCCGCTCTCAGCCCTACTCGGCTTGTCCGTCGTCATCGGCTACGTGTTTTGCTACACGCCGCTCAAGACGCGCTCGTCGCTTTCGACCCTCGTCGGCGCATTTCCCGGCGCAGTGCCGCCACTCCTTGGTTGGGCCGCGGCCACGGGCCACGTGAGCGCGGAAGGCTTGGTGTTGTTCGCGATCCTGTTCGTGTGGCAGTTCCCGCACTTCTTTGCCATCGCGTGGATGTACCGCGAAGATTATGCGCGGGCGGGCATCTTGATGTTGCCGGTCGTCGAACCGGAAGGGCGGCTGACGAAACAACAGATCGTGGTGTGGACATTACTGCTCGTGCCTGTGAGCCTTGCGCCGACCGCCCTCGGGCTGTCCGGCATGATCTACTTTGTGGGCGCGCTAATCTTAGGCGCGTTGTTTCTGTGGACGAGCGTCGCCGCTTTTCTAACGCTCTCGCGGCGCAACGCGCGCCGCGTCCTGCTCGCGTCGGTGTTATACCTGCCGTTCCTGTTCGGCCTGATGGTGTTGAATCAGTGATTCGTTAAGCGTAAAAGGTGACTTGAGCAAACTTTCAGTTTGCTGTTCATGGTAGCTGTAAGGAGACCTAAGATGGGCCGTGTGTTCGGTGTGCTGCTCTGGCTGATAACGGTGTTGACGGTCTGGATGTTTGTGAGCGGCAAGTGGTGGTTTCCGCCCGCGATCACAGATCACGGGCCGGCTTACGACCGGCAGTTTTTAGTCACGATCATCGTGGTCGGCCTCGCCTTCGCGGGCGCACAGATCGCGCTCGGCTACATGCTCTGGCGCTACGGCGCACGCCGCGACGACACCACGTACGGCATCTACTCGCACGGCAACAACCGCGTTGAGATGTTATGTGCCGGCGTCACCTTTTTCATCTTCGTCACGCTCGGAGTGTTCGGCCAGAGCGTCTGGGCGTCGCTCCATTTCCACGACGCGCCGGCCGGCGCGGCGCAGGTGCATGTCGTCGCGCAACAGTTCCAGTGGAATTTTCAATACCCCGGCGCAGACAAAGTGTTTGGCCGCACCGACCCGGCGAAGATTAAAGATGCGGACTTGAACTTCGTCGGCCTCGATGAGACCGATCCGGCCGCGAAAGATGATCAAGTGGTGACAATCCTTGTGATGCCCGTCAATCGCGATGTCGAATTGTCGATGACCTCGAAGGACGTGACACACGATCTCTGGGTGCCGGAATTGCGCTTCAAGCAGGACGTGGTGCCGGGACTAAACATCAAAGTGCATTTCAAGCCGGTGAAAACCGGCCGCTTCGAGTTGGCCTGCGCCGAACTCTGCGGGCAGTTGCACTTCAAGATGAAAAGTTTCCTGATCGTTTTGCCGGAGACCGATTACGACGCGCTGATGCAACTGCCGCAAGCACAATTTCAGGCGCGCATCACGGAATTGAACAAACAACCGTTGGGCTTGCCCGGCCAAGTATATTGAGCAGCAACGAAGTATTGCCGATCAGTTGAGCCGCAATGCGAGAGGAAGGACAGAGCATGGCAGAGGCAGTTGTCGTCCCCGAAACACACGCGGCGGCCGAACATGGCGCGGCGCATCATCATGGCCCGCCGACGAGTTTCATCCGCAAGTATATTTTCAGTATTGACCATAAGGTGATCGGCATCCAGTATCTGCTGCTCGCGCTGGTGGCGGTCTTAATCGGCATGGTCATGTCCGTGCTGATGCGCATGAACCTGACGTGGCCGGCGCAACATTGGCCGTTGCTCGCCAAGATTTTCCCGATGGGTGCGCCGGATGGAGTGATGACGCCGGAATTCTATCTCTCGCTCGTCACGATGCACGGCACGATGATGGTCTTCTTCGTGCTAACGACCGCGCCGCAAGGCGGCTTCGGTAACTATTTTCTGCCGATCCAGATCGGCGCGGAGGACATGGCCTTTCCCGTCCTCAACATGCTCTCGTTCTGGGTCACACTTGTCGGCCTCGTCGTCCTCGTCGCCGCCATTTTCGTCGAAAGTAGCGCGGCACTCGGAGCGACGAAGTTCGTCACGAAATATCTGGGCGGCGGCGGCACTGGCACGCTCGGCCCCATCGGCGGCTGGACTGGCTATCCACCCTTGAGCGCGCTCGGCAAATCGGCCGGCCCGGGGCAGGGCGCGGGCGTGACGCTCTGGATCACGAGCATCGCCATCTTCTGCGTCGCGTCGCTGCTCGGCGCGCTCAACTTCATCACGACCCTGCTGAACATGCGCACACGCGGGATGTCCCTTATGCGCATGCCGCTCACCTGTTGGTCTTGGTTTACGACGGCGATTCTGGCATTGCTTTCATTCCCGGTGCTGCTCGCGGGCGGTATCTTGCTCCTGCTCGACCGGCACGCAGGCACGAGTTTCTTCATTCCCGGCAATCTGGTCGTAAGCGATAAACTTGTGGCAGAGCATGCGGGCGGCTCGCCGATCTTGTGGCAACACTTGTTCTGGTTTTTCGGTCACCCGGAAGTCTACATCGCCATCCTGCCCGGCATGGGCGCGACTTCGCACATCCTTTCAACCTTCGCACGCAAACCGATCTTCGGTTATCGCGCAATGGTCTTCGCGATGTTCGCCATCGGCCTGCTCGGCTTCTTCGTCTGGGGCCACCACATGTTCTTGAGCGGCATGAGTCCGTACTCAGGCATGGCCTTTTCCGTGTTGACGCTGACCATCGGCGTGCCCTCCGCGATCAAAACGTTCAACTGGCTCGGCACGCTCTGGGGCGGGCGCATCCGCTTCACCGTGCCGATGCTCTTCGCCATCGGCTTCGTCTCGCTCTTCGTCGCGGGCGGCATCACGGGGTTGGTGCTGGGGCAAACGTCGCTTGATCTCTCAATGCACGACACATACTTCGTGCTCGGTCACTTTCATCTCGTGATGGGTGTCGCCGCGATTTTCGGTATGTTCGCGGGCGTCTATTTCTGGTTCCCGAAGATGTTCGGGCGCATGATGAACGACAAACTCGGCTATATCCATTTCTGGCCGACGTTCATTGGCGTCTATGCCATCTTCATCCCGATGCACGTGATGGGCTTGGTTGGCATGCCGCGCCGCTATTCATCGTTCACCGAATACACCTTCCTGAACAAGACGCACTCACTCGTCATGTTCGTCACCATCGCGGCCATCATCACGGCGTTCACGCAGATTCTCTTCTTCTTCAACTTCTTCTGGTCAATCTTCAAGGGCAAACCGGCGGGCGACAATCCGTGGAAGGCGACGACGCTGGAGTGGGCGACGACATCGCCACCGCCATTCGACAATTTCGGCGGTGTAGTCCCGACCGTCTATCGTGGCGCATACGAGTTCGCTGTGCCGGACGCGCCTGAAGATTACGTGATGCAAACGACGCCGGACGCGACCGGGGCGAATGTCCCGGCCGGTGTGATGGGGCAAGGCAAGGAGAGTACGGGCAATGGCCACAACGGTCACCACTGACACGCGCGAGCGCATCCGTGGTAAAGACACAGGCTTGGGCGCGGGCCCGCGCGCGGGCGGCAACGGTGCGCGGCGCAAACCCGGCGGCAACAATGGCGATGGTGCGCGACACGATGGCGAGCCGCAGAATTATCGCATTGGCATGTGGCTGACGGTTGGCTCTATCGCCATGTTGTTCACCGCCCTGACGAGCGCCTACGTCATGCGCGCGGGCGGGCGCGGCTGGGACGACCTACAGTTGCCGGGTTTGTTGTGGGTCAGCACGGCGCTGATCGTAGCGAGTAGCGTCACGATAGAAGTGGCGCGCCGCGCGTTGCGCCGTGATGAGGATGCGACGTATCGCAACTGGCTCATGGTCTCACTCTTCCTGGGCTTCGGTTTCCTCGCCACGCAGTTATTTGCTTGGCGGCAACTCGCGGGGCAGGGCATTTACCTCGCGTCGAATCCGCACAGTTCTTTCTTCTATCTGCTGACAGGGCTGCACGGCTTGCACCTCTTGGGCGGCATCGTCGGCCTGAGTTTCTTACTGTGGCGTGCGTCGCGGGTGATGCGTGACACGAACAAACAGGCGACGCTGAAACGGCGCGCGGCGGCCGATGCCGTCGGCATCTACTGGCATTTTATGGACGGGTTGTGGGTCTATCTGTTCGCACTCCTTTTCCTGTGGAGGTAACGTTTGAGCACGCACGCACACGTTGAATCCGCGCCGACTGCCGACTGGGGCGGCGGCACGCTCCCTTATCGCGTCGGGCATCGCAAGCTCGGCATGTGGCTCTTCATCGTCTCGGACGCGCTGACGTTCTCGGCGCTCCTGATCGGCTACAGTTACGTCCGCTTGTCCAGTAATCAATGGCCGACGCCGTTCAAGTTCTCGCCCAGTATCCTGTTTTCCACGACGATGACGCTTTGCCTGCTGGCTTCAAGCTTTACGATGGTAATGGCGGTGCGCGCTTCAGCGCATGGCCAGAAACGCGTGGCCCGGCGCTGGATTGGCGGAACGATGCTCGGCGGCCTGGCGTTCCTTGTGCTGCATCTCTACGAGTGGAATCATCTCCTGAGTGAAGGGTTGAAGCCCTTCACGTTGCCGAAGGAATGGGTGAAGGAATGGCCGCATGCCTCGCCGCTCTTTGGTGCAACCTTCTTCGCAATCACGGGGCTGCACATGTTCCACGTCTTCACCGGCTTCTGCTATCTCGGCATCATCGCGCTTCGCATCCGCAAGTTGTCGCACGAGGACGTTGAGATCAGTGGTCTCTACTGGCACTTCGTCGATCTCGTCTGGATGTTCGTCTTCCCCTTAATCTATCTGTTGTCGGTGGACTTCAAAGGCTAATGCGCTTGATCGGCAAATTTCGACGCGAGGCACAACGCACATGAGCAGTCGCTTACGCAGTTTGGGCCAGAAGCAGGACGTGATCTTAAACGCGCTCTGCGTGCTGCTGGCGACCGTCTTCCTCCTGCTGGCCCTGGGGAATTTAAGTTGGGCGGGCAACTTTCTGACGATTGATAGTCTGTTCATGACGGCCGTCTGCCTGTTTCTGGCCGGCGTGTTTATGATCAACCCGCTGCTCTGGGCGCACGAGCAAGGACTATTCGCCGCCGAGGATGCCACCCGCCCGGCCCCGGTCGATCTACACTTCGAGGGCACACCGAAATTATTCCTCACTGTGCTCGGTAGTCTGCTGGTCTTGACGCTGGTCGAGGTGCTGCTGGCTTACTTTCAAGTGCGGCTCGCCATCATGCTGACGATCTTGATCGGGCTGTCGCTGATCAAGGCCGCGCTCATCGTCGCCTATTTCATGCACCTGCGCTTTGAACGCATGAGCCTGGTGTTGACGCTCGTGCCGATGCTCGTTATCTGCATCTGCTTGTTGCTCATCTTTTTCCCGGACGGTCGCCGGTCGCTAAACTTGCGCACCTACGGCGATCTGCCCGCACCGGCGGCGGAACACGAATGACGATGGGGCAAAGATATTTGCGCAGGCTCGGCTGGTGCGCGTTGTTGGCGACGTTTGCGCTCTGCGTCTTTTGCGCGCCTGCGTTGGCGCAATGTGCGATGTGCAAGGCGACGGGGAGCGGGCTGGACGCCAAAGCTGCGCGGTATCTAAATATCGCCGTGGTCTTGATGGTCTCGCCACCGGTCACGATCTTCTGCGGCTTCCTCTATCTGACTTATAAGCATCGCCGGCCGCCGGGTGATGAAGGCTGAAGCGCACTGTTCCGGGCATACGCTGCACAGGCAAACATGGAAGCACAGTTGCTGGAAACGTGGCGGATTCACAACCGGATCAATTTGTATCTGCTCGCCGCAATCAAGCCAGAGGCGCTAACTGCGCGCGCCGCCTCGAAAGGGCGCACGGTCGCCGAGCAGTTTGCGCATATCCACAACGTGCGCGTGATGTGGTTGCAGAGTGCCGCGCCGGAGTTGCTCACAGGGTTGGTTAAGCTCGAGAAAGCGACTGTGGTGGATGCGCTACTACTGCAACAATCGCTTACCGCATCGGGCGATGCCATGGCCGTGTTGGTGCAGCAAAGTCTGGCGGCGGGCGGGCGCATCAAAGGCTTCAAGCCGCATGCGTTCGCGTTTCTCGGTTATTTGATCGCGCACGAGGCGCATCATCGCGGGCAGATCGCACTCACGCTCAAACAGGCCGGGCATGCGCTCGACAAGAAGACCGCCTACGGTCTATGGGAATGGGGCACGCGCTGACGGACGGCGCACCTTACGCTGTCCATATGTCCGATATAACTATGGCTGAAGAAGAGAAGCCGACAGTAGACAACACGCGCGCCAGCATACGCGGGCGGGCTTGCCCGCGTTGCGGCGGCAAGATTATTCCCTCGTTGCGCGCGGTCTACGAGAGCAAAGACCCCGGCGGCGTCTATCCCGTCTGGGAATGTGAACGCTGCGGGTTTGAAGAATTAAGTGCTAAGCAACCTGCCAAAAAGGCTGTCGCCCACGGCGCTAAAAAGAAAGAAGAATTACCGCCGGGCGGTGAGTGACGCGATAGTTTTCAGTTTTCCGTGCGCAGTTTTCAGTTTGGCCTGACTGCTGAAAACTGTGAATCGAAACCTGAACACTGTTTATGAATTACGACACCCTACCGCACTTGAACGCCGTCTTAAACGCTACCAGCGGTACGCTGCTTATCGCTGGTTTCTGCTTTATCCGTCGCCGCCTGATCAGCGCGCATCGGGCGTGCATGCTCGCGGCGCTCACCGCCTCGGCCGCGTTTCTCGTCTCTTATCTCGTCTATCACGCGCATCACGGCACAACGCGCTTCGCCGGGCAAGGCCTGGCCCGGCCGCTGTACTTCTTTATTCTAACGACGCATACCATCCTCGCCGTCGTGATCGTGCCGCTGATTATTATCACGCTTAGGCGGGCGTTGCGCGGCGAGTTCGGGCCACATAGCCGGCTCGCGCGTTGGACGTTCCCGCTCTGGCTCTACGTCTCCATCACCGGCGTGTTGGTCTATCTGTTGCTCTACCAAATCTACCCCGCTCACTAACGGCCCGCGCGGATGACGATAAACAACGGTCAGCAACAAACGCCCTCTGCGCCTGCGCCCGTGCCGGGCCGACGACGCACGCCCTGGTCGCTGGCCTTAGTCGCCGCGTTGTTCGTCATCGCGCCGTTTCTGACGTGGTACGGCACGTGGTTCGGCCGCACGTTGAGCGATGCACAGATCGCGCAATATCTAACCGATGAAGCGAATCCACGCCACGAACAGCATGCGCTCTCGCAGATCGTCGAACGCATAGGGCAGTCCGATGCGAACGTAAGTCGCTGGTCTCCGCAAATCGCGGGACTTGCCGCGAGCAAGCATGCGGACGTGCGTATGACGGCCGCATGGGTAATGGGGCAGGCCACGCACACCGAAGAATTTCACGCTGCGCTCTTGCGCCTGCTCACGGATGCTGAGCCGATAGTCCGGCGCAACGCCGCGCTCGCCCTCGTGTCCTACGGCGAGGCGCGCAGCCGCATAGAACTCGGCGCTATGTTGCGCCCTTACACGTTCAACGCGCCGCTCGCGGGCGAACTCCTCTCGCTCTTGCCCGCTGGCACACCGGTCAAACGCGAAGGTATGCTAGCCCGCGTTAAAGTCAGCGCCGACCAGCGCGCCGAGTTACGCTCGCCGCTGCCGGGCCGGATCGAGCAACTTGCGGTCGCAACGGGCGCGCAGCTAGTAGCCGGTCAGCCGTTGCTCACGCTTGCGCCGGACGAAGCCACGGCCTTGAACGCGCTCGTGGGTTTGCGTTTCATTGGGACTGCGGAGGACTTGCCGGCGGTGGAACGGTATGCGGTGGGCGGCGCGGAGTTGACCGCGCGACTTAAACAAGAAGCGGCGCTGACGGCCGCAGCCATCAAGCGCCGCGCGGCGGAGACGGGCAAGTAAGCTTGCTACTGATTAAGAAACTGCGGCGGGCGCGTCCGTCAGCGTGATGCCGTGCGCGGTTTCCCAATCGGCCGTCGGCACCATCTCGATGGCGTCCCACGGGCAGCCGTCAAGGAATGCGCCTTCCGGCCCCTTCGAGATGCACTTCTGGCAGCCGATGCAAAGTTCCGGGTCAACTTCAATGCGGCCGAACGGTGGGTGATCTTCGTCGGGCACCCAGAACATACACGCCTCAATCGGGCAATACTCGATGCACGCGGGCGAGCCGGCACAGCCCGTGCAGCAGTCGGTGGTAATGGCGAGTATGCGCGGCTTCTTCTTCCGCGTGGCCTTCCCATCGCCAACCGACATCGGCCAGTGTTTTTCGATAACCTCAATCATGTATAAACTCCGTCCGCCATTGCGGAGAATAAAGAACGGAAACAATTTACCACGTCCCCAAAATCGTCACAAACATAATGTCGGATATCAACCTGCGGCGCGCAGTATAGCCCGCTAAATTGACGTGATATACTGCGCGCCGCAGGTTAATCATTCTAGCAGTGCTATTCGATCTAGGCGTAGCGCGGTCGGAGGAAGGCGACCGGTGTCCGTCCGCATAGCGGCGGCGCGAATACTAACTCATGAAAACTGTAGCTGGCATCTTCAGGGCGCGGGCGGACGCGGAGCGGGCGGTCGAGCGGCTGCGTGCGCTTGGTCTGACGGCGGAAAATATCTCATTGCTTACGCCCGGCACGACGCCCGAAGAGATTGATGCGCAAGTACCGACAACCGAGACGGAGCAGCCGGGCATGGGCAAGACGTTGGGTGGTGTAGTCGGTGGTGCGGTGGGGCTCGCGGGCGGGGCGCAGCTCGGGACAGTATTGGCCAGTTTGCTCGTGCCCGGTGTCGGGCCAATCCTAGCGGCGGGGCTTGTCGGTGCGGCGCTGCTTGGCGCGGGCGGGATGGCGGCCGGCGCGGCGGCGGGCGACAGCATGGAAGAAAATATTGCTACGGGGCTACCACACGACGAATTGTTCGTCTATGAAGATGCGTTGCGGCAGGGGCGCACAGTCGTCATCGCTGTCGCTGACGAGGAGGTGGGCGAGCCGGCACAGACGGCGCTTGCAGAGGCGGGCGCTGAGAGCGTCGATGCGGCGCGCGAAGATTGGTGGATCGGTCTGCGTGCTGCGGAAGCCGAAGCCTACACGGGGCAGGGCGGCGATTTCACGAACGACGAGAAGTTATACCGGCGTGGATTTGAGGCCGCGCTCTACCCACGTGCGCGCGGCAAAGCATACACCGACGCGCTCGAACGGATGCGCTCGCACTATGGTGATGAATGCGCGACGGATGCCTTCCGGCATGGCTACGAGCGCGGGCAGGCATATACCGGGCAGATGCGGGAGCGCTTCAAGGGTTGAAGGACACGCTGCTCAGCCTCGCTCTTGTCGTCGCCATCCTGGGTGTGAGCGCGCTCATCACGCAATGGTTTGCGCGCACGATGTACACACGCTGCGCCGCCTGCGGCACGCTCAACGCAAAGCGGCGCACGCAATGTCGCGCTTGCGGCCAGTCCTTCAGTTGATCTGCGCCCAACCACACGCGCAACCATTTGCCCGTACAGTTAGCCCACACGCGATGTGAGGAAACGACATCCGATGCGCAGCGGCACATTCATTAGTCTGCTACTGTTAACGATCTTGACCATCGATACCAACGCACAGAGTTCCGCTAAACCCGTACCCCCCGAATGGCGTACGCACGCGGAGCAGACCGACTACTGCGAGACGCCGCGTTACGACGAGACCGTGGCGTACTGTCGCAAACTCGCCGCAAACTCTCCGCTCATTCGTTACGTCGAGTTTGGTCGGAGCGGTGAAGGTCGTGCGCTGCCGCTGGTTATAGCCGCAACCGGCGACACTTTTACACCCGCAGGCGCACGCCACGCGAACAAGGTCGTCGTGCTGATCCAGGCAAACATCCACGCGGGCGAGACTGACGGCAAAGACGCGGGGCTGGCATTGCTACGCGATATCGCCATCACGAAAACGCGCGCTAGTTTGCTTGACCACGCGGTCGTTCTCTTTATCCCAATTTATAACGTGGACGGGCACGAGCGGCGCAGTCCTTTTAATCGCATCAACCAGAACGGCCCGGCCGAGATAGGCTGGCGCGCGAATGCTACCAATCTGAATCTGAATCGCGATTACATGAAAGCCGACGCGCCGGAGACACGCGCGTGGCTGCGCCTGTGGAATGAGTGGCAGCCTGACCTGTTCATAGATTGCCACGTGACGGATGGTGCGGACTTTCGTTACGACGTGACCTATCAATACGAAGCCGGCGACAACGTGCCCGCGCCTTTGCGCGACTGGTGGCGCACGGCCTATGAGGGACGCATCGTGCCTGCGGCTGAAACGGCGGGCCGTTTGTTCTCCACCTATCTCGTCTTCCGCGACAACCGCGATCCGGTACACAAAGGCGTCGAGGGCTTCATCGGCACGCCGCGCTTTGCGACGGGCTACACACCGCTACGCAACCGGCCCGGCCTGCTCATCGAGACGCACATGCTCAAAGACTATCGCACGCGCGTGCTCGGCACATACGATTTGTTGCGGGCCGCGCTCGAAGAAGTAAACCGCGACCCTGATAGTTTAGTGCGGGCGGGCCGCGCGGCGGATGAGCAGGTTGTAAGCGAAGGCCGCACGTATGATCCGGCCCGCAAGATCGCTTTACGCATAGATTTTACGGAAAAGTCAGTGCCGCGCCTAATCAAAGGCATTGAGTTTCATATCGAGTTGAGCGGTGTATCGGGCGCGGCGCGGGTCGTCTATGGCACGAAACCGTTTGACTACACCGTCCCTTTCTTTAACGAGACACATCCCACGGTTGCTGTTGTGCCGCCCCTCTACTACATCATCCCGCCGCAATGGGCGGCTGTGATTGATGTGCTGGCGGCGCATGGACTCCAGATGCAAAGGCTGGCGGCACCGATGACGATTGACGTTGAGAGTTACCGCTTTAGTGATGTGAAGTGGGGCGGGAGTTCGTTCGAGGGGCGGGTGTTGGTGACGCAGAAGAATCAGGCAGTGCGCGAGCAGCGTCTGTATCCAGTCGGTTCAGTCGTCGTGCCAATGGCGCAAGCAGGCGCGCGGGTCGCGCTCAATTTATTTGAACCGGATGCGCCAGACTCGTTCGTGGCCTGGGGTTTCTTCAACTCGATCTTCGAGCAGAAAGAGTTTGGCGAGAGTTACGTGCTTGAGCGTTTGGCGCGTGAGATGTTGGCGAAGGACGAGCACTTGCGGCGTGAATTTGAGCAGCGCGTTGCAAACGATCCAAAGTTTGCAGCCAGCGCCCGCGACCGGCTGACTTTCTTCTATGAGCGTTCGCCTTATTGGGATCGGCAGATGAATCTCTACCCGGTCGGACGTATCACAACACCCTTGTCGAACGTCAGATTCACAGGAGGCGGACAACTGTAACCTAAATGAAAAGGGATGCGTCCGTTACTAAACGTCGCATCCCTCTAGCTTTTAATTTGCTTCTTCGACTCGTTAGACCGTCCGTCGGCCCGTTAGCAGTTGCACGACGAACAGGACGAGTGCGACGACTAGAATCAGGTGGATCAAACTGCCACCGATGCCGCCGAGCAGGCCCACCAACCACAAGACCAAGAGCACAACCAAGATTGTCCACAACATAAGTGTAGTCTCCTCTGTTTCAAGTTTCAGTTTATCTCTTTGGTTCGCTTGAACCCGCTGAAACTAATATGAGCAACGACCGTGCCAGTTATCATGGCGCACTTGATCGTAGCTAGCTAAAGTCTGCACAGGTGGCATTTGACGGCTCCGTTGCGGTTCGCAGTGCTTTACCCGTCTTCAATTGTTGGCGACACGTTGTATGGAAATGCGACTTGTTTGAACGCGCCAGCGTGTCTTAAATGCAGCCACGTTCATTTGGATAAGTTTGTTCACGCTTTGCCTCGTGGTAAGAGTAGAAAAATTCCGGGGATACCATCAGCTTAGCGTGTAACCTGGCTGCAACCCGAATAGACCGCGCATCATCCGAACGGCTGACGGTAATGAGTCATTGATCAGTCAACGGATATTATTCTTGCAGTAGATTTTTTTTGACTCGCTGGACTGGTGATCGCGGGGAGTGTTACATTGTAATTAAGGTCGCCTTTGGCCGACCGCGTTCCAGCTACGAGGGTTGTCCCGCTTCAGCCGCGTGTTGAACCACACGCTCCGCAGTGCCGGTGACTCCAACGCCGCGTTTCCTTCTCAGTCTGAATCTAGTTCGTCGCCCCGCCCGGCGTGTTCCCCCGAACCTGTGCCCGGCGTCGGCTTAGGAGAGTTGTTGTCATGCCCTTGTCACGCCTGATCCCCCGCACACAAAAACAGACGAGTCTTGCGTTCGGCCTGTGCGCCCTGTCAATCCTGTTAGCCGGCCTCTGCTTCGAGCTATACACACACAAGCGTCCGCCCGTCGTCCAGAAGATTAACTACACAAAATTGCGCCAACTGAGCGAAGGCACAGAGGCCCGGGCGCTCACCATTAATGGCGAGATGCTGACCGTGACGCAGGCTGACGGCACACTCGCGCAGGCTATTGTGCCGACCGCCGCGCAGCCAGAGATCGTCAGTGCCTTCGCCAATCAGCACGTGCCTATTGAGTTTCGCTCGCTCGAACCGGGCTTGCTCCTGACCGCGTTTAACTGGGGCGTGCCCCTGTTGATGTTTGCGTTGTTGGGTTTGGTCGGCTGGCGCGTCTATGCAAGTCTCGGCGGCGGGCAGGCGGCGTTCAAAGTAGCCGATGCACAAGGTCGCCAGCCCGTCAACTTCGATGAGGTGGCGGGCGTTGACGAAGCGAAACACGAACTGGCGGAGACCATCGAGTTCTTGCGCGACCCGACGCGCTTCGGCCGCCTCGGTGGGCGCGCACCGCGTGGGCTACTGCTGTCCGGCCCGCCGGGCACGGGCAAAACCCTGCTCGCCCGCGCCGCCGCACACGAAGCGGGTGTGCCCTTTTTATCTGTCTCCGGTTCAAGCTTTCAAGAGAAATTTGCCGGTCTCGGCGCGGCGCGCGTGCGGCGGTTGTTCGCGCAGGCGCGCAAGGCTGCGCCCTGCATTATCTTCATTGACGAGATCGATGCGCTCGGCCGTAGTCGCGGGCGTGGTGGCGATTCCGCTTCAGCCGATCAGGATCAAACACTCAACCAGTTGCTCGTCGAGATGGACGGCTTTGAGCAGGCGAGCGGCCTCGTCGTCATCGCTTCGACCAACCGGCCCGACATTCTCGATAATGCGCTCACTCGCCCCGGTCGCTTCGACCGCGAGATCACCGTCGGCTTGGCAAGCGCAACCGGGCGCGAAGCGATCCTCCGCGTCCATGCACGCAAACTCATACTCGAACCAGAACTCGATCTCGGTTGGCTCGCACGCGGCACACCCGGCTTCTCCGGCGCTGATCTGGCGAACCTCTTGAACGAGGCCGCCATCGCCGCCACGCGCGACAGCGCCCCCAACATTGCGCGCCCGCACGTCGAGTATGCACGCGACAAAATCTTGATGGGCGCGGAGCGGCATGGCTTTATGCTTGACGACGAGGAGCGTTACGCGACAGCCGTGCATGAGGCGGGGCATGTTGCCGTCGGCGTCAGCGTCAAGCATGGCGATCCAATTCATAAAGTCTCGATCCTGCCGCGCGGGCGTGCGCTTGGCGTCACGCAGGCGTTGCCAGAGCGCGACCGGTTGATGAAGACGCGCGAATATTTGGAAGACCAGATCGCGCTGCTGTTGGGTGGGCGCGCGGCCGAACAGGTTCTGCTCAATACGATGACGGCCGGCGCGTCGAACGACATTGAGCGGGCGGTCGAGATCGCGCGCAAGATGGCCGCCGAGTACGGCATGAGTCCGCTCGGGCCGATTCATCTGGGCAAGCCGGACGATCCGCACAGTCAGACTTTGCTCGACCGGATTGAGCAGGCCACGAACGACATCGTCAACGCACAGATGGCCCGGGCCTGCGCCATGGTCACGGCTAACCGCGCCGAGATCACGCATCTCGTCGCCGGTCTGATGGAACGCGACACACTCGACGCCGCAGAGATTCAAGAGTCATTCGGCATCAAAGCAGGGCAGCAAGCGGCCTAGGCAACGGCCGGCAGTAAGTAATGGAGCAGAAGGCAGTCATTCCGACTCGCCTTCTGCTTTTTCGCTTTCCGGCTTGCTCATAGACGCGCTTCTCCTGTAACTTTGCCCGCGAAAGGTAACAGGTCGCGTCCCGTTCAGTTCCGCTCCCGGCACACAACGCTATGACACTGCCCGGCATTGCCCGGCTCGAACTCCCGATCCTGCAAGAACTCGTCGCTACGGGCGGCGTGGACGATGTGCGTTTTATCTACGCGCGGCTCGTCGCTTACTTCCCGCAATTGGCCGATGTCGAGCAGCACGCGCTGACGAACGGCGAGTTGCATGCCTGGCGACGACAAGTGCAATACGCCGGCCGCGCGCTGGATGAAAAGCGACAACTCAAGCGCGACCGGCGCGGGCACTGGCAAATCACCAACGCCGGCCGCCGCCGGGTCGCGGACGAAGCACCGAGTTTTACTTACACGGACGGCGCAGAGGCTCAGGCCACCGGTTCCGCCTCATTCTCGCATGCAGACATCCAGCAGATGCTCATCGACATCGGCGGCGCACTTGGTTATCACGCCGTCGCCGAGTTCGATTACTATGATGTGGTCTGGCGCGCGGATGCGGACAGTCAGCGGCTCAGTCACGTCTTTGAAGTGCAGCGCAAAGGCAACGTGGATGCGGCGCTCGCCAAACTCAAACGCGCTTATGACGCCCAGCGCACTAGGCCGTTTCTCGTCGTGGCCAGCGAGCGCGATACGAATCGCGCGCTGACGCAATTGAGTCTTGCGCGCACGGGCGCGTTCCACGAGATCGGGCGCGTCACGACCATCCTCAGTTTCGCCCAACTGCATCGCTTACACGGTGCGCTCACCTCCGTCGCCGAGTTGCTGGCGCTAATCTTTGAGCGATGAGCGGCACGCCCCTACGCACACAGTATCTCGATATTAAGCGCCGGCACCCGGACGCCATCCTCCTGTTTCGCATCGGCGATTTCTATGAAGCTTTCGACGACGATGCGCGCATCGTCGCCCGCGAGCTAGGCATCGTCTTGACCTCGAAGCCGATGGGTAAGGACGGGCGTGTGCCGCTCGCCGGTGTGCCGCATCATAGCCTCGAACGTTATCTCTCAAGGCTGATCGCGCGCGGCCATCGCGTCGCCATTTGCGAGCAATTGACCACTGCGCCGGTAAAGGATGGCGCGGGCCGCGGTCTGATCGAACGCGATGTGGTGCGCGTCGTCACGCCGGGCACGATCATCGAGCCGGGCTTGTTGCGCAGTAAGATCAATAACTATCTCGCCGCTTACACCACCGACGGTCGTCGGGCCGGTTTAGCTTATGCGGATGTCACGACCGGCGAGTTCGCTGCAACGGAATTGGATGCGCCGGCCGCGCTGACCGAGTTGCAGCGCATCGCGCCGGCCGAGTTGCTGATCGCACGCAGCCTGGAAACTGACGACAAAACTCTGCCCGGCTATCTCACCCGGTGCAGCGACGATTATTTCGCCACCCAACTGGCTAAATCGGCCGTGCTGCATCACTTCGGCGCGCGCGGACTCGGCGCATTCGGACTCACGAAATGGCCGCTGGCGACAGCCGCGGCCGGCGCGATCATCTCTTATCTACGCGACACGCAATCAAACGCCGCCGGCCAGCTCACACGCCTGTCGAGCTATCACACGGGCGACTACATGCTGCTTGACGCGCACACGCTCCGCAGTCTGGAAATCTTCGAGAGCACAGGCGGTGTGCCGTCGCTGCTCGCCAGCCTTGATGTGACGCGCACGGCGATGGGCGGGCGGCGGTTGCGACAATGGCTACGCCAACCGCTGCTTGATCTGGCCGAACTCGCGCGGCGACACGAGCACGTCGCGTGGTTGCACGTGCAGACAGAAGCCCGCGCCGAGTTCTTCGCCGCGCTGGAACTGGTGCATGATCTGGAACGGCTCTCAGGGCGCGCTCGCGCGAGTGTCGCGTCGCCGCATGAGGTGTTGGCGTTGTGTCAGGGGCTGGAAGCAATCCCGCGCGTCCGGGCGGTGTTGCAGCAAGACAATAACCGCTTCGGCGCGCTATTGGCTGCGCTGCCTCCTTGCACGGCCACGGTGCAGACGATCCGCGCCGCACTGCGCGAAGAGTTGCCACGTCGCATCGAAGGCGTCAACATCATCCGTGAAGGCTACTCGGAAGAGCTTGACCGGTTGCGCGCGTTGTTGCGGAGCGGCAAGACATACCTGACCGAAATGGAACAGCGCGAGCGCGCCCGCACCGGCATCAAGAGCCTGCGCGTTGGCTTCAACAAAGTCTTCGGCCACTTCATCGAAGTGACGAAGCCGAACCTGCATCTCGTGCCGGCCAGCTATACGCGCAAACAGACGCTCACAAATGCCGAACGGTTCATCACGCTCGAACTCAAAGAGCATGAGTCGCTCGTCACCAACGCGCAAGAGCGGATCGCCGAACTTGAAGCGAGCGTCTTTCGACAGGTCTGCGCCGAGATCGGCAAGGGGCGCGCTGAAATACTCGCCGCCGCCGCCACTATCGCTTACCTCGATGCCGTCGCCTCGTTCGCCGAAGTCGCCGCACGGCATAACTACGTCCGCCCGCTGCTGACTGACACGGCGGCCCTGTGGATAAGTGACGGTCGTCATCCGGTACTTGAGCGCGCTGCAATCGATGGCGCGTTCGTGGCCAACGATGTGCGGCTCGGCGGCGCGGACGCGGCGCAGGTGGCGCTCATCACGGGCCCGAACATGTCCGGCAAATCAACATATCTGCGCCAGACCGCGCTTATCGTTTTAATGGCGCAGGTCGGCAGTTTCGTGCCCGCGCGCGCGGCGAGCGTGGGCTTGTGTGACCGCATCTTCACACGCATAGGACTCTACGACCGCATCGGCAGCGGCGAGTCAACGTTCATGACCGAGATGGTCGAGACCGCGCAGATTCTGCATCACGCGACGCCGCGCTCGTTGATCTTGTTAGACGAGCTTGGGCGCGGCACTTCAACGTATGATGGTCTCGCCGTCGCCCGCGCCGTCCTTGAATACATCCACAATCATCCGCAACTACGGGCCAAAACGCTCTTCGCCACGCACTACCACGAACTGACCGCGCTCGCCGCCGTGCTGCCGCGCGTTGAAAATCTGCGCGTCGAGATCGCGGAAGAGGGCGACGAGTTGCGCTTTCTCTACAAGATCACGCCGGGCACAGCCGAACGCAGTTACGGCGTTTACGCCGCGAAACTGGCGGGCCTGCCGCGCCCCGTCGTGCGCCGGGCCGAAGAACTGCTGCGCGAATACGAAACGCAATCCGGCATGCGCCCGCCGCAGCCGGACAAAGAAGCTGTCACCCCTTTACGTCAGTCGCCCGGCCCCGCACCCGAAGCGCAACTCGCAAGCGCCCTGCTTGAGCTTGACCTAAATACACTGTCGCCGGTCGAGGCATTGATGAAACTCTATGAGTTGCGCCGGCTCGCTGAAGATGAAGATACCGATGAGGCAGCGGCGCGCGCGTTACGCAGAGCGTGATTGCGGAGAACTTAAAACTTCAGGCAGCGGGTGTCGGCATGGTCACCGCGCCTGCTTGAATCTAGACCGGATCGGTGTGAATCTGTACGCGGGCGCGGGGGATTTCAGTCTCAATGGCGCGGAGTACCTGCACCGTTAGGTCATGCGCTTCTTCCAGACTTCTAGTCCGGCCAACTTCCAGGTGCAAGTCGATAAATTTCTGCGCGCCGGAGCGCCGGGTGCGTAGGTCGTGGAAACCGAGTACACCTTGCGCGTGAAACCGACTGACGATCTCCGCGACCTGTTCATCCACCGCAAGCGGCAGGCGCTTATCCATCAGCACGTCTACTGAATCATGCGCGACCTGAAACGCCGAATAAAGAATGTAGAGCGAGATGGCAATGGAGATGAGCGGGTCGGCCAGGCCCCAGCCCGTGAGCCGGAGAATCAAGAGGGCGCAAAGCGCACCGCCGTTTGTGAATACGTCCGTGGCGTAATGGAGGGCATCGGCGTTGAGGGCCGGCGAATCGGTTTGCCGCGCAACGCGGCGCAGGCGGGCCACGAGCGCGAAGCTAATACAGGTGGCGATGAGCATTGAGAGGATGCCGAGCAATTCTCCATTCGTCGGTTGCGGGTGCAGTAGTCGCAGGATCGCTTCCCGAATCAAGAAGAGTCCGGGGATAGTGATGACCACCGCTTGAAAGAGACCGGCTAAAGATTCAACTTTGCCATGACCGTAAGCGTGATCTTCATCGGGCGGGCGCGCGGCGGCGCGGATGGCGAAGAAGTTGATCGTCGAAGCGAAAATATCCATCGCCGAGTCGAGCAACGAAGCCCAGACGCTGATTGAGCCGGTAAGGAACCCGGTAGCAATCTTGAGTACGATCAAAAATGCGGCGGCGATGATCGAGAGGCGCGCGGCCGAATTCTTTTGCGCCGCCTCTTGGGCGTGTGCGTGCGCCGCTAAGGTTGTGGCGGCAGCGGTCAGCACGCTCTGCTTGTCGCTTGTGCTCATCCCTAACCAAATCCTAATGACCAAGTGCTTCCGGTCGTTCTGATACTTCTTCAATCGCGCGGCTGTGCGCACGGCGCGTGACCAGGGCCACGCCGGCAAAGATCAACAGCGCGGCAAGCCCTGTGCGCGAGTTCACCTGCTCGCCCAGCACGAGCGGCGCGAGCGCGAACGCGATGAGCGGTTGCAGGTAGATGTAGATCGCCACCGTGGTCGGCGCAACGCGCCCCAGCGCCCATGCGTTCAAATAATATGCGCCCACGGTCGGCACGAGGATGATATAAACAATCGCGAGCCAGAGGCGCGCGCCGAGGTGCAGGAGTGGGATGCGCGCAAGCTGATAGCTACCGATGGGGAGCGCCGCAATAGAGGCGAAGATAAAGACCCACGTGATGACAGTCAACGCGCCATAACGTTTAACCACGTCCTGCGAGATCGCGATGTACGCGCCGAAACCAAAAGTGTTCAAGATGAGGAACAGGTTGCCGATCAGCTTGTCGTGAGACAGATCGGCTTGAAACGGGTTGACGAGATAGAGCACACCGGCTGCCGCGACGCCCATGCCGAGCAGGACGCGCGCCGACACACGTTCATAGCCCAGTAGTAAACTGACGACAAGCGTAGCGACCGGAATAGTAGTGCTGAGGAGCGTCGCGTTGATCGCCGTTGAGAGCGCCAACCCTTTGACGTAGAGAAACTGATTGAGCACGACGCCGAGCAAGCTATAGAGCGCGAGGCGGGCGTAGTCGCTGCGGTGCGCGAGACGCAAACTGCCGCCCACGAGGCCGCGCAGGATGACAAATGCGATAGCCGCACCCACAATCCGGAAGGCGACCAAGCCTGTGCTTGGCAGCACCTGCAACACGAGTTTGCCGATGATAGGCCAGGTGCCAAAGAAGAGTTGGACGGCGACCAGGGCGACGTGCGGTTGCAGGCTACCGGTCGGTGGCGGAGCGTGTTCAGCCATGAAAAGAACTTACCGACGGCAAGAGGCCATAGTTGGTAAACATGAGAAAGCCGTAGCCCTGAAAGTACACGCACAAGCCCGAACCAAAACCGAATCAATTTATGGTTCGGGCCGCCTATCGTGTGCTTTCGTGGCTCATGCCCTTGTTGCGCGTTAGCTATATTCGCCCGCGCGTGCGCCCGTGCCATCGCCTGTATATTGGTCGGCCGGGCCGGACTCGGCCGCGTTTGCCGCCGGCTTGCCGTCAGCTTGCGGTGAGGGACTTGTGCCGTGCGGGTCGGGCGTTGCGCCCGCTTGGCCGTCGGCTTGATCCTGACTAGCGCCGGTCGTGGGGTTATCCTGCTCACGCGGTTGTGTGTTCGCGCGGTCGCGGCTGAGTTGTTCGTCCATCGTGTTTGTTCTCCCTCCGAGGTTCGTCGTTACAGCAATAACAGTAGTGGGTTCTCCAACAGTTGTTTCAAGGTTTGCAAAAACTTCGCGCCGGTCGCGCCGTCAATCACGCGATGATCGCAAGACATCGTGACGCGCATCAACTGGCGCACGACAATCTCTTCGCCGCGCACGACCGGCTTTGGCCCCATCGCACCGACAGCCAGGATCGCGCCTTCGGGCGGATTGATCACAGCCGTGAACTCGTCGATCCCGAACATGCCGAGGTTGCTGATCGAGAAGGTTGCGCCGGTGTACTCGGCGGGTTGCAACTTGCGGTTGCGGGCGCGCTCGGCCAGGTGTCGCACTTCGCGGCTGATCTGGCCGATGGTTTTACTCTCCGCCGCGCGCACGACCGGCGTGATTAGGCCATCCTCGATGGCGACCGCGACACCGATGTCGGCCCGCTCGTAATGACGCACAAACTTTTCTTGAAACGACGCGTTCACCTGCGGATGACGAATGAGCGCAACGGCGGCCACCTTGATGATGAAGTCGTTGATGCTAACCTTATTCTCTTTGTCCTGCTCGTTGAACTGTCGCCGCAAATCAGCGACGCCGTCCATCTCAATCTCAGTCGTTAAAAAGAAATGCGGCACGGGGCCGATGGAAGATGATAAGCGGCGCGCAATCGTCGCGCGCATCGTTGAGACCGGCGCATCACGAAACGACGACGCGCCTTCAACCGTCGCCTGTTGAAAGACCGGCGCGGGTTGTGGTGTGCGCGCTTCATCGGCCGGCGGTTGCGTTTGCCCTTGGGCCTGCGCCGATTGTGGCCCGCCTGCTTTTATCGCTTCTTCTATATCGCGCTTGACGATGCGCCCGCCGGGGCCGCTGCCCGCGAGCGACTGCAAGTTGAGGCCCGCTTCCGCCGCCATCCGCGCCGCCAGTGGCGAGACGATCATGCGCCCCCCGGCGCGTTGGCCGTTGCTATCTTCAGCGCGCTTCGCGGGTTGCGGCGCAGGTTGGGTGTTGTCAGTTGCTACGGCTTGAATTTGCGGCGCACTTGCGGTCGGCGCGCCGCCTACAGCGCCTTTGAGCGGTTGCCCTGCGATGGTGGCCTGCGTGCGTGCGCCATCAGGCACGACCTGTGCTAATTCTTGCTGTGCGCCGTCCTGCCCGCCTTCGACTTCTGCTTCAATGCTTTGCTTGTTCTGCGCCGCCGCCGCGCCTGACTCGGCTTGCGCCGTCAGCGCGGAGATGTCCTCGTCCGCCTCGCCGATGATCGCGATGATCTGACCGAGCGGCACGGTCGCGCCCGCTTGTACAAGAATCTTGCGCAACACGCCGGTGGTGAGCGCCTGCGCTTCCATCGTCGCCTTGTCGGTGTCGATCTCGGCGAGCGGTTCGCCCACGCTCACCTTGTCGCCCTCATTCTTCAGCCAACGAGTTAGTTGGCCCTCTTCCATCGTGGGCGAGAGTTTCGGCATCACCACCTGCGTTGCCATACGGATTTGTCCTCTTTACAAGTACGCGACTTCGCGCACAGCCGCAATGATGCGCTCGACATCGGGCAGCGCGAGTTTTTCCAGGTTCTTGGCGTAGGGCATTGGCGTGTCCACACCGGAGACGCGCTTGACGGGCGCATCCAGATAATCAAATGCCCGCTCCATGATCTGCGCGCTCAATTCCGCCCCGACGCCGCAAAAGGCGTGCGACTCTTCGGCGATGACGACCCGGTTGGTCTTTTGCACCGACTTGATGATCGTCTTGATGTCGAGCGGCCGAATCGTGCGTGGGTCTATAACTTCGACCGAGACGCCCTGTTTCTCAAGTTCTTCGGCCGCCTTCAAAGCCAGTGGCACCGTCATCGAACGCGCGACAATGGTCGCGTCCGTCCCTGCGCGTTTCACGTCGGCGACGCCGAGCGGCACGATGAAGTCAGGGTCATCTGGCACCTCACCCTTCATGCCGTACATGCGCTCCTGTTCGAGAAAGATCACCGGATCGTCGTCGCGGATCGCGCTTTTCAACAGGCCCTTCGCATCGGCCGCCGTCGAAGGCATGACGACTTTTAAGCCGGGGAAGTGGGCGTACCAAGATTCCAACGCCTGCGAGTGTTGCGATGAGACTTGATAGGCCGAGCCGTTCGGGCCGCGAAAGACAATCGGGATTTTGAATTGTCCGCCCGACATGTAGCGCATCTTCGCGGCGGAGTTGATGATTTGATCGGTGGCGAGGAGCGAGAAGTTAAACGTCATAAACTCGATCACCGGGCGCAAGCCCGCCATGGCCGCGCCCACGCCGAGACCCGCGAAGCCCAACTCCGTAATCGGCGAATCGATCACGCGCTTATCGCCAAACTCATCGAGCAAGCCCTTCGAGACCTTGTACGCGCCCTGATAAGCGCCCACCTCTTCACCCATCAAAAAAACGTTCTCGTCGCGCCCGAGTTCTTCACGCAACGCCTGATTGAGTGCTTCTCTGATTGTGATGACCGCCATGAAATCTCCAATAGCCGTGAATCGTGATTAGCAGAAAGCCGGCTTAACGAATCCCGATTTACGTCTCACGATCTACGTTGATAGGGTGCGCGTAAACGTGTGTGTACAACTCTTCTGGCGCAGGTTCGGGGCTGGCGTCAGCGAACTTGACCGCCTGTTCGATCTCGGCGTTGACGCGCGCCGCCAGCTCTTTGTGGGCTGCGTCGTCGAGGATGTGCTGTTGCTTGAGGCTATCGGCGAAAACCTTGATCGGATCGCGCTCCTGATATTTCTCAATTTCAGCGCGCGTCCGATAGTTGCCGGGGTCGGACATCGAATGGCCCATGAAGCGATAGGTGCGCACCTCAAGCAGGGTGGGCTGCGATTCGTTCCGGGCGCGGTCGACGGCGCGTTTCGTCGCCGCATACATGGCCAGTACATCCATGCCGTCCACGAACTCCGCAGCCATGCCATAGGCGCAAGCTTTCTCTGATACATCGCTGAGCGACATCGCGCGCTTGAGGGCCGTGCCCATGCCGTATTGATTATTTTCGCAGATGTAAATGCAAGGCAATTGCCAGAGTTGGGCCATGTTCAGCGACTCGTGGAACGCGCCCTGATTGACCGCCGCCTCGCCGAAATAGACGACCGAGACCTGCTTCGTGTTTTTATACTTCACGGCGAAGGCGACGCCAGTGGCGAGCGGAATCTGCGCGCCGACGATGGCGTGCCCGCCAAGAAAATAATTGTCGCGATCAAACATGTGCATCGAGCCGCCTTTGCCGGACGAGCAGCCGCTGGCTTTGCCAAACAACTCGGCCATGACCTCGTCAGCCGGTGTGCCGCGCGCCAGTGCGTGCCCGTGATCGCGGTAGCTGGTCATGACATAATCGTCGGCGTTGAGGGCAGCGATGGAGCCAACGGCGACCGCTTCCTGGCCGATGTAGAGATGGCAAAAGCCGCCGATCTTGCCGAGCGTGTATGCTTCAGCCGCCTTCTCCTCGAAGTGGCGGATGTGCATCATCTGATAGAGCATAGCCAGCAGCGTCGCAGGCTCCAACGTCTCGATGGCCGTGCGTTGATGCTGTTGACGTTCCTGATGCTCCTCACGCAAATCGTCCGGGTTGAGCGTCTCCGGGGCTGCGGGTTCGGCGGCAACACCCGCACCGGCCGTCTCCGCGCCCGACTCACGCGGCTGCAAAGATTTTACTTTGAGTTTACTCATCGCAATCCATTCTCTGGCGCATCACAAGCGCGTCGTGACACGTTGGCACTTGCCTAGCGCCGACGCGGCAATCAAGCTTAATGAAACAGGTGATTACAACGCAAATTATACGCGAGATATCAGCCCCCGCGCAAAAGAGCAGCATTGCAGCAACAAATTTGGCGTACTGCGCCGCGCTTCACAGTACGCCGCCTGAGTGTGTGGCAACCGCATAACTATATGGATAAATCTGGGCGCGTAGGGTGCAAGTCACGAGCATGTTAGCCGTTCTGTCATAGCCGTTGCAGCATTCGTTGCCACGTCGGCTTAATGTCTGTGCTTGTCTTAGCGAGAGGGCCACAGAATTTCCCGCGAGGCCTAGTTAGCGACAGCGACATTTGCTGAAAAAAGTATATTTCCGCAAAGTCAAATGATACACTGCGCCCGCTGTCTTAATCACGCATGTTCGCTCTACCGCGCAGCTATTGTAGCCTCTGCTGGAAGTATATGGGGCTACCGGTTGTCGCGCTGAACTGTGAACATAAAGCATTGTATGCCGGTCAAACGTAGACGCGTTTGTGTCCTGCTACGCCGGCAAATCGATCTTGAATGTGAACCGGCGCGAGCCGGTCAATAGTGCGCCCCGCTGACCCGGCGCGCGGCTCTAAATTAACCAAGACCCTGCGGGGCATCAGGAGGATATGCGATGCGACGAGCTTTAGCTCTACTGACGGTGCTGGCGCTGACCAGCATTTGGATTGGCTGCACCACTGCCGACAATACCAACGCAACCAACACTAATACAACCACAACGACCGGTACGTCCACGACGACCTCGACAACCACAACGGTTCCGCCGGCAAACACCAATACTGGCACCACCACAACCACGACGAACTCGAACATGAACGCGAATGCGACTGGGAACTCGAATGCAAACATGAATGCCAGCAACGCCAACCACAACATGAATGCGAACAACGCGAACCACAACATGAACTCGAATTCCAATGCGAACCACAACGCCAATAGCAACATGGCGCACAACACGAATAATCACAACACGCCGTAAGTGTTGGCCGACAGATGTGACAGGGAAGGCGCGCCGACATATTCAGGCGCGCCTTTCGGGTTTAATGCAAGGCCATAGTTGTGCGGATTGTGACTATGAACGAGCGACCTGAATATCTCTTCATTGAGGACGTGCAGGCGGCGGAAAATGCTTTAGCGCGGATTGCGCACGAGGATGTGGTTGGGCTGGACACGGAAACTTTCTGGAACCGGGCCACAAAGCGGAATCAAGTGGCGCTCGTGCAACTCGCACCCCCTATCGGGGCCGTGTTGGTACTGGACGTACTGGCGACGGGCGTTGACGTTGTGCGTTCGCTTATCGAATCCCCAACCGTGCAAATGACGGCGCACAACGCCCGGTTTGACGAGTTGGTTTTGCTTGGCGCAGGGCTGCAACCGGCCGCGCTCGTGGACACCTTACGCCTCGCGAGGCAGACGCTAGCGCTACCGTCATATAGTTTGGCCGCCGTCGGCGCGCACCTCTTCGGCTCCGCGCTCGATAAAAGCCTCCAACAATCAAACTGGGGGCGCAGACCATTGACTCAGGCGCAACGCCAATACGCCGCGGCCGACGCGAGCATGACCTTGCGCGTCTTCGACGCGTTGAAGCAAAGGCTTGAAGCTGAGGGGCGTTGGGCAGCACAATTGCACGCCGCCACGTTGACGTGTGCGCCGCCGCGTCAGTCGCGGCCCCGTGGGCAGTCGCGCCCGAAAACACCGCCACCTGAGTTAACGGCGGATGAGCGCCTGGCGGTGACGCGCCTGAAGAAATGGCGACTGGAACGCGCCTTTGCGCAGCGCGTGCCCGCTTACATGATCTGTGCCGACCGCACGCTGGCCGAACTCGCCCACACGCGCCCCGCGACGCTCGTCGAATTAAAATCAATTTACGGCTTGGGCGAGAGCAAAATCACTATCTACGGTGCAGACCTGCTCATGGCCATCCGCGCCGCTTTCAGTTGAGCGCCGCACAGCCTGGCAAATTTCTTAATTGCCGCTGGCGTGGGCTGGTGTCGCGTCAAGTTGGGTGGCAAGCTCCGCCGGTGTAATCACAGGTTGCAGGCACGTGTAATGTTCGCAGACGTAGGCCGTAGGTTGTCCACTGAGCGCAGTCCGTTCGCGCAATAACGGGACGAGCGCGCTTGCCCGTTCGTCCGGTTGATCGATCTGCGCGACGATCTTATTAGGCAGGTAGCGTCGCCAAACTTCGCGGGTCAGCACGCGAAGTTCCTTCGCGTCGGGGCTGCCGATGAGGGCGATCTCTCTGGGCGTCGAGAGATGGAAATCGATTGCGCCGAGCAGGCAGCCGAAAGCTGATGGGTAGCGCGTCAACGTGTCGCTCACAAGGCGGAAGATGGTCACAGCCTGGCGTTGATATTCGACCTGCCCGGTTAGCGCAGCCAGACGGAGCAAGACATCGGCGGCGACCGAATTGCCCGACGGCGTTGCGTTGTCGAGATAATCCTTCTGGCGCACGATCAACTGCTCCCCGCTTTGCGCCGTGTAAAAGAAACCACCTTCGGCCTCGTCCCAAAATTCCGCGCGCATTTGTTCCGCCAGCGTGAGCGCGGCTTCGAGCCAGCGCAGCGTGCCCGTCGCTTCGTAGAGGGCCACAAGGCCCTGCGCGACGCAGGCGTAATCGTCGAGGAAGCCTTGTTGCTTGGCCTTTCCATCTTTCCAGCCGTGTAAGAGCGCCTCGCCGCGGCGCAACTCTGCAAGTAGAAAATTTGCGTTGCCTTCGGCGATCTGACGATAGTCCGCGCGTTCAAGCACGACGGCGGCTTCCGCAAAGCTCGTCAACATCAATCCGTTCCACGCCGTCAAGACTTTCTCGTCGCGGCCCGGCTTCACACGTTGCTCGCGTGCCTCAAACAGCAGCCGGCGACCACGCTCTACAACTGCCGTTAGTTCAGCGACCGGCACATTCAATTCGCGGGCTACGACATCGGCCGGGCGCGGCACGTTAAGAATGTTTTCGCCCTCAAAGTTGCCCGCAGCCGAGGCATCGTAGTAAGCGGAGATTAGCGCGCCGTCTGCCTCGCCAAGCAACTCGTTGATCTCCGCGCGCGACCAGACGAAGAACTTACCTTCGACGCCTTCCGAGTCCGCATCCTGCGTGGAATAAAATCCACCACGCGCGTCCGTCATCTCGCGCACGACGTAGTCGAGCGTCTCTTCAGTGATGCGGCGGAAAAACTCATCGCCCGTCACTTGATAGACGTGCAGATAGAGGCGCGCGAGTTGCGCGTTGTCATAAAGCATCTTCTCGAAGTGGGGCACGAGCCAATGCGCGTCGGTCGAGTAACGATGAAAGCCGCCGCCAAGTTGGTCGTAGAGACCGCCTTCGGCCATGCGCCGGCACGTGTGCGTGACTATTTCTAGGGCGGCAGCGTCGCCGGTGCGGTGAAACGTGCGTAACAGAAATTCGAGGTTCATCGCGGCGGGGAACTTGGGCGCGCCGCCGAAACCGCCGAGGCGACTATCATACGAGCGTGCCAACGCGCGTTGGGTTGTGTCGAGCATTGCGTGCGTGAGCGCGCCGCCGCCTTCACTTGTCACGTTCATACGGCGCAACTCAGCCAGAATACTGTTGGCGGTTTGCGCGATACCTTCCGGGTCTTGCGTGAATGCGTCGGCGATGGCCAATAGCAAACGCGGGAAGCCGGGCAAATTGTGGCGATCAACGGGTGGGAAATATGTGCCGCCGTAAAAGGGCACAAGCTCTGGTGTAAGAAAGACGGTCATTGGCCAGCCGCCGTGGCCGGTCATCAATTGCACTGCGTTCATATAGACTTGATCAAGATCGGGGCGCTCCTCGCGATCAACTTTGATATTGACGAAACGCTCGTTCATCAAGCGCGCGATTTCTTCGTTCTCGAATGACTCATGCTCCATCACGTGACACCAGTGACAGGCTGAGTAGCCGATGCTGAGCAGAATCGGTTTGTGTTCCGTGCGGGCTACGGTTAGTGCATCCGCGCCCCACGGATACCAGTCCACTGGATTATGCGCGTGCTGCAAGAGGTAGGGGCTGGACTCTTGGGCCAGCCGGTTGGTGTGCTTATGTTCGGCCATCAATCTTGTCCTTCGCGTTTGAATGCTGCTTGCCATTCTAACGCCCGGCAGCGTTTTTTAAGAGTCGGCACGTTCTGTTATACTTGCGGCACTGAATGGTGATTCATTTTTTTCATGGCTGAGGCTAATAATCGCGGCGACGTGTGGCCCGTGGTTGTTTGATCGGAGCGATTGAATGGAGCGAGAAAGTTTGGAAATGGATGTGGTGTTCGTCGGCGCGGGGCCGGCGAATCTGAGCGGTGCGTTGCACCTGGCGCGGCTGGTGAAGGCGCATAACGAGGCGGTCGCGGCCGGCACGCGACCGGGGCCACCGCTTGGCGAGATCGAGATTGGCGTGATCGAGAAGGGCGCGCATGTCGGGGCGCACATTCTGTCGGGCGCGGTGATGGACCCGCGTGCGCTCAAAGAGTTGATCCCGGATTTCATCGAACAGGGCGCGCCGGTCGAGTCGCCGGTGAAGGAAGACTTTTTTCTCTATCTCACGAAGACGCGCGCGCTCCGTTCGCCGCTCACGCCGCCACCGCTCAAAAATCATGGCTACTACATCGTCTCCCTAAACAAGTTGACCGCGTGGCTGGGCGAGCAATGCGAAGCGGCGGGCGTTAATATCTTTCCCGAATTCCCCGGCGCGGAGATGCTCTACGATGAGCAAGACCGCGTCATCGGCGTCCGCACCGGCGACAAAGGCCTTGATAAAGAGGGCAAACCAAAAGCGAACTATGAGCCTGGTGTTGATCTGCTGGCGAAAGTGACGGTGTTAGGCGAAGGCCCGCGTGGCTCGCTGACCAAACAATTAACACAGCGCCTAAATTTGAACGACGGGCGCGAGCCGCAGGTCTATAGCATCGGCGTGAAGGAATTGTGGGAGTTGCCCGATGATCGCTACCCGGCGGGGCGGGTGACGCATACGCTTGGCTATCCGTCCGACCCGCACACATATGGCGGCGGCTGGATCTACGGGCTGCAAAATCGCATCGTCAACCTCGGTTACGTGACCGGGCTTGACTATCACGATCCGTTGCTTGATCCGCACGCGGAGTTTCAACGCTTTAAGCAACATCCGTTCGTGACCAAATTGCTCGAAGGCGGCAAACTCTTGCGCTATGGCGCAAAGACCATCGCGGCCGGCGGCTATCACGCGATGCCGCAACTCTACGCCGATGGGGTGCTGCTCGTCGGCGACTGTGCGGGCTTTCTCAATTCGCAACGGCTCAAGGGCATTCATACTGCGATCAAAAGCGGCATGCTGGCCGCCGAGACGATCTTCGCGGCGCTCGTCGCGGGCGATTATTCCGCGCGGCAGTTAAAGCAATATGAAGAGTTGGTGGGGGCGAGTTGGATCATGCCGGAGTTGCGGCGGGTGAGAAATTTTCACGCCGGTTTCAAACGCGGCCGCTGGTTGGGCATGGCCAACGCGGGGCTGCAGTTCATCACGGGCGGACGGTCGTGGGGGCTGTTTGATCGCGCCAACGCCGCGCCGGGGCACGTCGCCATGCGCAAGCTTGCGGACTATGGTTATAAAGGCGATGCGCTGGCACAGCGCTACGATGGGCTGCGTTTCGATGGCAAGGTGACGTTTAATAAATTAACCGACGTGTACCACGCCGCCGTTGGGCACGACGAGGATCAGCCTGTGCATTTGCACGTGCTCGACACAGACATCTGCGCGACGCGCTGTGCGGAAGAGTATGGCAACCCGTGTCAGCGATTCTGCCCGGCGGCCGTTTATGAAATGGTGGAAGATAGTGCAGCCGGGCGGCGGCGCTTGCAGATCAATTTCTCGAACTGCGTCCACTGCAAGACCTGCGACATCATGGACCCGTATCAGATCATCAACTGGGTCACGCCTGAAGGCGGCGGCGGGCCGGACTACAAGAATATGTAAAAGCCGTGAATCGTGAATAGGGAAATCGAATCTTTCGATTTACGACTTTTTCAGCGCGCACTCTGGCTCAATGAACGCGAATGTGACCTTGCCCCGTTGCACTTCTTCGAGGGCGACGCGCGTAGGTTTGTGATTTTGCAGATCAAGCGCGGCGCGCGGCCGCGCGCCGCATTGCAGTTGCTTGCTACGTTGGGCCGCCACGATGATCATGCGGTATTTGGAATCCAGTGCCAGTTGTTCGTCAGGCCCCGGCACGGTCTGCTCTGCCTGTTCCACTTTTGCTTTAACCATAGTTTATCTTTAAACCTCACAATGCCAGCCGTTACTATTTCTGAGCGGTTTGCCGCGCGCAAGTTAGTGCGTCGGTTTCCAGGTTATCAACGGGGCGCAGGGAAGGTCGCCAGCACCCGTTGCGCCGTCGTCTCTTGTCGCCTGCGTTCGGCGCGGGCCGCATAGACGATAGCCGCGAGTTGCGCCGCCGCGCGCTCGACCTCGTCGTTCAGCACCACGTAATCAAACTTTCTGTATTGCTCGATCTCCGCGCGGGCATTGCGCAAGCGCAGGGCGAGCGCGTCGCGACTTTCCGACTTGCGGGCGATCAAGCGTAGACGCAGGAGTTCGTAGGACGGCGGCAGGATGAAGATGTTCACCGCGGCAAATGCTAGTTGGCGCACTGCGGTCGCGCCCTGTACGTCGATCTCAAGGATCACGTCGTGCCCGGCGGCCAGTTCACGCTCGACGACCGGGCGCGACGTGCCATAGTAATGCCCATGCACGACGGCCCACTCGATAAATTCATTGCGCGCGCGGGCTGCATCAAAGGCGGCGGGCGTGACGAAGAAATAATGCACGCCCTCTTGTTCGCCGGCGCGGGGGGCGCGCGTCGTCCAGGAGACGGAATAACCAAGCCGGGGCACGTCGGGCAGGATGCGGCGGATGAGTGTCCCTTTGCCACCGCCCGACGGCGAACTGATGACGAAGAGGATACCGCGCTCGCCTGACGCGACAGCTTGCGGCGCGATTGTCGCCGCCGACGGCTCGTCACTCAATATTCTGTACCTGCTCCCTTAGTTTTTCGCCCTCGGCTTTGATGATAAGGGCGGCCTCTTTGATCGTAAGGTCGGTGGCTTTCGAGAGGACCGTGTTGGCCTCGCGGTTCAATTCCTGCAAGAGAAAGTCGAGCCGTTTGCCGGTCTCGCCTGCGCCGTCGATGCTGGCGCGAAATTGCTGTACGTGGCTGCGCAGCCGCGTCAACTCTTCCGTGATGTCGCTTCGGTCGGCGAGGTAGGCCACTTCTTGCGCGAGCCGGCCTTGATCAAGTTCGACGATCTCAAGACCGTCGCGCGCCAGCAGTTCACTGATGCGCCGTTGCAAGCGGGCGCGATAACCGTCAACCATCCCGGCGGTCACCGCTTCGATGATCGGTATCTGCGCTTCGATGCGATCTAAGCGCGCGTGCATCTCGGCCGCGAGCGCCGCGCCTTCCTGCGCGCGCATCCGGTTCAATTCGGCCAGCGCTTCATCGAGCGCGTGACCGACGGCCGCGATCATCTCGGCGCTCAAATTGCCTTCGCGCACGGGCTGCATCACGCCGGGCAGACGCGCCAGCACGTTCACGTCCGGCTCTCCGGTCAGCGTGAATTCCTGTTGCAACTCGCGCATCGCCGCGATATAGCCCGACACCAACGGCCGGTTGATCTCGTAAGCCACCTCGCCCGCGCGGTCTAAGGCGACGTTCACGTCCACGCGCCCGCGCGCCAACTGTTCGCCGATGCGTCGCCGGATGATGGCCTCTACGCCCGCCATGTCCGCGCCCATGCGCAGATGCACGTCAAGGAAACGATTGTTGACGGTCTTTAGATCGACCGCGACGCTAAATTTGTCGCCGGCCGCTGCCCCGCGCCCGAATCCAGTCATTGATCTCATAGTAGTTATCAGTCGGCCAGTTGAGCTTTCAGTTGTCCGCGGCTGCCATTTGCGCGCGGGCGAAAGTCTGAGGCGAAAAATGCAGCCGCAAAATTGAAAAACTCTCTACTGTTGACTGAGCATCTCCTCTTCTTCGTCGGCGAATTGCAGTTCGTAAAGCCGTTTATAGGTGCCGCTCTGGGCCAGCAGCGCCGCATGCTTGCCGAGTTCGACGATGCGGCCGCGGGCGATGACGACAATCACGTCGGCGCGGCGAATGGTCGAGAGCCGGTGCGCGATGACGATGGACGTGCGATTCTGCATCAAGTTGGCGAGCGCCTGCTGCACGAGCCGTTCGGACTCGGTGTCGAGCGCGGAGGTGGCTTCGTCGAGCACGAGCACGGACGCATCCGCGAGCACGGCGCGGGCGATGGCCAAGCGTTGGCGTTGCCCGCCGGAGAGAAAGATGCCGCGCTCGCCGACGATGGTGTCATAGCCGTGAGGCAGTTCGGCGATGAAGTCGTGCGCGAAGGCGATGCGGGCGGCGTCTTCAATCTCGCGGGCACTGGCCTCGGGCCGGCTATAAGCGATGTTATAGCGGACGGTGTCGTTGAAGAGTACCGTCTCTTGCGTGACGACGGCGATGTGTGCGCGGAGCGAATCGAGGCGGGCCGCACGCAAATCAATGCCATCCCAACTGACCACGCCTTCGGTCGGATCGTGAAAGCGCGGGATGAGTTTCGTTAGCGTGGACTTGCCCCCGCCCGATTCACCGACCAGCGCCACCACTTGGCCGGCCGGAATGCGCAGGTTGATGTCGCTCAAGATGGCGCGCTCTTCGTTTGCATAACGGAAAGTCACAGCGCGCAACTCGATGGCGGCGCGGAGTGGTGTGAGCGCGACCGCGTCCGCTTGTTCCTTCATCTCGACTTGCTCGTCCATCACTTCCCAGACGTGGCGCGCGGCGGCGATGGCCACTTCGAGCGCGTTGTGCAGGCGCGAGAGCTTGCGCATCGGGTCATAGCTGGAAAAGAGGAAGAAGAGAAACGTGAGGAACTGCGCGGCGTTCATGCGCCCGGCCATGATCTCGCGCTGCCCGAAGTAGAGCAGGATGGCGACGGCGATGACGCCGATCATCTCGATGGTGGGCGGCGCAAAGCCGTTGATCTTCGAGGCGCGCAAGTTCGCGCGCATGATGGTGCCGGCCACGCGCGCGAAGCGCGTCTGCTCGCGGGTCTCGGCGCGATAGGCTTTAACGATGGTCTGGTTGGCGAGCGCCTCCTGCGCCGTGTCCACGAGTTGCTGGCTGCCCTCGTAAGTCTCGCGCGCCAGGTTGCGCAAACGGCGGCCGAATGTCGCTGTGAGCCAGGCGATGACGGGCGCGATCAGCAGCGAGCCAAGCGTGAGTCGCCAGGAGAAATAGAATGATGCGGCGAGGAAAGCGACGAGCGAAAAACTCTCGCGCAGCATATCGCGCAGGGTGCTTGTTACGGCCGCTTCAATCGCGGCGGCCGATGAGACGAGGCGCGAGACAAGATAATTCGTGCGATGCCGCTCGAAAAAATCGGCCGACTGCTTCAATAGGTGGGCGAACAAATCTTGTCGCAGTCGTAGCACAGACTCTTGGCCAATGCGGGCCATTAGATAGGTCGAGAAATACTCGGCGACGCCTTTGGCGATGGTGAAGATGATGAGCAGGATGGCGATGCTGCGCCAGGCGGCGAAGCCGGAATTGGGGATCAACTGTTGCAGCGAGAAGAGCGTCTTGCTGCGATGCCCTGTGCCTTGTGTACCGTTGAGAGCTTGATCGAAGATGGGCACGACGAGCGCGTTGATCGCACTTTGCAGCACCGCGCCCGCAAGCATCGCGGCAGTCGCAAGCGTGAACTTGCCCCAGTGTGATCTGAGGTAAGTTAGGAGTCGCCGCAGGTCTTGCATCGCTTGTCGTGTTGGTCGTCGTCAGTTCGTCGGAGGTAAGTCTAGAAAAGCTGCCCGTTGCTAAGTCAGAGACTATACGGACAGGCGCAGTTGGGCGTCAAGGATGCAGCCGGCCGCGAACCGCCCGCCGCACCGACGGCACTTTTCACCTTTGCCCGGCGGCCGTTTGGCCTATAATGCCCGCCATGTCTTTTCAGTTGCCGCGTTGCGTCGCCTGACCGCAGGCTGCGCATAAAGGGATATTGATTATAAGTGAAACGTAAACTCCTGATTGTGGATGATGACGAAAGCCTGCGCCCGCTTTTGGCCGGCTACTTCCGCCGGGCCGGTTATGAGGTTGAAGAGAAGGAGAGCGCGGTTGAGGCGCTGCCCATCGCCGCGTCGGGCCAGTTCGATTGCTTCATCTTCGACGTAACAATGCCCGGCATGACGGGGTTGGAATTGCTCCGGCGTTTGCGCGAACGGGCCGTGCAGACGCCGGCGCTGTTTCTGACTGCGCACAGCGAGATCGATGCCAAGGTCGCGGGCTTCCAGGCTGGCGCAGACGATTATCTGGCCAAGCCCTTCGACCCACGCGAACTGGAGGTGCGCGTCGAAGCACTCTTGCGGCGGGCCGGGCGCAACGTTGCCGATGGCGAAGCCGATAAACATCGTGTCGAGTTTGGCGAGTTGGTGATCGATAAACGGCGGCACGAAGTGACGCTCAGCGGGCAGCCGGTCGAACTCACCCCGCTTGAATTTCAAATCCTCGAACGATTGGCCAGCGAGCCGGGCCGCGCGTGGTCGCGTAATGATCTGCTCGATCAGGTGTGGAGCACGGACTACGAAGGTTATCAACGCAACGTCGATCCGCACATCAATCGCCTGCGCCAAAAACTTGAACCCGATCCGAAGAACCCGCGCTACGTCCTAACCGTGCGCGGCGTCGGTTATAAACTTAATGATGCCTTATGAAAGCTAATCCCCGCCTTGCAGCGCCCCGCAACTTAATCGTCGCTCTCGGTCTCGCGCTGTTGTGCTTTGCGCCCGGCACTCACGCACAGAGACGCACGGGGGCTAAAGCGGCACAATCTAAGTCGCCGCAACCAAAGCCCACACCCAGGCCGCATATTCAGCCGCGGCCGGAGCCGGTGCAAATTGTGGCGGGCAGCAGCCAGGTCTGGATACGTTGGCGCGGCCAGCCCGGCGTTGACCGCTATCGCTTGCAGGTGGCGCGCGACCGCGCCTTCGGCGACATGGTGTTTGATCGCGCGGTCGTCGGCTTGCAAGCGCAAGTCGAACTGCCAGTGGGTGACAGTTTCTTCTGGCGCGTCGCACCCGCTGCGCAAGAGACCGGCGAGTTCTCGCCGCCGGAATCTGTGGACGGGAGTGCGGCGGGCGGTCTCAGCGGTGCGGCCGCCAGCGTCTTGCGCTCGCCGGTCGAGATCGGTTGGCAAGCTTTGACCGGCGAAGTCTTACGCCCGCAACCGGCCTTGCTGCGCGGGCCAGGCACGATTGATGTCGTCGCCGTCAACGCCGAAGGGGCCATCTTCGCGCTCGACGGCGCAAACGGTTCGGCGTTGTGGACGGCGCGTTATCGCCCGACTGCGGGGCGGAGCGATGCGCCGGTGCAGCCCAAAGCGTTGTTCACGCCGGTGGTTGTGCGCCCGGTAGCCACTGCGCCGGCGGCGGTGATCGTGGCGTTCGACGGTGGCGTGCGCGCCCTCGACGGTGAGACGGGGCGCGAACTCTGGCGCATGCCGTTGCCCGGTGCGGCTGTATCCGGCGTGGTCGCGGATTTGGACAACGATAGCGTAGCCGCCGAGTTGGCCGTCGTCACGGATGAGCCAGCGGTGCATTTTATCGACGCGCGGAACGGGCAGTCCCTCGCGTCGCAGAAATTAGACGGCACTGTGATCGGCGTCCCCGTGCCTTATCTTACCAGCGCCGAGCGCGGTGTTGCGCTGGCGACGACTGGCGGGCTGTTGGATATTCGGCGCAAGGACGGCTCGCGTTTACGCGCCGTTAAGTATGACGTGCAATTTACGACGCCCCCGCTCATCTTTTCGGGGCCGAGCGGCGCGCTTATCGTCATCGGCACAGAACATGGCCTGTTGTTTCTCGACGGCGAGAACATGAAGCCGTTGGGTAAAATCACGACTCCGGACGACAGCCCGCGCGGGCGACTCATCGCGGCTGACGTAGATCACGATAACGTGCTTGAGTTGGCTGTGGTCATGAAGTCGGGCAAAGTCGTCGTGGTTAGTGCGGCGGGCCGCATCGTCTGGGCAGCGGAAGGGGCGAACGACGCTTACAGCCCGACGTTTGCCGATCTGAATGGCGACGGGACACTCGATGTGCTGGTGGCCTCAGCTACCACGTTTGCGCTCGGCTTCGACGGGCGCGACGGCCGGCTGCTCTGGCAGGCGGACGAAGCGAAGAGCGCGCCGGGCACAGGCGGTGAGGCGGCGGCTTTACGCTCAATTGCGATCATCGTGGCGGGCACACGCCCGGCACTTGTGATTTGCGGCGATGCAACCCATGCAGGTGTGCGCGCGGTCGGCCTGCCAGGCGGGCCGCTGAAACAGGCCGCGCAGTAAAAACTGCGCGCGGATGCAGCGTAGGCGGATGATGAAAGGGTAGCCGTTGGGCAATTGGCTTATCGCGTTGGTGTTATTTCTGATCTGGTTGGGCGGCGTTGTCTTCGGCAAGGGTGGCTTCATCCACATTCTATTGCTCTGCGCCGTTGCGCTGGCGGTGGTGCAATGGGTCGCCGATCATCGCGCGCGGCAGGCGCGGGAAGAGTTAGCGCGCGCAACAACGGACGCGGAGCAGTGAAAATAAAGTCAGACAACAAAGTCTTCAGCGCCGCGCGGACATCGTTTCAACGCAGCCTCGTTTTCGGCGGCAACTCGAAACTGCCGCCTGCGCATCAATGCTGACGGGCAGCAGTTTCCCCCGCGCGGCCCGGCGCGTTTACAATTACATCAACCCAAACAGGAGCATCGTTTTATGCACCGCTTGCGCTCCCGCTATCTTTGCACCGCGCTGCTTTGCGCAGTCTTAACCGGCATAGTATTCGTGCCCGCCGCGCGGGCGCAGGCTGATTTGCCACGCGAAACCGTGGCCATCACTTATCCGCTCGAACAATCCATCAACGTGCGCTTTCGTGGGACAACCCGCTTGCCGCGTCTGACCGGCGAAGCGAAGGTCAAACGTTCGGGTCGGCGCAACACGCGGGTCGAGTTGAACGTGGACAATCTGCCCCGCGCCAACGAACTCGGCGGCATCTATACGACGTTCGTGCTGTGGGCCATCTCGCCCGAAGGCCGCGCCGATAATCTGGGTGAGATTAAACGCAGCGGCAGTCAACTCATCGACTCAAAACTCGATGTGACCACACCGCTGCAAACTTTTGCCCTCATCGTTACCGCCGAGCCGCACTACCTTGTGCGCGGCCCAAGCCGCATGGTCGTGCTGGAGAATCTGCCACCGACTAAGCCCGGCGATGCGGAAGTGGCGACGGTCAACGTGCATTATCTCGGCAACACGAGCGACTACTTCAACGATCCGCGCGTGCCCGAAATGGCGGACGCGGACTTCGCCCGCACGCCTACGTCACTGCTCGGCGCGCGGCAGGCGCTCAACCTCGCACGCTATGTCGGCGCGGAAAGAGACGCGCCCGATGAGTGGCAGGCAGCGAGTGCGAAACTGGCCGAAGCTGAGAACGCATGGCGCTTGAAGCAGGCGAGTGAGGAGACGGATGCGCTGGCGCGGCGGGCCATCGATCTCGGCGTGAAGGCCGAAGAGTCCACCGAAGCGCACAAGGCCGCACGCTTGCGCCGCGACGAGATCGCCCGCCGGGATCGGGCCGTGCAGGACGCAGAACGTAGTGCTGATACCGCCACCCAAGCGACCACGGAACTGCGAACTGCGCTTGAGCGCGAGACGCACGCGCGTGAATTGTCGGAACGTGATCTCGGCAACGCGAATCAACAAGTGCGCGATCTGCGCAGCGAGATTGCGCGGCTCCGCGAAGAGTTAGCGACCGTGCGCGCCGGGGCGGAAGAGGCGAGGATTAACCTCGCGCGCATCGAGGGCGAGCGGGCTGTCGAACAGGCGCGGCGCGAAGTTGAGCAGCGGGCGACACAACAACATGAAGCGGCGGCCGCATTGCGCCAGAATCTCGCGCGCTTCGGCACAGTGCGCGAAACCGAGCGCGGCTTCGTGCTCGTGTTGGCCGAAACGCTCTGGACGGGCGCACGGCTCGCAGAGCTTGCGCCGCAATCCGCCTCCACGCTTGAGCCGCTGGCCGCGCTGCTCGCTAACAGTCCCGATTACGGGGTGATTATTGAAGCCTACACAGATGGCCGCGGCGATGCCGCCGGGTTGCGCCGACTCACGCAGGAGCGCGCCGAAACACTGGCCGCGCGCCTCGTGGCCGCTGGAGTTGATGGCGCACGCATCCAATCGAGCGGACTTGGCGCGGACAGTCCGGTCGCACCCAACACCACGCCCGCCGGTCGTCTGCGCAACCGGCGCACAGAGATCACCATCGTCCCGCCGCCGCAAACAAGCGCAGCCTCGGCGCATTAAAAACTCATAAAGCGTGCCGCGTGAATCATAAATAGCTACTTCTTCTATTTGCGATTCACGCGGCACGCTTTACGATGAGTTCATGTCGCTGCTCGAAATCATTCAACTCGTCGGCTACAGCATGGGGGCGGCGCTGCCTCTGTGGTTGAGTGTGCTGCTGGCGCGCCAGCGGCGGACGCTCGCGCCGCAGGAGCGCGTCCTATTAGCGCTGGCCATCACGATGGGGCTGTGGCACGCGAGCAACTTGCTGCTCGTCTTGCGCGCACTGCTGGGGTTGGACGCGACGCGCTGGGTCGGGCTGTTGCGCCTGGCGGAGACCGTCGCCGTCATCTCGATCACCCTCGCTTACTCCTTATTGCTCCACGTCCATCTGCACCTCTGGGCCAATGCGCGCGAACGCCCGCTGACAAGCTTCGAGCGCGTGCGTATCTATCTCTCTTATATCCCCGCGCTGTTTCTTTTCGTCACCGTGCCGCGCCTCTGGTTGGGCGCATACTTGCCGTTGCAGGAAAAACTCGCGCCCTTTGTCCTGCCGTTCGGCTTGTGGGCGACCTACGTGTTATGTCTGATCGCCGGCACGGACATCTTGATCGCGCGGCGCGCGGGTGCCCCCGGCGAGCGTCGGCTCATGGCGACCCTGGCCGGCTCGTTCCTGATCATCGCGGCGTTGTTGCTATCGGTCTACGCGCTTGGAGTAGGACATCAAGGCGCGTTGAAAGCTTACCTTGAGACGCTCGGCAATCTTGGCTCATTATTGCCGACTGCGCTCATCGCTTACCACGTCTATCGTTATCGCTATCTCGAACTGATTATTAAAGAGAGTCTGGTCGCTGCCTCTTTCGCAGCCGTCATTCTGCTCATCTATCTCTTTGGCATCCGCACCATCGAGACATGGTTGACTGGCCATTATCAACTGCGCGCCGGGGTCGTCGAAGCACTTTTGATTCTTGCCTTTGCGCTCTCGGCCGCGCCCCTACGCAAGTGGCTCGAAAAACGTTTTCAAAAACTCTTCGCCCGCGAGGCCGCGCTCTATCGCGAAATCGTCGCCCGCATCGGCACACAACCGCGCGGCCACCAGAGTCTGCCCGACTTTTTACGCTTCATCGAAGCACGCACGGCGCACGAGCTCGGCCTGCGGCGGGTGCAATTCTATCTGCGGGCCAATAGCCCACTAGAGTCCGATAACGACGAAGAAAATGCACCGGCATTTCTGTCGCACGAAGAAAGCGCAGCGCCCGGCAGCGATGAGCTAAACGGTGCTGGCCCGGTTGCCTCGAATTGGGCCGCGCCTTTGGTTGCGCTGGCAGGCGAGAAAGGCGGAATGCTTGAGGGCGGGCGCGAACTACGCGGGCGCGGGTTTGAGATCGCTTTCGCGTTATCACGCGAGGAGAATGTATTGGGCCTGATGCTGGTGGATGCCCCGCGCTCGGCGTTAACGAACGATGTGCGTGCGGTGCTGGCGGTGCTGGCGGGGCAGGTGGCGATTGCGCTGGCCGACGCGCGGCTCGTCGAGGAGAACGTACAGCTTGAGCGTAAACTTGCGCAGGGCGAACGGCTGGCCGCGCTCGGCCAGATGGCGGCGGCGGTCGCCCATGAGGTAAAGAACCCACTGTCCGCTATCAAGTCTATCGCACAGGTCATGCGCGAGGACGAAAGCCTGGCGCGTGAGTACGCGCGCGACCTTGATCTGATCGTCGGCGAAACGGATCGCCTCAGTCGCAGCGTCAGCCAGCTATTGAGTTTCGCCCGGCACACTCCGCCCGCAGGCGGGCCCACACGGGCCGACGAACTGGCGCGGGCCATCGTTGAACTATTCCACGCAGAGGCCAGCGCGCACGGCATCCACCTCGCACTGCACGCCGCGACGCAAGCCGCTCTCGACGGCCCGCAAGCGACCGCCGTGCGGGCTGCGTTGTCAAATCTGCTATTAAACGCATTGCAAGCGACACCAGCCGGCGGGCAAGTGCGGATTGAGGCGACGGAAGAGAATACTGATCTGCTGTTCGCCGTCACCGATGGCGGGCCGGGCGTGGCCGGCGATTTACGCGCCCGCATCTGGGAGCCGTTCTTCACGACCCGCCAGCGTGGAACAGGTTTAGGTCTAGCCATCGTGCGCAAACGCATGGAAGAGGTCGGCGGGCTGGCGCGGCTCGCGCCGCAACAGCCGCGCGGGGGCGCGCGGTTCGAGTTACGCTTGCCACACGCGGGCGTGGCCGCGGATTTGCCTATTGCAGCGGGAACGTTATAACCACAATCGCGCAAGTACAGAGACTACATGACAGATCAAACCGATCAAGCCGAGCCACTCCGCCTGCTCATCGTGGACGACGAAGAGGCGGCGCGCTACGGCATGCGCCGCGCGCTCAACAACTCAGGTTATGCCATCGCAGAGGCGGGCAGCGTAGCAGAGGCGCGCAATTCGATCAGCGCGCGCCCACCCGATTTGTTGCTGCTCGACGTGAATCTGCCGGGGCAGAGCGGGCTTGAGTTTCTGCACGAACTGCGAATGCAACATGCAGCCCACGCCACATCAGGCGAGGCCGCGCCGCTCGTTATTTTGATCACCGCGCATGGCTCTGAGCGGCTAGCCGTCGAAGCCATCAAGGCCGGCGCATATGATTATTTGCCGAAGCCGTTCGAGGTGGACGATCTGCGCCTCGTCGTCAAGAATGCGCTGGAGACAGTGCGCTTGCGCCGCGATAACAAACGGTTGCGGGCGCAGATCGAGCAAGAGCAGGCCGCCCGGGGCTCGTTGCTCGGTAACTCGGAAGCGTTGCGGCGCGTGCGCGTGCTCATCAATAAAGTGGCCGAGACCGACGCGACCGTTCTCATCCGTGGTGAGTCGGGCACGGGCAAGGAACTCGTCGCGCAAGAGATACACGAGCGCAGCAGCGCGCGGCGGCGCGGCGCATTCGTCGCCGTCAACTGCGCCGCTTTGCCCGCCGAGTTGATCGAGTCAGAACTCTTCGGCCACGAGAAAGGCGCGTTCACCGGCGCGACGGCGCGGCGGCGCGGCAAATTCGAGCAAGCCGACGGGGGCACGTTGTTCCTCGACGAGATCGGCGACATGAGCGCCAACGTGCAGGCGAAATTGCTGCGCGCGTTGGAAGAACGACGGGTCGAACGACTCGGTGGCAACGAGTCGATTGCCGTGGACGTGCGGATCATCAGCGCGACCCATCGCCCGCTCGAACAAGAGATCGAAGCGGGGAACTTCCGCGCCGATCTCTTCTATCGCTTGCGCGTCGTGACGGTCGAACTTGCGCCCCTGCGCGAGCGCCGCGAGGACATACCCATGCTCGCCGCAGCCTTCGCGCGACTGACCGCCGAACGTTACAAGTTGCCGGAACGGCGCATCGGCGCGTCAGCTTTGCGTCAATTGCTTGAGTATCACTGGCCCGGCAACGTGCGCGAGTTGCGCAACGTCATCGAGCGTTCGCTCGTGTTGGCTGAAGGCGATGAACTAACCGCGCGTGATCTGCCTGATGAGATCAAGCCTGGTGGGGGCACAGCCGAGCAAAGCGGGCCGAGCGAGCCACTGACAGGTGCGCAACTGGCTGTGCCGTTCACCGCCGACTTTCGCCACGACCGGCGCGAGTTTGAGCGGCGCTATATCACGCGCTGCCTGGAAGAGAGCGGCGGCAACGTCACACGCGCCGCCGCCGTCCTCGGTATGCACCGGCAATCGCTGCAACATAAATTGCGCGAACTCGGCCTCGCCCGTCGCTATGTCTCTGTCGGTATGGAAGACGAACCAACGCAAGATAATTCCGACAACTGACGGAAGAACATTAGTCAGTATCGCGTGCGCTAGACTGCCGGTGCTTGTGTTGGCAACGACCTCGCCTACTAGCTCATGCGGTACTGACAGGCTGACAGACACAGCTTAATTGCAGCCAATGGTTAATCGTAATGGCCGGTATGCTCCTTGCCATGCAAATGATTGCGCCGTAGTGCGCCAATCTTTTGTCGGCAGGAGTCATCGTGATTTTTTCAACAGCAATTCGGCGCAATTTAGTCTTCATTCTGTTCATCTGTGCGAGTCTGTGCTTGCTCACTTCACCCCTGCGCGCGCAAACTAAAGCAGAGCAACCGCACCGGCATCTCATCATCTGCATTGACGGCGTGGGCTTCGCCACCATCGAGCGGATGCGCGCTGAAGGCCGGTTCAAACTTTTCCATCAACCCGCGCACATGATCGCGCCGTTCCCGACGTTGACCGATGTGTCATTGAGCGAAATCTTGCGGCCCGTCGGGGCCGGCGAGCCGGCCGGTTATGAAGATAGTTATTACGACGTGGCGAGCAATCGCATGCGCGGCGGCATAGCGGATCGCTTTCGGCAAGATCGTTTCATCGTCGGCACATATCGCGATCTTTTCGACTATCATCCGTCGGCCTTAAAGAGCGGCATCATGGGCTACGCCGCGCCGCCGCTTTCGACTTACCTGGCCGCCGTTGCTGATTTGGTGAGCCTCCGTCAGAGGTTTCGCGCCTCGCGCGAGCCGGTCTTCTTTGGCTATACCGGCGCGACAGACTCGCTCGCGCACCTCGGCGGCGAGCGCCTGCTGCGCAGTTTCCTCGCGCGCCTCGACGACACGCTCGCGGAACTCGTGCGTGAGAGCGGCGGCCACACCGAGGTCACACTCTTCTCCGACCACGGCAACCTCTTCAGGTCATACCGGCGCGCACCCGTGAAAGACGCGCTGAAGCGCGCGGGCTTCAAGCGCGTAAATAGTTTGCAGGACGAGCGCAGTGTCGTGTTGCCGCAGTTCGGCCTGGTCGGTAGCGCGGAGTTGTGGACGAAGCCGGGCAATGAGCCACGGTTGGCTGCCGTGCTGGCGCAGGTGCGCGGCGTTGACTTCGCCGCGTACGCACAGGGCGCTTTGGTTTACGTCAGCAGTCACACGGGGCAGGCTGTGATCGAGCGCCGGGGCGAGCGGTTTAGTTATCGTGTGCTGACCGGCGATCCGCTTGAGTTAAATGAGACGATGCGCACGTTGAGCGCGCAAGGACAGATTGATCGGGACGGCTTCAGCGCGGATGCCGACTGGTTCGCGGCGACGTGCGCGAGTGCGCGGCCCGATGTGGTGCGCCGGGTCTATGCAAGTGCGACGCAACAGGTGCGCAACCGGGCCAGCGTGGTCGTTAGTTTTAGCGACGGCTATTACACGGGCAGCGTGTTGCTTGATACTTTCGCCTTTATGAAAGCTACGCACGGTAACATCGGGCGCGGGCACAGCCTCGGTTTCGTCATGAGCAGCGCACAAGAGTTGCCCGCCTACTTGCGCGCAGGCGACGTGTGGCCGGCCCTCGGCTCACCTGTTATCAAGCAGGCTCCACGGCCGGATTTGCACGCAGCGAAATAACAGAGAGCCGCAACCGTTGCTGAGCCGTTGTGCGCGTTCCTTGCGTGAACTTATATCTGGTTGCCCGTCTGCCTCAGCCCCGCGCACCATCGTCCATGCACCTGCGTTGCACATCGGCCAAAGTTGTGGTTAGATTTACCCCGCGCCACTTTACACCAGCAAGCGAGCCACTAAAACAGTTTATGAAAGCTAAAATAGACGCGATCCTTCAGCGCGAACAGGCTGAATATCTTGAGCGTTTGCATCCGGCGAACGAAGGCCTGCTCGCGGAGATGGAGGCGTATGCGGGGGCGCATCATGTGCCCGTGGCGGATCGTGAAGTCGCGCTCTTTCTGGAGATCACGGCGCGGATGACGGCCGCGCGGCACGTGTTGGAGATCGGCATGGCTATCGGCTATTCCGTCATCCATCTGCTGCGCGGCATGCCGGCCGACGGTCTCGTCGTCACCATTGAACCGAACGATGAGATGATCGCGCAAGCGGAAACTTATTTCACTCGCGCGAATATGCGCGAGCGCGTGCGCATTGAGCGTGGGCGGGCGCTTGATGTGCTGCCGCGCTTGACGGAGACGTTTGATCTCGTCTATCTCGACGCGTTGAAAGAAGAGTACGGGGCTTATCTCGATGCAGCGCTGCCGCTGCTGCGCACGGGTGGTGTGGTCGTGGCCGATAATCTGCTCTGGGGCGGGCAGGTGGCCGGCGATGTGAATGCGCCCGATCAGACAGCTTCGACAGAAGCATTGCGGGCATTCAATCAGCAGTTTGTGCGCCATCCGCAACTGCGCGCCGTGGTGTTACCGGTGGGCGATGGTTTGGGTTACGGCGTGAAGTTGACATGAGCGGCGCGGCGGCTAACGGCCCGGCAGCGCGGGCGCGGCCCGAAGTTGAATTATTGTTGTGTTGTGCGCGTGCGCGCGTGGATGCGGCGCAGACGGCCCGCATCCACGCGCTGGTCGCGGGTGCGTTGGACTGGACTTATCTCATACAACTGGCCGACCGACATGGGTTGCAGCCGCTACTCTACTGGCATCTCAACGCGACTTGCGGGGAAATTGTGCCCACCGCCCACCTGAGTCGTTTGCGTGATGCCTTCCGGCGCGTCTCGGCTCTCAATATCTTTCTCACGCGCGAACTGCAACGATTGCTGACACTGTTCACGGCGCAAGGCATTGAAGCCATACCTTATAAAGGGCCGGCGCTGGCGGCCGAAATTTATGGCAACATCGCGCTCCGGCAGTTCAGCGATCTCGACATCCTCGTGCGCCCCGGCGCGGTGCCCCGGGCCCGCGACATACTCTTAACCGAAGGCTATGCGCCGCTGCCGGCGCTCAATGACGCGCAGCAGGCTGTGTTGTTGCGGACGCAATGCAACCTGCCGTTCACGCGCGAGCGCAAACGGCTGGTTGTAGAGTTGCACTGGGCTGTAAGCGCGCGGCTATTCGCGCAACCGTTCGAACCGAACGATCTCTGGGCGCGGCTCAAGCACGGCCTGCTCGATGGTAGCGAGATCAATCGGCCCGCGCCGGAAGACCTCTTGCTCGCGCTGTGTGTGCATGGCTCTAAACATCTGTGGGAGCGGCTCGCCTGGGTGTGCGACATCGCGGGGCTGATTGAGTCACGCCCCGATTTGCAATGGGCCACGCTCATCGCGCGTGCGCGGGCGAGCGGCAGCGAGCGCATGCTCTTGCTCGGTTTGCTCTTGGCCGCTGAACTGATAGGCGCAAAATTACCGGCAATAGTCGAACAAGCGCTAAAGACCGATCCCCTTGTTGCCGCCTTGGCTGCTGGAATTGTGCGTGATCTGTTCACCCCTGAATTAACACCCAGCGGACTCGGCGGCTATTTTCGCTTTCAACTAAAGGCCCGCCGCCGCCTGCGCGACAAAGTCAACTATCTGCGCTTCATCATCACGCCGACGGAGGAAGATTTAGCCCAAGTGAGGCTGCCCGCGTCATTTAACTTTATCTACTATCTTATCCGCCCGCTCCGCATGATCAAGACCGGAGGCCCCGGTCATTTTCACTGAACAATGCCGAAACTAGCAACCCTGCTAGATTGCTGCGTGGGTAGCAAATATGTTACTTTCATGCATCTTAATATCCCCCCGCAAGCTCAAGCCGGGCTTGTGTTTTAGGCGAAAATTTATCATTGCTGCAAGACTCAGGAGAAATTGGCCGTTCCATTTCTTAGCCGGGCGACTTGAATGCCTTGAGCTAACACGGTTGCAACCATTTTTCAGTCTTGCTCAGCGAATCGTTATCATAAACCGGGCTGTTTAGTGTGCGCGGCATGATAAAGGTCTGGAATCAGCTCAAGAGGTAGGTTAGAATGCTGAAGATGTGTACACGGTGGCAGTTGGTGTTCTTGTTGGGGACGATGGTGGCTCTCTTTATGCCGGCGACCAGCAGGGCACAACGGCGGCGCACGAGCGCGCCGCGCACGCAGACAGCCGCGCCGACACAACCACCGACGCAGGCAAAACCAGGTGGTACGCCCGCAGTGATGCCGCCGCAAGCGCCAGTTACGAGCCAGAAAACAGCACCCGCAGTCGTCCCGGCTGCGGCGCAAAAAAACACCAAAGGAACCTGGCGGCTTAAGGTCGCAAATGCATCGCCGCGTTTACTCAGTTTGAAGTCTGACCGTGCGCTGGTCGCTGACATCGCGGCTGAGTTAGGCCGCAAACTCGATGTACCCATCATACTCAGCCCGATTATGGCCAAAGCGCGCGTGACACTGGAGTTCACAGGCACGCCACTTGAAGGCGCACTGCGGATGATCGCGCCGGTGCCCTATGTCGATTATGAAGTGAGCGGTGATGGTAGTCTGCCGCCAAAGATTATCGCGCTCTACCTTTATGGTTTGAATGAGCCGCCGCCAGCGGAATCGGCTGCTGTGCGGGGCGACTCGGAAGCGCTCCTAATTGAAGGGAACACCGAAGATGGCACTGAGGCCGAATCAGAAAAGGATAAACAAGAGAAAGCATTGAACGTTAAGGTTGAGCGCTATCAAGTGACCGTGCATGCGCGCAAGCAGCCCTTAACCGCCATTCTCTTTGAAATCGCCAATAAGGTTGACATTCCGTTCGAGATGAAATATGACTCTAATGAAATTGTGGATATCGATTTAACAAACGCCACAATGGAGCAGGTGGTGCATACGCTGTCGCCAAACATACGTCTGTACCAGCGCACCGACTTGCAAACCTTTGAAACTAGACCGTTGCGCATCGTGCTGGCCATGCCAGCCAGTGCTCAGGGTCCTAATAAAATGTGATGCGGTAGGAGGCTTGAACCCGCAGCCATCTCCAGCTAACAACGAGCAATTTGCCGAGCGCAATGAGCCGCACGAACAGAAGGCACCCGCAGGGCAGGCACCGGAGCAATCACGGTTTAGCTAACTTACGAAGTCGGTTTCTGTAGATGTAATCGAAGCCAACAACTTCTTTCAAGCACCGACCATTGCAGCTTCAACTACATTAATGGACTGGTTCGGCGCACTACTATCAATGAGGAGACAGCAGCCTTGAAGACACAAAACAACAACCCTTTCAACGAGCAGTTCAGCGCACAGCCCGAACATAACGAACAGGCACCTACGCAGCCTGTGGAGAAGAGGCCATTTGTCGAGCCGCTGGTCTCAGTGCCGGTGGATGTGCTGGAGGCTACAACCTTCTTCCAAGCCCCGACCATTGAAACATCTACTGTCTAACAAGCAACGTGCGGCACTCCTGTGTGGTTTGCAACTGACCATACGCCCGCTTAGTTTGTCTAACCCGCAACCTGCTGCACGGCGCTGATTAGTCACTACATCATCGCAGGGCGTCTGTTGCGCGTGGCAGTGCAAGGTGATTGGGCAGCGCAGTGGGTTGCGGATTTTCTTAAGGGCTTTCATCTCAGCCCAACTGTCGCCCCATTTCTTGCCACGGCCGCTATGACGCTCAATGTCGGCCGCGCTGTGCCACCTGTCGTCCCATCCGGACTGCAAACGTTCGCCATCAATCACGGCGTTTGTCATACGGATGGGACGCGCTATTTTCTGTCCGTGGATGAGTCGTTGGTGGTGCTTGATGCGCCGCCGACCCGCCAGGTTGAAGTCTGGTTCGGCCTAACGCCGCATGCGCGGCATCCCATCGCACTGGTCAATGCCTTCTCTTACGGGTTGCAGGCGGCGTTGCGGCGCGCGGGTGTCTATGATGTGCATGCGGCGGGCGCACTCGATCCGGTGTCCGGTGCAGGCGCGCTCTTTGTCGGGGCGTCCGGCAGTGGCAAGACTACGCTTACACTACGACTGATGGAAAGTGGCTGGCGCTACGTATCAGACGATATGGTGGTGTTGCGTGAGACACCGGGTGGAATCGAAGCCGAGGGGTTGCGCCGGCTGTTCGCCGTGGCTGCGACATCAATTATTGCGCGGAGCGGGTGGCGTTTGCGCGCGGCGTTGGGCGCGCCGGTCGCCTCCGATCCGTCCAAGCGCAGGCTTGAGCCGGAAGCGGCTTTCCCCGACAGCCGGGCCGCCATTTGTCGGCCGCAGGCGCTCTTTTTCCCGCGCGTGACCGACGCAGTCGAGACGACGATTGTCGCTATGCCGGCGCGAATGGGGATGCAGCAATTGTTGCGGCATTGCCCTTGGGCCACGTATGACGCGCAGAGCGCACCGGATTATCTGCGCGTTTTGGCCCGTCTGGCCAATCAGTGTCGCGCTTACGAATTGCACGCCGGGCGCGATCTGCTGTTAGCGCCAGAGCGCACTGCCGACTTGCTCGCACCGTATATGAAAGAGTAAAAGTTTTACGTGCCGACACCTACCAAATTAGCCCGACGCGCGGCCGATCCGGTTCGTCTCACAGTTGAACTGACGAACATCTGCAATTTACATTGCAGCTATTGCATGCGCGACGAGGATGCGCTCTATCATACCAAGGCCAATTTCTTCCCGGCTGAACTGCTGGGCAGCATCATCCGACAGGCGCGCACCACTTATCAGATCGATTACGTTACCTTTACCGGTGGCGAGGTTACGCTGCATCCGCACTTCGCGGAGTTGATTGCGCAGGTCGCGGCCGCAGGGATGCAATTTGGTTTCGTCACCAACGGTTGGCACTTCGACCGCGTCTATCCGGCACTTTTGGCGCACAAGGCCGCCGTGCGACTCGTGGCTTTCAGCATCGACGGCGCAACGCGCGCGGCGCACGACCACTGGCGCGGCGCAGGTTCGTTCGACCGCGTGATCCGCGCCGTCACACGTTGCCACATGCAAGGCATCCCGTTCGTCTTCAAGGTCGGCATCCGCCGCGACACGGTCGCACAACTCGAAGCCGTCGCGTTGCTGGCTGCGCGCCTCGGTGCGGCCGCGCTGCACTTCTCGCACCTGCTGCCGACATCCGCCAGTGTAGAAGCTGAGTCTGCGTTGAGCCTCGCGGAACAACGCCACGCAGAGCAAGAGATAGGCGCGTTGGCCGGCATCCTGAAATTGCCTATCGGCATGGCCGTCGGTTATTATGACATTAATCCCGGCGTGCCTTGTTCGCCGCTCAAGGGCACAAGTTGTAATGTGGACTGGCGCGGCCGGCTCACGCTCTGCTGTAATCTGGCCGGCTATCGCAACGCCGACTCTGAGCCGGACGTGATCGCCGATCTAACCCGCGAGGAGTTTGCCCTGGCCTACACGCGGCTGCGGGCGGTTGCTAGGACGCAGGTCGAGCGCCGCCGCCGCGCGCTGGCGGCCCAAGCTGAGCGCGGCGACGAGCCCGATCTCTACACTGGCTCGCCCTGTCTATTTTGCCTGCAAAGTTTCGGCAAGATTCCGTGGCGCAATGCGCAGAAGGGCGGGGAGTCTGCCGCGAGCCAACGCGCTCTGCAGGTCTTGTCTGCGCCGACTATCAACTGAATTGGATTAATCGCTGTATGATGGAGAGCACTCCGCGCCCACACGATCACGTCGTCTACACAGAGTTCGACGGCCGCGAAGCCGTCCTCGTTGATCTCAACACCAAGCGTTACTATACGCTCAACGAAACGGCGATGCTCGTCTGGCGCAGCCTTGAACGCGGCCGCACAAAAAACGAGATCGTGCGCGAAATGACCGATGCTTACGATGTGACGGCCGAGCATGCTGCCACCTCTGTCGAACGCTTGCTCGTATCGCTTGCGGCGCACAGACTGCTGCACCCTGATGCCTGAGCCTGCCAGAATAAGTTTCTAGGAATTAAGCCCACATAGTTAGGCGTTTGCTTGTGCGGGTGCGTGGGGGGAGGTGATTTGCGACATCTTGGCCGGCTGTTGACAGTCGAAGGACGCACATCGGCGCGTATTTCAGTCGCTGTTCGGTGCAAGGTCAGACTTAATCGCCTCTAACAGTTTCAGCGTCAGACACCATCCCAAGGTCATCAGAGAAAGGTTCAATTATGCGTTATTCGTTCGGCCGTAAGCGGCGGGGCATCTCGGCCCGGCGTAAGGCACTCATCCTCCTGCCGGTCTGCGCACTAGCCTTCATGCTCGTCGCCGCCGGTCTGATGCCGGCCTCGTTGCGCATCGCCAACGCAGACACCACTGCGCAGACGCTACCGTTTAGCCAGAACTGGACGAATACGGGCCTAATCACGACGAGCAACGACTGGTCGGGCGTGCCGGGTATTATCGGTTATCGCGGCGACGCCTTGACCGGCGCGACCGGCGTCGATCCGCAGACGGTCGTGGCGGATGGCTCTGGGACACCGGTCAACGTCATCGCCAATCAGACCAACCCGAACACGAACGCTACCGGCGGCATCGCCGAGTTCGAGCAGACGCAGCAGGCCGCGCCCGCCAATACGAATCCGGTCGTTGCCTTCCAGGGGTCGGGCACGGCCCGCGCGCCGCATATCGTCATCACGCTCAACACGACCGGCCAGACGAACATCAACATCAGCTATAACCTGCGTGATGTGGACTGCGCGGCTGATAATGCCGTCCAACCCGTCGCGCTGCAATATCGCGTCGGCATGACCGGCAACTACACGAATATCCCGGCCGCTTTCGTCGCCGATGCGAGTACCGGGCCAAGCCTGTGTACGCAGGTCACGCCGGTCAGCGTGACGCTGCCTGCGGCCATTGAGAATCAGCCGGTCGTACAACTGCGCGTCATCACCGCCGACGCCGGCGGCAGCGACGAGTGGATTGGCGTTGACGACATCAACATCACTTCGGGTGGGGTTGCACAGCCCGCGCTGTCGATCAACGACGTGACGCAGGCCGAGGGCAACAGCGGCATGACCGCCTTCACCTTCACTGTCAATCTTTCTCCGGCGAGCACGCAGACCGTGACGGTCAACTACGCCACGGCCGACGGCACGACCAACCCCGCCACCGGCGGCGCGGCCTGCGGGGGCAGTGTGGACTACATCTCGGCCTCCGGTTCGCTGACGTTCAACCCAAACGTCACATCTCAGCCCGTCACTGTGCAAGTCTGCGGCGACACGACGACCGAGCCGAACGAAACTTTCTTCGTCAACCTGTCGGGGGCGAATAACGCGGCGATCAGCGACTCGCAAGGCGTCGGCACGATCACTAACGACGATATTGTAAGCATTGCCATCCACGATATTCAGGGCAGCGGCACGACCTCGCCCTTCGTCAATCAAACTGTCAGCACGACGGGCATCGTCACGGGGCTGCGCAGCAACGGCTTCTTCATCCAGACGCCCGACGCGCAGGCGGACGCCGATCCGAACACCTCCGAAGGCATCCTCGTCTTCACGTCGGGCGCACCGCCCGCTGCCGCCGCCATCGGAAACAATGTGACAGTGACCGGCACTATCGTTGAGTTCATTCCGTCGACCGATCCGAGTAGCCCCTCGGAGACGGAGTTCAATAACACCGGTCTGAGCGTCTCGCTAAACTCAACCGGCAATCCATTGCCTGCGGCGATCACGCTCACAGCGGCCGACACGCTCGTTAACGATATCAACAACCTTGAGCGGTTCGAGGGCATGCGCGTCAAGGTTAATTCGCTGACCGCGATTTCGCCGACACAGGGAACTGTCAACGAGCCAAATGCAACCTCAGCCACGAATGGCGTCTTCTACGGTGTTATCACTGGTATCGCCCGCCCGTTCCGCGAACCGGGCATACAGGTGCCCGATCCCGTGCCGACGCCTTCGCCGTCGGGTACGCCGCCGCCCAACGTGCCGCGCTTCGACGCGAACCCAGAGCGGCTGCGTGTGGACTCTGACGCACAGCCGGGCGCGACCGCGCTCGAAGTCTCGACCGGCGCGGTCATCACCAATATCATCGGGCCGCTCGATTATGTCTTCCGTAGTTACACGATCCTACCGGACGCGGCCACGCCGCCGGGTCTCTCCGGCGTCACCAGTGGCATCCCTGTGCCTAAACCGCTAGTCAATGAGCTGACCGTCGCCTCGTTCAACATGCAGCGTTTCTACGATACAACCGACGATCCCGGCACGTCCGACGTGGTATTGACCCCGACTGCTTTCAACAACCGGCTCAACAAGGCGTCGCTCGCGATTCGCAATGTGATGCGTACGCCCGACGTGATCGGCGTCGAAGAAATGGAGAATCTGACGACGTTACAAGCAGTCGCCACCAAAGTGAATAACGATGCCGTCGCGGCTGGCGATCCGAACCCGAATTATCAAGCCTTTCTGTCGGAAGGCAACGACATCGGCGGGATTGACGTGGGCTTCTTAGTCAAGACAGCGCGCATCAGTGTCATTGATGTGACGCAGTTCGGCCTATCAACGACGTACATTGATCCAACCACCGGCTCGCCCGCATTGCTCAACGACCGCCCGCCGCTTGTCATGCGCGCGACTGCGCCCGCACCCAACGGGCCTTACGCCTTCACCGTCATCGTCAATCACTTGCGCTCGCTGTCCGGTGCGGATACAGCGGACGCGAACGGCAATCGCATCCGCGTCAAGCGGCGTGCGCAGGCCGAATATTTGGCGAACCTGATTCAAGCGCGCCAAGTCGCCGACCCATCTGAGCGCATCATCTCGGTCGGCGATTACAATGCGTTCCAGTTCAATGACGGCCTCGTTGACGTGATTGGTACGATCAAGGGGACGCCCACGCCGCCGGATCAAGTGGTCTATGCCAGCAGCGATCTGGTCAACCCGGACCTGACCGACTTGATCGAAACGTTGCCCGCCGACCAGCGGTACTCGTTCACCTTCGATGGCAACGCGCAGACGCTCGACCACGAGTTGGTCAACCCGAATATGCTGCAAAGCTTTACGCGGCTCTTCTACGGGCGCAATAACGGCGACTATCCCGATTCCTATCGCAACGATCCGAACCGGCCCGAACGCATCTCCGACCACGATATGCCGGTCGCCTATTTCACGCTTGGCTCGCCGCTCATCATCAGCGAGTTCCGTTTCCGCGGCCCCACCTTCAGTCCGGGGCAGGGGATTGACGGCTCGCTCGATGAGTACATCGAACTATATAACCCCGCGAGTGTGCCGCTTACCATCAGCAGCACGGACGGCTCAAACGGTTGGGCGTTCGCCTACACGAATGGCGCGGGCACAAGCGTCACCGTCGCTTCGGTGATCCCGAACGGCACGGTCATTCCGGCGCGTGGTCATTTCCTGCTCGCCAACGAGCCGGGCGGCGTCGCCTCCCCGAAGCTGGGCGGCGATTGGTTCAAGCCGAGCGGCATCACGCCGACGGGCAGTTACACGCTGACGAACTATGCGCCGAGCGACCGTGCTTACAGTGCCGTGGTCGGCGGCGGCACGGCGAATATTCCCGACGACGGAGCTATCGCGCTCTTCCAGACCGACAATCCCTTGAGCTTCACCACTAACACGCGGCTCGACGCCGTTAGCCTAAATAACGCGAACGGCACGAACTCGGCGCTCTTCCGCGAAGGCACGAACTTGCCTTCGCCGGGCGCGAACGATGGGCAGTATGCCTTCGTGCGCAAACTGACGAGCGGTCTGCCGCAGGACACAGACAATAACGCCGCCGACTTCGTCTTCGTCTCGACCAATGGCGGCCAGTATGGCGGTGTGCAGTCAATCTTGGGCGCGCCGGGGCCTGAATCTTCGATCAGACCCGTGCAGCACAATGCTGACATTAAAGCCCAACTGATCGAGCCGCAAGCGGCCAGCACCGCCGCGCCCAACCGCGTGCGTAGTCTCACCGCGGTCACGAACGGTGCGCAAGGCACGCTTGATATTCGGCGGCACTTCGTGAACACGACGAACACCACGATCACGCGCTTACGCTTCCGTGCGGTTGACATCACCACGCTCAACAGTCCCGGCTACACGCCGGGCGGCGCGCAAGCGGACATACGCATAATTGATGGGTCGGACTTTGTTATCACGACCAGTCGCGGCACGCTGACCGTGATGGGCACAACGGTGGAACAGCCATTCCCGCTTACCCAGCCAAACGGCGGCGGGCTTAATTCCAGCGTGACTGTCACCCTGCCGGGTGGTAGCTTGGCGGCGGGCGCGGCGATAGATGTTCACTTCCTGCTCGGCGTCCAGCAGGGCGGCTCATTCCGCTTCTTCATCAACGTCGAAGCATTGCCCTGAAACGAGGTCAGAGCATTTAGCGCTGAGTACGAACATGCAAAGAGAAAGTGGCGGCACGAGGGAATCGTGCCGCCACTTTCTCTTTGCGCATGCTTGGTTGCTATGGGTAGGCATAAGTAACGATGTAGTCCGGCGGCGTGGTCTCGAAAATGGGCTTGCCGTTGCGTTCCAGCCACGCATGCCCGGCCAATAGATCGCCGCCCGCCTTGCGCACGCCGAACAGTATGCGCGTCTCGATGCCATTGAGCGCGAGGTAACGTTGCAGCACCGGCGCACGCTTCCAACAGATCGGGGTAAAGACGAAGAGATCGAGACCGAGCAGGAGATCGACGAGTTGCGCCATACGTTCAGCCGTAAGCGCGTGGTTGGGGCTTGACAAGCGCGGCGTGGCGGTGACGATGCGCAGCGCACACGGTAATGGCAACAGTCTGATCAGCAGGGAAAGTAACCCCACCCAACAAGCCATCCGCACGAGCAGCAAGGCATCAGTTGGCTTGCGCCGCACAAATCGTCCTGCTTGCACGAATGTTCGGATGCGCCTGTTCATCATGCTCGGCTGGCGGGGCTGTTGAACTCTCGTTCAATGACTAAAAGTTTAGGCTTTCGGTGCGTGATAACCACGCCGCGTACGCGCGAGCGCATCGGGCCGCGCGAGTTTGATCTCGACTGCGCGCCAGCGACCATCGCGGGCGCGATTGGTTGGGCGATAGCTGATCGTGTATTGATTGCTAAGTTCTTCTACGATAGCAGCAAAGGCAGCGCGTAGTTCTTGCCCGCCCGGTGTCGGGAGATAGCGCCCACCGCTGCGGGTGGCGAAATATGAGAGCGCGGCCGAGCCGCCCATTGTTTGCGCACGGGGCGCAGCGCGGTCTGCGAGATCGACCGTGTAAAGCGTAGCTCCGGCGGCAAGGGCCGTGTTCAGCGCCTTGTCGGTCGAAGCCTGGCTGTGCGTATCCGCGCCGTCGGAAAGCACGACGATGGCGCGGCGTTTTTCCGTGCGCGTGGCGAGATCGCTGGCTGCCCGTACAACTGCGTCGTTCAGTACGGTCATGCCCCGCGCATCCAGTGCGAACACAACCGGATCAAGATCACGGGTGAAACCGAAGTCTTGCACCTGTCGAACCTCACTGTGAAAACTATAGACTGCGATGTTATCGTCCGGGCGCAGGCCATCGAGAAAGCGTATGGCGGCCGAACGCGCTAAGGCGATACGCCCGTCCATGCTGCCTGAGATGTCGAGCAGCAGGGCGGCAGCAAACGGCGTCTCCTCTTCGCCAAAGCCGGCGAGTGCTTGCGCTTGTCCGTCCTCAAATAATTTAAAGTCCGTGCGTTGTAAGCCGTGGATATAAGCGCCCCGCTTATCCGTCACCGTGACATTGAGCACCACGAGGTCGCTATTAACGCGCACCATTTCATCGTCTTGCTGCACCACCAGCGCCGCCGAACGGGTTTGTGCGCAGGGCGTTAGCCCCAACAATAAGCAGCAGGGCACGAGCAAAAGCCAGCGCCAGCTATGATGGACAGCACTAAGGTGGGGCCGTATTGACATGCTTGAGCCGGGCGCTATTTATTGAAACTACGTGCCAGACTAATAAGTTCGAGTAGCTCATTAGCTTGTATGATCAAGCTGACAGAAACAACTTGGCGGGGCGTCTTCTCAACAGCAGTCCGCAATTCTGTCGCAAGATCGGCCATACGTTCCAGCGCACACTGCATATTATTCGGCGGGTCTTTCAACTGCTCATCATCGTCGCCCCCACCAGCGGCGCTACGCAGTTGGCGCGTTAATTTCTCGAGGCGCGCGAGCTTTTTTAGTTCGGCCGGGTTTAAAGCCTTCTGCTGTGCATACGTATCGCGCAACTCAATGCTCAATTGGGCGCTCTCTTTGGCCCGCTCAATGTTCTGTTTATACGTCCCCTCAGCCCGCTTGATTTCAAGCTCCCTAAACAAATCTTGATGGGCATCTTGATCCGGCTCGTGCGCGGTGTCACGTCCGGGTGAGGGATTCTCGGCCGTAATAGTGGGCAATTTGCGCTGGGCCTGGCCGCTGATAGACAGCAGTCCGAGCAGCACCACCATGAACAACTTAGAGCCTTGCATTGAATTGCTTACCTATAGCAACCAGAGAGCGAAACAAAACGTAAACCCGCAGGCAATATCTACACGTAGGAGACAATAAGCGCTGGCATGTTAGTGCTGTGACGTTAACTGGCAGGCATAAGTTGTCTGATGCAGAAGGGAATGACGTCAAGAAGCTATATCTAATTATATAAACAATAAACTTGCGCTGCTTCAACTAACTTGCCAGGCTGTGTCGTCGTGCCGACTTCTAAAGTACTACCTGAGCGAACGCAATTTAACGGATTGGGATCGGATTGTCGGGTGTGTTTAGAAATTCATCCCCCTTGCCCTTCGACTTAGGCACCACGATGACCCGCGTACCTTGGGCCGGCTGCTCAAGCGGCCGCCGCGCACCAGGTTGCGATTTAAAAGCTATTTCAGTGTTTCGATTAACACTGAGCAGGCGAGTTATATGCGTTGCGCTCCACTGATGTGATGAAACAAATAGCGCATAGCGGCCATCTCCACCAGGGTTTAAACTCGCCGGCTCGATTTTTACCTGGACAAGTTTGACGCTTGCACCTGTGCGGGGGAGTAATTCAATTTCGACGATAAGGTCATCCATTCTGGCATTCGAGACGTTGCGCACTAAGCCACCAACTAAAGCTTTCTCACCTTTTAATTGTGCTTCGTCCTCAAATATCTGAGCGGCCACGGGCGCGTTCTGCTTAGCTGTGGCTTGTTGTACAGCCGCCGCCGCGGCCGCCTGTTGCTGGCGTTTATGCAGGACGAAAAATCCGCCAAGCAAAGTCGCTGTCACAAGCAAGGCACAGAGAACTGCCCAGATTTTAGGCAATGTCGCCGGTTTATCATTGACCGACGCGAAATGTAACTGATGAGAGATTTCGTCCGGCATAGCTCAATCTTCGTATTAGCTAACAATCGTAGCCTCTGAGATTACTTTAGTCAATAGCAGTTAAAAGCAAGGAGACAAAGGGATTGTGGTTATTTGTCTGCGTTCTGTTCTATTCTGGTTGAGATTGAGGAGTCCGCCCGGGCGCAGGAGCGCCGGTTAGCTTTTCAATCAACGCGGCTAAAAACTCCTGCTCCGCCGTGCCCACACTGCGCAGACTGATCCACTCGGCCCCGGCCGCGCCATCGCTTCTGCCTTCCACACGGGCATTGACAGAGACGTTGTTGTTCACACCGTCTATGGGTTGTACTTCAATGATGAGCGTATAGCGGCCCTGCGACCAGCCGCGCGTCGTGTCAGTCGGCAGGTCGGCATAACGATTCAATTCAGTCAGCGCGACTACCGTCCCTTTAACAAACCGGTAGGGCTGCGTGATCAGAATGCCTTCCTCCGGTTTTGAGACGCTCGTATCGAGGATCAGTTTGCGCTCGGTCAGCAACTCGCGCACAGCATTCAGTACCGCATCGCGGCGGGCGGTGAAGTGATATGGGTTGGGTAGTTGCGCGGGCACGGGCGTCCGATCCCGGCCGAAATCTATGCCGTGCCCGGTGCCGACGCTCTGGTTGCGGCCGTTGCTGCCGGGCGCGCGGTCATTGCCCCCGTCGCGGATGCGGCCCGTCTGATTATCGACGCCTTTGCCCTGATTGTCTTGCGCCTGCGCAGTTACCACTGTAACAGCGAACATGAGTAAGCACGCTAACAAAATTTTCATGGTTCACACCCACCCTGTTTGAAAGCCACGCGCTGGCCGGTTGCCCTGCGAACGCGGGAGATAGGGGCAGCATAGAGCAACGTATCTATGATTTCAAGAGGGGAGAGAAAATTGCGCCCCAAGTGTATACCGATTTATTGATTAGCCGGGGTGGCAGGGGCCCGCGCCGTGCGTTGTCGTTCCCAGGCGCGTAACGCCTGGACGCCGCGCTCGAAGTCCGCATCATTAGTGTAAAAGTTGTGCGCGCCATCATCGCGCGCGGGGTCGCGCACGTAGTAGAGATAGGCAGTCTGCGCCGGCGCGACGGCAGCCGAGAGTGAGCGCAAGTGGGGCGAGGCAATGGGGCCAGGCGGCAGACCCGGCACCTTGCGCGTGTTGTAGGGGGAGGTGCGATCCAGATCGCTTTGATAAACTTTCCCGTCGTTGCGCCACTTGCCGGCCAGTTTCGAGGCGTAAATAATCGTCGAGTCGATGCCGAGGGGAATGTTGCGCTGGAGCCGATTGTAGATGACGGATGCCATGAGCGGGCGTTCATCTGTTAACTTTGCTTCGGTCTCGAGCAGTGAAGCGACGGTCACAATCTCGTGCGCGCTTTTACCTTGCGCGCGGGCGGCGGCGGCCAGATCGCCATCCCAGATTTGCCTAAACCGCTGCACCATCGTGGCTACCATCTGCCGCGGCGTAGTGTTGGGTGGGAAACTATAGGTGTCGGGGTAGAGATAACCTTCGAGGTTGCGGGCCTGCGGAGCAATGTCGTGAATGGCGCTAGTGTCGTCCATTAGCGCCAGTGCTTCGTTGGCCTCGGTGAGATTTAACTCGGGCAGACGCGCCATGGCGTTGGCAATGTCCCAGCGCGACCAGCCTTCTATGACGGTGAAGCGGCCGAGGCGTTGCTCGCCCTCGGCCAGCTTACGCAGCACAATGAGCGGCGAGATCGGCGAAGGGAAACGATATTCTCCGGCTTTTAGGCGCGGGGCGGCCTGCGTAAGTTTGATATAAACCAGTAACGGCCATCTCCGTCTGATAACGCCAGCTTGTTGGAGCGTCGCCATTATCTCGTCGGGGGATGCACCACGGGGAATCTCTATGTACTCGTGCGCATGGTTATGACTATTGGGTGCATAAAGTTCCCGGCGCAGCCAGAGCGCGAAAACGCCCCCTGCGAGCGCAAGGAGTAAAGTTAACAGCAATAGCACTCTTAATAGTTTCATGGCCGCAGGCAGCAACAAACGTACTCGTGATTAGTTATGGCTCGAGTCACAGCCCGACAGATGTGCAAAGCTTCAATTTTCAACTTGCACTAGGAAATCGCGTAGGATGAGCGCGGCGGCGGCGCTGTCAACGAGTTCTTTTAATTCATCGGGCGTGAATTTTTCGGCCCGTAGATTTGCTTCCGCCTCCCGCGAAGTGAGCCGTTCGTCCTGCAAATGAATGTCCACGCAGAGCGAAAGGGCAAGGTTACGGGCAACTTGGCGGGCGCTTGTGGCCGCTTCGCCCTCGGTACCATCGAGGCGGAGCGGCAAACCCACGACCACCCCTTGCGCGTCAAACCGTGTGCGCAACTCGCTAATTTCGCGCACCAGTTTTTTCCAGTTAGTCCGGCCCAGGGCCGGGAGCGGGCGCACGGTTAGGCGTAACTCATCGGAGACGGCGACGCCGACGCGGCGCAGGCCCAGATCGAGCGCGAGTAAGCGCCCCGGCGCAGGGGCCGCGGCCTGCGCCGCCAATTTATGTTCGCTATGCATGTTGGCCCAGACAAGTTGAGCGTGCGACAACGTGGGCGAGTATAACGCAAATCTTTGCAGACAGGCGAAAGCTCGTATGGTTCTTGCGGGGCACACTACGCTCCTGTATCATCGCGCAGACTCGTCGGCCTACGTAGGCACGACCCGGCTATATCTTTTGACCCGCCGCCGCACGCGGGTGTTGGCTTGAGACAGACTAGGAGTCTTTGATGTCATTTCGCAGTAAGTTTGCCATCGTTGTTTTCTCCGCGACGCTCGCTATCTATTCCGTCATCGGTGGGTGGATGCTGACGCGCGCACAACAGCAGAACGATCCGGGCGCGCAATTGCGCATCTTCGAGAACGTCCTGCAACACATACGCGACGACTACGTGGACGAGCCGGACTTGAACAAGGTGCGGGCGGGCGCATTGCGTGGGCTCGCCTACGGCCTCGATCCTTATTCGACTTATCTGACCGTTGATCAAGTGCGCGACTATCGCGCTAACATCGAGAAGAGTCAGGTGGGTATCGGCGCGGAACTGTCGCAGGTTGCCTCGTATTTGTACATCATCGCGCCAACCAAGGGCGGCCCCGCCGAGCAGGCGGGCGTGCAGGCCGGCGATATTATCGAGTACATCGACAACAAGGCGACGCGCGACATCTCTCTCTACGACGCCAAGCAACTCTTAAATGGCGCGTCCGGCTCCGAGGTTAAGTTGCGTGTGCTGCGTGCGGCCACGCGCCCGCTGACTCTCACGGTCAAGCGTGCGCCGGTTGTGACGCCGCCTTCGGAGGCGCGTATGGAGCCGGGGAAGATCGGCGTGGTACGCGTCAACAGTCTGGCCGAAGGGGAAGCAACGGACGTGCAGAAGCGCGTGCAGGAATTACAAAAGCAGGGCGCGCAGAAGTTCGTGCTTGACCTGCGCAGCGTCGCGGGCGGCACGCTGGCGGAAGGCGTGAAGGTGGCGAACCTCTTCATCCGCGAGGGCGCGCTGGCACAACAGGTCGGGCGCGGCGGTAAGACCTTGAAGACGTTAACGGCCGAGCCGAAACTGGCCATCTGCGACGGCCCCGTCGCGGTGCTGATTGATCGCGGCACGGCGGGCGCGGCGGAAGTGGTCGCGTCCGCCTTCATCGAGCGCAAACGCGGCGACGTGCTCGGTGAGAAGAGTTTCGGCGCGGGCGCGGAGCAACAACTCTTCCCCTTGCGCAACGGCGATGGGCTGTTGCTGACTACCGTCAAATGGGCATCGAGCAACGGCAAGGCTTTTCTCGGCACAGGCGTCACGCCCACAGTCGAAGTCAAACGGCCTGAACTGGCCGCTGCCGTTGACCCGGATTCTTTGACCGGCAACGACGACGACGCCATCACGCGCCCCGCGCCACAGCAACCAGGCGACAAGCGCGAGGTCGCGCCCGAAACCATTTCGCCCAAACAGCAACCCGAAGACACACAACTCAAGAAGGCGCTCGAACTTCTGCGCGAGAACAAGCAACCCTTACAGAAAGCTGCGTAAGAGGGGCACACTAAACAGACGCGACAGGGCCGAAGCAATTGCTCCGGCCCTGTCGCGTTTTGTGTGTCATCGCGAAAGATTTGTCTGGGCGCGGACTTATGACAAAGCGACCTTAGAATATATTTCGCTCATGGGCAAAGCACACGGCACAGAGACTAATTCAACCGTGCTGGCGCGCGAGCGTATGTCCGTCAATAACCACTTGCCATCCGCCTGCTTAACATATTGCTCAACTCTATATTCATCCTGCGCGACCAGCAGGTATTCGACCAGCGATGCAACCGTGCAATAGTAGCCCGCTTTTTTGCCGCGATCATAAGACTCTGTCGAAGCAGCAAGAACTTCAACCACCAAGACCGGATTAAGCAGCGTATCAATATGTTCATCCTCAAACTCTGGCTCGCCGCAGACGGCAACGACACCCGGATAAGTGTATAAACCGGTGGCGGGAATGCGCACGCGCATATCATTCGTGTAGGCTTCGCAAGGCTGGGCCTTTAGTTGTTGCCGCAACTCGCCAAAGATATTGCCCGCAATTAAGTTATGCTGCCGGCTTGCACCCACCATCGCAAACATTGCGCCATTGACATATTCGCTTTTAATGTTGACTGGACATAGCAAGTATCTCCAAATAGCCAGATTAAATTCGGCAGCAATATATAGCATTTATTATGCGCGATACATTTGAGTGAATGTATATCAATGCTCCGTTGGGCTGAAAACTCCTTCCTCTCGAAAGAAGGAAGTTTCTACTGTCTTATTCATTATCTCGCCGTCCGCATTTACCCACCTAACTTTCACCGTAAAGTTTATTAGACCTCTTGCAAAAGTCGGGTTTGTTGCAGATGTCACCCGCTAAATCATTGGCTTTTGCACTCGGTCAAGGTGACTTTTGCAAGAGGTCTAGTAAATGCTCGCTGTTGTTCCTATGACTGAAATGATGATGGATATAAGCGGCATCACATTCTTCGGATCTGAGAAAAAACCTTTCGGCTTATCTCCTTCCGATAAATGTTGGTCGGTTGGGTTAATTGGTGTGGATTCTTTATCTCGTTTATCTTCTGCCATAACTCACCTCAATAGTGCATAACTACTGTATATGCGAAAGAGTTTCGTGCTGGACCTAACAAAGCTCAGAGCGGGATGTTGCCGTGCTTCTTGGGCGGGTTGGTGTCGCGTTTGTTCTCTAGCAGGGCAAGCGCGCGGATGAGTTTGGAGCGCGTCTGTGCGGGTTCGATGATCTCGTCTATCGCGCATGAAAATTCAGTTTAGTGAGATGTTTTGAACACGCGCATGAGCCAATATAGGCTGAGCACGAAGAATGTCAGATCGATTAGCAGGGCAAGCGCAAGATATATGGCCGTCCGCTTACTCTGACTGACAAGATCGGCGGCCGCTAAGGGCGTCACGATAATGTAACCGCTAAGCGCGCCTTGGCGGTCTTGCAACACTAATTGATTACCGATCTGCACTACTGAGCCATAAACTGAGACCGGTTCATCCTGCGCGAGCGTCCAGAGCGTAACCACTTGTCCGGTTGTCACCTGTACTTTCTTAAAAGTATCGGGGTCTATTAAGGCAGCAATTTCGGCGGGTAGCTGGCTGCTTAGTGCTTTTTTAATCGTCCGTATGGGGAGATAGCCGGTGGCGACACCGTGGTCTGGTCTGATCAGCACTTCCGTGTTGCCGTCTGTGAGGGTTAAGTTTTGTGGCACCCAGCCATTATAGATTCTTCGATTAGTGCGCCGCACAGAAGATTCAATTGTAAGTTGTTCGTAAGCTAAAAGCTCACCGTCGGTTGCCTTGAGCGTGGGGCGGCCAAGCAATTTGCCCGTCACGTGTACTGTCTGGTTGGTGCCGGCCAGTGCGCGTAACGCACCGAAGGGGGTCACGGGGAGATTGAGATCACGATAATTCTTGAACGAACCGATAGTGCTCCAAATTAAACTAAAGAACAATATGCCAAACAAGATCGTCAGGCCGATAGCTGGTTTCAGTTGGTTACTCTTCTTGGCCGGCAAGCTATCATCTTGCCGCCACTCGTCCTCAGTTTCAAACGGCCCGTTGCCCATAACTAGCACACTCCTTTTTTCGACCAACTTATGTCGAGCTTGTCCCGTCTATTCAGGGAGGCGCAGGATACGGCTAAGCTGAATTCTGCACAGGCTTCATTAAAGCGGGATATTGCCGTGCTTTTTCGGCGGGTTGGTGTCGCGTTTATTCTCTAGCAGCGCGAGGGCGCGGATGAGTTTGGGGCGCGTCTGCGCGGGCTCGATGATCTCGTCGATGAAGCCGCGCTCGGCGGCAACGTAAGGGTTGGCGAATTTTTCCTCGAACTCGGCGACGCGCGCAGCCCGCGCCTGCTCTTGGTCGGCGGCGTCGTTAAGCTCGCGGCGATAGAGGACGCCGACCGCACCTTCCGCGCCCATCACAGCGATCTCGGCGGTGGGCCAGGCGAGATTGATGTCGGTGCGGATGTGCTTCGAGGCCATGACACAGTATGCGCCGCCGTAAGCTTTGCGCGTGATGACGGTGATTTTGGGCACGGTCGCCTCGGCGAAGGCGTAGAGGAGTTTCGCGCCGTGCCGGATGATGCCGCCGTGCTCCTGGCGCACGCCGGGCAAAAAGCCGGGCACGTCCTCGAACGTGATGAGCGGAATGTTGAAGCAGTCGCAGAAGCGCACGAAGCGCGCGGCTTTGACCGAAGCGTCGATGTCGAGCACGCCCGCGAGGAACGCCGGTTGGTTGGCGACGATGCCGACGCTGCGGCCCGCGAGCCGGGCGAAGCCGACGACGATATTCGGCGCGTACTGCGCGTGGACTTCAAAAAAATAATTATCATCCACAACCGGATTGATCACGGCGCGGATGTCGTAAGGTTGATTCGAGGCCGCCGGCACGACGGAGTTCAGACGCACATCCGCGCGCTCGGATGGATCACTCGTCGTCCGGCGCGGCGGCTCGTCCACATTGTTGGACGGGATGAAGGCGAGCAGTTCGCGGACGAGTTGCAGCGCGTGCTCGTCGTTCGCGGCGGTGAAGTGGGCGACGCCGGAGACGCGGTTGTGTGTGTCCGCGCCGCCTAGTTCTTCTTTCGACACGTCCTCATGCGTGACCGTCTTGATCACGTCCGGCCCCGTGATGAACATGTAAGAGGTGTGCTCGACCATCACGTTGAAGTCCGTGAGGGCGGGACTGTAGACCGCGCCGCCCGCGCAGGGGCCCATGATGCAACTGATCTGCGGCACGACGCCGGAGGCGAGCGTGTTGCGCAGGAAGATGTCGGCATAGCCGCCGAGACTGACCACGCCTTCTTGTATCCGCGCGCCACCCGAATCGTTCAAGCCGACGACGGGTGCGCCGACCTTCATGGCGAGGTCAAGCACCTTACAAATCTTCTCCGCGTGCGTCTCCGAGAGCGAGCCGCCAAAGACGGTGAAGTCCTGCGCGAAGACGAAGACACGGCGGCCGGCCACGAGGCCGTAGCCGGTCACGACGCCATCGCCGGGATAGAGTTGTTGGTCGAGATCGAAGTCGTGCGAGCGATGAACGACATGCTTGTCGAACTCGGTGAACGTGCCTTCGTCGAGCAGAAAGTTGATGCGCTCGCGCGCGGTCAGTTTGCCAGCGGCGTGTTGTTTGGCGACGCGCTTTACGCCACCGCCCGCTTCCGCGCGCCGCTCGCGCGCACGCAAACGTTCAAGTTTCGACACAGGTTGCTCCGGCTGCGGTTGCGTTGAACTCATGGCAATTGGGGCTGAAGGCCGAACGATAGACTAAATTCGAATCATGATTCTAACAGAGTGGGGATTGTAACATTGAACTTAGCGCTTTGCTGTTGCGTCTTTGCGAGAGCTTTCTGACGAAGCCTTGCCGCACGCAAAGGCGCAAGGCAGGGCAAAAGATTGTGTCAGCCATGCGAGTTGAATGGGAATTCGCGGCAGGCGATAAGGGCGATTAGTTCGGCGCGGGCTCGTGTGACTTCCGCGCAGAGTTGGGCCGGATACTTGAATTGCGCCGTGTGGCGCGTGAACTCGTCTTCATCCAGAATTTGATAAGTGAAGTCAGGCGCGACGAGCACATCGATGTCGAGATCGACGAAGCGCAGATTGCGCCCGTCGAATTGTGCGGGCTGATTGATGTTGCAGTAGTAATTGCGCAACGCGCCCGTTGGTTCGTGGAAACGAAAGACGTTGTACCAGCGATCAGTCCAGTAGTATTCGGTGCTGAGTGTGCCGGGCGCGATGCGGCCCAGCAAGGGGTGTTGAATTTCTTCGGCAAAGACACCAGCGAGCACGATCAGCGAGCCGGCTTGCGCGATCAGGCGCGCGGGCCATTGACGATGCAGCCGGCCGTCGAACTTGTACGCGGACACCATGACGGGCGTGGCCGGCAAGGGCTGCCGAGCAACTGGCTGTGCGCCGCCCTCTGCTCTGGCTTCTTTCACAGCGCTTTGACCGGATTAAGTAGTACCCCGAGGCCTTCGACTTCAACTTCGACGATATCGCCAGCAATGAGCGGCCCGACGCCGGCAGGCGTGCCGGTGGCGATCAAATCGCCCGGTTCGAGCGTCATGATGTGTGAGATGTAACGGATCAGATAGGGCACGGGGAAAGCCATCGCTCCGGTGCGCGCCTGCTGGCGAACCTGGCCGTTGACGCGCGTCATAACTTCCACGTTGAGCGGGTCGAGATCGGTTTCGATGTGCGGGCCGACAGGGCAGAAAGTGTCGAAGGATTTAGCGCGGGTGAACTGCACGTCCTGGCGTTGCAGATCGCGCGCGGTTACGTCGTTCACGCAGGTGTAACCGAGCACGTAAGCGAGCGGATTGTCGGTCGCGCTTAACCGGCGCGCTTGCCGGCCGATAACGACACCAAGCTCACCTTCATGTTCGACGCGCGCGGCCGCCGGGGGGAGCCGGATCGCTTCATGCGGGGCGATGAGGGCCGAGGGTGGTTTGAGAAAGAGCAGCGGCTCTGCCGGCAGCGCGTTGCCGAGTTCCGCCGCATGCTCTTTGTAGTTGCGCCCGACGCAGACGATCTTGGAAGGCGTGACGGGTGCAAGCAGTGTCGCTTCGTTGACCGAACCGGCCGGCCCCGGCTCCGGCGGCGCAAACGGCATACGGAAGATTTCGTGCGGCGCGAGCGGGAAAATCTCCGCGCCTACGATAAAGCCGTAGTGTGGCGTGTCCTCAGTGCGCGTAATGTAGCGGCAGAGTTTCATCTGGCAATAATTCGAGACTGTGGGGTAGGCTGAAAGCCCGCGCCCGGATCGTTTCCTTCAAGGCACAACTTCGGTGACCACTTCCGAGGGTGGGCTAGGATTGCCGGCCCGATCAACCGCGATTAAATAATAATAATAACGTGTGCCCGCCTCGACCGCTTCGTCTTGATAGGTCGTGCGTTCGTAGAGCGCGCGGTTAAGTTTTGGCCAACCATCTTTGGGTAACGTCGGATCGGTCGCGCGGTAAATATTATAGCCGGCCACGTCGCGTTCCGGGTTCGCGGGCCAGAAGAGCGCCAGTTTGCCGGGGGCGGCTGCTACCGTGATCATAGTCGGCGCGGAAGGCGCGAACGTGTCAGTCGGTGTGATGGTGAGTGCGTTGGAGTTCAAACTCTCGACTTGTGCGCCGCCCGTGCCGAGTGAGACGGCGCGCACGAGGTAGCCGTACTCTGTGCCGAACTGAAACGTCTGATCGTTGAACTCGTTGGCGTTCAAGAGGTCTTTGTTGAGCGGTGTCTGCGCCGGTTCAGTTTGTGAACCATCGGTGCGATAGACGTTATAGCCGAGCAGGTTGAGGGGCGTCGAGCCGTCCACATTGGCGGGCGGTGTCGTCCAACGCACGACAACTGTGGCCTCGGTCGGATTGGTGACGGCGGCTACGGTGGGCGGTTGGCTGACGCGCGTCGCCGGTTCAAGCAACAGGAAATTCGAGAATGCGGCGCGCTGGCCGGCCGCATTGACGTAGCGCAGGGCATAGCGTAGGCGCACAGGCTCGGTCAGTGTGAGCGTATCGGTGAAGGTGAGCGACTCGGGCCGTTGTTTGATCTCTTCATACGGGACGGAGCCGATGAGCGTGGCGCGGGCGCTGAACTCTTCTTCGGTGAGCGGCAGCGGCGCATCCGTTCGTTCGGCGACGCGGTACACATCCACGCGCCGGATCGATTGCACGCTCTCGTCCGCCGCATTTCGGCGCGGTGCGGGCCAACTCAGGAGTACTTGATTGCCGCGCTGCACGCCTGATAGCAGTTCGGTGCGTTGCGGCACGCGCTCCACCGGCGGCTGCGGCGGCCGGCGTTTGCCGCAACTTAGTAAGCAGCAGGCCAGGGCTGGCAGGCAGCAATAAAGCAACAACCGGTAGCGCCGGGGGCGCGGCCGGCCGCACGAAGTCGGCGACTTCGCTTTATGCCCTAGCTGACTGCTGCGCGCGGCCTGCGGCTGCCCAATATTCACAGAATATACCGGCTCAAGTCCTGATCTTTGACAATGTCGATGAGCGTGCGCGTGACGTAAGCGGCATCGATCACTTGGTGCTTCGGCTCTAGATCGGGCGCGGCGAAACTGATCTCGTCGAGCACCTTCTCCATGATCGTATGCAGCCGCCGCGCGCCGATGTCTTCGGTCTGCTCGTTGACGCGGCCGGCGAACTGCGCGACCGCATCAACGGCGTCCGGTCTGAATTCAAGCTCGATGCCTTCAGTCGCTAAGAGCGCGATGTATTGTTTGAGCAGCGAGTTTTTCGGCTCGGTCAGGATGCGTTTGAAATCCTCGACCGTGAGCGATTCGAGTTCGACGCGGATGGGGAAGCGGCCTTGCAATTCCGGGATCAGATCGGATGGCTTCGAGACGTGAAACGCGCCGGCGGCGATAAACAGGATGTGATCTGTGCGCACCATGCCATAGCGCGTGTTGACGGTGGTGCCTTCGACGATGGGCAGGATGTCGCGCTGCACGCCTTCGCGCGATACGTCGGGGCCGCCGCCCGATTCGCGGCCGGCGATCTTGTCCAACTCGTCGAGGAAAATAATGCCGGCGGACTCGACGCGCTCAAGGGCGGCGCGGGCGACGGCATCCATATCGATGAGCCGCTCCTCCTCTTCCTGTAATAGATACTCCATCGCTTCGTCCACGCGCACGCGGCGGCGTTTGGTGCGCCCCTGAAAGAGATTGCCGAGCATGTCTTTCATGTTGATGCCCATCTCTTCCACGCCCTGCGGCCCGGCGACTTCAATCGTGGGGAAGTTTTTCTCTCGGACTTCCAACTCAACAATGCGATTATCGAGCTTGCCAGCGCGCAACTGCTCGCGCAACTTCTCGCGGGTGCGTTGAAATTGATCATCGCGGGGGCCGTCAAGGGGCGCGGGCGGCTCGACGGCCGCTGCTTCCTCGGCATCGAAGTCGAAGAAAGTTGCGGCCGTCGCGGGGCGCGGCGGGAGCAGCAGATCGAGCACCCGCTCCTCCGCGTTGAGTTCCGCCTTGTCGGCGATCTCCTCCGTCTTTTCGCTGCGCACCATGTCGACCGCGATCTCGCAGAGGTCGCGAATCATCGATTCCACGTCGCGCCCGACGTAGCCGACTTCGGTAAACTTCGACGCTTCGACCTTGAGGAACGGCGAGTTGGAGAGCCGTGCGAGGCGACGCGCGATCTCGGTCTTGCCGACGCCGGTCGAGCCGATCATGATGATGTTTTTGGGCATCACGTCGGCGGCCATATCGGGCGCAAGCTTTTGGCGGCGCACGCGGTTGCGCAGGGCAATCGCGACCGCGCGCTTGGCCGCATGTTGCCCGACGACGTGCTTATCCAACTCCGCCACGATCTGGCGCGGCGTCATCTCGTCCAAGCCCACGCCGTCCTCGATGTCGCCTGAAAGGTAAATAACCATGTCTTTTACAGGTCAGCGGTGAGAGCGCAGCGGGTAGGGAAAGCATAAGCCCTGACCACTAGCCGATAGCCTCTGATCGCTACCTTCATACTTCTTCCACGATGATGTTCTGATTAGAGTAGATACAAATATCGCCCGCGATGCGCAAGGCTTCAAGGGCCACGTTGCGTGCGTCCAGTTCCGTGTGGCGTAGGAGCGCGCGGGCCGCCGCCAGTGCATAAGGGCCGCCGGAGCCGATGGCGAGGGCCTCCTCGGTCTCATCCGGCGCGATCACGTCGCCATTGCCGGACAGCAGGAATGAGCTCCGCGCATCCGCCACCAGTAAGACAGCTTCCAGGTGGCGGAGGATTTTATCAGTGCGCCATTCCTTGCTAAGTTCGATGGCGGCGCGTTCAAGGTTGCCGTGATACTGTTCGAGCTTGCCCTCGAAGCGGGTGAGTAATGAGAAGGCATCGGCGCTCGCGCCGGCGAACCCGGCGATGATCTTATCGTTGGCGAGCCGGCGCACTTTCCGCGCAGCACTCTTCATGATCGTGTCGCCGAGCGTGACCTGCCCGTCGCCCGCCATCGCGACGCGCCCACCCCGGCGCACAAGCAGGACGGTCGTACTGCGCAGGCGCGGCCTTGAATAGTTTTTCTTCATCGGTGCAAAACGAGACTATAGGAACAGGGCGGAAGGGAAGTCAAGGAACGAGACCGGATGCTTACCCTCTGTGTAATGGCAAGCGGGCGGAGCACCTGTGCGGGTCGGGCGGGCGCACGGTTTTAGTTTATGCTAGAGTTATTGACCGAATGGGCTGTGAGCCATAGATGAAACCGCTGGGCCGCGGGTTGCGTAAACGGACTAGCAGCGATTGAGCCCTTTGGGCGGGGTGCCGGTTAAACATAGGGCAATGGCAGATAAGCGACCATTGATTGGCATCACGATGCGCCACGAACCGGAGACGGGGCGCTTCTATCTAGCCGGAGCTTACGCGGAAGCGGTCGCGGCGGCCGGCGGTGTGCCCCTGCATATCGCGCTCATTCCAGAGGCGGCGTACATTAAAGCGTTGCTGGCGCGCTTGGATGGCGTGCTGTTGCCGGGGAGCGCATCGGATGTAGACCCACTGCGTTATGGCCACGAGCCGCACACCCGTTTGGGCAATGTGCATCCGCGTAAGGATGAGACGGATGCGCTCGTGTTGGCAGAGTTGGAGCAACGGAGACTGCCGCTCTTAGCGATCTGCTTCGGGTTGCAAATCTGGAACGTTGTACGCGGCGGGACGCTGGTGCAGGACATAGAGAGTCAACTGCCGGCCGCAATCAAGCATGAACAGGGTGCACCGCGGGAACGGCGGTCTCATCGCGTGCGCCTACAAACCTGTAGTAAGCTAGCAGGCTGGGCGGGCGGCGAGAGTGTGTTGGTTAATAGTCATCATCATCAGGCAGTGGCTACAGTTGGGGCCGGATTGCGCGCGACGGCTTGGGCCTCGGACGGGTTGATCGAGGCCCTGGAGGACGAACGTGCAGAGCGTTGGGCGGTGGGGGTACAGTGGCATCCGGAGATCGATTGGGCCAGCGACAGCTTCTCCACGGAGCTTTTCCAGGCATTTATCAAGGCCGCACGGTTTAACGGAAAATAATGATAAATCGACGGTTTAGGGTCTGATAATGACCAGGCGACTCGGTGGCAACTTAACTCGGTGGCAACTTAAACAGATGAGCCAGAGCGTAAGACTGAATTTAACCGGGCGGGTGGCTTTGGTGACGGGCGGGGCACGTGGGATAGGGCGCGCCATCTCTTTGCGGCTCGCTGAGGCTGGAGCGCATGTGGCGATCAACTACCGGCAGGCGGCGGGCGCGGCCGAAGAGGTAGCACAAGCGGCCGCCAGATACGGCGTTGAAACTATGACCATTCAGGCAGATGTGCGTGAATTGGCAGAAGCTGCGAGCCTGGTAGAGGCGGTCGGGGCACGTTTCGGGCGTTTGGATCTACTCATTTGCAACGCAGGCATCTGGGCCGGTGGCGCGGTTGATGAGTTAGCCGAGAAATTATGGGATCAGGTGTTAGACATTAATCTGAAGGGGACTTGGACTGTGTGTCGCGCGGCCGTGCCCTGGCTGAAGCGCGGGCATGTGGGGCGCATCGTCATCATTAGTTCAACCGCCGGACAGCGCGGTGAGGCATTCTACGCCAACTACGCGGCGGCTAAAGGCGGCCAAATCGCGTTCACGAAGTCGCTGGCGGCGGAACTTGCGCCAAGCGGGATCACGGTCAACGCGGTTGCGCCTGGCTGGGTGGACACGGAGATGACAGCGGCTATTTTCGCAGACCCGACACGGCGGGCCGAGATTGAGCATACAATCCCCTTGGGTCGGATCGGCAGTGCTGACGATATAGCTTGGCCCACGCTCTTTCTATGCAGCGAATGGGCCCGGCATATCACCGGAGAAGTGTTAAGTGTGAATGGTGGTGCGGTCTTATGCGGTTGAGGAAGCAGCCGCTTGCGTCTGCGTTCCAGCATGTATGATAGGGAACTGATAGTTCATGTCTGAGCATTACACTAAAACTGTCACAGGTAAGGCGCAGGGCGTTTTGCGACCGGGCCAACGCACCGTTCCAGGGCTAGAAAGACTCTTAAGTGACAAGCTGGAATTGATTCAGGGCGCAAGAGTTGGGTTGGTTTGTAATCAAGCTTCAGTAGATCACGCTTGGCGGCACGCCGCCGATTTGTTCAACGCTCAGCCGGGCTGCAAACTGACCGCGCTCTTCGGCCCGCAGCATGGCATACGCGGCGATCTGCAAGATAACATGGTAGAGACGCCACATGCGTTCGACGCAGAGACGGGCGTTCCGGTATATTCGCTCTACAGCGAGACGCGCGAACCGACCGAAGAGATGTTGCAGGATGTCGATGTACTGGTTTGCGACCTACAAGACGTAGGTTGTCGTATCTATACCTTCATCTATACAGTAGCAAACTGCATGCGGGCCGCCGGGCGTTACGGCAAGAAAGTGATCGTGTGTGATCGGCCTAATCCGATTGGCGGCGTGCAGGTCGCCGGCACGGTGCTGGAACCGGCTTATGCCTCTTTTGTCGGCCAGTTCCCCCTGGCGACGCGACACGGCATGACCATGTGCGAATTAGTTAGCATGTTTCAGGCTGAATGGGGCCTGGCCTGTGAGCTGGAGTTGGTGCTAATGGATGGCTGGCGGCGCGAACAATGGTTCGATGAGACCGGCCTGCCCTGGGTTATGCCTTCGCCTAATATGCCTACGCTTGATGCTGCGACCGTTTTTCCAGGCACGGTGCATGTTGAAGGCACACAGCTTTCTGAGGGCCGGGGCACGACCCGCCCGTTCGAGTTGAACGGTGCGCCTTATATCGAAGCAGGCGAGTTCGCGCGGGTCCTAAATGCTTATAAGCTACCGGGCGTTTATTTACGCCCGTGTAATTTTCAGCCAACCTTCCAGAAGCATGCGGGTCGCAGCTGTGGCGGCGTGCAGATCCATGTAACTGACCGCGCGGAGTTTGAGCCGGTGGTTGCCGGCGTCGCGCTGATCCTGACTGCGTATCAACTCTATGGGGAGCAGTTCTTATGGAAAGCACCGCCATACGAGTATGTCTTCGATAAGAACCCCTTCGATGTGATCGCGGGCACAGAGCGGCTGCGCAGCGGGATCGAGCAGGGACAGTCATTAGCCCTGCTTGTCGAATCATGGCGCGACCCGCTGGCCGCCTTTATAGCGCGCAGAGCGCATTATTTGCTTTATTAATCTAACTTCCCCGGTTGGGCTAATCAGGCGGGAGAGAGCTAACAGAGCTTACATTAAAGAACTACATTAACTCTGTCGCCGTGCCGACACTTTATGGAAAGGTTTAAGTTATCTCTCTCTGCATGGGCAATCTTGCTGAATTACTAACGGCGTGTGAGCGGCTGCACGGGCATCTCTGTCCGGGACAGGTATTAGGCACGCGGATGGCTGTGCTTGGTTGTCGTTTATTGGGGCTGCCTGACCCACAGGGAGCCGATCGGAAGAAGTTAATCGTATGGGTTGAGATAGATCGCTGTATGACCGACGCGATCAGCGCAGTGACAGGCGTACGTTTAGGGCGACGCAGTTTAAAGTACCTCAACTATGGTAAAGTTGCGGCCACCTTCTTACATGTAGAGACCAGACAAGCGGTGCGAATTCTAGCCTTAGATAGCGCACGGGCGCTGGCTGACGAACGCTTTAAAGAAGTTGAGAGCAAGAAAGACCGACAGATGTCTGCTTACAAAGATGCCAATGATTCCGAGTTATTTAAAGTGACGAATGTGCGGGTTGATTATAAAGCAGTTGATGCACCGGGCCGGCCACTTGTGCGGGTAATTTGCACGAACTGTAACGAAGGGATCAATGACGGGCGCGAAGTAATGGGTCAAAGTGGCGAGTGCTTATGCAAGTTTTGCGCATATGGCGGCTACTACCAAGTGCTTCAGCCTAGATGAAGGGGAGTTAAGCTTGGCAGCGTCCGATAAAAAGAAAACGACAAGGTCGCGTTGAAGTTAGCTACAAAAATTAATATGGACAAAGAAAAAACAAGTGCGCGGGCCTGGTCAGCCGGACTTTTGACATGGGTCATACCAGGTGCCGGGCATTTATTGCTGGGACGAGGTAGACGCGGACTCCTTTTAGGTGGGGTTGTCTACCTACTTTACGCTGGGGGACTAGCTATAGGCGGGCATCTTTACGGCTTGCATAATGTTAGTGATGTAGGTTTGCTAGCTTACATCTTCGGTCTATGCGATATAGGCAGCGGTTTGTTGTATGTCACCAGCATTTGGGGCGGACTCGGATTAGTTGATCAAGCCAGCCGGGCAACCGCTGAGTATGGCAATATCTTCCTAATGATCGCCGGCCTATTAAACTATCTATTGAGCTTAGACGCCTTCGACATTGGGGCAGGGAGAAAAGTGTGAGACACTTTTTGCTCATGTTAGTCTTCGCGTTAGCCGTTGCTGTCGTCTTTGGGGTCACCGGGCGGACATCAGCCCGCACGCGGTTCAGCTACGGGTTGAAAGTCTTCTGCGAATTCATCGGCATCGGCTTACTGTTAGGTTGGTTGTTATACTGGCTGCCTTTATAAGTTAGGCACAGAAGCAAGCGCGCAAGCGCAATTTACAATGGGTCTGCATGTTACCGATGCCTTCGTCCTACGCACATACAAACTGGCGGAGGCAGACAAGATTGTCATCCTGCTGACAAGACAGGCAGGCTTACTGCGCGGGGTGGCGCGCGGGGCCAGAAAAATGAAGAGTCGGTTTGGGGCCAGTCTCGAACTGTTTACGCATATCACCCTAAATTATCATGAAAAAGAGGGGCGTGAGCTTATTTCACTCAGTCAGGCAGAGATCATTCATTCGTATTTTCATCTAACCAACAACGCCGACACCGTCTCCGCACTCGCCTATCTGAGCGGCTTGCTAGTAGAGTTTGTGCCACCGCAACAACCTGACGACAACATGTTCCGGATGGTTGAAGTCTGTCTGGCCACCATCGAAACTGCACCGGACAAGTTATCCGAGCTCATACTTTACTTCGAAATTTGGTTGCTCAAGCTTTCAGGTTTTTTACCGGATATACGTATCTGCACAGGTTGTCGCCAGGTGCTTGGAGTCCTGCCGGCCCTCTTTGGGGCGGACAACAAGCTCCAATGTGTAAGATGTGCACAAGGTGGCGGACTAAAACTATCGCCGGACACACAACTACGGCTACTTGAGGTGCTGCGCACGGCACCTACTACATGGATAAGCGCCGGTCGTACTTTGGCCATAGAGGCGCGGCAAGAAATGGGGCAGTTGACACACTTGTTAATTGCGCGGGCTTTAGACCGGCCGCCACACGCCGGCCGCCACACGCGCAGGCTTTAGCGTGGCCGCAGTTCACGCTGATAACGGAAATAGCCTTATCACCGCAGCCATTAGCCATTTAGGCCTTGCGGGTTAATCGTTTTGGCTTATCAATAGATGCGTCTGAGCAGTCGGTTGAATGAAAGATACGTTGTTGCAGCTATTCTGCCCTATCTGGGGCTGTCCTTACTGCTGCTGACAACCATACTGCTCGCACAGCAAGCGACGCGGTTCGCGGAAATTCTGGGCAACACGCGCGCCTCACTCGCGCTTGTCGGGCACATCTTATTGAGCCTCCTCCCAAACACGCTCCTGTTTACCTTGCCCATGGCAGTCCTAGTTGGAACAGCCACAGGTTTCAGTCGCTTGGGCAGTGATAGCGAGTTGATCGCCCTGAAGGCGGCCGGAGTTGGGAATTTAAGAATCGTCACCCCCGTCCTATTACTAGGCGTGCTAGCGACAGGTGTCACGCTCTACGACGGACTGGTACTCGCGCCCGAGGCGGCCCGGCAATTGCGGCGAACGGCCGTGCGGGCAGCTCTCACTAAACTTGAATCACCGGTCGAGCCAAACACTTTCAATACGGAATTGCCAGGTAAGGTCATCTATGTCCGAGATGGCGACATGGCCCAAGGGCAATGGGGACGTGTCTTTATCCAATGGCAAGAGGCCGGTAAGCCAACCCGCATTGTGACGGCGCGGACTGGTCGGATCGACACTTTAAATGGTCAGTCGGAACTGGTACTCAGCGATGCGGTGGTCACTAGCCTGCCCGCATTGGATGTGCCGGAGGTACTAGCGACCGGCCGGATTGTGACCGAACATTCGGCCCAGTTGCGCGTGCAATTAGACACAGGACGGGACAGCTTAATCAGAAAATTGCAGGCTGTGCCCGCCGAACTCGACGAATTGAATTGGCCTGAGCTGATGGCCCGGAAGCGCACAACCAAGGGGCTGGAGCGCCGCAAAGTTTTGCTCGTCATGCATAAACGGCTGGCGCTCTGTTGTGCGCCGCTGGCCCTGGCGCTACTGGGCGCGGGCTTGGGCGTAGGTGTGCGGCGGGGCGGGCGTGGATTAGGCGTCTTCTTGTCAATTATCGCGATGGGGCTTTATTACTTATTGCTCCTAGTGGGTGAGCAACTCGGGCGTAGGGGCAAACTGGCACCGCAGATAGGGGCTTGGCTAGCCTGTGCCGTGGCAATAATGATGGGCGGTTTATTATTGGCCAGCAAGCGCCGGCTCGGCGGCCGGGTCCGGCGCGCCCCGGCACTTGCTGTTGGTGCCTGGCCAGCCAGTCGGCGCAGAGCACAGCAACGGTGGCGCTACGGCTGGTTGGGCTTGCTCGATCGCCATGTGTTGCGGGCGTTGGCGAGCAACTTTGCCTTGGCCCAATTCACCCTCATCGGCATTTTCTTGATCTTCACACTGTTCGAGTTGCTCCGCTTTGCGACCACAGCCAAAGTTTGGTTACTGGCACGCTACTTGTTTTTTTTGATCCCCCTGGCTGGCACAACTATCGCACCGGTAGGGGTACTGATCGCCGTGCTTGTTTCCTATGCTCTATTGGCCCGGCGGAGTGAAGCCGTGGCCTGGTGGGCAGCAGGGCAGAGTACCTATCGATTGGCGCTGCCGAGTCTTTTATTTGCCGGGCTAGTGGGCTTTGGCCTGTGGCAAGTAGAGGAGCGGGTCTTGCCCGCAGCTAACCTAAGACAGGAGGCTTTGCGCACGCGGATTCGTAGTACAACCACCCCGGCTGTCACGGCTGTCGGGCGGCAATGGTTGTTGGTGCCAGAGTCACATCGGATCTATGCCTATTACGACACGGCCGGAGCAGATTATCTGACGACACCGATTGTCTTTGACTTCGACGGGGAAGGTGTTCATGTGCAGCGACTCATTCTCGGCACACGCGGCGATTGGGTGCAGACCCAGACTTTGCGCATTCAACAGCCCTGGATTGTGGACTTGTCCGCAGTGCAGCAAGTACAGGTTATCGGCCGGGGCATGGGACAAAGCCCACTTGATTTGCTTGAGCCGGCTTCGCCGCAACTGTTTAAGCCTATGCTTAAAAAACCTGCTGAGCTTAACGCTTCCGGCTTAAAGCGTTATGCGGTATTGCTAAAGGAACAGCAGGGGAAGGATGCGCGGGGCTATGAAGTGGCCCTTGCGCGGCGGTGGGCCGACCCTTGGGCACCACTTGTCATGAGCCTGTTAGCTGTGCCGTTAGCCCTGGCCTTTGGTCGGCGCACGGCTCTGATAGCGTTGAGTCTAGCGGTGGCCGTCGGCCTGGTGTTTTGGGGAAGTGTAAGTGGGTTTCAACAGTTAAGTCTATATAACTTGCTCTCACCCATTGTCGCCGCGTGGAGCCCGCTGCTAGTATTTATGGCCTTGGGAATATATTTCTTGTCCCGTACACGGACATAAGGGCCACCGCGCCGGGCAAGCCCCAGCGACAGGAGACAGTGCGCCCTCTTTAGGTTCCGGTCTCCCAACTGGATTGATATTCCATCTGTTCAGGCGTCAGCGTGTCTATGTCGAGACCTAGGGAGCGCAGTTTCAACCCAGCTATTTCAGTATCCACCTCTGCGGGTAGCAGGTGCACGCCGGGCTGTAACTGGCCTCTGTGTTTGATGAGGTATTCTACGGATAATGCTTGATTGGCGAAGCTCATATCCATCACACTCGCTGGATGCCCTTCAGCCGCCGCCAGGTTGATTAACCGGCCTTCGCCCAACACAATCACGCGCCGGCCTGTCTGCCTTAATCTGTATTCTTCGACAAATGATCGCAAACTGACAACCGGCGCGGATAATTCGCGTAGCGCCTCTAAGTTAAGCTCAAGATCGAAATGGCCGCTGTTGCAGACTATTGCACCATCTTTCATGAGGCTGAAATGCGCTCCATCGATCACGTGCCGGTTACCTGTTACTGTCACGAAAATGTCCCCCAAGGGCGCAGCTTCTGCCATAGTCATGACGCGGAAACCATCCATGACGGCCTCAACCGCCTTAATGGGATTGACCTCGGTGATAATTACATTTGCGCCCATCCCGCGCGCGCGCATCGCTACGCCCTTGCCACACCAGCCGTAGCCCACCACGACAAAGTTGCGCCCCGCCAACAGAATGTTTGTCGCTCGTACGATACCGTCAAGTGTTGATTGGCCCGTACCGTAACGATTATCGAAGAAATGCTTGGTTTGTGCATTATTTACAGCCATGGCCGGAAAAGGTAAGACACCTGCGCGCTCCATTGCTTGCAGACGGACTATGCCGGTCGTCGTCTCTTCGGTTGAACCAAATACCTCTGCTGCCTGGCCACGCCGTTCCTTGAGTAAAGTGGCCACCACATCCGAGCCATCATCGATGATGATGGCTGGTTGAAAATCCAGCGCGATGTTGACGTGTTGCAGATAGGTATCAGTGCTTTCGCCTTTAATCGCATAGACCGGCACGGAAAAGTCCGTGACTAGAGAAGCTGCCACATCATCCTGAGTAGAGAGCGGGTTTGAGGCAATCAACACAGTCTCTGCGCCGCCAGCTTGTAACGTCTGCACCAGATTGGCAGTTTCGGTCGTTACATGTGCGCAGGCGGCCAGCCGTATACCACGTAATGGCTGCTCGGAGGCAAAGCGTTCTCTAATGAGTCGAAGCACGGGCATCTCCCGCTCAGCCCACTCGATCCGCCGTTTTCCTTCCGCCGCAAGCGTCAAATCTTTGACATCAAACCCAACCGTTCGTGTACTAGTCATCAAACTATTCCTTTCCTGATAAAAGCAGCGCCCAAAACTGATAGTCCCAAATGTGCTCGGCTCAGACTCCGGCTGCCGCGCGGAGTGCTTCTGATTTATCGGTTTGTTCCCACGTAAATCCTTCATGGACTCGACCGAAATGCCCGTAAGCGGCGGTTTTTGTATAAATTGGACTACGCAGGTTAAGATCTTGGATGATACCTTGTGGTGTCAACCTAAAGTGCGCGCGCACTAGGTCCGCAAGTGTATCTTCAGCTATCCTACCGGTACCTCTCGTTTCCACCAATACAGAGACAGGCTCTGCAACGCCAATAGCGTAGGCCAATTGCACGAGACACCGCTCCGCTAATCCCGCTGCGACAATGTTCTTAGCTATGTAGCGAGCCATATAAGCCGCTGACCGATCTACTTTTGTGGGATCCTTGCCGGAGAATGCGCCACCGCCATGCGGCGCGTAGCCACCATACGTATCGACGATTATTTTGCGCCCGGTTAGCCCGGCGTCGCCCTGCGGCCCCCCAGTTACAAAGCGGCCCGTCGGATTTATGTGATATTTCGTGTTCTGATCGCGTAGTTCTGGCGGGACAATAGACTCAATCACATGCTTGGTTATCTCTGCGCGGAGAGTCTGGATATCGACCCGCGCATCATGTTGGGTAGAAATAACTACCGCGTCAACCCGAAAAGGACGGCCATCGCGATACTCAATCGTGACCTGTGACTTCCCATCAGGTCTAAGGAAAGGAATGGTATCGTTGCGCCGCACTTCGGCTAACCGCCTTGCTAACTTATGAGCTAACTGGATAGGCAAGGGCATTAACTCTGCTGTCTCAGTGCAAGCGAAACCAAACATCAGCCCTTGATCGCCTGCGCCACCTGTATCAACCCCCATAGCGATATCTGGTGATTGTCGGCCAACCGCTGTCAGCACACTACATGTATCACAATCGAACCCGTATTTGGCCCGAGTGTAACCTATCCCTCTAATGGTTTCACGTGCCACTTGCGAGAAATCTATATGTGCGTCCGTGGTTATCTCGCCGGCTATTACTACCAGTCCGGTAGTAACAAGTGTTTCGCACGCAACTCGACCCGACGCATCCTGCCTTAATACTTCATCAAGAATGGCATCGGAGATCTGATCCGCGATTTTATCTGGGTGTCCTTCAGTGACAGATTCAGAAGTAAAGAGACTGCTTCCAGCGTGGCTCAAAATGTGACCGCTCCTATTTGAACAAGTTTTGCGCTTGTGCTTAGTTGTTGCAAAAGACCGCGTAATTTAACAGCCGCTCGATTTGCTGTCAAGTATGGAATAAGATGTTCGGGACATAACATTCATTATCAGACCCGACCAAGTGGTTATAAACAAAGTATAGGACTTACGCAGTTGGACGAAGAATCAATAACTTACGGGAATAAGCGTTTCCGCTAAGTCCTTTGTTTTCAACCAGGCTCTATTTCAACTGCGTAAGTTTCAAGCTTTTTATTTTCTTTAACATCTCTGCTTTCAAGCCAGTTTGCCCGCGGATGATATAAATCGTAAGTGGCCCGTAAGTGCCGACTCGTCATATGCGTATAAAGTTGCGTGGTAGCTAGATCACTGTGCCCTAACATTGCTTGGACAGAACGCGAATCAGCCCCATGTTGCATCAATTGCGTAGCAAAACTATGCCGTAAGACGTGTGGTGAAACATTAACTAGCCCAACCTGTTCAGCGTGTTGTTTGATAATTTGCCAGACCTGTTGCCGTGTAAGGACTGTGCCTGCTTTAGAAATGAACAGAAAGGTAGTGGTGCGCTCCGCAAGGATGTCTATTCGCGCCTGTTCATAGTGCGCCAACCATTTCAGCGCACTGCGCCCGACCGGCACATATCGCTGCTTGCTGCCTTTACCATTGCAGGATAAAAGTCCCTGCTCCAGATCAATCTCGCCTACACGTAACCCTACCAATTCCGAGACCCGTAAGCCAGTAGCATACAACAACTCGATCAGTGCCCGATCTCGAACCCCCTCCGGCGACTTAACGTCTACAGCCGATAGGAGCCGCTCTACCTCCTCAGCGTCCAGCACTCTCGGCATTGCTTGCGTAGACTTTAGCGTCTCAATGTGGGCCAGCGGATCTTCTCTAATGAGCCCATCCCGCAATAGAAAACTATAAAAACCACGCACAGTCGAAATTGTGCGGGCAATTGAGCGCGGAGCTAAGCCAGACTCGCTTAACCACCGGCACCAAACTGCAATCTCGCTATGCCCCAACTCCGTTAGCTGCTTGCCCCGCGCGTCTGCCCACCGCCGCAATTTCTCCAAGTCACGCCCGTAACTGACCAGAGAATTTGCGGCCAGCCCCTTCTCGACCCGCAAATAGGCCATGTGTTCGCGTATTAGGTCTCGCATCTTGAGCCTGGCCTGATTACTTTTAGAAAATAGAGCGGATTAGCGATGTACAAGGTGTTCTCGGCGACTGCGTGTTCATACCAGACGGTTCCGATGGACTATTCCCCGGTTGCCGCTTGCCTAAGACTGGCGCTGATCTGTTCTTCGGTATATTTTCCTTCCTTCCTGCTCGAATCGCCTCCCTTAATAGCAGTGCTTGACGGCATGACTATTTTTCGCCTAATGTTATAAACATTAGGACTTACGCAGTTAGACGAAGAAGCAACAACTTACGGGAATAAGCGTTTCCGCTAAGTCCTTTGTTTTCAACCAGGCTCTATTTCAACTGCGTAAGTCCTAAACATCATTAAACCTGTTGCGTGATAAGGCTAACTCAAGCTAAGTTTGAGAGCAGGAGCTAACATCAGATGTCCTTGTACACCAAACTGAGCCACAAGCCGAAACTATTTCTCTCAGTCACGGGCATGAACTTTCATCAGTTCC
>JBBQGM010000005.1:0-96863 GCA_038322995.1 Pyrinomonadales bacterium
ACTCTTCGATGACGGTGAGCGCGGCTTGGCCGGCGCTTTCGAGGTCGCCGGCCTGTTGCGCCACTTCGACCGCGTTTTGCAGCGTCAGGTGCGCGTGCTGATGGCGGCCCAACCGGGCCAGCGCGATGCCGTGCGTCGTCAATGCTTCGGCCAATAGCGACTGTTGTCCGCCCTTTTCGAGCATCTGCACGGCCGCGCGCGCGAGCTTTTCGGCCTCGGCGACGCGCCCTTCCGCGAGTAGCACTTTGGCCCGCGTGTCGTCCACCTGCGCCAGATGACCCGCGTCTCTAAGCGTAGTAAAGAGCGCCTGCGCGCGGTCGAGATGCCCATGCGCTTCGGCGAACTTACCGACGATGGAGAATAAGAGTCCTAAGTTGTTTTCGACGTAAGCCTGATAGCGTGTGTGCCCGACTTGCTCGAAATGAAAACCTGCGGCTGTGTACTCGATGAGCGCCCGATCTACATAATCCGCGCGGCCGTCTGCTTCACTGAGGTAGTGCAGCACATTAGCGAATCCGATATGAAACTTTGCCTTGAGTACATGACTATCACACTTTTCAACTACGGGCGCGGCTTCCGTGTGAATGCGTAACGCATCGTTAAATCTCTTTGCCGATCTCTCGACCGCTGCGCTGCGAAGCAATGCGAGTGCGCGCACTTCGCTATCTGGCTTGCCCAGCCTGCGCAGCGCCTCCTGCAACAGCACCCGCGCTTCATCGAATGCGCCCTCACGCCAGTAACAGACCGCGAGATCAGTCTGCGCTTCGGCTACCTTTTCCTGATCATGCAAGGCCTCGAAGAGTCGCATGCTCTCGCTGATGAGGTTCTTGGCTTTTTCCTGCGCCCCCTCAATTTGCTTCAAGCTGCCAAGCCAGCCGGTTAATGCGCCGGCCCGTAAGAGCACCTCCGCCGCCGTGCGTTGGTCAAACCCTTCCAACGTGGGCCGTTCGCCGACGCATTCCCACAACTCGCTCACCACCTCGCGCGCTTTTTCGTAGCTGCCCAACTCTTCCAGTTGTTTGGCGAGTTGGCACTGCCGCCGGGCCCGCTCGTCATAGGTCAGTGTGGGATCGGCTATCTGGAGGAGCATCTCTTTTGCTAAGTCCATGTGAGGCCTGCCTTTCTGTGTGCTTGCAATATTTTTGCATCGGGTGCGGCCGGTTAACATCCGATGTTAAGATGCCGCCCTCAGTTTTGGTGTGAATGGCGTGGTGCCGCCACCGGTGGCCATTCGTTCAAGCTCGGATTTGCAACTTCACCGTTCGGGAGAAACCATGAAAAAGCTACAACAACTGTTCGCGCCCGTCGCTTTGACCCTCTTGCTGTCCGCCTCCGCGTCTGCGGGCATAATGGAACCTATGGCAGACCCACCGCCGCCGCCACCGGCAGACGCTACGGCGCAGTCCAACGGCACTATGTCAACGGGCGCTCCGTCTGCCGATCCGGTCACGGGCGCTGTGCTGACCGTGCTGCAAAGCGTGCTGGCACTGCTCTAAGCCAGTTCGCGCTAACCGAATAGCTCCAAGCGGCCGCGAGTCGGGAGTTATCGGCGGCTTAGGATTCCTGTGTCTAGCTAACATGAGAGCGTCGTAAGCCAGAATGCCGGCAAGGAACACTCGTAGAATGTGCAGGTTAACCTGCTGTTACAAAGAAGGCAATAGGTTTCTGCGATCAATTTTGCAACGGTCGCACGTATCTAAAGGGTTTAGCGAAGACTGCAAAAAACCTTGCAAGCTGGATGCGCTTGTCAGACGTAGGAAACGCCCGGCGCACAGGTAAAGGCGGGCCGATTCCTGCTCGCTATCTGAACCCTCCGGTCGTTGCGGCCGTGCGCCGCCGGGTTGTACCATCCGCGCGGCATGCAAAGCGTTGGCGAAGCAACGAATATCCATCCCACAGCAGTCGTCAGCCCGCGCGCGAAGATTGCGGCGGGCGTGCGCGTCGGCCCCTACGCCGTCATTGAGGATGATGTCGTCATTGGCGCGGGCTGCGAGATCGGCGCGCATGCGGTCATCAAACGCTTCACGACGTTGGGTGCGCGCAATCGCGTCTTTGAGCATGCGACGCTGGGCGGCGAGCCACAGGATGTGAAGTTCAAAGTGGAACAAAGCGGGCTTGTTATCGGGGACGATAATCTGATCCGCGAATACGTGACGCTGCATCGCGCGAGCGGCGCGGGCGCGGTGACGCGCATTGGCGCGCGCAACTTTTTGATGATCGGCGTGCATGTGGCGCACAACTGTGTGGTCGGCGACGACAACATCTTGGCCAACGGCGTGGCGCTTGCCGGGCACATCAAGGTGGAGGATCACGTCTTTCTATCGTCGAACGTGGGCTGTCATCAGTTTGTCCGTTTGGGGCGTTATGCGATGGTCGGGGGCAAGTCGAAGATCGTGCAGGACGTATTGCCATTCTTTACGACCGACGGCAATCCGGCGCGCGTGCGCGGGTTGAACGCCGTGGGCCTCAGCCGCGCGGGCTTCCCCGTTGCGGCGCGGCGCGAGTTGAAGCGTGCTTATCAACGTTTGTTTCGCGCGCGGCTGCCGCTGGCCGCCGCCCTCGCCGAACTCGCGGAGGTGAACGACGAGCATGTGCGCCATCTCGTCAACTTCATCCGCGACTCGCAGCGCGGGTTCACATCGGCCGTCCGGCGCGAGCCTGAAGCTACGATGGAGTCCGCCGGCCGCTGAATTGGGCACGCGCTAGGCGCACAGGCAAAAGTTTATGAGCGGAGACATGGCTGGTAAGACCGTCGCCGAATTGGCTGCCTTAGTTGCCGGTCGTGTGTTGGGTGACGGCGGCGTGCGGATCGAGCGTGTGGCCGCGCTGACGGATGCGGGCGCGGGCGCAATCGCGTTCGTGGAAGAGGGGCGGTTGCTGCCTGCGGCGTTGCGCGGCCGGGCCGCTTGTTTGCTCGTGCCAGTTGGCGCGCGTGAAAGTGTGACCGAGGATGCAGGCGCGGATGACGTGGGCCGGCCTGTGCTAATTGAAGTAGCGCGGCCGAAGCTGGCGTTTGCGTTGATCGCGGCGGCGTTGCACCCGTTGAAACGGCGGGCGGCAGGTCTGCATGCGACAGCGATTGTGGCTGCCAGCGCGCAGGTTGCTGCGGGTGTGTACGTCGGCGCGCACGTCGTCGTGGGCGAGCGCGCGGAGATTGGCGCGGGCACGCAGTTGCACGCGGGCGTGTGTGTGGGCGACGACGTGCGCATCGGGCGCGAGTGTGTGTTGCATCCGCAGGTGGTGTTGTATGACGGCGTCAGTTTAGGCGCGCGCGTGGTGTTGCACGCAGGCGTGGTCATCGGCGCGGACGGGTTCGGGTATGTGCGCGGTCAGGATGGTTATCATAAGTTTCCGCAGATCGGGACGGTCGAGATTGCGGATGACGTAGAGATCGGCGCGCACTCGTGCGTGGATCGTGGCGCGCTCGGCGTGACGCGCATCGGGCGCGGGACGAAGCTGGATAATCTCGTGCAGGTGGCGCACAACGTCGAGATCGGCGCGCACGTCGTCATCGCCGCGCAGACCGGTATCTCCGGCAGCACCGTGATTGAAGACGACGCGATCATCGGCGGGCAGGTCGGCATGGGCGATCATGCGCGCGTGCGGGCGGGTGCGGTGGTCGGCTCGAAGGCGGGCATTCTGCCGGGCAAGATCGTGCGCGCGGGCGCAATCGTGTGGGGTGTGCCCGTGCGGCCGCTTGATGAGTATAAAAGATTGAACGCGCACTTCGGACGTTTGCCGCAGATGCGGGCGGAACTCGATGAACTGCGCCAGCGCGTCGCGGAGTTAACTGCGCTGCTGGTCACCAAAAGCTGAATGAGCGCGGGCTAGCTGCCAATGTGCCCGGTGCTACGCAAACGCAATAGCGCAGCCGGATTCTCGTCAGTCGTGGGTTGGGGCCTGTGTGCCGCTACGCCCGATCTTTACTTGCGCGACCTGTTCCAGTCTGAGTAGCTCGTTGACCGCGCTTTGCGCGTGGATGCGGGTGGTATCCAGCAAGGGAATATCTCTGTCGTCGCCGTCGGTTAAAATCAGCGACAGTTCAGTGCCGCCTAAAATCAAGCCTTGAATGTGTTGCTCTGTTTTCAGCGTTGCGACCATGCTCAATAACCGTTCTTTCGTGGCAGCGCGCACGACGCCGTTGACTAGCTCCGTCATATATTTTTCATGGATGTAGTCTTGGGCGGCCGCATCCGGTGTGATGAGTAAGATTGCTTCTTTCTCGAACACCTCTTTGTAGAACTCGCCTTGCATAGTGAACTTGGTGCCGAACAGACCCACGCGCTGTAGGCCTAAACTCCGCGCATGTTTGCACGTCTCCGCCACGATGCTGATCAGGGGAATTGGTGACCTGGCTTGTAGGCGGGCGAAGATAATATGCGGCGTGTTCGCCGCGAGCAGACAAAACTCCGCGCCCGCGTTGGCTAAATTCTGTATCTCCGCCGTGAGATAGTCGGCCGCCGCCTATAGCTAATTCGCGCCGATCAGGTCGAGCAGGCGTTTGAGGTCGATGCTGTTAATGAGCATGTGCGGATTATGCTCGGCCCCGCTTTGCGCCCGATAAAGCGAAATGATGAGGCGATAGTAGGCGATGGTTGATTCCGGCCCGATGCCGCCGATGATACCGACTGTGTTCATCTGTAACGCTCCAAGCCGCAGGACATCTGACCGCCCGATTTTATCTCAGACACACGTTCTTCCGTCCGCTTAATATGGTGCGCAGCGTTCACGCGCCCCAATTGTGAAGCGCGCGTAACACGGCGTCGGCTGCGCGGGCGGATGCGCCGCCCGTGCCGAGGCGTGCGGTCGCCGCACGCAGACGTGCCCGCATCGCCGCGTTCTGTTGCGGGTCGAGCAGGCGCAATAGTTCTGTTGCGAGGCGCGCGGGCGTGAAATCATCTTGCATCAATTCGGGCGCGAGGCGTTCACCCGCGATCAGATTGACCAGCCCGAAATGTTCCGTTGTGATGAGTCGGCCCAACGTGTGCCAGTTGAGCGCGGATTCTTTGTAGACGACGACGAGCGGTGTGCCGAGTATGCCTGTCTCAAGTGTGGCTGTGCCGCTGGTTACTGCTGCCACATCGGCCGCCGCCACGGCTTCGCGCGTCTCGTGCTGCGTGCTGCGTAGTGCAGCCGCAAACGATGAGCCGTGCGCATTTGTCGCGGCCGCGAGGATAGGCGCGGCTTCCGTGGATGTGCGGTTGGGCGCGAGCGCGACGACGAACTGCGCGTCGGGGCGTGTGTGCGCGATTATTTTGGCCGCGGCGAGCATGGGTGGCAGGATGCGCGTGAGTTCTTTGTGTCGGCTGCCGGGCAGGAGCGCGATGATGGGGCGCGTCGCGTCAAGTTGCTGGCGTCGGCAGAACTCTGCGCGGTCGTAACGCGCCACGACCGTGCCTGCGAGCGGATGGCCGACAAACTCGACGTGCGCGACGCCGTGTCGTGCGTACCAGTCCGGCTCGAACGGCAGAATAGCGAGCAATAGATCAACGTCGCGTTGCACTGCACGAACGCGATGAGCGCGCCAGGCCCAGAGTTGCGGGCTGATGTAGTAGATCACTTTCAACCCGCCCCGGTGCAGCGTGCGGGCCAGGCGCAGATTGAAATCGGGCCAGTCAACGAGAATGACTGCATCTGGCTGGCGGGCCAACGCGGCCGCGCGTAATGCCTGATAAGCGCGCCGGAATTTCGGCAACGCCCGCCCGATCTCAAGCAAGCCCACAATCGCCAGTTGATCGATCTCGACGATTGACTCGACACCGGCCGCGCGCATCTCCCGCCCGGTCGCGCCGAAGAATTCGCACCGCCCCGTCGGCATGCGCGCGCGCAAGGCCCGCACGAGCGCCGCCGCGTGCGCGTCGCCCGACGCCTCGCCTGCGACGAGCATCAGGCGCGGGGCCGTTGGTCGTTGCTCCTTATCCGTGCGGTCTGCTTGGCGGCCGGCGCGCTTCATGTTGCGATTGAAGCACCGACCATAGCCAACTGACAACCGCTAACTGACAGCCGCCGAGTTTTCATGTTAGCATCGCCGCGCCTGTTGGTTTGCTCGTCCGGGAGGTCTGCCGACTCTGCGTCGCGTCTTGTTACCCGCCAATAATTCACGTGTGCTGCGTGCGCTCATTTGTGGCGCGTGCTGCGTGTGTGTATGCCTGCTCGCCGCGCGGCCCAGCGTGCGGGCGCAGCAGACGAACCCCGTGGAGCGGCAGGTGACGAACCCGATCACGGATGAGCCAAACGTCAACCCGCTGCAACAAGACCAGCCCGTGCGCCCGCCCCGCCCCGGCCCGCCAGCACAGGGCCCACCCGCCGCCGCCCCGACCGACATCCTCAACATTGACGCCGACCACCAGACAGTGACCGGCGACAAAGGCGCACACGTTGTCGTCTATGACGGCAACGTGGATATGCATTTTGGTATTTATCGTTTGCAGGCGGACAAGGTGACGGACTACGAGGCGTCGAACCGCGTCGTCGCCGAAGGCAACGTCGTGTTCGATCAGGGCGAGTTGCAACGCATCACGGGCGGGCGCGCCGAGTTCAACTATCGCACCAAACTTGGCTTTTTCGTCAACTCCACCGGCTTCACCAACCGCACCGAAGACGGCACGATCATCTACTTCACGGCCGATCAGGTGGAGAAAGTCGCGGCCAATAAAATCGTCGTCATCAACGGCGTCGTCACCGCCTGCGACGAGGAAGTGCCGAAGTGGAGCTTCAAGGCCAAGCGTTCCGAGATCAAACTGGGCGACCGGTTCACCGCCAGGGGCGCGCGTTTTCGTGTGAAGGGCGTGCCGATCTTGTACATGCCTTACGCTTCGATCTCGCTCAAGAAACGCGACCGCGAGTCGGGTTTCTTGACGCCGAGTTTCAGCGGCTCCGGGCAGAAGGGTTTCCGCGTCTCAAACGCTTACTACCAGACGCTTGGCCGCTCCGCCGACATCACGTTCCGCAACGACATCTACACCGCGCGCGGCATCGGCTTCGGCGCAGACCTGCGCACGCGCGCCAACTCGCGCTCCTATTTCAATCTCGGTTTCTACGCCGTTAAGGATCGCATCCTCGGCCACAAGCAAGATGCGCTGCATCCGGATCAGGGCGGGTCGAACTTCTATATCGACGGCGTGCATTATTTCCCAAACGGCTTCCTCGCTGCCGCCGACGTGAATGTCACGTCGAACCTCGCGTACCGGCAAATCTTCTCCGATTCGATCCAGCGCGCCATCTCGCCGGAAGAACGCTCGCAGGTCTTCATCAACAAGAATTCAGGCGACTACAGTTTCAACACACTGCTGAGCAACAAGGTCACATCGCTGCCGAACGTGCGCGAGCGCATCCGCCAACTACCCGCCATCCAACTCGACAAACGGCCGTCGCCCTTGCACTTCTTCGAGAAACTGCCGGCCTATTTTTCCTTTGAGGGCGGCATCGAGGGCGTGAGCCGCAAAGAGACGGTCGAAGACATCGTCGCGTTTCACAACGAGGGCAACCCGAACCCGATCATCACGCCGTCGGTCGTGCAGCGGCTTGATTTTCACCCGCGCTTCACCGTGCCGTTCCAATTGGGCGGCGGCTGGTCGGCCACCGCGATGGGCGGCCTCCGTTCGACGTACTATTCGAACTCGATTGACCCCTTGACGCGCCTCGTGCTGGGGCGCGACGTGACGCGCACCTACGGCGAATTTGAATTCGACGTGCGCCCGCCCGCGCTCGCGCGCAATTTCTACCGAGACCGCAAATTTCTCTTCCGCCACGTCATCGAGCCGTATATCGTCTATCGCAAGATCGGCGGCATCTCAAACTTCGGGCGCATCATTCGCTTCGACTACACCGACGCCATCGCCAATACGAGCGAAGTCGAGTACGGCCTGACGAACCGCTTCTTCACGCGCCGTTCGACGGAAAACGTGAGCGGGCGCGCCGTCGCGCCGCAGGGCGCGAAAGCTGCGCCGCTGACGAGCCAGCCTTACGAAGTCTTCTCGCTCACCGTGCGCGGCAAGTATTTCTTCGACCGTTATTTCGGCGGCGCGCTCGTGCCGGGCCGGCGCAATCAGTTCTTTCCGATCAGCACATTCTCCGGTTTCACTTACGGCGGCGTGCCGCGCCGCTTCTCACCACTCAACATAGAGGCGCGCTATAACCCCGGCCCTAAACTCACGTTCGACGTACGCACAGACTTCGACGTGCAGCGCGCGGGCCTGCGCAACCTCGTCGTTAGTTTCGGCACGAACCGAAAATTCGTGCAGACGCTGCAAAGTTTCTACTACACGCGCGCCCTCAATCTCGCGCCTTCGTTGCAGCAGTTCGCCGACGCGCGCGGCAAAGAAGCGGGCACGCTGAAAGGGGCGCAGTGGAGTCCGTCGGTCTTCGTCGGCAACACCGCGCGCGGTCTCTACGGCGGTGTGGCCTTTTTCTTCGACTTCCAGAACCGCAGTGGCAAGAATAACTCACTCATTAGTTCGGTCTGGACGGTGGGCTATACGTGGGACTGCTGCGCCGTCACCGCGCAGGACTACAGTTTTAACGTCGGCTTGCGCAACGAGAACCGCGTCGTCTTCAGCTTCCGCCTCAACGGCATCGGCACCTTCGGCACCGAGCAGATCGGCCAGCACTTCCGCTAACATACAATCGCGCACGCTTTCAACAACCGGCGCGCAGCATTTATACTTCAGCCAGGGACGATGCCCGCCGGGGCAGGTTCAGGCCCCAACATCTGAGAAATTGCGGGCGTGCGTACATCTGGCGTGTGCGCCACCGCATCTGAGATGGGATTGATTCAAGCTTTATTCGCTTCATTCCCCCTTGTAAACGGTTGGCGTAACCAGCCCGGCAAATTGAGCGTCAAGCCGCCTGCTTAATTTCTCGTCGTTGATTTAGCCGCCCGCCCCTCGCGGCGGGCTGGAGTTGAATATGAAATCCGTTTCTCCGTCAGCACGGCCCGCGTGGCGTAGCACGCGTCGTCTCACCCTCTGGCTCGGGCTGCTGCTCCTTGCCGGCAGCGTCCCCTTCATCACGCACGGACAACGGCAAGCCGATGGCGAGCGCGCCACCACGTTTGGCGCACCGCGCACAATCGTTGATAAGCTGGATGACGCGCCATTCGTGCCGGGGCACGTACTCGTACGCTTTCGTAGCGACGCGCTGGCTGAGCGGGCCGAGGCGGCCAGCGCCGCGCTCACGCTGGCGGACGGTGAAGACGCCGCTGTGCAGGTCGAACAGTTTGACGGTTCGGAGTTGGTCGATGGCTTGCGCCTTGCGCACGTCGCACCGGCCGATACGCTTGCTGCCATCGCCGCCCTGAACGCCCGCGCCGACGTGCTCTATGCCGAGCCGGACTATATCTGGCAGGTGGACAGAGTGCCGAACGATCCGAATTACGGTTCAGCCAATATGTACGGACTGCGTAAGATCGGGGCCGAGCAAGCGTGGGACATCACCACTGGCACAGACGACAACACGGTCGTCGTCGGCGTGCTTGATGGCGGCGTGGATGTAAACCATCCTGATCTGCGCGACAACATCTGGGTGAACCCCGGCGAGATTCCGGGCAATGGCATTGACGACGACGGCAACGGTTTTGTGGACGACATCAACGGCTACAACTTCGCGCACAATCGCGGCGCGGTCTTCGATAGCGAGAATGGCGACGAGCATGCGACGCACGTCGCCGGCACGATTGGCGCACGCGGCGACAACGGCATCGGCGTGGTCGGCGTCAACTGGAAGACGCGCATCATGTCGCTCAAGGTGTTGGCAGATGGCGGCGGTTCGACCTCCGACATCATACGCGGCTACAACTATGCCGTGCTGATGCGGCAGCGCGGCGTAAACCTGCGCGTGCTGAACAATTCCTACGGCGGGCGCGGCTTCTCGCAGGCGGCGCAGGATGCCATCGGCGGACTCAATCAGGCGGGCATCCTGTTCGTCGCCGCCGCTGGCAACGACGCGGTCAACAATTTCAACATCCCGCACTATCCATCAGACTATGCCCTGCCAAATATGATCTCGGTCGCCGCTACGACGAGTTCCGACTCGCTCGCTAGTTTCTCCAACTTCGGCACACGCGCCGTCAACATCGGCGCGCCCGGCGCGTCAATCTTAAGCACTGTCCCGGCCAGCATGAACGTATGTGGTACGGGCTCGGCTTACTGCTCCTTTAGTGGTACGTCGATGGCTTCGCCACACGTCGCAGGCGCGGCGGCGCTCGTCTGTGCGCAGTATCCGAACATCGCCGTAGAACAACTGCGCGGTGCATTGCTCTACAGCGGCGACCTGACGATAGCGACGCTAGGCAAAACCACAACGGATCGGCGGCTGAACGTCTTTAAAACCTTGCAGAATCTCGCTACAGGCGACGCCACCCCCCCGGCCGCGGCCGGGCAACTGCGCATCACCGGGCAGAGCGGGCGCAGTGTATCGCTCGCGTGGACTGCGCCGGGCGACGACGGCAACACGGGGCAGGCAACCGACTATGATTTCTTCTTCATCAACCCAATCAACGGCGCGCGCATACTCTTAGCCTCAAGCGTCGCGCCCCCAGTCGGCACGCCCGGGCCGGCCGGCACGGCGCAGAGCGTTACACTTGATCTGCCGTACCGCAATTTCAGCGGTACGATTGAGTTGAGAACTTACGACAAGGTAGGCTTAAGTAGCACTGCGTCAATCGGCGTTACGGTCAGCGTGAACAACAGCAGCGACCCTTATCTGATCAGCGAAACTGCCGCCACATCGCTCACGACCGGCGGCACGCCGCTTAATTTCCACGCCGACGACAACTATACGTTCTATAGCTTGGGCAACTTCAGCTTCCCCTACTACGGCCAAACCTACACGTCCCTCGTCGTCTCCTCCAACGGCGTGCTGTATCTCAACCCGCAGAGCGAACTGCCGCGCAACAGCGACGGCACGGGCGACGACGCGGGCAGTGCCGTCGCCGACCTACGGGGCTTGAAGATGATCGCTGGACTATGGGACGACCTGCGCACGGATAACACCGGCGGCGACGTGTTCGTCACGCAGGACAGCGAGCGCGTGATCTTTCGCTGGCAGGCGCGCACTTATCTGAACACCAACCCGGATTCCGGTGCGCCGGTCAACTTCGAGATCGAGTTGCGCAGAGACGGCACGATCCAGATTCGCTACGGCAGCGGCAACACGAACGTACGGCCGGTGGTCGGCATCTCCGGCGGCGATTTCGATCCGTACGTCGTCACTTCGCATACCTCCGAAGGCGCGCTCATCAATTTAACCAACGCGCCAAACGTTAGCTTCGTCCCGCGTAGCGCCGCCCCGGCTTGCACCTACACGCTGCCGCAAGCGAGTGCGAGCGTGTCCAGCGGTGGCGGCAGTTTCACTGCCGGCGTGACCACGCAAGCGGGCTGCGGGCTAACTGCGGCACAGGTCACGAGCAACGCGCCTTGGCTGACAGTTGGCGCGGTGACGGTGGGTGGCGCAGGTGCCGGCACGGTTAACTACACTGTCTCGGCCAACACAGCTACGGCCCCCCGCACCGGCACATTAACCATCGCTGGTCAAACCTTCACGGTCTTGCAAGCGGCGGCGGTACCCCTCTGCACCTATACGCTCGTGCAGACGAGCAGCAATGTGGTGGCAGCCGGCGGCAATTTCAACGTCGGCGTCACGACGCAGGCAGGTTGTACGTTGACCACATCGCAGGTCACGAGCAGCGCGCCTTGGCTGACAGTTGACACGGTGACGACAGGCAGCGGCAGCGGCACGGTCAATTACACGGCCGCGTCAAACAACACAGGCGTGGCGCGCACCGGCACCTTAACCATCGCCGGGCAGATCTTCACGGTCACGCAAGCGGCGGGGGCCCCCGTCGCCCCTACGCTTCAGTTCAGCGCGGCGAATTATTCGGTGGGCGAGGGCAATGGGCAGGCGACGATCACCGTCACCCGCACGAACGACACTTCCGGCACGGTGACGGTGGACTACCGGACAGCGGATAGTGACACCTTCACGGTCGGCTGCGCGGACACGGTTAACAATCGCGGGGCCGCGTTCGGCCGCTGCGACTTTGCCACCACGGTCGACACTTTAAGCTTCGCGCCGGGCGAGACGAGCAAGACGTTCGTCGTGCCCATCATCAACGACGCGCATGTCGAGGGCAACGAGACATTTCAGATCATGCTCAGCAATCCGGCGGGCGCGGCCCTCGGCACACAGACCACAGCCACCGTGACTATCGCGGATAACGACGTGGCGGGCCAAGCGAACCCGATCTTCCAGACGCCGTTCTTCGTACGCCAGCAATATCTCGATTTCCTCGCGCGCGAACCGGAAGCGACTGAGCCGTATTCGGCCCTGCTCAATAATTGCGCGGACGTGAACACAGGGCCGGCGGTGCCATCGGGCTGCGACCGCATCACGGTCTCGGGCGCGTTCTTCGGCTCGCCGGAGTTTAGGGACAAGGGCATCTATATCATTGTGTTCTACCGCGTGGCCTTCAACCGCTTGCCGACTTACGCCGAGTTTGCCGTGGACTTGCGCGGCGTGACGGGCACGACCGGCCCGGAGACGCTGGCCAAGCGCGCCACCTTCGCCACCGCCTTCACGCAACGGCCAGCGTTCGGGAGCGCCTACGGCGCGCTGGCGGACGCGGATTACGTTGCGGCGCTATTCAACAACCTGGCCTTAATCACAACGCCTGACCCGCAGAATCCGGACGGCAGCCTGAACCCGGATGGCACGCGCACGATTCAGAAAGTGACGCTCACGCGGTCGGACTTAGTTGCCCGGCTCGGCAGCGGCGCGTTGACGCGGGCCCAGGTGCTGCGCGCCATCGTGCAGAGCGATCAGATCAGCACTGCGGAAGCCACCAACGCCTTCGTCGCCTCGCAATATTACGGCTACCTGCGGCGCACGCCCGACACGGGCGGCTTCAACGGCTGGATCAGCTACTTGACGACGCATCCGGGCGACTTCCGCACGATGGTCAACGGCTTTGTGAACTCCATTGAATATCGGCTCCGGTTCGGTATGCAGTAAAGAACAAGGCTGCGGGATGAAAGAGGGTGCCTACTGCCCGCGTAACTACGCTTTCATCCCGCAGCCCTACCTCGTCCCAGCCAACGCGCGGGCGGGCGGCGCACATCAGAGCAGAGATTGCGCACGCTTGCTCTGGCGCGGGGCTTCCGCTTAGAATGCCCGTTCGTACTGCACGCACGGGCGGCGCACGTCGGCCGGCGCGGCCGCTCGACCTGAAGCACTTTCACGTGCCGATTACCTAAATCTTAACAAGGTCTCATCTGGAGATTTGCTTGGTGAAACAATTTTTCCGTCTGTCCGGCTTGAGTTGTGCCCTGCTTTGCCTGCTCTGCGCGGGCGTAGCGGCGCAGACGCCGACGCCCGCGCCGTTCGTCGTGCAAGTCACGGCCGCCACGCCCGCCCCCGTGGCCAGCCCGACGCCCGTAGGATCGGCGGACGTAAACGCCTACACCGGCGGCATCAGTGGCAACGGGCGGTTCATCGTCTTCGAGTCGAAGGGCGATCTGGCGACCATCGCGCAGGGGCAGACGACGCGCACGCCCGGCAACGCCGACGGCAACCGCGAAATCTTCCTCTGGGACGCCGCGCAGCGCCGCATCTTTCAACTCACCGACACCAGAAGCGCGCTCGTCGATAACACCAAAAACCCGTTTGACCAAACCAACGTCGCGGTTGAGGTCAGCAACAATCGTCCCCAGATCAGCCGCGACGGTAGATGGCTCGTCTTCAGTTCCAACGCGGCCACGCCCGGCAGTTTCGACGGTACGACCGCAGGCAACAAAAGCGCGCTGCAAGCCGACGGCAATCAGGAGCTTTTCCTCTATCGCATTCCTGACGCGCCCGCCGCCAGCCTGACGAGCGGCGTCGATCCCGGCTTCCTCGATCTGCGGAACTTGAACGGGTTTACGCGCGTCACCAACACGCCCGCGAGTGCTAGCCCGCGGGCCGGGGGCGCAAACGCCGGCCCCTTCGTCGCCGACGATAATCGCGCCGCCACCATCAACGACACCGGCTCACGCATCGCCTTCGTCTCGACGCGCAATCTGCCGACCACGAACAGTCGCACGAACACGGACGCCAATCCTGAAATCTATGCCTACAACCGGCTGACCAATGCGTTCACGCAGATCACGCTCACTTCAGGGACGTTGATCTTCAACGACACGCCCGCAATTTCCGGCGGCACGAGCGACGACGCGGTAGGCGAGAATCAGAACTCGACTATCGCCTTCTACTCGAACGCGACCACCATGCCGGGCACGAACGGCGCAAACGTCGCCGATAACGCGGACGGCAACAGCGAGGTGTTTGTCGCCAACTTTGACGGCGTCGGACTGACGAGTCTCAAAGAGGTGACTCGCACTAAGTCCGCCACGGCCGGCCAAGTAGTCAATGCTCTGACATTCGGCCAGCGGGTCAGCCGCAACGGCAATCTGATCGCCTTCGAGTCGCTCGCCGATGATCCGGCGGCCAACGTTGTGCCAACTTTGGGGAACAGCACTGTGTTCGTCTATAACGTGACGACGAGTACGCTCGTGCCGGTCGGGCCCCGCGCCGCCAGCACAGAGGCCGGCGACATCACGCGCTTCCCGACGTTTACGGGCGACAGCGCTCGGCTCGTCTTCGCGTCAAATCTGAACTTGAAGGCAGACGCGACGCGGGTTGATGCTGGCGACGCGACCGGGCTAAACCCAACGCGCAACGTGCAACTCTTCACTGTGCCAGTGCCGGCTACGGCCACCACGGCGCTCGTCGTGACGCGCCTGACAAGCTTCGCAACCGGCGGATTCATCCAGTTCGCTGTCAGCAATACCATCGAGCGCATCGCTTTCAGCATTCCCTCGGTTGAACTTGGCGGCGGCAATGGCACCCCAACGACCGACTTCTCGACCGAGGTTTACTATCTAGTCGCGCCGCCCGCGCCATCCACGAGCGACACTGCGGCGACGGCCAGCGCGCTGGCCTACGCCACGGGCGCAAGCCGCAACGCGGTTGCCACGCCCGTCGCCTCGCCGACGCCGACGCCTTCGCCGACACCCACGACGACCCCGTTAGCGGGCCTTGCGCCGGGCATGATGGCCGTCGTCAACACCACCGCGCAGTCGGGCACGGTGACGTTCGCGGCGGCGGCCCAGATGGTCGGTTGTGTGCCGGCGAACGCGAACTGCGATGCCGCCTCGGAGTCACATCGCCAGCCGGCGCTCCCGTTCGAGTTGAACGGTGTCTCGCTCTCGATTGCGAACGCGGCGGCGGGGCTCTACTTTGTCAGCCCGAACGAGATTCAATTCGAGGTGCCGCGCGGCTTGCCCGTGACGACGGGGACGAACACCGTGCCTGTCGTTATCAACATCCGCGAGGCGGGCGGCGTGCGGACGGTGCGCAGCCTATTGCAGATCGTGCCGGCGCAACCCGACATTTTTACTACCACCAACGGCCCCGGCGGGCGCGCTGTCATAAGTAATGTAACAAACCCGCTCGTGGGCACAGGTACGCCGGAGCCGTTCACCGTGACCACGACTTACGCTGACGGCACGGGGCAGAACGTGACGGCACCGACCAGATTGCGCCTGGCCTTGACGGGCGTGCGGGGCATAGCGACGAGCCAGATCACCGTCCGGCTCGTCAAGGTCAGCGATAACACCAACACGGACATCACCGGCGCGAGCGTCGTCAACCTGACGACGACTGACATGCCCGGCCTGTCGCAACTCGATTTTCTCCTGCCCGCATCGCTTGCGGGCGCGGGTGACGTGGCGGTTGTCGTCATCGTCACCGGCGGGGCCACGAGCCGGGCCGCCGACACCGCGCCGCGCTTCCGCATTAACTGAGCGGCCACAGTCGCGGCCGCCGCAAAATATGCCGGGCGTCGAAAGCCTTCGCCTGCTCTGTTGAGCGCGACGACTTCCGCCGCCCGGTATCCTCTTTTGAGTCCACGCTTATGCACATCGGCCTTGACGGCATCCCCTTAGCGACGCCGAAGACGGGCATCGGGCACTACACGTTCGAGTTGGCGCAAGGACTCGCGCGGCTCGCGCCCGAAACTCAGATTGATCTCATCGCGCCCGTGGCACTCGCTTTAGGAGCAGACGGCGCGGACGCTACTGACGTACCGCCGAATCTGCGCGCCATCCATGCGCCGGTTAACGCCTTGCGCCGCCGTTGGTGGACGATTGGCTTGCCACTCTACGTGCGCCAGCACGGGTTGACGCTCTTTCATGGCACGAACTATAACGTGCCACTCTGGCAGCGTTGCCCCACAGTCGTCACGATTCACGACCTCTCACTGTTGTTACACGCAGAGACGCATGAAGCACACCTCGTGCGCCGCGCCCGCCGTCGGCTGCCGGCCATGACGCGCATCGCCACACACATCCTCACCGATTCCGAAAGCGTCCGCAGCGAAATTAGTGAACATCTCGGCGTCGCGCCCGCGCGCATTACGGCCGTACCGCTTGCACCGCGACGGGCCTTCCGGCCTGTCGCGGCTGCTGCCGCGCGGGCGGCGTGCCAACGCCTCGGCGTCGCGGCCGACTTCATCCTGTTTGTCGGCACAGTTGAGCCGCGCAAGAATTTGCTCACGCTCGTGCGCGCGTTCGACGAGTTGTTCCGCACGACGAGCTTGCGCCCGCAACTCGTCATCGCCGGGCGGAAGGGCTGGCACACGGATGAACTGTTCGGTCATGTCGCCGCGTCCGACCTCAAGGAACACATTTTGTTCACCGGTTACGTGACGGACGAAGAACTCGCCGCGTTATATTCGTCGTGCCAGGTCTGCGTCTATCCGTCGCTCTACGAAGGCTTCGGGCTGCCACCGCTCGAAGCGATGGCCTGCGGCGCACCCGTCATCACCAGCCGTATCCCCGTCATTATCGAGACCGTCGGGCAGGCCGCGCACCTGATCGAACCGACCAACGTGCCGGAGTTGACCGCGCGCCTCGTCGAACTACTGACGGATGTAAACGCGCGCGCGCACTTCTCCGCCGCCGGACTGGCCCGCGCGGCCGAGTTTACGTGGGCGCGCACGGCGCGCATGACGTTAGAAGTTTACCGTGAAGTGCTGAGTATGGGAGCGAGTATGGCGCGGGTTGCGGGCCCGCCAGCGGGTTGAGTTTCGGGGGCAACTTCTACACGCGCGCTCTTGGTTTTCAAATCCAAGATCACAAAAGGTCGGCGGCCCTGTTGAGGCCGCCGACCTTTTTTCTTTGTCAGTGCGTCCGGTTACTAGAACCGGTTGCGATATTCGGTCGAGTCGACGAAGCCGCGCACCATGTCGGTGAAGTTGTTCGGGTTCGCGTTCAGGTACCTGAGCCATGAGTCGTAGCCGGCCGGCTCCGGATCGCGGCGTAGATAGCCGACGTATTGCATGTAGACGAACGCGGGGTTGAACTCCTTGGCTGATTCTTCCTGGCTTTCAACGATAGCGCGGAGCGCCACGGCGCGGCCCGCGTCCGTGTTGTTAGCCGTCAGATCGCTGACGATTTGATTGCGATTCGCGACCGTGACGCCGGCCTTTTGCTGGATGCCGTCCACGAAGGCGGCCGCGGATATACCGCGCGGGAAGTTTGCCAGGAAATCAGCGCGCGTGACCCAGTTAGTGGCAAAGGCGGTGCGCTTGGCGATCACATCGGCGGCGGTCGCGCCGGTCACACTGCGCATGTCGCCGACCATTTCGTTATAGTTCGGCTGCCGGGCCAGCGAACTGGTGTAGAAACGAAAGACGAAGAAGCCCTTCAACTGAAACTCCTGCGAGCCGAAGAACGCCGCCGAGGTGGTCAGCCGGGCCTGATGCACACACTCCGCATCGCCCGCCGGGCAGTTGGCGAGTACGCGCATCCACGCGGCGAAACCGTCCGTATCGGGGAAGCGGCTCAAGAAGTCGATGTAGTGTTGTTGGACAAAGAGGTCGCTGTCGTCAATCGTGATGCGCGTCGCCGTGCCCGGCCGCAGGCGCAAGGGCTTGACCTTGATGTCACCGTAGAATAGTTCAGATGGCAGCGTCGGGTCGTCGGTCACGATGCGCAACGTCGGCGCGCTCTGCGTCTGCGCGAAGGCGTTGAGCGTGAACAATGTCAGCAGGGTAAAGGCAATAATAATCTTTCGCATGTCGGTTACTCCCGATACTCTTAAAAGCGGTGGGACTGTTAAGCTAGTAGTCGTTTTGAAGCCAAATTGGGAGAGCCGGGGCTACTCACAAATTTGATTTGACTGGCTGCTGCGAGAACAATCCCCGCAACTCGTACTCTAGCGTGCGCGCGGATCGTTTGTCAACATTCTTGGCCTTGTCGCACGATTAGACGCGCAGCCGCGGCCGATGGTTGATAAACTTAACGCCCGGTGCGCAAAAGGTGACGAACACGGGCGTGGCAGAGAGATGAGCGGGCGCGGGGCGGCGTTGTCCGTAGTTTGCGCGGAAGAGTTCGGATTGGGAAACTTGGTGCGGAAACTTTTAACCTTGAAATCAGGGCGTGCATGGCGCGCGGACGCGGCGGCGCTCGCCGGCATTGGCCTGTTCTTTGTCGCGTTTTTTCCTCAGGGCTTGTTCGGCGGCAAGTACCTGATTGTCGGCGACGCTTTCTTTTACTCTTATCCGCTACGCACCGTCGCATGGCGGATGCTCCGGCACGGGCAACTCCCGCTCTGGACGCCCTACATCATGTCGGGCTATCCATTGCTCTCAATGGCGCAGATCGGGTTAGCCTATCCGCTCACCTGGGGCTATCTATTTTTGCCCGGTCATATAGCCGAACAGATTTACGTGCTCGCGCCGTTCCTGCTTGCGCCCGTGTTCACCTACGCCTACCTGCGCAAACTAGCACGCACGCCGCTCGCGGCGCTGTTGGGGGCGCTGACCTTCGGCTACGGCGGCATGATGGCCAGCCCGCTCGCCAACAACGGCTTGATGCCGAACGCGGTCATGTGGCTGCCGCTCCTGCTGATTGTCATCGAGCGCGCTCGCACGCGGCGCTTCGTCCCTTGCCTGCTCTGGGCCACCGGCGCTTACGCGCTATCGGTTCTGACCGGCTATGGCCAAGGCTTCTTGTACACGGGCCTGCTAGCCGTCGCCTACGCCCTGTTCCTCGTGTTTACGACAGACGATGCGGGGCGGGGAACTTTGCGTGCGCGGCTCGCGTCCGCGCGCCACTGGCAGCCGCTGTGCGTGGCCGGGGGGGCGCTCTTGTTGGCGGCGGGCGTGGCGGCATTTCAAATTCTGGAGACGGCGCGCGTGGCGCGACGCAGTGTGCGCAGTACGCTCAGCTACGATATTTTTACGCAAGGCTCGTTCACCCCGGCGATGCTCTGGCAATCGTTTACCACGCCGCTCTTCTATGTCTTCGACATGCACGCCGCAGTCCCGCCGCTCGCGCTCGCGCTCGCCGTCGTCGCCGCTTGGGCACACGCGCGCCACAGCCATGAGCGCGACCCGCGCGTCTTCTTCTATCTTGCGCTGGCCGGCCTCGCGCTGGCATTGATGTTGGGGCAACATACACCGCTTTATTTGCTCGTCTATCACATTCCGCTGCTGAATCGTTTCCGTGTGCCCTCGCGCCACACGTTCGAATGGACGTTCGCCATCGCCGTGCTCGCCGCATATGGCTGGGATGCGGCTGCGGCCGGGTTCCGCAAACGGCGCGCAGCGCAGCGGCCTGCACGTGCCTTCACGCTTTACGCCGCGCTCGTGCTGCTCACCGCGAGCGTTATCGTCGGTCTGTTGTGGTGGCTGAAAGTGCAAACGTTGCAGGGCAGTGACGCAACGCCCGGTGCGCTCGCGCCAGCAACCATCTACCGGCTCTGGAAATGCGCGTTCGTGTTGTTGACGCTCGTGGCGCTCTGGCGCGCGAGTCTGATCGCACAAGCGCGTTGGCGCTTCGGCTTGGCCCTTGCGACGGTGTTGGTGCTGTGCTTCGTCGAGCCGTCGGCGCTCATTGCGCGTTGGTGGGGCGGCTTAGGTTTGCCCGCGAGCCGCTTCGCCATCGTGACGGACGGCACGCGCTTTCTGCGGCAACTGCCGCCGGAGGCGCATCGCGTTTACACGCGCGTCGATCTGTTCAACGAACAATATGGCCCGACGCCCCGATTCGACACGGCGAATTTATCCGCCGTCTACGGGTTGCACAACGTCGCGGGCTACGAGCCGCTGATCCTTGAACGCTATAGTCGCGCACTTGGCGGCGTCGGCCTCGACTCGGTGCGTACGTTCAACAACGTGTTGGATAGCTCACTCTTGACCGACCACTCACACGTGCTCGATCTGCTCAACACGACCTTCGTCGTCTCCTACCCGAACCTTAGCCCCCGGCTTGAGACGGCGGCGGATGTGACCACAGCGACCGGCATGGACGTGACGGGCGAAGTCTTGCCGCAAGCCACAAGAATCCTGCCAACTGCGCCCATTGAAGCGGACGCGCTTGAGCTTGTGACAGCGCTCTCGAACTCGACCTCTGAGCCGGACGATAAGACTGTAGCGCGTGTGCGCATACATACGATGGATGGCCGTACCATCGAGCGCGAACTAAAGGCCGGGCGCGACACGGCCGAGTGGGCGCACGAACGCCCGGATGTGCGCGCGCTCGTCAAACATCGGCTCGCACCCGTCTTCGACGCCACGCAACTTGGCGACGCGGACGGGTTTAAGGCGTATCGTTACAAAGCCTTTTTCGCGCTCGACGAGCCTGTGCGCGTGCGCCAGGTGGAGATTGTCAACGTGGCGCAGACAGCTCGGCTCGGTCTCTACGGCGCACGATTGCGCCCTGCGCGCACGCAACTCCTCGTGCCGCTCCTCGCCGCTTACTCGGAGGCATGGCAGCCGGTCTATGAGCAACATGAGACGCTTATCCTACGCAACACGCGCGCCTGCCCGCGCGCCTGGCTCGTCGCCAAGGCCGAAGCGGTGGACGGCGAAGAAGCCTTGCGCCGGATTCGCGGCGAAAGCACGCACGAGTTCGATCCACGCCGCACCGCCTTGCTTGAAGTGAAATCGGATGAGTTGCCATCGTTGCCGGGCGGGATTGTTGCACTGGACAGCACGGCGCAGATCACAAGTTATGAACCGAACCGCTTAATGATCGAAACAAACGCGCCGACCGCGACGGTGTTGGTCGTGAGTGAAATCTTTTATCCCGGCTGGACGGCAACCATTGACGGCCGGCCTGCGCGGATCAGCATCGCAGATTATCTGCTGCGCGGCGTCGTGTTGCCGGCCGGCCAACACAGAGTTGAAATGCGCTACACCGCATTGGGCGCACGCACCGGCGCGGTTATCTCTGTGTTGACGTTGTGCCTGCTTGCGGGGCTGGCGGTTTACGCGCGGCGCACGCGTGCGCCACGAACTGATTTGCGCGGCGGCGCGACTATATGAGACTAAACGGCCGGCGCGAGTGGTGGCAGCAGAGACGTGCGGACGCGGCGGTGGTCGCGGCGGTCGCGCTCTTCTTCGTCGCGTTCTTCCCGCAAGTTATCTTTGGCCACCGCCTCATCATCGCGGGCGACGCGCTCTATTATTCTTATCCTTTGCGCACCGTCGCGTGGGACATGCTCCGGCACGGGCAATGGCCGCTGTGGACGCCCTATGTGCTCGCCGGTTATCCGCTGCTCTCGATGGCGCAAGTCGCCATCGGCTATCCGCTCACCTGGAGCTACCTATTCCTGCCCGGTTATTGGGCCGAACAGGTTTACGTACTCGCGCCCTTCTTGCTGTCGCCCCTCTTCACATATGCTTACGTGCGCGAACTGGGGCGCAGCCGTATTGCCGCGTTGCTGGCCGGACTCGCCTTTGGCTATGGCGGCATGATGTGCGGGCCTATCGCCAATAGTGGTGTGCTGACCAACGGGCTGATGTGGGCCCCACTCGTGTTGCTTTACATTGAGCGCGCCCGTACGCGCACGTTTGCCTATTGCCTGGTGCGTGCGACGCTCGTGTACGCGCTCTCCGTCCTCGCCGGGCACGCGCAAAGCTACGTCTATGTCGGCGTCCTCGCCGTCAGCTACGGGCTGTTTCTTTCGCTGGCGCAAATCTATGCGCGCCGCACGTCAGGGCGCGACAGCCGCGCGTGGCTGACGTGGGCCCACTGGCGACCATTGCTCGTTGCGCTCGGCGCATTATTGTTGGCGGCGGGGGTGGCGGCGTTTCAACTACTCGAAGCGTTGCGGGCCGCGCGGCGCAGTATCCGCAGTGCCTTGAGCTACGAGACGTTCGGCGAAGGCTCGTTCACTCTGCGCGAGGCGTTGCTCTCAATCGGCGCACCGCTCTACCATTACGTGGACACGAGCGCCTTCCTCGCGCCGCTCGCGCTGCTGCTGGCCCTCTGTGCCGTCGCCTGCGCGGGGTGCGGCCGATTGCGCGATGCGCGCGTCTGGTTCTGGCTGGCCGTGGCGCTCGGCGCGTTCCTGCTCATACTCGGCACGCACACGCCAATCTACCATCTTGTCTATCATGTGCCCGTGCTGAATCAGTTCCGCGTCGCCTCGCGCCACACGTTCGAGTGGACGCTCGCCACAAGTATCCTCGCGGCGTACGGTTGGGACGCTGGCGCTGACTATTTTGCGCGCCGCCGGGCGGCCACGCATGTAGGCCGCCGCGACGTGTACATCATGTTCGCGCTGCTGGCCCTCGGCGGCGCTATCGCCGCATTGTGGTGGCGCGCGACGAGTATTCCGCCGGTGCCGAATCCGGCGATCTACACGGGACTCCCCGAAGCGGCTTACTGGCTCTGGAAATTCGCGTTCACCTGCGTCATCACTTTGCTCGCATGGCGCTGCTTTAAGTTGTCCGCCGCGCCGCCACGTCTGCGCGCGACGCTCGCCGCCGCGACGGTGCTGCTGGCCTGTTTCGCTGAACCGGCCGTGACCGTCGCGCGCTGGTGGGGCGACTTGCTGAGTCTATCGGTCACGCGGCCGCAACTCGTCTCGCCCACGACGCGCTACCTGCAACAATTCCCGCCGCCGGAGAATCGCGTCTACACGCGCGTCGAACTGTTCGCGGAAGAATTCACCGGGCCGCCGCGCCTCGAAGCGCCGAACCTGACCGCGCTCTACGGGCTGCACAACCTCGCCGGCATGGAGCCGCTCATCTTCGCGCGCTACAGCCGTGCGCTCGGCGGCGTCGGCCCGGACTCGGTCACGCCCCGCGCTGGCTTCGGCCCGAATAACGATCTCTTCGCCGCGCGCTCGCATGTCCTCGATCTATTGAACACGACGCACGTCGTCTCGTTCCTTAACCTGCGCCCATTTCAAGAGCCGCTGACTTATCGGGACGATATCGGTCTCTCGCGCCTTGACCTGCAACTCGATCTGCCGCCCGGCGCAACCGCGCGCCTGACCGGCGCAGGTATGAGCAGCGATAGCCTTGCGCTCGTGACTTCGCTCTCCAATTCCATTGCCGAAGCGCAAGGCACAACCGTCGCGCGCGTGCGCCTATACACGTTCGACGGACGCATCATTGAACAAACCTTGCGCGCGGGCCTGGACACAGCCGAGTGGGCGCACGAACGTCCGGACGTGCGCGCGATCATCAAGCACAACCTTGCCCCCGTCTTCGACACCCATGCGGGCGACGCTGCCAATAGCTATCCCGCGTATCGTTATTTGGCGCGACTCGCGCTCGCCGCGCCCGCACAGATCACACGGATCGAGATCACGAACGTCGCGCCCGCGGCGACGCTCACGCTCTGGCGCGCTTCGCTCTACGCCGCACACCGGGGTATCTCGACGCCGCTCGCCGCCGACCCGCGCTCCGAATTTTGGACAACCATCTATGATCAAGATCAGGTGTTGATTCAGCGCAACACGCGCGCCTGCCCGCGCGCCTGGCTCGTCGCCGAGGCCGAAGCAGTGGACGGCGAAGAAGCCTTGCGCCGGATTCGCGGCGAGAGCGCGCACGAGTTTGATCCACGCCGCACTGCCTTGCTCGAAGTGAAACCGGATGAACTGCCGCAACTGTCGGGCGCGGCGGCGACGTGGGAGCGCATGGAGGCGCGCATCGTCGCGTATGCGCCGAATAGTCTGGCGCTTGAGACTGATGCGTTAGCGCCGACAGTGTTAGTGGTGAGTGAGATATTCTATCCCGGCTGGGTGGCGACGGTTGACGGCCAGCCTGCGCCCATTTTGTTGACCGATTATCTGCTGCGCGGCGTGGTGTTGCCCGCCGGCCGGCACAAGGTCGAGATGCGCTACACCGCGCCCGCCGCGCGCACCGGCGCAATCATCTCCGTGCTGACGTTAGGGCTGATCGCGGGGTTGGCCGTTTACGCGCGGCGCAAGCGCGCGGGGCAGGCCGAGGTGCGAACTACAATATGAGACTGACCAACAGACACGAGTGGTGGCACGCGCGCCGCGCCGACGTGGCGGTGCTTGCGGGTCTCGGCCTGTTCTTCGTCGCGTTTTTCCCGCAGGCGCTATTTGGCGGCAAATATCTGCTCGCTAACGACGCCTTTTTTTACTCATACCCGTTGCGCACGGTCGCGTGGCGCATGCTCCGGCACGGCCAACTTCCGCTCTGGACACCCACCGTACTCTCCGGTTATCCGCTCTTGTCGATGGCGCAACTCGGACTCGCTTATCCGCTCACGTGGGGTTATCTGCTGCTGCCCGGCCGTGTCGCTGAACAGGTGTACGTGCTCGTGCCGTTTCTGCTCGCGCCCGCATTTACTTACGCCTATCTGCGCGAGGTGCGGCGCAGTCCGCTAGCTGCGCTCTTGGGCGCGTTAACGTTTGGTTATGGTGGCATGATGGCCAGTCCGCTGGGCAATAGTGGGCTGCTGACGAATGCAGTGCTGTGGCTACCGCTCTTACTCATCGTGCTTGAGCGTGCGCGCCGCCGCCGCTTTATTCCTTGCTTGCTCGCGGCCACGCTCGCTTATACGCTCTCCGTCCTCACCGGCCACGCGCAGAGTTTTCTGTCTGTGGGCTTGCTCGCCGGGGCTTATGCTGGCTGGCTTGTACTAACGGTTGACGATGAGGAGCGGCACACTCTACGCATACGGTTGCAGTCGGCGCGACAATGGCGGCCGCTGCTGGTAATTTGCGGCGCGGGTCTGTTGGCAATGGGTGTGGCCGCGTTTCAGATTCTGGAGACCGCGCGCGTCGTGCGCCGCAGTGTGCGCAGTACGCTCAGCTACGAGTTATTCACGCAAGGCTCGTTCATGCCTGTGGACTTGTGGCGGTCTTTCACCACGCCGCTCTTCTACGTGATCGACATGACGGCCTATGTGCCGCCGCTCACGTTCGTGCTGGCACTCGTCGCTATCTACGCGCATATGTCTGTGCGCCGTGCGCGCGACCCGCGCGTCTTCTTCTGGGGGGCGCTGGCGGTGTTGACTTGTGTGCTGATGATGGGGCAGTTCACGCCGTTCTATCATCTGGTCTATCGCTTGCCGCTACTGAACCTGTTCCGCGTGCCCTCGCGCCATACGTTCGAGTGGACGTTTGCCGCCGGTGTCCTCGCCGCTTACGGTTGGGATGTGCTCGCGCCCGTGCTGCGCCGCTGGCGCGAAGCGAGCCCACACCCGCGCGGGACGACGCTCTACACTGCGCTCGGACTATTGGCGCTCGGCAGCATCGTCGGCGCGCTGTGGTGGTTGAAGGCGCAGACGCTTGGCCCCGACGCGAGCCGTGCGCTCTCGCACACAACCGTCTATTGCCTCTGGAAGGGCGGGTTCGTCTTGTTGACGCTCATTGCGCTCTGGCGCGCGAGTCTCATCGCGCAGGCACGCTGGCGCTTCGGCTTGGTGCTCGCGACGGTGTTGCTGCTCTGCTATGTTGAGCCGTCATTGCTCATCGCGCGCTGGTGGGGGGGCGCGGGTTTACCAGCGAGCCGCTTCACGACAGCCTCTGCGGCGACGCGCTACCTGCAATCGTTCCCACCTGCCGAGAATCGCATCTACACGCGCGTTGGTCTAATGAGCGAACAGGACGGCACGCCGCGCTTCGACGCCGCGAACACGGCCGCCGTCTGGGGCTTGCACGATGTCGCGGGCTACGAGCCGCTCGTGCTCGAACGCTACAGTCAGGCACTCGGCGGCGTATGGCTCGACGCAGTGCATACGTTCGACGGCGGCACACCTGACGCCTCGCTCTTCACGGCCCGCTCACACGTGCTTGATATACTCAACACAACGTTCGTCGTCTCTTACCCGCGCCTGGCGATTTCGCTGGGCGCAGTCGCGAGCGCGCCCGCCGACCCATACTCCGCGGCATGGCAACCGGTCTATGAGCAGCGCGAGACGTTGATCCTGCGCAACACCCGCGCGCTGCCGCGCGCATGGCTCGTCGCCGAAGCGGAGGCGGTGAAAAGCGAAGTGGCTTTGAGTCGCATCCGCGGCGAGAGCGCGCCGGAGTTTGATCCACGCCGCACCGCCTTGCTCGAAGTCCACCCGCAAGAGTTGCCCGCCTTGCCCGGCGGCGCGCTTGCGCCGGGCAGCACAGTGCGTATCACGAGCTATACGCCGAATCGGTTGGTGATGGAGACGAACGCGCCGACTGCGACCGTGCTGATCGTAAGTGAGATGTTCTATCCAGGCTGGGAGGCGACGGTGGACGGGCAGCGCGCACAGATCAACGTGACCGATTTTCTGCTGCGTGGGGTGGCGCTCGCGGCGGGACAGCATCAAGTCGAGATGCGCTACACCGCGCCGGCTGCGCGCAACGGTGCGCTCATCTCGGCGTTCACCTTATTGCTGCTGTGTGGTCTCGCCAGCTTCACGCGCAGGCTCAAGCGCGCCGCGCGGGATAGCACGACACAGGTAGAGGCCAGCGCGCCGGATACTAGAAAATGAACAAGGCGGCGGCGGCGGGGCAAAGTTGGTGGCGCAGGCGACGCGCGGACGTGGCCGCGTTGGCGCTCATCGGTCTTTTCTTCACGCTCTTCTTCGGTTGGGTTTTATTCGGCCGGCAGTGGCTGCTGGGTGGTGACGCCTTCTGTTATTCCTACCCGTTGCGCACGGTCGCGTGGGACATGCTCCGGCACGGGCAACTCCCGCTGTGGACGCCTTACGTCATGTCCGGCTATCCGCTGCTCTCGATGGCGCAACTCGGGCTGGGCTACCCGTTGACGTGGGGCTATCTCTTCTTGTCGGAGGCGTGGGCCGAACAACTCTACGTGCTCGCGCCGTTCTTGCTCGCGCCCGCGTTCACCTACGCTTACGCGCGCGAGATCGGCCGCAGCCACACGGCCGCACTGCTCGCGGGCCTCTCGTTCGGCTACGGCGGCATGACGACGAACCTTCTCGGCATCATCGGCATGCCCAACAACTCGCTCATGTGGCTGCCGCTCATGCTCATCGCTATCGAGCGCGTCCGCACACGTCGCTTCGCGCCCTGTCTCATCGCGGCCACCGGCGCGTATGCCATGTCGATCTTGAACGGGCACGGGCAAAGCCTCTTATACGTCGGTCTCGTCGCGGGCACGTATGCCGCATACCTCTCGCTCACGATAGGCGCGCCAACTGACGACAATGCGCCGCGCCCTGTGCGCCGTTGGTTAAACCTATACAGGTGGCGGCCGTTGCTGATCGCTGCCGGCGCAGGTCTGCTGGCGGCCGGTGTGGCCGCGTTTCAAATCTTAGAGACGCTGCGCGCGGTGCGCCGCAGCATTCGCGGCACACTGACTTATTCATTCTTCAGCAGCGGTTCGTTCCCGCCGATGTGGGCGTTGAAGTCGCTCGCGGCACCGCTTTATACGGAGCGTGGCTTAGACGTAACCGCCTACGTGTCGCCGCTCGTCCTCTTGTTGGCGCTGCTGGCTTGCGTGTGTGTCAGACGTGCGCGCGTGCGCGCCGACCAACTGCGCATCTATTTCTGGTTACTCACGGCCGGATTGGCCGCCGTCCTCATGCTCGGTTACTACACGCCGTTGCACCGGTTGATTTATCACGTGCCGTTGCTGAACCGCTTTCGCGTGCCGTCGCGCCATGCGTTCGAGTGGACGTTCGCGCTCAGCATCCTTGCCGCTTACGGTTGGGACGCGTGCGCCCGGCGCGGCGCACGCGCGCCACTCACATCGACGCACGCGCGCCGCGCCCTCGTCGTGAGCCTGCTGGCGCTCGCGCTCTGTGTGTTGACGGGACTGCTCTGGGGGCAGGCGACGATGCGTGCGCAAGTCCCTGCGTCCGCGCCGCCCGACGGGGCCGCGCCGGGCTTGTGGTACACGGGGCTGCCCATCTCATCGTATCTCGCCTGGAAAGCCGCGTTGATGTTGCTCACCTGCGCCGCGCTCTGGTACGCGCGCCAGCTTGCCGCCCCACGCGGGCGCACCATGTTGCTCACGGCCGCTATCGCCGTGAACTGCTTCGTCGAGCCGTATATCATGGTGAAGAATTGGTGGGCGGGGTTTGCCAAGACGCCCGCGCGGGTCGTGACCGCCGCGCCGCTGACACGTTACCTACAACAGTTCCCGCCGCAGGAGGGGCGCGTCTATACGCGCATCAATCTGTTTCAGGATGAATATGCCACTGCGCCGCGCGTCGATGCGCTCAACCTGACGGCGCGCTATGGCTTGCACAACGTCGCGGGCTACGAGCCGTTGCTCTTGGAGCGGTACAGTCGCGCGCTCGGCAACGTTGGCCTCGACAGCGTCAACCCGTTGCCCGGCTATCCGCCCTACGATGCGCTGCTGGGCAGCAATTCGCACGTGCTTGATCTGCTGAACGTGACACGCCTCGCCACTTTCCAAAACCTGCGCCCCAGCCCTATGGCGTTGCCGGAAAAAAACGGACTCAGGTTCGATCTCAGCGAAGCCGGCCTGGAAATTAAGCCACACACCACCGCGCATGTGGGCTTAACCGATGCCATGGCCGATTCGCTCGCGCTCGTCACCTCGTTGGCCAACTCGGGGGACATCGCGCAGGGCACAGCGGTCGCGCGCGTGCGCCTGCGCACGTTCGACGGGCGCAGCATCGAGCGTGAGTTGCGCGCCGGCGTGGACACAGCCGAATGGGCGCACGAGCGGCCAGACATGCGGCCGACAATAAAGCACAGCCTCGCGCCTGTCTTCGACCGACAAGCGGGCGACCTTCAGAACAGTTATCAGGCCTGTCGCTATCTGGCACAGCTCGCGCTCGGTGCGCGCGTGCGCGTACAGGAGATCACAGTAGAGAATCTCAGTGACCACGCCACGCTCGCGGTCTGGGCCGCTTCGTTGCACGACGCCGCGACCGGTCAGACCGAACCGCTCTCGCGCAAACTACTCTATCTACAACTCGACGCTGGCCGCTGGCAATTCGACCGCAGCAACGATGTCCTGATTCTGCACAACGGCCGCGCCCAACCACGCACCTGGTTAGTGGCCGAAGCCGCAGCCGTGGACGCTGAAGAAGCTCTGCGGCGCATCCGGGGCGAGAGCGCAAACACATTCGATCCCGCCCGCACGGCTCTGCTTGAAGTTAAGCCGAATGAATTGCCGGCGTTGCCCGGCGGCGGACTAGCGCCGGATAGTAGCATCCGCATCACACGCTACGAGCCGAACCGCTTGTTGCTTGAGACAAGCGCGCCGACCGCGACCGTGTTAGTCGTGAGTGAGATGTTCTATCCCGGCTGGGTGGCGACGGTTGACGGCCAGCCTGCGCCCATTTTGTTGACCGATTATCTACTGCGCGGCGTAGCCTTGCCGGCCGGCCAACACAAGGTCGAGATGTACTATGCCGCGCCCGCCGCGCGCACCGGTGCACTCATCTCGGCGCTTACTTTATTGCTGTTGGGCGGCCTCGCTATTTATACGCGCCGCACGGCGGGCCGGGTGCGCCGCCCCACGCCTGAGCCGGAACGTGCAGCCGCCGAGCAGCAACAATGAGAGCGCGCTCAGCCCCAAGCCATAATAAAAACTTTGCGGCCAAAACTCGAAGCGGACGACGTGCGCGCCGGCCGGCACTTGGACGCCGCGTAATACATAATCAGTCTGATAGAGCCGCGCGGGTGTGTCGTCAACCGTCGCGCGCCAGCCGGGATAGAACACGTCGCTCGTGACAAGGAACGCGGGCGCATTTGTCTTGACGCGCACTTCCATCGCCCCGGCGTTGAGGCTCGTGACCTGCGCGGTCGCGGCCGGGTCGGCCTGTTCGGCTTTGAAAGTCGTATCTTCGACAAGCGCGAGTTGGGCCGGATCGAAGCCGCGTCCGTCGGGCAGACGCGACGTGCGGATCGCGTTGACCGCTTCGTCCGCCGTCACGCGCAACACTTCAGGCACGAGCCACGCGCGCGGGCGCGCATGCAGATTCTCGTAAACAACCGCCGCGCCCACATCCTCCGCTTTCACCGCCGCGCTATAACCGCTGTTCGCGGCGTTGATGTCGCCTACACGTCGCCAGCGCGTCGCATCGGCGAGCGAACCGGCGACTGGATTGATCGGCGTCGCGGTCTGCGCCTGTTCGTCGAGCAAAGTTATTTTCTTGAGCGCCATTGTGCCGGGCGGGCCTGTCCAGCGCAGTGCGATAGATTTGATTGCGCGCAACGCAAGCTGCTCATTCCGGTGGGGCGCTTGGATTGCTAGCAGCGCAACGTAATCGTGCCCCGCACACTGCGCGCCGCCGCGCTCGACCGGATAACTGCGAAAGACGGGCGCACGCCCTTGTTGCATGGTCGGCCGCACATCGGCACAGTCGTAGGCCCACTCGCTGCTCTCCTGCCCCGCGTTTAATGTGAGCTTGACTGTGCGCGCGGCCACGTCCGTGAGTGTGAGCGTGGCGAAGGGTTGGCCGGCCGTGAGTTGCGCGGAGCAGGCAAGCGCGCTGACGAGACCGATCTGTGTGGCGCGCATGGGCGTCGGCAGATCGAGTTTGAAGTCTGCCGGGTGATGCGGATCGCAACCGAGGCCGAACTGCGCGGCGAAGTCATTGACCGACCAACGCACGCCGCGCTCATCCGTCGTCACGGGCGGCTCGACTTTGTCCGGCGGCACGACGAGATAACGGACGGCCAGCAGATCGAGACTCTGATTCGTTGGCTCACGCCACGCTTCATCGATGCTGCCGTGCGGCGGCATCGTCAACAAACGGCTGACGCGTGTGAGGATGAACGGGCCGTAGCCGCTTGCGCTCGGCATGGCCCAGAGCTTTGACAAATTCGGCGGCAACTCCGCGACGCGCCCCGTCCCGCCGCGCACGGGCAACAAGCGTTGCTGCGTCGCGGCCAACTCCGCGCGAAAGGTTTGCGCGGGCACGGGCGCGTTGAGATAAGCCTTGTACGGTGCGCGATAGTGCCACTCATAAAACCAACCGAAGCTGGCGAGATCAATAAACAGCGCAGCGATGAGCAAGGCGCTACGCAGCCGCGCGCGCGGTTGGGCGTGCCAGTAAAACAACGTCGCGCCGCCCGTGAGCAAGAGCAGCAACGGCAGGCCGACGGCCGCGTTCGCCCACGGCTTGAGCGTGATCGCATGGCCGAGTTGGTGGACGGCAAGCGCATCGATCTTCGCGGCGAACAAGCCAAGCGCGAGCAGGCACACACCCACTGCGCCGCCCACGCCGATCAGTATGCGATTGAGTAGTCGCTTGTTAACGGTCTGTTGTTGGATCGCTTTGACGCCGAGACCGGCGAGCAGGCTGACGGCGAACGTCAACTCAAGATAGTGGCGCGCGGGCGCGCGAAACTTGTTGACCACAGGCAGGTGATAGACGAGGCGCGCGAGCGGCGTCGCCTCGCCGAACGTTAACAGCAGGGCGACAGCACACACGCCGAGCCAGAAGCGTGCCGCAACGTTCTGCCGGTGCATGATGCAGCCGAGGGCGGCGAGCATGAGCGGCAAGAGACCCGCGTAGCCGCTCAACTCACCCGCGCCCCAGCCGTCCGCGCTCGAAGGCCACGCACCGAAGTAGGGGACGCCGTAGAACGCATCCGGCGCGCCGCCATAGAGGAAGGGAAAGAGCAGCACCGGCGCTTGTCTGAGCGGCAGCGCGTAAGCGTTGAACTCCGCGAAGCTGAGCGATGCGCGCCAACTCAAGCGCGCCAACTCCGCTGTCGGCCAAAGTTGCAGCGCGGCCAATCCTACGCCGAGCGCGACGACGAGCGCGCACAGTCCGTAGTAGCGCCAACGGCCCACGGGCGCGTGCCAGCCGGTCACAAACGCAAACGCGCCGCTGAGACAAAGTGTATAGGCGAAAATTTGCGGATGACCCGCGAGCGCGGCACACGCGACGGCGAGCGCGGCGATGACAAACCAATGGCGTTTGATCTCCCGACTTTGCAACTCTGTGAGCGCCCAGATGACGAGCGGCAGCCACGCGGCCGTGTGGACGACGGCCGCGTGCCCGACGTGCGCGATCATGAAAGCGCACAGTCCATAGATGCAGCCGCTAATCGTCGCCGCGAAGTGCGAGCGCGTGAGCGTGAACACGTAGCCGTAAGTGAAACTGCTGGCCAGCACATAAGCCGTGAGCAGGAACGGTTGATAGCCAGCCGCGCCAAACAGCGAGAACAGCAGCGCGGGCGGATACCACATCATCAACTGTGCGTCGCCGACGGCCGGAAAGCCGCCCCAGATAGTTGTGTCCCAGAAGACGTGCGGCGCGGCAAAGTTCGGCAGGAAATAGATGATGCCGTCGCCCGGCGCAAGTAAGCGATCAGAGAGAAGCACGGGCGCGAAGAAGAGGAGATAGAGCAGCGCGTAGCTGAGCAGCACGCAGGCCGCATGTGCGCGCGTGGCGCGGGTGCGGGCGCGCAACGTGCCCGGTGTGAGCGGCGTAAGCCTCTGTTCGTGTCCGTTCGGTGCGTCAGCCATGCGGGTTGGTAGCGGCGTGTGCGCGCCCGGTCAACGGCGGCGCGCGATGACGTACATGATGTCGTAGAGGTTGAGATAGAAGCCGAACTTCGTCAAGCCTGTTCGTTCGAGTTGGCGAAACAGGCGCGGGCGGTGCTGGCGCAGGACGAAGATGTTGTAGGCGACGTTGCCGAAGCTGCGATAGAAACCGCAATAGCGATTATAGACGACCTCGAAGCCGTGCCGTTCGAGCAAACGCGCGAGCGTGGCGGCGGAGAAATAATGTAGATGCGTGGGCGGATGAATCATGCGCCACTGTCGGCCGCGCAGGCGTGCGTTCAGGCTGTCAGCGTCGGCGGTCGTGATGGCCAACAGCGCGCCGGCTTGCGTGTGCCGCGCGATCTTCTCCACGTACAGGTGCGGCGCGCGGAGATGCTCGATGGTGTCCCATAGACAGACCACGTCGAACCTCTGCGCGCCATAGTCGTGCGCGAGAAAATCGGCTTGCACCACATCGAGCTTTAATTGTTCGCGCGCATGGCGTACGCCCGCGTCCGTGATGTCTATGCCCTGTACGTGAGCAAACTTGGCGCGCACTTCGGCGAGGAAGAAGCCGTAGGCGCTGCCGATCTCAAGTAGTTGTTGGTGGCGCGCGGGGGCGAGAAACTTTTGCAGGGCCCGAAAGCGCAGTTGAAAATTCTTGCGAAAGAAGCGTTCGTCCGCCGCATAGTCGCTGAACTCCGCGCCGGTGAAGAACTGCTCGTTGTAAAGCTCGAACAGTGCCTCATCCGTCAGCCGCATATCGGCGGAGACATAGCCGCACGCGCGACAGCGCAGGATGCCGGGATAGAGCGGGGCGGCCGGCGCTAGCGCGCCGCAGACAATGCACTCGGCGGCGGCGGGCGTTTCGATCAACGGCGAAATTTGTTGTTGCGCGTTCAACGTGGGCAATGGACGTTTCGTCGGTTATGAGTTGTCAGAAGCAATTTGCCAACTCAGCGTCAGCAGAAGGTGATCCACGAAACACACGAAACAATACGAAAGGGCATATCTGTTCGGTGTTCTGGTTCGTGTTGCTTCGTGTGTTTCGTGGATCATTTCCCTCAGCCTGTCCGAGTTGTCATACAATTTCTCAGAATAATTCCTCGTCCTTGATGAAGCGCGGGCGGGCCTTCACCTCTTTGTAAATCTTGCCGATGTACTCGCCGACGAGGCCGAGGAAGACGATCTGCACGCCGCCGAGGAAATAGATCGGAATGACCGTGCCGGCCCAACCGGGCGGCGTGTGCCCGACGAGTTTTTCATATAGATAGAAGAGCGTCATCGCGCAACTGAACAGAAAGACGAGTGCGCCGGTGAACGTGACCAACCGCAGCGGCACGACGCTGAACGACGTGATGCCGTCGAGCGCCAGCGAAGCGAGTTTGCTGAAGCTGTGCTTCGACGTGCCCGCCGCGCGCCGCCGCGCGTCGAAGGGCACCGTATCGGAGCGATAGCCGATGTCCACGAAGATGCCGCGCAGGAATAAATTGTATTCGCGATATTCGGCGATGGCCGCGAGCGCCTTGTGCGAGACGAGCCGATACTCCGAGTGATGCTTGATGATGCGTGCGCCCAACAGGTTCATCAGGTTGTAGAAGAACCATGAAGTGGCGCGCTTCACCGGCGAGCTTGGGCCATACCTGCGCCGCACACCATAGACGATGTGCGCGCCCTGCCGATACTTAGCCAAAAACTGGGTGATGACCGCTTCGTCCTGCTGCAAGTCCGCGTCAATCGTGACGACGCAATCGGCGCGCTCTTTCACCCCCAGGAGGCCGGCTAAGAGCGCGTTCTGCGTGCCGACGTTGCGCGCCAGCTTCAAGCCCTTCACCGTCGCGTCCTGTTCGTGCAGCGTTTCGATGATGGCCCACGTCGCATCGTGGCTGCCGTCGTCCACGAAGTAGATGAAACTCGCGCGCTCGATCTGACCGTCGGCGCTGAGTTGTTGCAACAAGGCGCAGAGCCGTGCGGCTGTGTCCGCGACGACCAACTCTTCGTTGAGACAGGGCACGACGATGGCGAGCAGCGGGCACGCGCGCGCCCGCTCTGGCGGCGCAACTTGCGTGCGGCTGCGCGCCGGTGCGGCCACGCTCTCACCTGTGCTGCGGGTCGTCAGACTCAAAGACGTTTGCGCTCCGGTTTAGCTTGGGGCGGCGGCGCTTAATTCGAGCGCGACCGTCAAACGTGCGAGCAACTGCGCGAGACTCGGCCACACCTGTGCGGGTGTGAACGCGAGCCGGCGCGTGCGTTGCGCCGCGATGATGGTGCGCCGCCTGGCGGCCTCATGCGTCAGTTGGTAAGCGTGTCGGGCAATATCTGCTAATGACTCTGTCTGCTCGAACAGCACACCGGCTGTGCCCAGCGTTTCAGGTACGGCCGTCGCCCTCAAGGCCAGCACCGGCACGTCAAACCACATCGCTTCGACAAGCGGTGCGCCGAAGCCCTCGTGCTCGCTAAGCGACAAGTATAGGTGCGCCGTGCGGTAGTACGCCAGCAGCGCCGCATCCGTGATCTGGCCCGGCACTTCGACGTGCGCCGCCAGATCGAGCCGCGCGATTGTCGCCTGCACATGCTGGACATAGGGATCGGCCGCGCGGCCTGCGCCCGCGATGACTAAACGCGCGCACGGATCAAGCGTGCGATATTGGGCGAACGCTTCCACCAGTCGCGCCTGTTGTTTGTTCGGCGCGATGCGCCCGACATAAAGCAGGTTCGTGCGCCCGTCCTGCAAACGGGCCAGCAGTTCGGCGTCGGGCGCGATGTTCCACTTGGCCGGGTCACATATAATCGGCAATACGCCGGGTGCGTGGAAGCCGCGCGCCGCAAGCTCGCTGGCGTTGTAGGCCGAATCGCCGACCGCGACGGGGAAGTGGCGCGCGAGCCGGCCGAGGTATGTGCGCCCGGTCTCCAACATCCACGCGAAGCCGGGGCGGTACGGCGCGTAGCATTCGGCGGGCGTGATGTTGTGATAGACGAGGCACTTCGGCCCCGTGTGCGCGACGGCGAACGCGGTCAACTCCGAACCGATGGAATGATGATAGAGCAAGCCGGCGGTCGGTTCAGGTTGGGTTTCGTCGAAGAGGTGCGCCGCGGTCGCCATCTGCGCAGCGCGGCGCTTGACGAAAATCTCGGATTCGTAACCGTGTTGCCGCAAGTGCGTGCGGATGGCGCAGGCCTGCTGCGAGATCGCATCGCCGTAAGCGATGTCTGGCAGCAGTTGATGAATCGCGCGCAGTTCATGCCTGTGGGCCGGCCGAGGCTGAGCGGGTGATGACGACGCAAGCAACGGCGCAGCGTTGTTTGCTTGTGTGAGTCCGAGCAATACTTCATAGCGCCTGATGACCTTGTCCCAGTCAGCCTGCTCGGCTGCATAAACGCGCCCGCGTGCGCCCAACTCAATTAACTCTTCGTCGGACGTGGCCGCGATACGGGCGCAGAGTTGCGCCCACTCGGTCTCGGTCGCGGCGAGCCAACCGCCGTTTGCGCGCGTGACCGCGATGGCCGTCGCCGGACAATCGCGGTGCGCGGCGACGGGCCGACCCACCGCCCACGCTTCCATCAGCACGCGCGAGAAACTTTCGTTGCGGCTCGGTTGCGCGAGCGCGCGGCAGTGTGTGAGCAGCGCGGCCTTCAGTTCGTCTGACACGAGACCGAGATCATGTATCCCAACGGGCGCGGCGAACGACGTAGCGCCGGGGCCGGCGAGGACGAGTTGCAGTTCGGCCTCCGGCTGCGTTGTTTTGAACTGCGCGAAAGCGCGCGTCAGGAGCAGTATGTTTTTAGTCTCATCGCGCCGGCCGAGGTAGAGCAGGAAAGGCGCGCCGTGTAGCTGTGTGGGCAGCGCGGCGGCGAGTTGGGCCGGTTCGTAGTGGGTGTGCTCGATGCCTTCGCCGACGACCGTGCTGCGCCCGTAGATACCAGGGCCGTAGAGCCGGAGCGCAAGCTCAAACTCGCCCTCGGAGTTGAACAACAGGCCGCGCGCCACGCGAAATATTTCCGCCGTCTGCGGCAGATAAGCCGCCGCTTCGTCGTGCAGGCACGGTTGCAGCCATGCGCGGGTGGCGACGAGCGGCACGCCGAGCGTTGTGGACGCGAACATGTAGGGCAGGAAGATGCAGGCGTGATAGTTCTCGCCCGCGCCGCGCAGATAATCGAGCAACGTGGCCGATTTGATGTTCTCGTGGCCGAACGTGTGCGCGTCGGCCATTGAGACGGGGCTGACGCCGGGGCGGAGATCGGCCGGCGTGAGCGCAAGCAGTTGCGCGTTGACTTGATCGAAGCGGGCGGCGGCGCGCGGGTCAACGGGGAAGCGGCGGATCGTCAAACCTTGTTCGTGTGTCGCGCCGGGCGCGTGTTGGTTGAGCGACCAATCTGTTTGGAATGCACGGTTACAAGTAGTCAGCACTTCAACGTTGTGCCCGCGCGCGGCGAGGCGCGTCGCGATTTGGAAAGCCTGTTGCTCCGCGCCGCCCGGCAGGCTCGCGCCGAACCACGGGCTGATAATGGCGATGGGCTTCATGGCTGGTCGCGTTCGGGCTGGGCCGCGTGTTCATCTGTACGGGCCGGCATGGGTGGGTCTGTCGCGGCTGCCACGAGCGCGGGCAGTTGGCGCACCTGTGCGGCCAACTGCACACGCAACTGCTCTTGTTGTGCGGACAACTCGCGCAACTGCTCCTGAAACTCGCCGAGCACCACGCGCTGCGTCTCGACGATGACGCGCTGTTCTTGCATGAGAAACTCCCGCTGCCCGCCCAACCCTAACAAGTCTGTCTGTAATTGGGCCTGCACCTGCCGTTGTTGCGCCTGAAACTGCGCAAGCTCGGCCTGCACCTGCCGTTGTTGCGCTTGAAACCGTTCAAGTTCCGCCTGCACTTCGGCATGTCGCGCCGACAACTCGATGAGTGAGTCAGAGAGCATCAGCACACCTTGCACAGCATCGGCGGCCAGAGCGCTACTATCCGGCACGTCGCGGTTGCCTTGCGCGACGGCCGGCGCAAGCACTTCGTTGAGGTAATCGGCGAGGCGTTGCTGCTGCGCCAGCGCATAAATTTCAAATTGCTGTTGGTGCTGCATCAACACGGGCAAGCGCGTGAGACCGCGCAGCAGGCGCAACACGTAGCCCACGACGGGCCAGCGGGTTACGCGGCGCAACATGGGCGACGGCAGCCCGACCACCTGCACTGCCGTTGTGCCGGCGCACAAGCTCTCGATGATCTCAACTTTGCTGCGCCGGCCCGTGCGCAGATTGTCGAGCGTGTGCGCCAGTTCCGCGTCCGTCGGCGCGCGATGGCAGAGCGCAGCGTACGCGTGCGCGACGAACGCGCGGTCGTGATAGCGCACCAACTCGGCGAGTTGATACTGGGCGGCCCCGGCGTGCGCCGCGACGGCTTGCAACTCAAACGGGGGAAGATCGTGCGCCGGCACGTCGGCCGCGCTGCCGCTGCCCGGTGTGCCCGCTTCGGTCTCATTCATCGGCTTGTTCACTTCAATCATCGACCCAATCCGCACGGCCGGTAGCCGGATAAGCGGCAATCCGATTTAAGCTTCGACGGCGCTAAGCGGCGCAGGTATGCCGACGCGCCGGGCGGTGACGCGCGCGTTGAGGTTGGCCAGCCCTTCCATCTCGACAGCGCAGGCAACGCGGAAGAAGATAACGCCGTCGAGCCAATCGTAAGCGACACCGGCGGGCGAGTGAACTGCGAGCGAGACGAAATAGTGCTCTTGCCCAAGCCAGCAGTTGAACGCGAACGTCGCTTCCAACACATCGCCGCGCTGCGCCGCGCCCAACTCCAAGCCGCGCTGTTCCGTGTTTGTGCCATAGACGTTGATGCCGTGGCGATTGCGGATCATGAAGCCGCACACGGGCTGCGCCACGTCCGCGTGAAACCGGAAGCGCATACGGATCGACACGGGCGCACCCGTCTCGATCAACTCGGCCGGTTGTGCGTGCTCATCAAGTAACTCGGCGGAGATCACTTCAGCGTGCCCGTTGCCGTGCCGGTACTGATATTGTAGCGGCGCACGTTCGCTCTCGACTCCGGCTTGTGCTAGCGGTGCAACGTCCCCTTGTTGTGCCTGCGCGTCCGCTCGTTCACCCGCTTTGTAAGCGGCCTCGCTCGCCATGATCAGGCGTTGATAGCGATTGAGCACATCCACAGGCGCACCGTCGGCGATCATCGTGCCTTGATGAAGCAATATCGCGCGCGAGCAAAGGGCGCGCACTAGCGTCGGCTCGTGCGAGACGAAAAGGATCGTCGTGCCGTGCTCCTGCATCTCCTTGATGCGGCGCACGCAGCGATGTTGGAAGATCGTGTCGCCCACCGACAGGGCCTCATCAACGATCAAGATGTCCGGGTCGGCGTTGACCGCAATGGCGAAGGCGAGGCGCACATACATGCCGGAGGAGTAAGTCTTGACCGGCTGATGCAGGAAGTCGCCGATCTCTGCGAAGCGTTCGATCAACGGCAAGCGCGCCTCGGTCTCGGCTTTCGAGAAACCAAGCAGCGCGGCGTTCATGAAAACATTTTCCAGTCCGGTGAATTCGAGATTGAAGCCTGCGCCGAGCTCCAGCAAGGCCGCCACACGCCCGTCCACCCAGACGTGGCCGTGCGTTGGATCAAGCGTGCCCGCGATGATCTGCAAAAGCGTTGACTTGCCTGAACCGTTTGGCCCGATGATGCCGGTGGTCGTGCCGCGCTCGATCTCGAAACTGATCTCTCTGAGCGCCCAGAACTCGCGATGCCACTGCCAGCGCCCGCGCGTCAGTGCTTCCTTCAGCCGGTCGCTCGGTCGCTCGTAGATGCGATACTGCTTCGCCACGCCCTCGACGCGCAGTGCGTTACTCATAATGCAAACCCTATCCAAAAAAGCGACAGGTGACAAGTGTTAATCGTGCAGATAAAGTGTGGGCTCTTGAAGCTACCTTAACTCGTTGATAGGTTCTAAGCAATTTAGATAGGGACAGCGGGGTCGTAGGTTAAAGCTTAATTGGTGAAAGGATTTGAAGAACTCAATGACTAAAAACAGAAGTGAACTAACCCTCTCTCAGTGGAAGGAGAGAGCGAAGAATTACTTAAATGTGGTAATGGCCGAGGCTATGCGCAGGGAGTTGCTCAAGGGCAATGCAGTTAAAACTACGCGCCGGAAATATATATCGAGAGATAAACTCAAACTTGTCTTTGACCCTGTTACATGCACTGTCGAAGACGCTTACGGAGGCGTTTTAACCTGTACTTATGATATTGGCCGCACGTTGGTAGGTTTGAGCAGAGAGTTTCAGAAAATGGAGGTGACAGAAGACGAAATTGTAAACTATGCCAAAGATGATGAGACGGAGATAGATACTGCGATGGCGAAATTCGCTTTCCGTCATGAAGCCGAAATGTTCTCCAGAAGTAAAGCCGGTAGGTTCTTGCACGAACAACTTCAACCTGCGTTAAAGGAACTTCTGGTTCAGCTAGTTGATGAGGCATACCTTACAGGCGTGCGTGAATACGGTATTGAGCTTGTCCAGCCTGCCAAGACCTTTGAGCAGATCGGGCGAAAGCATATCGCACATATAAAGCGTAGGTCTGGCTTGGTGCCTGCACCGGGGCGACCACCAATACGGACGAAAGATGACCTTCTTAACGAAGTGCGGGTCATAATGTCGAAGCAGAAGCAGATGTCGACTTTGCCACGTGTAGCAGAAGCGATGAATTATGGCGGCTTAAGAGGCGGAGGCAGTGCGTTGGGAAAATTATTAAAACACCACGGGATAAGTTGGAAGCAATTAAAGAGAGAATGGATAGAAGCTAAAAAACGGAAGTAATTATTCCTGAATTAATACCCGCTTTCTAAAGGCGAAAGCGAGTTACTCTTTGCCTGCGATATTGTCAGCGATAAAGAGGATTAAGTATGACAGGGAAACTGCCCGCATTAAAACCAAAAGCAGTTATTAAGGCGCTGGGGCGCGGCGGGTTCTATGTGCATCGGGTTGCTGGCAGCCACTACATACTCAAGAAAGGTAGCCAGCGCGTCACTGTGCCGTATCACAACAAGGATTTGAAGCCAGGCACTTTGGCCGCAATAATCAACCAGACGGGGATGACAGCTACAGAGTTTTTGGCGTTGCTTTGAACAATGAGATCAGGCCAACTCGACGCAGACTGCTTCAGTAATTGACCTGTCGGTGGGAAGCGCCTCGCCGTCCTCTTGGAGGCTTTCAAGGTAGCCGCGGATCGCATCGGCAGCCATGGCCCGCGCCTCTGCGAGCGTATCTCCCTCTGTCACCAAACCGGGCAAAGCCGGGCAGGTGACTACATACCCTCCGGTTTCATCTGGCGTCATTATAACGGTGTAGTTAAGGACTTTCATGCCGGGCATTATACCACTCGGCGCTTTAGGCACACAGTAGCATTAAAACTGTCTGTTCGCTTTTCTAGTTTCACAAACTGCCCGTATGGTAGCCAGGTGGTTTGGCTTAACTGTTGTGCCTCACTTGTCATCGGTTGCGGTTGGGTTAGAATTGCACGCATGTTACTGGCGCAGACAGCGAGGCGGGCGGTGTGGCGGCCGTTGTTTGAGTTGCCGCGCCGATTCGAGTTGATCGAGTCGTTGGTGCGGCGCGAGTTGGCGGCGCGTTATCGCGGTTCAGTGCTGGGCGTGGTGTGGGCGGTCGTGACGCCGGCCGTGATGATCGCGATCTACACATTCATCTTCGCGGGCCTGTTCGGGGCGCGCTTCGGCTCGCGCGGCACAACGTGGGACTATGCGCTCTATCTGTTCTGTGGACTGCTGCCGTGGACGACGTTTCAAGAATCGGCGCAGCGCGCGGCGGACGTGATCGGCGCACACGCGAACCTTGTCAAGCGCGTTGTTTTCCCGCTCGAGGCCTTGCCGGTCGCGGGCGTGCTGGCGGCGTGCTTCACGCAACTGTGCGGCACACTCGTGCTGCTCGGGGCCACGCTCGTGATTCATCGGGAGTTGCACGCGAGCATTTTGTGGTGGCCCCTGCTCATGGTGCCGCAGTTGTTAGCGACGTTGGGCGCGGCATGGCTGTTCGCTTCGCTCGGCGTGTTCTTGCGCGACACGGGGCAGGCGCTCGGCCTCATCCTCGTCGCGTGGATGTTTCTGACGCCGATCATCTATCCCGAATCGGTGGTGCCGCCGCGCTTCCAGCCGTTCATCAACGCGAACCCATTCACGCCGCTCGTGCGCAACTACCGGCGCATCCTGCTCGAAGGCGCACCGCCCGACTGGCGCGGGTTGCTCTACTTCACCGTGTTCGCGCTCGCCCTCTTCCTCGGCGGCTATTGGTGGTTCGCCAAGACCCGGCGCAGTTTTGCTGATGTGATCTGACAAGATGAAGTACGCAGCCAGCCGCAGGGACACGCAGCCGGCGCAGCGCAACTCGCCGAAACGAATGCGGGCCGTTGCGCTCAGCATCGTTTTCTTCTTTAGCCTGCAAACGGGTAGCGTGCGTGTGCAATCGGCACATGCCCGTGTGCGTCCGGCCAGCGCCGCCCGTCCGCTCTGGCCCGGCGCGCGGTTCACCGAGGCAGATCGGCTGCGGGCGCTCCGGCGCGGCCTGAGTTTTATCTATCGCAGCGCGCGCGACCGCGCCAACTTCGCGGCCTATGGCGGCGATTATCTCTGGTGCTTCTACACGCTCTCAGCCGCGGTTGACGATGAAGCGGAAAGCCGCACGGCGCATCGCATGGGCGTTGAGCGTGCGCGCCTGTGGCACACGCAGCACCGCACCTTGCCGGCGGACGCGGACGCCGCGACCATCGCGGCGTTCGTCTTTGGCAACGACGCGGCGGACAGTCTGGGCTTGCGCGACGAACGCATGAAACGCGCGCTCCGGCGCGCGGCCCGGCCATTTTCAGCCCGCGCTTATCTGCTGTTCGATCCCTTGACCGAACCGCCGCCGGGGGACGTGCCCAACGCATGCGAGTACGATGGTGCGGAGCATGCGCGCGGGACGTTAGCTTGCCGCGTCTGCCATCGGCCCTTGCAGCCAAGGACGCGCTACGACGTGTGGTACGACGCGCTCATCACCGCTTACGTCGGCGACCGCTACGGCGTCATGCTCGGCGCGCACTACGGGGATGTGCTGAGATGGTTGCCGACGTTGCGTCCATATCCTGACCACACGCGCGTGCAAGGTAATGAATTTTACGATGCCGTCTACGCCATCACGCACGTCGTCTACACGTTGAATCATTACAATCAATCCCGCCTGTCGCCGCGCCTGCTGCCCGTTGAATATGCGTTCCTACACGCGCACCTGCGCGCCGCCGTCGCGCTCAAAGACACGGACATGCTCGGTGAGATGATGGACTCGCTCCGTGCTTTCGGCGTGAACGAAACCGATCCGGCCCTGCGCGCGGCGATTGACTTCTATCTGGCCGCGCAAAACCCCGATGGCAGTTGGGGCGACCTGCATGCGGCCGACATCTACGACCGCTATCATCCGACGTGGAACGCCGTCGCCGGCCTCAGCCACTACGCCTGGCGCAACGCCGGCTTGAGTCATCCCGAACTCAACCCGCTTCTTGAGCAATGGGTGAAAGAAAACGCGGAACGCGGAACACAGAACACGCACCGCTGAGCTAAAATCAGTTTGGCTTTCAGTCATCGTTTGTTCGCACGACCGCGCCCATTAACCACCAGAGCAGCAGTGTCACCTCGGCATCGCCGAAGTTGTAGTTGACGAGCGAACTGGCAAAGAGGCCGGCGAGCGCGCCGGTTGCGCCGAGGAGGAGACCGTGGGCGGCTGCGTCATCTGCCGCGCGCCATTGTCGTTCGGCGCGCGTGGTGTAGCGCCAGAAAGTGTGGATGAGCCAGAGCCAGAGGAGGAGCGCGGGCAGACCGCGGTCGAAGGCGAGTTGGAGCGGCGTCGAGTGCGCGTGCAGCATGTCCGTGCCGGGAAAGCCCCACTCGTGCCAGTGGAGGTGGACTGCGTCCATGCCGTGCCCGAAGATGGGATGTAGGGGAATGCGCGCGAGCGTCTGGCGCGCGACTTCGCGCCGCAGTTGCGCGCTGTCGTCCTGTAAGCTTAGTGCGCCGCTCGCGCGGGTGCGCCAGACCGCGCCCGCGCCAAGCGCGCAGACCAGCGCGACCACGCACAACACGGCTATGCGCGCCCGCGCCGGTGCGCCCGTGCGCCAGCGCAATAGCACCACGCATGCGCCGATGACGAAGGCGCACAATACTGTGCGCATGGCCGTGAGCGCGATCCCGATAGCTAATAGCACGAAAGCGACGGTGTAGAGCGCGATGAGCAGGCGCATGCGGGCGGCGCGGCGTTGGCGACACGCGAGCGCGCCGCCGAGCGCGAGTTGGGCGAGGATTTGCAGCAGTTCGGCGAAGGTCTCGTAGTGGCGCGTCCAGCCTGAGGCGCGGAAGCGGTGTGTGCGGTGTGTGCCGGAGAGACCGGCGGGCGGCGACGAGTTTTTAAGTTCATCCGTTACCAACGGCCCTGTCCATTCGGCGTGCTCACCGTGTGTAATGACGCTCAGCCGCAAAGGTGCGCCGGTCGGTGCGCGCGTGATCTCGGTCGCCAACTCGGCCGGCGAGTTCACGCGCTGATCATTGACGCGCCAGATGGCGTCGCCCGGTTGCAGTTGCGTCGTCGCGCGCAACGGACTGGCGGGCGCTATCGTCTCGATGATCACGCCGCGCCCGCGCACTGTCTCAATGATGCTCCACAGCACGCCCGCGCTGGCCGACGTGAGCAGCACGCCGGTGAGTAGGATGGCGGTGCGGCGCGTCAGCATGGCCTGCACGCAGTAGTAGATGAGAAAGGTACTGACGGCGATGAGTTTCAGCAGACTGATGCGCGGCTCGGCGGAGCAGAGGGCGGATACGACGCTCCACCCGCAGAGGAGCCAGAGCGGGAGATCGAGCGGCGTGCGTTTGAGACCTGTGCGCCGGGTGACGAGCGTGCGCACGAGCCAGCCGAGCACGACGAGCGATAAGCCGACCCACGACGCCGCAATCGAGTGCGGCGCGAAGATGGCGTAGAGGCCCAGCCCGACAAGCGCCGTGCGCGTTGCGAGTCGCGCGGTGAAAGAGTCGGGGGTTGTGGTCAAAATTGGCAAGTTGTCAGGCAAGTGGCCCGCGTTTGTCCTTCGGCGTGTGGTAAGTATGCATGGCAAACCTGTTGATAACAAACACCGTGGCCCGTTCTTGGCCGTGGTTGCCTGCGCACCTTAACGTCTCTGCGTGCGGTTGTTCTTTTACCTGCAAGAACCACTCGCCAAGGCGCAAAGGCGCAAAGAAAATGATGCCAAAATGGATTGTTGACGCTGATTGACCGCGCGTGCTAACTTGGAATTTGCCCGGCACCTACGGATGGGCTTGAAGGCCCGCGGGGCAAAATTCTACCGGGCGCAATCACAGTTTCACTAGGTCGGTCTCCTTCGCTCCGCCCGCCAGCGTCCGTGTCCCCCGTGTCACGCCAGTTTAATTCTTCATGGCATTCGATAAGGCAAAGGCTGTTAGCGCGGCTGAGAAGTTTCTTGCGCAGGGCAAGATCGCCGCCGCCGTGCAGGAGTATCGCCGCATCGCGGACGCGGACGCGGACGATTTCACCGCGCTCAACACGCTCGGCGATCTCTACGCGCGGCTCGATAAACAGACGGAAGCTATCGAGTGCTTCGTACTCGTCGCCGACCATTATCGCGAGCAGGGTTTCGCGCTCAAAGCCATCGCGATCTACAAGAAGGTCGCGCGCTTGCGCCCCAACGAGTTGAGCGTCGCGCAACGACTGGCCGTGCTCTATGAACAACAGGGTCTGATTGTCGAGGCCCGCGCGCAGTATCTGCTCATCGCCGACGTTTGCATGCGCGCCAAACTGACGCGCGACGCGCTCGAGGCCCTGCGCCGCACGGCCGATCTCGATCCGCAGAACGCCGACATCCGCCTACGGCTCGCCGAAGGCTTTATGCGCGAAGGCATGCACGACGAAGCGGCCGCCGCCTTCGCCGAAGCGGGCACGCGCCTGCATGTGCGCAGCGACTATCAGGGTGCGCTGCGCTCCTTCACGTTGGCGCGCGAGCTGCGCCCCTACAGCCACGAGATTCTGCAAGGGCTGGTGGACGCGAACATCGCGCTCGGCGCGAATGAAGAGGCCGCCGCCATCCTGGAGGAAGCGGTCGCGCAAGCGCCCGCCGCTGCCGAATTGCACGCGATGCTGGCGCGCGTCTATCTCGACGCCGAAGACGCGCCCGCCGCTGACCGTGCCACGCAGCAACTCGTCAACGCCGATCTGGCCAACTACCCGCTGCTGTTCGAGGTCGCACAACTCTACTTGCAACAGGGCGATGGTCTGAACGCCGTGCGCACGCTTACGCGCGCCGTCGAGCCGGCGCTGGCGAAACGCCAGGAGAAGACGCTGCTTGAGTTGTTGAATCAGGCGCTGGCGCGCGACCCGGAAAACGTCGAAGCGTTGCGCCTGCTGTTGCGTATCTACACGTGGCAGCGCGACGACGACCGCATGCGCGTCGCGCTCGAACGACTCGCCGAAGCCGCGCAGGCGCAACAACTCCACGACGAAGAACGCAACGCGCTCGAACATCTCGTCCGCCTCGTGCCCTTCGATCAGGGTTACGCCGAACGCCTCTCCGCGCTCAACGAAATGCTCGGCACGGACATGACCCGCCTGGAAGCAGCACAGGATGAGAGCCGCCTGCCGTTCGCTGCCGGTGCGCCAACGGAGACACTGCCACCCGCGCCCGCAACGGCCCCGCCGGACACAGCCACATTGAATGCGGGCCTGCCGGACATGGCCGCGCCGGTCGTGGCGGAAGCGCCGGCTTTCGGCAGTTTGTTCGAGACCAATAGCGGCGCAACTGATTTGTTCACCGTGCCGCCCGCGCCGGTCAGTGCGCCGTCCGCCACGCAGGCGAGTGAGTTTGAGTGGCACACAATCGAGCCGGCCGAACCGGAACGGCCCGCCGATCCGAGTGCGTCGTTCGCCGACCTGAACGCCGAGTTGGCCGACACGGGCGAGCCTGCGGCGGTGGAGTTCGCCGTCACCATCGACGCGGACGAGGAGCATGAGGTACACGTCACGAACCCGCTCGCCACGCCGGGTGGCAGCGACAGCGGCGATGACGGGCGCGTGCAGGCGTTGCTCGCGCAAGAATTAGAGAGCGTCGATTATTATCTCGCGCAAGGCTACACAGACATTGCGCGCGATACGCTCGACATGCTTGAACGGCAGTACGGCGCAAGCCCCGAACTAAGCGCCCGGCGGCGGCAATTGCAAACAGCGGCCACGCCCGTTGCAGTCGATCAGGTGGCCGCCGCCACGCCGAGCTTCGAGTCGTGGCCCACCACGCCGGCCAACGCAAGTCATAACCAAACAGACGCGGCAGGCGCTGACGAGGCCGCAATTACTTTCGACCTGCCTGTTGCGCCGGCCGCACCCACACCCACACCCGCAGACGGCATACAGGCGCAAGCAGGCCCCGTTGCGCCGGCCGGCGCGGCCGCGCATGATGCCAGTCTCGCCGCCGTCTTCGCCGAGTTCCGCGACTCGGTTGAAGACGACGAAACGGAAACAGCCGCCGACTTCGAGACGCACTACAACACGGGGCTGGCCTACATGGAGATGGGCATGCTCGATCTGGCCATCGAAGAGTTTCAGACGGCCGTCGCGCTCGTCGCCCCGGCCGACAGCACGGCGCGCTATCTGCAATGCTGCAACCTGCTCGGCCATTGCTTCATGCAACAGCAATTGCCCCGCGCCGCCGTCATCTGGTTCAAGAAAGGCTTGGCCGCGCCCGGCCACGACGAAGAAGAATATCAGGCCCTGCGCTATGAACTCGGCCACGCCTACGAGCAGATGGGCGACCTCGACCGCGCCGTCAATACCTTCCAGGAAGTTTACGGCACAGACATCTCCTATCGCGGCGTTGGTGACAAGCTGAAAGAACTACAAGCGCAACGAACAACAAAGTAGAAGTCAGAGGTCAGAGATTAGTGATCAGAGATCAGAGTTTGACTTTTCTAACCTCTGCCCTCTAACCTCTGACCTCTAAAGTTTATGTCCGCGAAACTAACCGTCATCTTCTACATCGTGCTGTGCCTTGAAGCGGGCTTGGTGCTGACGTTCCTGCCCTGGGCGCATCCGTTCGGCCTCGCCGACTGGGGCGACAATTTTTTCCTCGTTTACGTAGCGCACAAGGCGGGGCTACCGGCGCTGCAACAGGCGGTCTCTTCGGGTTGGGCGCGTGGTGCAGTCACCGGCATCGGGCTGCTCAATTTCGCCCTGGCCTTCTGGGAGATCGCGCACTTTCGCCAGACCGTGCGCTCGCTGAGCGCGCAGACCGGTGCGCCCGCCGTCGTACATGCCGCAGACGTTAACACCGCCCCTCAGTTATCTAATCACGAGCGGCGCGACTAAGCACACGACCACACCTGCGTGCGCCGAGTTCGTGCAAGTCCTCGCGCTCGTGCAAGCGGCCGTCCGGGCCGGCGTCACGCTCATTCAACTCCGCGAAAAACTTTTACGCCCGCGCGTACTGTTTGCCCTGACCGCCCGCGCCGCTGCCATCACCCGCGCCAGTGCGACGCGCCTCGTCGTCAACGACCGCGCCGATATTGCGCACACGGCCGGCGCGGACGGCGTCCATCTCAGCACGCAATCGCTCACCGCCGCGCCAGTGCGCCGCGCCTTCAGCCCCGATTTCCTGATCGGCGTCTCGACGCACACGCTTGCTGAAGCGCAGTCCGCACGCGCTGAGGGAGCAGACTTCGTCGTCTTCGGCCCGGTCTTCGACACGCCCGCGAAGCGCGTCTATGGCGCACCGCTTGGTCTCGCGCAACTGCATGCGACAGCGGGCGCGCTTGCGCCCTTTCCCGTCATTGCGCTTGGCGGCATCACGCGCGCGAACATGCCCGATGCGCTCGCCGCAGGCGCGCGCGGCATCGCTGCTATCCGCCTCTTCGCCGACGCGGAGACGATAGCCGCAACCGTCCATGCTATGCAGTCCACGCGCACTGAAGTGCTGGGAAACAAGTAACGGTGTGTTTTGCTTGGAGTGTCGGCCGCCGCGCACGTGTGGAGTGATTGTGCAGTTCGGTGTGATGTTTTGTTAAGCCACGGCGGGCGCGGTGAAACTTTGTACGTAGCTGCGGATCAGCCGCGCCACGTCTGCGGGCGCTTCGAGCGGTAACAGATGACCTGCGTTCGCCACTGCGACGAGTTGCGCTGTGCGTATGCGCCGCACAATTTCGCGTTCCAGCAGGGCCGGCGGAAAATTCGGATCAGACGCGCCCGCGATGATGCCCACCGGCACGGCGATAGCCGGCATTTGCGCGGCGAGGTCTTCGCGGCTGCCGCCCTCAAGCCACGCCCGCCACGCCGCATGGGAGGCGCGCAAATTATCCGCTACCACTTCCGCCAGCAGCGCCGGGGCGAGCGGCTGAGCAGTGATTTTGTTGATCGCCTGTTCGATGGCGGCGCGGTCGCCGTAGGCCGCTAAAAAACTCGCCCGCGCATCCTCCGTCATCGGTTCGGGCGTGGGCGGCGACGGCGCGACGAGGATGAGCGCGGCCAGCCCGCGCGGGCGGCGGGCGGCGAGCGCGAGCGCGATCTTGCCGCCCATCGAATGGCCGACGAGGACGTAACGCTCCAGTTGCAACGCGGCAATCACCGCGGCGACATCATCGGCATAATCGCTGACGGTGATGTCTGTGGTAGGTGCGACGGAAGCGCCGAAGCCGCGCAAATCAGGGGCGACGCAATGATACTCGGCCGCGAGTTGGTTGCTGATCGCCGCCCACGCCTGCGCCGAGCCGCCGAAGTAGTGCAGCAACACGAGCGCCACGTCGCCCGCGCCCTGCTCGACAACGTGCAAGCCGATGTCGTTAACCGCACGCGCCAAGCTTCAAACCTCAACCTTCAGCCGCGCCGGTTGATCCGTGATCTCAAACACCTCGCCGTGCGGCACGATGGTGATTTGCCCGAACTCTTCCAGCAATTCCCGGTACGCGGCCGCGACGGGGCGGGGCTTGCGCTTGAGATCGTAGAGGCCGCACGGGTTCACGCGCCCGCGCTTCTGCGCCAGCCCGATGTCCCAATCAATTTGATCCGTCAGGCTGTACCATGTGAAGCCCAAGACCGGCACGCCGTCCTTGCGCATGCGCAGCACGTTGACCCACTGTTTCCACAACCAGGTGGGCGCTTGCTCGGCGTCCATCACGTTGGTCTCCGTGTGCATCACGGGCTTCTTGTAACGTTCGTAATATTCTTTGGTGATCTGATACCAGCCGAATACGTCTTCGGCCAGACACATCGAGCCGTCGGGCTTCTTGATGCGCTCGTTGCGCCCGTAATAATCGTTGCCCATGATCTGATAGCCGGGCGGCTCGCCGCGCATCTTCCAGTCGTACTCCTCGCGCGTCATGCCGTTGTCGAGCAGATACAGACACACGTCCGCGTCGGGCGGGTGCGCGTAGAGCAGGTCGAGCGAGAGCAAGCGCAGTTTGTTCTCGAGCGCCACTTCCTTTGAAGGTGTCGCGTAGCCTTCGTGCGTGTACTCGGCCGATTCGCTCTGCACGATGACGGCGTCAGGGCGACGTTGCGCGATGCTCTGACAGGCAAGCGTATTGGCCGCGACAAGGTGCTTGATGGCCGTGACGAAGGCGCGGTCGCTCTTGAGTTGTTCGTTCCAAATGCCGTCCTTCGCGCTCAACTTGGCGGTCACGTAAATTTCGTTAACGGGCGTGTAGTAGCGTACCCACGGGTAACGTTCCGCCACCGCTGCGGCGTAGTCGGAGAAGTGGATGGGCAATTCAGGATTCTGAAAATCGCCGAGCCACTTGGGCACGCCGAAGTGCAGCAGGTCGAGGATCGGCGTGATGTTGAGCCGCTTGATCTCGCGCATCACCTCGTCGGCAAAACTCCAGTCGTACTTGCCCGGCGCGCGATGCACCTTGTAGTAAGGCAAACCGTAGCGCAGTACCTTCAAGCCGAGTTCCTGCACGAGGCGCAGGTCGTCGCGCCAGTGCTCGTAATGCCCGCACTCTTTGAGTTGGTCGCGGCGTAAACGCCCGTTCCTGATCGTCGGATACGAACACTCGATGCCGGTGGCGAACATGAAATTGCCCGCGAAGCCGGTCGGCAAGCCGCTGCCGTCCGAGCCGGCCGCGCCGCCGTGCTGATCGCCCGCGTAATTGCTGTCGCCGCGCACGCGCTTGATGATGTCGAGAAAGCTCTTGCTGGCCATCGCGTCTTCAGTTACATCCTTCCACTAAATTTCCCCGTGGCGTGCCCGCCGCAAAAAACAATCGGCGGTGCGTAAGGCGAGCGCCATGATCGTCAACGCGGGGTTGACGCCGAGCGCGCTCGGAAAAATCGAATTGTCGGCGATGTAAAGGTTCGGCACGTCGAAGCTGCGCCCCTCCGCGTTGACGACGGCTGTGGCCGCATCAGCACCCATGCGACAAGTGCCGATGATGTGCGCACTGCGCTGGAACGACCAGATGTCTGTTGCGCCCGCCTGCGTCCAAATCTCGCGCATCAATTTGTCGGCATGAGCGGTCAAACGCCGCTCGTTCTCGCCGTTCGTAAAATGCACGCGCGGCTTGGGCAGCCCGCGCGCGTCTAGTTCGGCGGCGAGTTCGAGATAGTTATGCGCGTAAGGCAAGCCCTCGCCGAGAATGTTGATGCCGGCCGTGTGATTATAGCCGCGCATGTGCGTGCGCAATGCGTCGCCCCACAATCCGCGCCCGCGCGCGACCTGTGAAGCATATGTGACAGGCATGACGCCGATTGATTGCAGCAGGTAGCCGCCCGCGAAGTCGGCCGCCTGCGGCCGGTGTGTGTCTTCGGAGATGAGCGCGCCGGGGATACCTTTGTACGGGCGCACGTCCGCCGCAAACTGCCCCCACACTTGCAGCCCGGTGTGGGCCATGAAATTGCGCCCGACCTGCCCGCTTGAGTTAGCAAGGTTGTTGATGAGCAACAAGCGCGGCGTCTCGATGGCCCCGGCACATAAGAAAACTGTGCGACAGCGTTGCCGTTGCTCGACGCCGTCACGGACATAGACGACGCCCGTGATGCGTCCCGCCGCATCCGTCTCGAAGCGCGTCACAAAACTCTCCGCGCGCACCTCGGCCCCGTGTTCAATGGCGAACGGAATGTAGGTGACATCCATGCTCGCCTTCGCGCCCGTGTTGCAACCGGCCTGACAGTAGCCACGATTCGTGCAAGCGGCCCGCCAGCCGACGCCCGCTTGATAATAAGAGCCGGAGAGCGCCGCGTTCGGCGCGGGCGACGTGCGAATCCCCATCTCGGCGCAGGCGCGTTGCATGAGTTGCGCCGCGCCATTCAGCGGTAAGGGTGCGAGCGGGTATGACCGGCGGCGCGGCGGCCCCCACGGGTACGGCGTGGGGCCGGAGATGCCGAGAAACTGTTCAAGCTCGTCGTAATAAGGCTCAAGGTCGGCGTAGCCGATGGGCCAGTCAACGCCGACACCAAACTCCGTGTGCAGGCGTAAGTCGTCGGGCTGCACGCGGGGCACGTAAGCCGTGTAATGCAAGGTCGAGCCGCCGACGCCCGTACCGGAATTGTTGCTGCCGAACGCGAGCGGATCGTCGCCCGCGCTCAGGCGTTCGTCGTTCCAGAAGAGTTTCGTCTGCGCGCGTTCGTCCGTGGCAAAGTCGCGCGCCGCCGCCCAATGCTTGCCTGCTTCGAGCGCGACAACTTGTAAGCCCGCTTGCGCCAGCCGCGCCAGCAGCGGTGCGCCGCCCGCGCCCGTGCCGATGACGACGACATCCACCACATCGCTCGTGGCATAGAGGCGCATCGGCATTGACCGGCCATGCAAATCGGGCGCGCTGCCCGCGCGCACGGCTTCGGGCGCAAGTGGCTCGCGCTCGCTCACGCGCCGATCTCCAATGCGCGCGGTTCGTGCGCAGCGTGCTCGTCGAGGCCGATGCTTTGCCAGCCGTGCGCGTCGGCCATGCTGGCATCGCCGATCTCTTCTTTGGCGAGCGGATGACTGTAATAAATTTCCGTTAGCTCGGCCAGCAGTTCTTCAAAGAAGCGGTGCGCAGGCAGTTTCTCCCACGTCGCGCCGCCCGCTTCGCCGCGCTGTACGGCGCGCAATACTTCGTCCTGCTGCGCCGCATCAAGTTGCTGGAAACTCGCGTTGCACATTAACTGCGCGCTTTCATCCAAGCCACGCAAGCCGCGCCTGTGCGCTTCACCGTCGGGCGGCATCTGATCGTAACGCCAGCCATCGCATCTGCCGTCGGCGAGGCGCTCGTCTAGCGCCCCGGCCAGATCAATCGCGTGCTCACGCTCCGGTTGCGGGATGAGCCGGGCGCAGGCGGCGCGGAGCGTGGCGAAGTCGCGCGCATCGAAGAAGCGCGGCGCAGTCACCGCGCTCTGCTGCAAACGCTCTTCGAGCGCGCGCCGCGTCGGCGGCGTCACGAGATCGGTTTCAAGTAAAGCCCGCACCGTGCCGGCTGGATAAGTGTGAGGTGGCATCTTAATCGCTCGATAATTTTCCGCCGGTCACTTCAATGAGGCTGCCCGTCATAAAACTGCCGTCGCTCGACGCCAACAGGACATAGGCCGGCGCGAGTTCTTCGGGTTGACCGGGCCGCTTCAGCGCGACTTCGTGGCCGAAATTTTCGACCTCTTCAATCGGCATCGTGCCGGGAATGTTCGGCGTCCAGACGGGGCCGGGGATGACGCAGTTGACGCGGATGCCGCGCTCGCCTAAGTTCAGCGCGAGCGATTTGGTGAACGAGTGGATCGCGCCTTTCGTGGCCGAGTAGTCGATCAAGATCGGGATGCCCGTCTTGCCGACGATGCTGCCGGTGTTGATGATCGCGTCGCCTTTGGCGAGGTGTGGCAGCGTCGCCTGAGCCATGAAAAAATAGGCAAGGATGTTCGTCTCAAAGGTGCGGCGCAACTGCTCTTCGGTGATCTCTTCAAATTTTTTCTGCGCCATCTGGTACGCGGCGTTGTTGACGAGAATGTTGAGTCCGCCCAACTCAGCCACCGTCTGCTTGACCGCCGCGCGACATTCATCAGACTTACGCACGTCGCTTTTGATCACAAGGCAGCGGCCGCCCTTCGCCTCGACCATCTCGCGCGTCGTGTTCGCATCGTCATCATTCTCATTATAGACAATGGCGACGTTTGCGCCTTCCATCGCGAAGGCGATGGCGACAGCGCGTCCGATGCCGGAATCGCCGCCGGTGATGAGCGCGACCTTGCCCTTGAGTTTGCCCGCCGCCTGATAGTTCGACAAATCGCTGTCCGGTTGCGGATGCATCTCCGACTGCTTGGCCGGGTAAGGCAATTTCTGACCGGGGATTTCTTCGGCCGTAGGCCGTGGTTCTTCATTGCTCATTTAACACACCTTCCTTTTGCTCGTAGCCGTCAATGACTTTCCCAGCGCGCAACCAAAGCCCGCTACGCGGCGGCCTCGTTGACGGGATAGTGCGGCCCGGCCTGCTGATCACAGAAAATGCAACGTCGATTGTACGAGTGCCATAGTTTAGCGCAAGCTATGACTTGCTGTCTCTTCCAGCGGCGAAAAATTTCCGCCGCCAACAGCATGGCGAGCGGCGGGGCCGTGAAGTAAATCCACAGGTCGCGCCAATGCCAGGCCGCGAACGCCGACCCGAACGTGCGCGCCGAGTTCATGCTCATGCCCGAATAAGGCGTCTCGACGAGCAGGAAGAGACCGATCAAAAGCCCCGCCAACAGGCCCGCCAGTCTTTCCAGCCGCCTGGAATTGATGGCGACGAGCATCACGAACAGCATCACGAAAGAGATAATGAACTCCGCCGCGAACGCCTGCGCCGTCGCGTGCGCCGCATGGCTGGGCACGGTCGCGGCATAGTTGACCGAAGGGTAAGCATAAAGTTTGCCGAGTAGCAACTTCATCAGTTGCGCCGCCGCGATGGCTCCGGTAAATTGCGCGAGCATGTACCAGAGCGCGTCGGCAAAACGTATTTTGCCGAGCCGGAAAAAAGCCCACGTCATCGCCGGATTGAGGTGCGCGCCCGATTGCCGGCCCCACGACGAATAAATAAACCCGGCAATGTAACCGCCCAGCACGAGGCTGAGCGGGACGCGGCGCAACGTCGGTTGTTGCCCCAGCAATTGCTGGATGGGCGAGTCGGGATGTTCGAGTAAGGTGGTCAACAGGCTCGCGCCGATCATGAAACCGGCCAGACCGGCAGCCTCCATTAAATACTCCGGCCAGTGGCGCTTCAGTACGTCGAGCATCTTTGCGAGTGGCCGCGCCCGCGCCAGTTTCCGGCCGCGATGGATTGGCCCGGCGCACGGTGCGGTGGATAATCAGACGTTGACCCGTTACGAGTCTGCCATGTTACAACCGGACAGCAACGAAGCACAGTCGCCGCCCGTCGTACTGACCATCGCCGGCCTCGATCCGTCGGGCGGCGCTGGGCTGATCGCGGACGTGCGGACGCTGGCCGCGTTCGGCTGCTTTCCGGTGGCGGCCGTCACCTCGCTCACATTTCAGAACACGCTGGGCGTGCAAGGTGCGGCGCATCAATCGGCCGCGACGGTGCGCGCCCAAGTCCTGCCGTTGCTCGCGGATTTTCGCATCGCTGCCGTGAAGACCGGCATGCTGCCGACCAGCGAAGTGATTATGGAGGTTGCCCGCTTGTTGCGTGCGCCGGAGTTGCGCGCGGTGGGCGCGGTCGTCGATCCGGTCTTGCGTGCAACTTCGGGCCACGAGTTGATGGCCGACGATGCGCTCGCCGTGTTCAAGCGTGAGTTGTTGCCGCTGGCGCGGCTAATCACGCCTAACATACCGGAAGCGGAACGGCTCACAGGTTTACAGCACATCACGGACGAAGCGGGGATGCGCTCGGCCGCAATTGCGTTGCGCGAGATGGGCGCACGCGCCGTGCTCATCAAAGGCGGGCACCTGGCCGGCGCTGCGCTCGACCTGCTCGACGATGCCGGCACAGTGCATCTGTTCCGCGCTGAACGGATCGTGACCGACGCGACGCACGGCACTGGTTGCACGCTCGCCAGTGCTATCGCGGCTTGCCTCGCGCTTGGCTTGTCGTTGCCTGATGCCGTGGCTGCGGCCAAGCGTTTCGTCACGGCCGCACTGCGGCGTGCGCCGCGTCTGGGCCAGGGCGCGGGGCCGCTCAATTATGCCATCAAGGTGCGCTTTAACGGCCAGCGCGTGTTAGTCGATGATGAGCTTGCTGCGAATGAAACTTGAGTTGTTGATGCGGTCGGCGCGTCAGGCGACGCATTCGTCGCTGGCGGGCAGCATGCGCAGGTCGCGGTCGAGGGCGTGGCGAAGCATGCGCTCGGTGGCGGCAGCGTCCTGCGGCGCGGAGAAGAGATAGCCCTGGCCGTAGGCACAATCGAGCGCGCGTAGTTGCGCGAGTTGGGCGGGTGTCTCAATGCCTTCGGCCACCACGTCCTTGCCCATGTTGCGCGCGAGCAGCACGATGGTGCGGACGATCTCCGCGTCTTCCTCCGCCCCGCCGCTGATGAACGAGCGGTCGATCTTCAACGTCTGAATGGGGAAGCGGCGCAGGTAGCTCAAACTAGAATAGCCCGTGCCGAAATCGTCAATCGCCAACTCGACGCCGAGGGCACGCAGCCGGGCCAGCATCGGCACGATGGTCTGCGCATTCTCCATCACCACGCTCTCCGTAATCTCCAACTGTAAACAGTGCGGCTCGAAATTCGTGACGGCCAGCGTGTGCTCGATGTGCCCGCAGAGGTCTGTCTGTGTGAATTGCCGGCCCGACAGGTTGACGTTCAACTTGAGGCGCGCATGCGCCGGCGAGATGGCCTGCCAAAGACGCATCTGGGCGCAGGCAGCGCGCAAGACCCAGCGGCCGAGCGGAACGATCAGCCCCGTCTCTTCTGCCACCGGGATAAACTCGGCCGGGCGCACCAGCCCACGCTCTGGATGCGGCCAACGCACCAGCGCCTCGAAGCCCGTGATGCGTCCGTCGGCCAATGCCACGATGGGTTGATAGTAGATGCTGAACTCTTCGCGCTCGATGGCCCGGCGCAGGTCGTTCTCCAACTGCAACAACGCGACCACGCGCGCGTGCATCACCATGTCGAAGACTTCATAGCGCGCTTTGCCCTCGGCCTTGGCGCGATACATCGCCGTGTCGGCATCGCGTAGCACGTCCGCCGCTGCTTGATAGCGATTGTTGCTAAGCGCGATGCCGATGGACGCGGAGGTGAAAACTTCGTGCCCGGCGAGCTTGAACGGCTGCTTCAACTCGTGCAGCACCCGCTCGGCGACGCGGATGGCATCGTCGAAGTCCGAGATGTCGTTTAAGAGAATGGCGAACTCGTCGCCGCCGAGCCGCGCGACCGTGTCGCTGGCGCGCAGACAGCTTTCGAGTTGGCGCGCGATGGCGATGAGCAACTGGTCGCCGACGCCGTGGCCGAGACTGTCGTTGATCATCTTGAAGCGGTCGAGATCGAGAAACAGGACGGCAAAACGTTGCGCCGGTTGCCGCCGGGCCTGTTCGACGGCCAGCTTCAAATGATCGGTGAAGAGCAGGCGATTCGGCAGCCCCGTCAGCGCATCGGCGAGCGCGTGCTGGCGCAGCCGTTCCTCGACCTGTTTGCGCTCGGTGATGTCGCGGGCGATGCCTTGCACGCCGACCGGTTGACCGGCCGCGAAGAGTAGGCGCGTGCTGATCTCCAGCGACACACGGCGGCCGTCCTTAGCCACGATCTCCAGTTCATAGACGGTGGTCGTCTCTTGGCCGGTGAACTTGTGCGCCAGCATCTCGTGGGTGCGCGCCAGATGTTCGGGCGCGACGAGGTGCGTGAAATTTAAGCGGCACAATTCCGCGCGGCTGTAGCCCGTGACGGCCTCGCCGACCTTGTTGACGGAAGTATAATTGCCCGCTAAGTCGGCGGTATAAATGATGTCGTTGGCGTTCTCGAATAAATCGCGGTAACGCTCCTCGCTCTCGCGCAACGCCACCTCGGCCTGCTTGTGCGCCGTGATGTCTTCGACGCTGCCCTCGTAATAGAGCAACTGCCCGTGCGCGTCGCGCACGGCATAGACGTTCTCGCGCGTCCAGATCGCCACGCCGTCTTTGCGTCGCACCTGTACCTCGTAGCCTTGCAGCAACCCGCGCTCCGTGATCAGCGCGAGGAACGCTTCACGCCCGTCGGTCTGGACATAGTAGTGGCGCGCGATGTCGGCGCAGCAGGCAATCATGTCGGCGGGCGAGTCGTAGCCGAGCATGCGCGCGAGCGCCGGGTTGACGTTAACGAAGCGGCCTTCATTAACGGACTGATAAATCCCGTGGATCGCGTTCTCAAAGATCGAGCGGTACTTCAGTTCCGCTTCCCGCAACGACTCGAAGCTTGCGCCCGCGCGCGCTTGTTCGGGCGCATCTGGACGGGCGATTTCAATGTCCGGGGAGCGAGAGATCATCGTGAAATTGTGTGACGGGATGCGAAGCGCGCAACCACTGCAACTGAGCGCGGTGGAGTTAGCCCCCACGGAGTTAGATTATCGGCAACTGTTGTTTAGTAACGGAAATTTGCAGACTAGCTGTTACGACTTACTGCCGGACGATTGGGGCAAGGCGACAAGGGAGAGGAAAGCAGCGCCCCGGCCGAACAGCCATAAACAGATTACTTGATTGGGCCCGATGTTGCAACAAAGTCGTTAACGAATCGGCACATGGGCGCACTGATTGAAGAATCAATGCGCCCATGCGTCAATACTTCCACCGTCAGCCTTGCTCTATCGTGACCTGCTCCATCTTGACCTCTTGTTGCGGTCGGTCGCTGCGGTCGGTCGCGCTGGTGGCGATGGCGTCCACCACGTCTTGGCCTTCGATGACGCGCCCGAACTTGGAATAACTGGGCGGGAGCGCATAGTCGGCGTGCATGATGAAGAACTGCGAGCCGTTCGTATTCGGCCCGGCGTTGGCCATGGCCACCGTGCCTTTGGCATAAGCGCCTTTGTACAACTCGGACGCGCGATTGATCTCGTCGGCGAAGCGGCCGCCGGCCGCCGCCGCGCCGCCGCTGCCCGTGCCCGTCGGGTCGCCGCCCTGAATCATGAAGCCTTTGATGACGCGATGAAAGATGACGCCGTCGTAATAGCCACGTTCGGCCAGCAGGCGGAAGTTCTCCGTCGTCTTCGGCGCGTCCTCTTCCAACAACTCGAAGCGGATCGTGCCCTTGTTCGTCTTAATGTTTGCGATGCGATTTGCCATGTCTGCTCCTTATGGAAGAGAGGTCAGAGGTTAGAGCGCAGTTAGAAATCTTCTTAACTAATCTCTAACCTCCAACCTCTGCCCTCTGCTTTAGAATGAATTCTTCAATTGCGACGGCGACGCCGTCCTCGTCGTTCGACGCCGTGACGTGAACGCCCGCGAGTTGGCGCAAGGCCGGTTCGGCGTTGGCGACGATGACGCGTGTGCCGGCGTATTCGAGCATCTCCACGTCGTTGTGATTATCGCCTACGGCCATCACCTGGGCGCGCGGGATGCCATACGCTTGCGCGACCGCCGCTAGCCCTGTGCCCTTCGACACGTCTGGGTGCAGTACGTCCACCAGCCCGAATTGCTTGGCCGGATAGACCGTGACCATTAGCTTCACCTGTGCGGCCAATTCCTGGCGCAAGACTTCGCTCAAGCGCAGCATGCCTGTGTCCGTGCCCGAAAAGGCGATGTGGACGGGCGGATGATCGAGATAAGCTTCGAGCGACGCGACGCGCACGATGGCCGCGTCGGCCTCCGCGCCATGTATGCGCCGCGCCCAGGCCATGTACTCAAAGGCGGGCCGGTTCGCCTCGTCGATGTGATCGTAGACCAGCACGCCGGGGCCGGCCGCGTCGTCGCTCACGAGCGGATCGGCGTTGTGCGCGCGGCCGACGCGCAAGACCGCGTGCGCGGCCGCAAGCGGTAGATGAATGGCCGCGACGGTCTCCAACGTGCGCGCGTGTTTGGTCAGTGCGCCGTTGTGTGCGATGACCGGCACGTCCAAACCTAGTTCGAGCGCGAGCGGGCGCGCATCGCGAAAGCGCCGGCCCGTAACGAGCGCGACGCGCACGCCCCGTTCGCGCGCCAACGCAAGCGCGCGCCGGTTGCGGGCAGACACAAGACCATGCGAATTGAGCAGCGTCCCGTCGAGATCGAGCGCGAGCAGACGAACAGACATAACAGCAGTGACGAGTGACAAGTGATAAGTGCTAAGTCGAAGCAAGAGTTTAACTCGTCACTTGGCACTTGTCACTTGGCCTTCTTTGCGGGTGCAACATGTTTGCTCCACCTGACGGAAGGAAAGCGGCGGGCGTATGATGCGGGCCGAAAAAGTGGCGGGCAAAGAACGACTGCGCGGCCGCGCCGCGCGCCGGTGCTAGTTGCGTTAGTCTGTGGTTCCTCGATGATTTTCCGGCGAAAACCAAATGTTTTTAACTGCCACAACAAGCTGAAAGGATGACCCAAAATAATGTACGTGACCCATCTTGAATGCGCGGCGTGTGGTCGCAAATACGAGGCACAACGCTTGCACAACCTATGCACGGAATGCGGCAAGCCGCTGTTGGTGCGTTATGACCTGGCGCGGGCGGGGCGCTCGCTGACGAAAGAAAATTTACGTGGAAGGCGGAGTGATTTATGGCGTTACCGCGAAGTGCTGCCCGTCGCGCACGACGAAAACATCGTCTCGCTCGGCGAAGGTTGGACGCCGCTCTTGCATGCCGCGCGGTTAGGCGCGCAGTTGGCTCTGCCACATTTGTACATCAAGGACGAAGGGCAGAATCCGACGCAGAGTTTCAAGGCGCGCGGCATGACGGCGGCGGTCTCGATGGCGAAAGAGTTGGGCGCGCACAAACTGGCCGTGCCCTCGGCGGGTAACGCGGCGGGCGCGCTCGCCGCTTACGCCGCCCGCGCCGGGATCGAAGCGTTCATCTTCATGCCGCAGGACACGCCGCGCGCCAACGTCATCGAATGCGAGCAAACGGGCGCACACGTCACGTTGCTGCCAGGCTTGATTACGGACTGTGGCGCGGAGGTCGGGCGACGCAAAGCGGCGGAAGGCTGGTTCGACGTTTCGACTTTGAAAGAACCGTATCGCGTCGAAGGCAAGAAGACGCTCGGCTACGAGTTGGCGGAACAGATGCATTGGACGCTGCCCGACGTGATCATTTATCCGACCGGCGGCGGCACAGGCTTAATCGGGATGTGGAAAGCGTTCGACGAAATGGAAGCAATGGGCTGGATCGACAGCAAACGGCCGCGCATGGTCACGGTGCAAGCGGCGGGCTGCGCGCCGATTGTGCGCGCGTTCGAGCAAGGGCAACGCTTCGCCGATGAGTTCCCGGACGCCGCCACGACCGCATCGGGTCTGCGCGTGCCGAAGGCCATCGGCGACTTCCTGATCCTTGATGCCCTGCGTGCCTCCGGCGGCACAGCCGTCGCGGTCACGGACGCGGAGTTAATCGCCGCCACACGCGAGATCGGCGCAGCCGAAGGATTATTTTGCGCGCCCGAAGGCGCAGCCTGTCTGCCCGCGCTCAAGCAACTGCTCGCCGCCGGCCAAGTCAGCGCGGACGAGCGCATCGTCCTCTTCAACACGGGCGCGGGCGTGAAGTATTTGGAGAGCTATTCGTGATCCGAACTCTTTTACAGGTAGTTGCAATCTCCCTGAGTCTCAGATGTGCTGTGGTTGCTCAGGAGAGTGATTGGCTTCGTTGCACTGCTGGCGCATACAGCATCAATGCAAAGGGTGCGGGGCGACTCATCAAGTCTATCGAGTTTAGCGCTAACTCCGCTGAGGAGAGGTTGACTAACAAGACGTTCAAATTGCCGGGCGGCAAGTTGTACGTCATCGCAAGCGTGTTTCCAACAGATGAGTCTATGGCATCCGCGCATGGCGCAGACTCCGTACAACTCGGTATTGCGTTAGCGAGCAACAAACTAGCACAGGCTTTTGCCGCGTCGCACTATGCCGTGGCAGAGGTCTCGTTTAATACCTTCGACACAGCGCGCGTGCAAAGCGCTGTTCGCACGGGCAACCGGCGTCTGCTCCTCTGGATGGAGTGTTGGGATAGTACGCTCGAAAAACAGAAATAGAGGCGGCAAGGATCGTGAAGCGAAGTAAACACAGCTTGCTGTGGCTGGTGGCGACGCTGAATCTTGTAGGACTGACTTGCCTGTGCGCGATGGCGGGCACGCGCGAGCCGCTGGCGGGGCCGAGTCCGAACACGGCGGGCGATGTGAGTGCGGCGCTCGGCTCAATCGGCTTCACGTTGATGCTGCCGGGCAGTTTCTTCGCCGCGTCAACTTTTGTGTGCGCGCATGCGCTAGCATGGACGGACGCGGCGGCGCGCGGGGTCTGGTACGGCACGGCGGTGCTGATCAATCTAATGCTGGCGTGGAAATTCGGCGCGTCTTATGAGTTGGCGCGTAACGTGGGCTGACATCAGCGGGAGAGTGTGTGATGAAAGTTTGTCTGGCAAAAGCGTTGGTCTGGCTGCACGGGTTCGTGTTGCTGCTGGTCATCGCGCTCGCGGTTTACGGCATCGCGCGCGGGCAAGAGCGGCTAACGCCGACGGTGCAGCCGTCGGCGGCGAGCAAACCAGCGGCGGTGAAAACAACGCCGCCAGCGGACGCGCGTGGGCCGTTCGACGAGTTGCGCAAGGCGGGCTTCGATGCGCTGTACAGCCTCGACTACGAGGGCGCGCGGCGCAAATTCAAAGAGTTGGCGCAAGCCTATCCCGATCATCCGGCGGGGTCGCAGTTCCTCGCCACGAGTTTGTGGCTGGAGACTTTGAACAAGTCGCGGCGATTGCAGTCGGGGCTGTACAACAACGATGCCTTCTACGCGCAGAAAGAGGACAAGGTCGATCCGGCCATCGTCGCGCAGTTTCGCGAGTGGACGCGGACGGCTAAAGCGTTGGCCGAAGCGCGTTTGAAACAGAACCCGCACGACGCGGAGGCGCTCTATTTTCTCGGCGCGACGCAAGGGCTGAAAGCCTCGTTTGAAGGCGCGGTCGAACGGCGCTTCATCGCGGCCTTGCGCGATGGCTCGGACGCGGTTGATAAGCACCGCGACGTGGTCAAACTCGATCCCGCTTATCAAGATGCACGGATCACCATCGGCATGTACGACTATATCCTCGGCGGCTTGCCGTTCCCCGTGCGCGTCCTCGCTGGTCTGACCGGCAATCGTGGCTCGAAGAAGCGGGGGTTGGGCGCGCTCGAACAGGTGGCGCGCGAAGGTACTTGGGCCCGCGACGATGCCAAGACGCTGCTCATCCCGCTGTACAAACGCGAGCGGCGATTTTTGGACGCGCTCAAGTTGACGCGCGAATTGGCGGCTGCGTATCCGCGCAACTATCTGTTCAAATTAGAGACGGCCGACGCGCTCGGCGCGCAGGCCGCCGTCGAGCGCAAGAGCAACAACGAAACGGCCGCTAATACTTACGAGCGGGAAGCGTTTGGCATCTTCGACGCGCTGCTACGCGAGCGCGATGCGAACGTGGCACGCTCGCTCGATCTGATCCATTACCAGTACGGCGAGGCGCTGTTTGTCGCGGGCCAAACGGAGCGCGCGGCGAAGGAATATCTGGCGGCCGCAGCGGCCGTCGGCGCGGAAGCGAATCAGGCGACGCTCGCGCGACTGCGTGCGGCGCAGGCGCTCGACCTCGCGGGCCAGCGCAAAGAGGCATTGGCGCAGTATCAAGCGGTGCTGACGCGGCCCAATGTTTACGATTCGCAGGACGAGGCGAAGAAGGGCCTACGCGAGCCGTACCACAAGCCGGAGCCGAAGCGACAGGGCGACGAGAACTAACATTAAGCAACCGACGGACGAGATAAACAAGATGTGTGAACAACTGATAGAACAAGGAGCGGGGGCGGCGGTCGGCTCGCGCATGTACGCGGTGCAGGAAGCGCCGGCACAAACAAACGCGGCGCATAAAGTTCGGCGGGCCGGCGGCGCGGACGTCACGCGCCCGCGCCGGCTGTTGTTGTGTCTCGACGGCGTGCCGTTCGAAATGATGCGGGCGGCGCAAGCGCGCGGACTGTTCGCGGGCTTCAACGAGCCGGCGGGTTTGCTCTCACCGTTTCCGACGATGACGAACATCGCGCTCGCCTCAATGCTCAAGGCCAGCGCGCCGCTCGGCTACGAGTCGTTATATTTTGACCGCAAGGCGCAGGAGTTACGCGGCGGCGTGCAGAAGTACATCGGCCGGCGCACGCCCGACAAAGTGCCTTCGACCTACATGGACGAGCTTGATTATCAAGAGCCGCTGCCGTTCGAGTTTCTGGTTTATGTCGCGCCCGATGCGATCTGGCGTGCGGACATGCGCCGCTTCCGTGAACGCTTTCGCGCCGCGCCGCGCGACCGCGATTACTTTGGTTTCCTCAAAGGCACGGACGGCTTGCTGCACATTCGTGGGCCCGAAAAACTTCAGCCCGCGCTCGAATCGCTCGACGTTATCTTGCGCGAACTGCAAGCCTGGTGCGGGCGCGAGACGGAGGTCGTGCTGTTCTCCGACCACGGCATGAATGTAGCAAAGGTGCGCAAGATTCATTTGCAGACGCACCTGCGCGAACAGGGCTACGAAGTGAAGTCGGTATTGCGTGGCGGCGGCGCGCGGAGCGTCGCATTGCCGGCCTTCGGGATGATCGGGTTCGCCGCGCTCTACTGCGCTGCCGAGACCGACCCGGCCGCGCTCGCCGCCACGCTCGCGCCGCTCGCAGGCGTGGATTTTAGTCTCTATCGGGAAGGCGCGGACGCCGTCATCGTCCACGGCGCACGCGGTCGGGCGCGCATTCGTCGCGCACAGCATGGTGCGGGCGCGCGTTATGCATATTATGCAATCGACGGCGATCCGCTTGAACTTGCGCCGACGCTCGGCGCGTTGCAAGCGGCGGGCGAGTTGGACGCGCACGGCTTCGCCGCCGACGCCGCCTGGTTCGCGCGCACGGGCGCGCACGCTTATCCGGACGCGCTCTACAATTTATACGAAGCGATGCACGGGCCGCGCATACGCAACGCGGCCGACGTGCTCGTCAGCACGCGCGACGGCTATTACTACGGCGCAACAGTCCTAAGTCGCTTCATCCGACTCCACGCCACGCACGGCAACGCGCGGCGGCAAAGCACAACCGCTTTTCTCATGTCCACGCACCGCACCTTCGCGCCCTTCGTGCGCGGGACAGAGGCGCGGCCGTTATTGCGCGCGTAATGCTTATGTGCGCTTGCTAATTTGTGAACTGTCAGGATAGTCCATCTGCCGGCTGATCTGCGTGCGCACGTCCGCGCCCGCGAATTTTTCGACAAGATACAAGCCCAGATCAATCCCCGCGGTGACGCCGCCGGCCGTTATCACCCGGCCGGCATCAACGATTCTTTCTTGCCCGACTGCGGCACAGAATGGCGCGAGGTCGGCGTAGGCGGTGTGGTGCGTTGTCGCTCGTTGGCCCTTGAGAAAGCCGGCCGCGCCCAAGAGTAGCGCGCCGGTGCAGACCGAAGTTTTCAACGGACAAGCGGCGGCCGTCCGCAACCATGCGATGAACGATTGATCGTTAACGAGTGCGCCTGCGCCGTGCCCGCCCGCGACGACGAGCAGGTCATAGTCGGCGAGCGATTCAGCAACTTTGGTCGGGGTAAAGCGCAAGCCCCGGTCGTCAGTCACCGTGCGCGTGCGGGCGCAGATGTCCCAACCGAGATCGGGCCGGAAGTTCATTGTCTTGAGGCGCGTGAGCGGATCGTAGATACCGACGAAATCAAGCGCGGTCAGCCGGTCGAAAATGACGAAAGCGATTTGCATGGAGAGCGCGAGTAGGCAAAGCAAGACACGGCGGGCAGGATTAACAGTTAAGCCAAACTGTTAATCCGGCCCGCCGCCTGTTGCCCGGTTGCTTATGGTAACGCTTCGATGTTGATGAAGAAGCGATACGCGCCGCTCTGTTGCACGCCGAGTCGGAACTCGACATTGATGGCTGCGCCGGGCGCAAGCGGCTGCGCGACGGTGATCGTGCTGGCGGCCAGCGACGAGTTCAGCCCACCGCCGCGCGTTTGCGCGATGTTGGCCTGCTCCAGCGTCAGCCCGCTCACTTGCGTCGAGCCGCCGCCCGTGATTATGACCGTGCTGCTTGATGACGTGAGCGCCCGCAGATCGGCCGTGCCCGCAGGCGCGCCGCCGACTGTACAGGGCGCGATGGTGCAGGTCGTGATGTCCACGATGCGGAAGCGCAGGCGCGTGATGGACGTGCCCGTCGTGTTGGTGAACTTGCGCCGGATCGTGAGCGTGCCGAGTGTGCCGTTGGTCACCGGCGCAGGGTCGCGCACGCGGTTGGGTGCGGCGTTCGCGCCGGCCGGCGGATCAATCAACCCGGCTTTAAGTTGCGCGTTGCGCTGGATGGGACTGACGGTGCTTTCAGGCCCCGGTGCGCCGAGCGTGGCTTGCACGCCGCCGTAACTCCCGCCGTCAGTGGCGACAAAGACGAAGTCGTTGGCGTTGTTATTGGTGTCCTGTGATTGGCCGCCCGACAATTTGCGCACGAAGCTGTAGTTGCCATTGTTCGCGCCGGGCGAGGCGAGGCCCGCGCCTTCGCGGTAGAGCGCGTTTGGCTCGGCCGTGAAGCCGGCCGCGTCAAGTCTGTGCGCGGCGTCGAGCGCGGCCGCGTTGGTGGTGTTGAAGAGGGCGACGCCGCCATCGTCGGGGACATCAGCCCCAAGCTGGAAGAACACGTCGGCGCTGGCATAGTTGAACAAACTGTAGCCGTTGCCGTTGCCCGCTAGATAGTGGCCGCGCGCCGGGATGTATGTGCCGTTCGGAATGATAATCGAGGGGGGCGCGCCGCCGCCCACTTGCCGCGATCCTTGCAAGAGCCAGCCCGAAGTGCCGTCCGTCACGTTGACGGTGATGCCTTGCGCGGTGTTGTTCGTGACCTCGACGAACTCATCGCTCGCGCCGAAGGCTTGGCCCCGAAAGCGGAACTCGCTGATCAGCACGTCGCCGGGATTAGGTGCCGTGGTGCGGATAAAGTTGACGATGAAGTTGCCGTTGAAGGCGCGGTTGCCCGTCCCGCCGAAGGTGCGGCTGGCCGGGAAGAAACTGAAGCCCGCCTGCGTGGCCGCAACCGTATAGGTACTGTTCGCCGTCAGACCTGTGAAGGCATAATCGCCCGTGCCGTCGGTCGTGATTGTGGCCGCGGCTGCGCCGCTCAAGGTCACGTCCACGCCGCTGAGCGGATTACCGTCGGGGTCGGACACGCGCCCGGCGATAAAGCGCGTAGTGTTATTCGTGCCGGTGAAGACGAGCGTCTGCCCGTTGCGGATCGCGTTGCTGCCGAAGCATTCATACTCGGTAAACGTCGTGCCCGTGCCCTGCTGCACGCCGACGGCGGCTTCGCGCCCCGCGCCCGGCACTGTGCCATAGACGACATCGAAGCGGTTCTGCCCCTCGTAGAGCCGAATCTCGAAATCGAGACTGCCGGGCTGATTGCCGAGCAGCGACGCACGCCACTCGATGTTAAAGATGCGATTCGGCGCGCTGCCGCTCGTGGAGGTGAAGATACCCTCATTTGTGCCGCCGATGGTTAGATCGCCCTGATGCGCGTAGATGGCGTAGCTGTACGCGGCGATGGGCAGGCAGGCGTCGAGCGGTAACACCGGTGAGTTACTGGCGAACTGCGCGTTCCCATTCGTGTTGACGTTGACGGCCGAGAACGCTGTGTCGTAAAGCGTGTAGTTGAAGGGCAGCGCGACCGTGGCCACGCAGTCGTCGCCGGCCGTGCCGCCACCGCAGTTGAAGCCGGTCACAGCGGTTGCGCCGGGCACGACCGCGCCGGTTGTCTGTGCGATCTGGTAGTTGCTGACGCCGCTCACGCCAGTCGGGGCCAATTTGCTGCTGTGTTGCGACTTGACCTGCGCCTGCTGCGCAGTCGGATAGATTAGGCCGAGCGCAAAGGCCGCGCTGAGTGCGAGCGAAAAACGGACGAGAAAACGCATCGTGATACTCCTCAAGAACTCTGTGGCTGATTGAATTGTGCTGCTTGGAGACTGCCGGCCCAGTTATCGTTCTTAGGGCTGGATAGACCAGACAAACGTGCCGGGGGGTACGCGCGAAGATAACAGAGACGCGCCGGTCGGGTCAAAGCACAAAGGCGGACAGGATCGTTTATTTTCAGTTAGCCGCTGCGGCCGGAAAACGGGCGGGCCGATTTGTGCAAATCGGCCCGCCCGCGTTGGTTGACGGCAACTGCGTGTCGCGCCCGTTTATTGCGGCGGCACAGTCAACGCTTCGACGTTGATGAGTATGCGATAGCTGCCGCCCACCTGCACGCCGAGGTTGAACTCGACGACGGTGCTTGCGCAATTGGCGAGCGGTGCAGTCGTGGTGATGATGCCTTCGGCGAGACTGGTGTTGAGACCGCCGCCACTGGCTTGCGTGGGCGGCGTTTGCACCGTCGTCGCCTGCGAACTCACGGTCGTCGTGTCGGTCAGCGTGATGGTTTGGAGCGGCGCGTTAAGCACGCGCAGATCGGCTTGCCCGGCGGGCACAGTGCCGCCGGTCAAGGTCGTGATGTCCACGATGCGATAGCGCAAGGCGACGACGGTCAGCCCCGTCGTATTGGTGAACCTGCGTCTGATCTTGAGCGTGCCGAGCGCACCGTTGGTGACGGCCGTCAGATCACGCACGCGATTCGGCGCGGCGGTCGAAGGCTGCTGCGGATCAATAAGCGAAGCCTTCATCTGCGCGTTCTTCTGGATAGGCGCGCTGGTGATGGTGTAAGCGGTCGCCGTCGGCGCGCGCTCAGGCCCCGGTGCGCCTAAGGTCGCCGCCACGCCGTTCAAGGTCGCGCCCGTCGTATCAACGAGCGCGAAGTCGTTGGCGTTATTGCCCGTGTCCTGCGGCGTGCCGCCGGTCATCTTGCGCACGAAACTAAACTGCGAGGCGGTTGTGATGCCGGTCGCGGGCGCGAGACCTGTGCCTTCTTTGTAGTCGGGGTTCGTGACCGAACTGAAGCCGACCGAATCGAGCCGGTTGGCCGTCAGCGGGTTGGCCGTCGAGAAGACGGCGAGACCGGCATCGTCCGACAGGAAGCCGGTCGTGGCGACGTTCGGGTTGATCGTGATATTGGCCAAACCGCTGGCGGCGGTGATGCCTGTGCCGGTCGGGTACGTGGCCAGACTATAAGTGTTGCCCGCCGGACTGGGCGTCGTCGGCTGCGTGGTGATCAGGAAATGCCCGCGCGGCGGGAGGGCGAGCGGCCCCGCGGTTGAGAGCGTCTGGGGCAAGACGAGGAAAGTCGTCTCGGTCGCGCCTTGTGCGCCGCCGAAGCGCCAGCCCGCGCCGGCCGGCAGCGTCGGGTCTGCGCCGGGGATGGCGTCAATGATCGTGACGCTCTGGTCGGTGTTGTTGTAAAGCTCGATGAACTCGTCGGCGCTGCCGTCCGAGGTCGGCGGCGCAGTGCCGACGCCGCGGGCGCGGAACTCGCTGACGAGAATCTGCCCGGCGGTCGGCGCGGGCGGGCGCACGTCGAACGTGATCGTCCAGCCGCCCGATATGCTGCCGCCGTCGATGTTCGCGTCGTCTATGATGTAGAGATTCCACGTGCCGTTCGGCGCGTCGCCGTTAAACTGCGACAGGCAGTAAGCGTCATAAGCCGTACCCGCCCCGCCGTTCGGTGTCGGCGCGGGCGCGGGGAACTGGTCGGTCGTGCCGGAGTTCGCCGGGCGATAGCTGCCCGTGACGAACGGGCGGCCGGTGTTGCCGGTCACGGTCGAAGGCACGGGTGTCGCCGCGTAGTCGTCGAGCGTCACGTTGATGCCGGCCAGACCGGGCGCGCCCGCGCCGAAGTCGGACATGATGACCACCTTGCGCCCCGACGGCGAGACGAGCAGCATGTCAATGTCCGAGGGGAAGGTGTGGCTCAAGCCGTTGAGCGTCACCGAGACGCGCTGTATGACGCCGACCTCACCCGCGACCGTGATAGGCGAAGGATAGAGCGAAGCCGCCTGACCCGACGCCGGGCAAGGGCTGGGACAGTCGGTGATAGTAATGGCCGTCGGGTTCGTGAACGAAGCGGCGGGCGCATTGCTCACGCGCCCCAGTTTCGCGCCGCCGCCGAGGGTCTTGATCTGTTTGGCGTCGCGCCCCGCTTGCCCCTTCTGCGCCTGCACAACTGGCACCGGCTCATCAACAACCGGCACGTCCGGTTTCTGCGCGTGGGCCACAGGCGCTAACATCAAAAGTCCGAATGCGAGTTTACCGACACGGCTCAGGCAATGCTGAGCAAGGTATGGAAGCATAATCCTTCTCCTGACTTTTGGGAAAACAAGTGGTAGGCAGGAGGAGGCAAAGTCCAGGGGGGAATTTGACCCGCTTCCCGCAGCAGATGGCGCGGCCAAGCTACTACAGGCCCGCAGCCGCGTCAAGAATTAAGTATACAAGGCAGGTTGCGCGGCCGGACAGCAGGCTACGGCACTTCAATCGTCATTTCGCGGGCAAAGATGAAGTTAGGGCGCTTGCGGCCTTTCAGATATTTCGCGCCGGTCTGCGAGAGCGCGGTGACGAGAATTGGGAGCGCGATGGTCGCGTCGCAGTTGACGTAAGCGGAGGTTGCGCCGCGGGCCAGTTTGCCGTAAATGAGCGCCTCGTCACTGACCGTGCCGGACGAGCGGCCGCCGGGATGCGGCGCGTCGGTCGCGATCTGAATCGCGTACTTATGGCCGCGCGCCGGGGTCTTGACGATCTGCGTGGAGTATTCGGTCTGATGCAGGAAACTGCGCGACGTGCCGCCGCCCAAGTTGATGACGCCGCTGACGCGCGCCCGTGCCGCGATGTGCGCGAGGTCGAGCACATCTTGCGCGAGATCGAACTGGAAATTGTTCTTCTTCTCAAACCGGCCGGCGGCAATGCCGACCGTGATCGAACTGTCGGCGATGGTCGGGCAGAAGACGGGCACGCGCGCTTTATAAGCGGACGTGAGCACGCCGTCGTCCGTGGCGATCTCGGCCAACTCGCGGCCCAGGAGATGCAAGAATTCGCGCGTCGCGTAGGGCCTTGTCTGATCGAGTTGATTGACGAAGCCGCCGATCCATTCTTCGGCCTCGCGGTACTCTTCTTCGCTCGCCAGCACGTCGAGCATGCGGCCGATCTGCGACGCTTCCAACTCGGCATCGGTCATGTTCGGGTGCGACTGATAGTGCTGCCGGCCCAACGTCTCGTGCAGATCGTGGAACAAGAGCGCGCCGGAACAGACCAGCACGTCCACGAAGCGATTCTTGATGATCCACGCGAGCAGACGGCGCATGCCGGCCGGGATGAGCGCGCCCGAAGCAGCGACAAAGATCGTCGTGTTGTCGCCGAGCATGTCGAGCCAGATGCGATGCGCCTCCGCGAGTTGGCGACCACCAAACCCAGTACCCTCCATCTTCTCCAACAGCCCGGCCACCGAGCGGTCGCGATCCACCTGCACCGGCTTCGTCGGCGCAGTCAGGTACTTTGAGGGGCGCGGTCTGCGTTGCGTAACCATATTTGTCATCACCGTTATCGTTGGTCGTGCATCGTGCAGCGTGCATCGTGAATAGCAAGAACAGGTTTCCTCTATTTACGATTTACGATTTACGATGCACGAGCTACGTCCTTTTTTTCTGCCCGTTTACTGATAGATATGTGTAAGCGCTAATGCGCGATTCGTAGAATTCGACGAGGCGTGCGGCTTCGGCTTCGGTCAAGTCGCCGCGCTTGACGCGCTGCGCGACTTGGCGGCGGAAACCGTCGTGCAATTGCCCGCGCTCATACCGCGCGCTCTCGACCGCCTCGCCGACGGTCGTGCCGCGAATGACTTTCTTGATGAGATAGCCGTCCTCATCGATGTGGATGTGCGCCTCGTGCGGCAGCCCGAAAAGATTATGGTTGTTGCCCATCACCTCTTGATACGCGCCGACCAGCATGAACGCGAGATAGTACGGCTCGCCTTCGATGAGCGGGTGCAGTTCCAACACCTGCTTCACGTCGTGCAGATCGACGAACTTATCAACCACGCCGTCCGAGTCGCATGTGATGTCGCAGAGCGTGGCGTACTCGGTCGGCGGTTTGTTCAAGCGATGAATCGGCACGATGGGAAAGAGTTGGTCGAGCGCCCAATGATCCGGCGCGGAGCGAAAGACGGAAAAGTTCGTCAGATACTTCGCGCGCGACAGTCGGCGCAATTCGTCGAACTCTTCGGAGACGTACTCGGAGTGCTGCGCCAACTTGCCCGCGCTCTCGCACACGTCCCAGAACAACACCTCGCCCTTGGCGCGATCTTCGAGCGAGATAAGCCCGAGGTTAAAGAGCGTGAATAATTCTTCGCGATGCTCCAATGCGTCGTGGTAATACTCGCGGTAATTCTTGACGCTGATCTTCTCGCGCAGGTCGCCCAACTCCGTCACCACCTGCGGATCGTCTTCGTCGATCTCAATCGGCTTGTGCGTGTCTTCGACGACCGTCTCGATCTCTTCTTGTACGTTGGTCACAAGGATCGCGTGATAGGCGGAGAGATAACGGCCCGATTCTTGAATCACGGTCGGGTGCGGCACGTTCTCGTCGTCGCAGACCTGCTTGATCGTATAGATGACATCGTTGGCAAATTCCTGCGCGTTGTAGTTGGCGGACGAATCGAACGCGGTCTTCGAGCCGTCGTAATCGACGGCCATGCCGCCGCCCACGTCGAGCAGATCAATCGGAATCTTCATCTGAATGATCTTGGCATAGACGCGGGCCGCCTCCTTCATCGCATTCTTGATGCGTTTGATGTCGGTCAACTGCGAGCCGATGTGGAAGTGCAACAGGCGCAGCAACTCGATGCGCCCGGCTTCTTGCAAGCGACGGATGACTTCCAGAATCTCGGTCGTCGTCAGCCCGAACTTCGCGGCCTCGCCGCCCGACTTCTCCCACCGGCCCGAACCTTTTGAATAAAGCTTGACGCGCAGGCCCAGCATCGGCAAGTCGCCGCCCTCGCCCGCCTCCTGCAACCGTTCCGCCAGCCGCAGGATGTGGTCAAGTTCCGACATCTTCTCGATCACGATGATCACGCGCTTACCCGCGCGTGCGCCCGTGAAAGCCAACTCGATGAACTCTTCGTCCTTGAATCCGTTCAGCACGAGCAGGCTTTCCGCCGACTGTTCCAACGCGAGCGCGGCGTAGAGTTCAGCTTTCGAGCCGGCTTCGAGACCGAAGTCGTAGCGTGCGCCTTCGCGCAAGTATTCCTCGACGACCGCGCGTTGCTGGTTCACCTTCATCGGGAAGACGCACATGTGCGTGCCCTGATAGTCGAACTCGCGGATGGCGTTGCGAAAAGCGCGTTGCAGTTTGCGCACCTGTGCGGTGACGAGTTGGGGGAAGCGTAGGAGGACGGGCGTCGAGATGCCGCGCCGTTGTAGATCGTCGATGATCTCTTTCACGTCGGCGGTGGCCTTGGTACCTGCTTCCGTCGGGTGGACGACGAGATGGCCCTTCCGATTGATGCCGAAGTAACCGGCCCCCCAATTCTCTATGCCGTAGGTCTCCAGTGTCTGTTCGATGGCCGTGGTCAACTTCCGCTTCGCTGCCTCCTGCGCTAGTTGCGCCTGACTTTAAGCTGCCGCGCTCGCTTTGCAACGCAGCCCGCTCGGTTTCGGTGGACGATTTCAGAGGTAGATATATTAAGGCAAGCAATGTAACAAAAAAAACTTGGCCGGTCTATAACTTTTTTCTGTGCTATGTTTATACTTAAGCCAGCGCAGGCGAACAACTTAGCATGCGCAGCAAAAGATGGCGCGCGCGTAACTTGCGCGCCATCTGCCCGTGAAACCTTGACAGCCGAAAGCGGCTCTCTATAATGCGAACTTTTTAATGGCGCTATAGAAATAGATGACGCCAACCGCGACGACGCACGCGCGCACACAGCATAGCCGCCCGCGCCAAATCAGGGCGGCCCGCACATCCGACACTCCCAAACCACAATTTCAGGAGACATCATGGACGCGAAAACGGCCTTGAAATATGCCGACGAGCAGGCAGCGAAATTTTTGTCTGTCCGCTTTACCGACCTCGTCGGCGCTTGGCATCATCTGACCTTTCCTATGCACGAACTCGACGAAGGCAAGTTCGAGGACGGCTTCGGCTTCGACGCCTCGTCTTTGCGCGGCTGGGCCTCGATCCACGAATCCGACATGCTGCTCGTGCCCGACCCCGTGCGCATGTGGATGGACCCGTTCACCGAAGAGCCGACTATGTGCTTAATCGCCAACGCGGTCGATCCGATCACGAAGCAAGGCTACGGGCTTGACCCGCGCTCGGTCGCGCAACGCGCCGAGAGCTATCTGCGCTTCACCGGGCTGGCCGACACGATCAACTTCGGCCCCGAAGCCGAGTTCTTCGTCTTCGATTCGGTGCGCTACCACGCGGAGCAGAATTCGGCCGGTTATACGATTGAATCGGACGAAGCCCACTGGTCGAGCGGGCGCGGCCTGGACGAACTGAACGGCCCCAATCTCGGCTACCGGATTCGCCCCAAAGAAGGCTACGTGCCCGTCTCACCCACCGACTCGCTGATCGACCTGCGTTCGGAGATGGCGTTGACGCTCGAACGCTGCGGCATCCCGGTCGAATGTCATCACCACGAGGTGGCCACGGCCGGGCAATGCGAGATCGACATCCGCTACGCGACCATGCTGGGCACGGCCGACAATCTGCAACTCTTCAAATACATCGTGCGCAACGTCGCTTACCAGTACGGCAAGAGCGCGACCTTCATGCCCAAGCCGCTCTACGGCGACAACGGCAGCGGCATGCACTGTCATCAATCGCTGTGGAAGGACGGGCAGCCATTGTTTGCAGGCGACGGCTACGCGGGCCTGTCGGAGATGGCGCGTTATTATATCGGCGGCCTGTTGAAGCACGCGGCGGCTATCGTCGCCTTCGCCGCGCCGACGACGAACAGTTACAAACGGCTCGTGCCCGGCTTTGAAGCGCCGGTCAATCTCGCCTACTCGGCGCGCAATCGTTCGGCGGCGATCCGTATCCCGATGTTCTCCACGAATCCGAAACTCAAACGGCTTGAGTTCCGGCCGCCCGATCCGTCGTGCAATCCCTATCTCGCGTTCTCGGCCATGCTGCTCGCGGGTCTCGACGGCATCCAGAACCGCATCGATCCGGGCGAGCCGCTCGACAAGGACATCTACGATCTCGCGCCGGAGCAGTTGAAGAACGTGCCGAGCTTGCCGGGTTCGCTCGACGAAGCATTGAAAGCGCTTGAAGCCGATCACGAATTCTTGCTCAAGGGCGACGTGTTCACGCCGCAACTGATCGACCGTTGGATCACCTACAAACGCGAGAAAGAGATTCAGCCCTTGCGCATGCGGCCGCACCCGTTGGAATTTGCCATGTACTACGATATTTAGGCGCTCGCGGCGAATTAGCGCGCCGCAACAAAGAGAACGCCCGCCGTGCTCAAGTGGCACGGCGGGCGTTTCCTTGCCGAACTCGGGCCGTTTGCGGTTACGGCAAGAGCGAGTAGAGCAGGCGATTGGGTGAGCCTGTGCCGATGCCGGTCAGGCGGTTCGTGGTTGAGCCATTGACAATGGCGTTGCGGATCGTCGCGGGCGATGAGCCGGGATGCGCTTGCAGATAGAGCGCGCTGACGCCGCACACGTGCGGCGAGGCCATCGACGTGCCGCTGATCGTGTTGGTCGCCGTGTCGCTCGTGGCCCACGACGACGTAATGTTCAAGCCGGGCGCGAAGATGTCCACGCACGTGCCGAAGTTGGAGAAAGAGGCCCGCGTATCTGTGCTCGTGGATGCGCCGACCGTGATGGCCGCCGCGACACGGGCAGGCGATGAGCCGCAGGCATCTACGTTGCTGTTGCCGGCCGCAATCGAGTAAGTCACGCCGGAGTTGATTGAGTTATTAACGGCCGTGTCGAGCGCCGCCGACACGCCGCCGCCGAGACTCATGTTCGCTACCGCCGGGCTGATGTGGTTGTTCGTCACCCAGTCCACACCGGCGATGACGCCGGAGTTGCTGCCCGAACCGTTGCAATCGAGCACGCGCACGGCCCGCAAGAGCGCGCTCTTGGCCACGCCGTAGGTCGAACCGCCGATGGTGCCGGCGACGTGTGTGCCGTGCCCGTTGCAGTCTTGGCCGTTGCCGCCGAGGGCATCGAAGACGGCCGACGCCCGCCCGCCGAACTGCGTGTGCGTCGTGCGGATGCCGGTGTCGATGACGTAGGCGCGCACGCCTGAGCCGGTGAAGTTATAGACGTACGTGCCGTTGAGCGGCCGGTCGCGATGGTCGATGCGATCAAGGCCCCAGGTTGCGCCGGACTGCGTCGTGTCGGCATGCACCTCGCCGTCCTCTTCGACAAAAGCGACGCGCGGGTCTTGACTGATGGCCTGCGCCTGCTCTTCGGTCAGATGAGCCGCGAAGCCGTTGAGCGCGTGCTGATAGACGCGCTCAACCTTGCCGCCGTAGTTCGTCGTCACGCTCTCGGCGAGCGGGCCGGCCGCGGAATATGCGCCGCGCTCGCCCGTCGCCCAGTCGTTAAAGACGACGATGTACTGGCCCGGCAGCGCATGCTTGCCTTGCCGCAAGAACTTGGCTTCAGGGGCTACGCTCTCAGGTCTATTCGCTTCGGCTTTCTGCCCGTGCGTGGCCGCCGGGATGAGCGTCGCCATGCAGACGACGATGGCCAGGCAGAGGAAAAAGAGTTTTCTCATTGCGCCTCCAGAGTGGGTTGAGGAATTGATGTGATGCGCCGCACGCGCGCCGGTTGCGCGTCGCGCCGCGCGCGAAAGGATGCGAGAAGTGGGCATAATGATCATGCGCCGTAACTGCGCGCGCGGGGGCGAACGCACAGGATAAAGCGAAGCGTCGGCCGGCACCGGCACACGCCAGCCCGTCCGAAGCAACGCAGCTATGTCAAGCAAGTGTCTGATGGGGCGGACGTAAAACGAGCCGGCAGGTAAAGGCTGTCCCAACCAGCCGGCAAGATTCGTGAGTGGGCGCACTATAGCAGTTTCTAAATAACATGCAAGCATTTTTGCAGTGCCCGTTAAGTGCCTTTGTTTGCCGTCCAATTTCCGCCTAATGTAAGCAGGCGCGTGTGTGGTCTGGCATCAGCGCCCGCCGGCCGCGTAAGATGGCCACACCTTGGCTGAGCCGGAAGCAAAACTCGCCGCCCTTGTGCGCGACCTGCCCGACCCATTGGGCGCGGGCCGTTTTTACGAGCGGCTGGCGACCGAACAGCCCCGCGCCGCCGCCCGGCTCGCGCGCGACCAAGGCCTGCGCGCCGATGCGCTTGCGCTGGCCGCGTGGAGTCCGCTGCTGGCGACAACGCTCGCGCAATACCCTGAATATCTGACGTGGCTCGCGCGCGAACGCGCCGACCGGCACGTGCGCACATGTGAAGAGTTGGGCGAGTCGCTGGCGCGCTTCACGCTGACGCACACGCAGATTGAGCCGCAAGTTTTGCTCGCGCGCTTTCGTCGTCGCGAGTTGCTGCGTATCTACCTGCACGACATCCGCCGCACCGCGACCGTCGTCGAGACTACCGAAGAGTTATCCAACCTCGCCGATGCCATCCTCGCCTACGCGCTCGATCTTGCGCGCCAGGAGCTAGACAATCGTTACGGCGCGCCGCTCTGCGTGGATGCGCGCGGGCGCACGACGAACGCCAGCTTTTGTGTCGTCGCGCTCGGCAAACTTGGTTCGCGCGAACTCAACTACGCCTCCGATATCGATCTGCTGTTCCTCTACTCCGATGACGGCCACACGTCCGGCGCGGGCACGCGCGGCCCGACGACCAACCGCGAGTATTTCAACCGGCTCGCCGAGCGCATCGCGCAGCTCGTCGGCCGGCAGACCGGCGAAGGCGCGGCTTATCGCGTCGATCTGCGGCTCCGCCCGCACGGCCGCGACGGCGCGCTCAGCGTCTCGCTCGCAGGAGCCTTGCGCTACTACCGCACGACGGCGCAGGCGTGGGAACTGCAAGCGTTGATTCGCGCCCGCGCCGCGGCCGGTGCGTCTGCCCTGTACCTGCGCTTCGCTGCCGGCGTGCGGGCGCACGTCTATACGCACGCGGGCACAATCGCGCACGCGCTCGAAAATGTGCGCCTCGCCAAACAGCAGATCGACCGGCAGCATGCAGCCGAAGCGCGCGGCTTCAACGTCAAACTCGGGCGCGGCGGCATCCGCGAGATCGAGTTCATTGCGCAGGCGTTGCAACTCGCGCACGGCGGGCGCGATCCGTGGTTGCAACACGCGCCACACACGCTCATCAGTTTGGGCCGGCTCGCGGAGCGCGGGCACATCAACGAACGCGAGCGCACGGAGTTGTCCGACGCTTACATGTTCCTGCGTGCGCTCGAACATCGCTTGCAGATGGAGCACGGGCTACAAACACATACCCTCCACGACGATCCCGGCCGGCGCACACTCGCCGCCCGCCGCATGAACTTCACCGGCGCGGACGACGCAAACACGCTGGCCGCTTTCGACCGCGCGCTCGCGCGCCACACCACGCACGTACGCGCCGCTTATGACCGCGTGTTCGGGCGCGGCGACGCGGGGACGGCTAACATAGCGCAGGCCCAACCGCAGGTGTTGCCGGAGTGCGGCGACTCTGCCGCAGCCGTGCAAGTCGTTAGCCAGCCGATTCAGACAACGGTGGTGAGTGAAGAGACAGCGGAGTTTGCGGCCGCACAGGCGGCGGCGCGCGTGTTCGCCCCGCGTTTGGCAGCAGCCGAACACGCTGGCATACATACGGCCGAGGTTGGCGATGGGCCGACGACGCGCGTCGCGCTATTACTGCAAACGGCGGCGCGCGATTCGTTGAACGGGCGGCGCGCGTTGACCTACACGGCGCGCGTGGCAGCGTCGCTCGACAAGACAAGCGCGCGTGTGGAGTTGACTGAAGAGTCGTTGCGTGCGCTCGTCCGACTGTGCGGCGCGTCCGAATTGTTCGGCGAGATGTTGGCGAGCAATCCGGCGCTGATACCGGCCTTGGCTGCTGTTGTGCCGGATGCTGCGCCGGAGCGAGATTATCGCGCGCTGCTAAGGTCGCAGATCGACCGGGAACGAAGTTTCGCGGCGGAGCTATCGGCCTTGCGTCGCACCTGGACGTTGCTCATGCTTGAGATCGGCGCACGCGACGCGGCGGGCGCGTTGCCGCTCGCGGAGTCGAACCAACTGCAAACAGAGCTTGCGACCGCGAGCATCAACGCCGGGTTGCTGATTGCGCGCCGCGAGTTGGCCCGCCGCTTCGGCAAACTCGATGCGGGCCCGCGCCTCGCGGTGCTTGGTCTCGGCCGGCTCGGCAGCGGCGGCATGGACTATGGCTCAGACCTCGATCTCGTGCTCGTCTATGACCCCGATGTGCCGACACCCATCGGCGCGCTGGCGCGGGCAGAGGCATACGCGCGCTTGAGCGAATTGCTGATCGCCGCGCTCTCAAGCATCACGCGCGCCGGGCATCTCTATCGCGTCGATCTACGTTTGCGTCCCGACGGGCAGAAGGGGCCGCTCGTGTGCGGCACGGATGCGTTCGTTGGTTATCTACGCACGCGCGCCGACATCTGGGAGTGGCTGGCTTACGTCAAACTACGCGCCATCGGCGGCGACCTTGAGCTTGGGCGCGTGCTCGAACGGGCGGCGCGGCACGCGATCCACGAAGCGGCCGAGCGTTGTGATGTGAACTTGTTGCGCGTTGAGACGCGCCGCGTGCGCGAGCGTTTGGAGCGCGAGCGGGCAAGCGCGCGGGCGCGTGGTCTCGACATCAAGTTTGGCGCAGGTGGTATGCTCGACGTTTACTTCGCCGTGCGCTTCCTGCAACTGCGCGCCAACGTGCCTGACAAAGGCGCGGATCGTTCGACAGCGGCGACGCTCACACGCCTGCGCGCAGCCGGCGCACTCAGCGCGGCCGATGCCCACGCGCTCGGTGACGGCTACGCGTTCCTCCGCACGCTTGATCATCACCTACGTCTCATCGTCGGCCGCACCGTGCCTCTGCCCGCCGCCGCCGATCATCCGCTCCTCGCCGACCTTGCCCGCGCGACCGGGCACAACTCCGGCGCGCATCTGCTCGCCATCGTGCAACTACACATGCGCGCCATGCACGCCGCCTACGACCACATCACGGCCGGCTAAGCAGGCAGCCTCTTATATCTGTTCGGCCGCGCCTTGTACCTCGTGCCAGCAACGCACACACCAGCGATGGCGCGTGCGGCGCTCAGCCAGCGATTGGCTCGCCGCGGCCGGCAAACGATGCACCACCTCGCGCTCGTCAGCAGTTAATTCATGCCACGCGCGCAGGCGCTCGGCCCCGCAACGCGGGCATGCGGCTCGACTCGGCTCAGTTATCACGTTGTCACCTCCGCAAATCTCGCGCGAGCAATATAGCGGGCCGGGCGACGCGCGGAAACCGGCGACGCGGCGGCTGCCAGGTGACAGGTGACGAGTGAAGAGTTTATATTTGTTGTGGCGGTTATTCCGGGTCACAGCGAGCGAGGTGAATTGTGTTTCAGATCAGAGCCGGCTACGACGAACAACTGGAAATTGAAACGACGATGGAGGGCGCGCGGGCGTTCTTCGGCGACCTGCGCAACTTCGCCGAACTGATGCCCGGCGTGGAGAGCATCAAGGCGGAGGCGGGCGGCGTGGTGCGCTGGTTGATCCGGGCGGAAGTGCCGGTGGTCGGCGCGCTTAAGCAAGCGTTCGCCGTGGCGCAAACTGAAGACAGACCGGAGCGCATCGAATGGTCGCCCGCGCCGCAAGAGCGCGGCAACTTCCTGCGCTACGTCGCGCAGTTTGAGCAACGCGGCGCACGTGTGCTGGTGAAGATCGCGCAGCGCGTCGAGTTGCGCCGCAAGCACGCGCGCGAGTTGCACCTGCTGGCAGGACTCGTCGGCGAGAGCCGGCTGAGCGCCGAGATGCAAAAGGGCGTCAGCGAGATGATGCGTACCTTCTTACAGCGCGCCCGCGTGAAACTGGAAAAGTAACGCGGGTGCGGTACGGCTAACATGACAACGGAACGATCTCAGGAGGGGGCAGCGATGGCCACGAACACGACGCGCACAACAGCGACGCAGCCGGGCTTATCACGGCGCGTGGCGCGCGCGGGCAGTCTCAAATTGGTGAAGCGGCTGCTCAAGCCGATCCCCATCGTCGGCACGGCGGTCGCGCTTAGTCTGGCCGGTTATGAAATTAAACGGAAAGGCTTGCGCAACGGTCTCATCCACGTCGGCCTCGATCTCACGCCCATCGTCGGCTCGGTCAAAGACGTGATCGAATTCTTCACCGGCGATCTTATTCCAGACAAAGACACGCCACCGCGTTGAAGCGGAGGCTGACCACCAGCGTTTAAGTTCGCTCAGACGGTGCAGACAGACGGGCGGGCGTTAAGCGGTTGCGCCTGTTCGTAGGCGTGCGCGAGGCGCAGCAGCGTGGCTTCGCTCCAGTATTGACCGAGCAGTTGCAGCCCGATGGGCAGACCGGCGCGCGACAGGCCGCAGGGAATGGAGATGCCGGGCACGCCGGCGAGATTGGCCGTGACCGTGTAGATATCGTTCAAATACATGGCGAGCGGGTCGTCCACCTTCTCACCGATCAAGAAAGCGGTCGTGGGCGTTGTAGGCGTGAGAATAACATCGCAACTCGCAAACGCGCGCCGGAAGTCGTCTTTGATCAGGGCGCGCACCTGTTGCGCTTTTAAGTAATAAGCATCGTAGTAGCCGGACGAGAGCACGTAAGTACCGAGCATGATGCGGCGTTTAACTTCGGGGCCGAAACCCGCCTCGCGCGTGCGCCGGTACATCGCGCGCAACTCGTTTGCTTCTTCGGCGCGCACGCCATAGCGCACGCCATCGAAGCGCGCGAGATTCGACGAGGCTTCCGCTGTCGCGATGATGTAATAGACCGCAATCGCATACTGCGCATGCGGCAACTCGACCTCGACGATCTCCGCCCCCAACGCACGATAAGCCTCAATCGCCGCTTCGACACTCGCGCGCACTTCCGCGTCCAGCCCCGCGCCAAGCAGCGCACGCGCCACGCCGATGCGCGCACCTTGGATGTCGCCGGTCAATGCGGCCGCGTAATCGGGCACAGGCACATCGGCCGTCGTCGCGTCGTGTGTGTCGCGCCCCGCGATCACTTGTAACGTGACGCTCGCGTCGCGCACGTTCGCACTGAACACGCCGATCTGATCGAGCGACGAACCGAAGGCGACCAACCCGTAGCGCGAGACCCGGCCATAGGTTGGCTTTATCCCGACGACGCCACAGAGCGCCGCCGGTTGCCGCACCGACCCGCCCGTATCCGAGCCGAGCGCGACCGGCACGATGCGCGCCGCCACCGCCGCCGCCGAGCCACCCGACGACCCGCCCGGCACGCGCGTCGTATCCCACGGATTACGCACCCCACCGAACGCCGAGTTCTCGTTTGACGAACCCATCGCAAACTCGTCGCAGTTGGTCTTGCCCATGATGACCGCGCCCGCTTGTCTTAACCGCTCGATCACGGTCGCGTCATAGGGCGGCTGGTACGCGCCGAGAATGTGCGAGCCGCACGAGGTCTGCAAGCCGCGCACGCAGATGTTGTCCTTGATCGCCACCGGCACGCCCACCAGCGTGCCCGCCGCTGCGCCCTCGTCCAACTGCGCCGCCCGCTTGAGCGCGCCCAGGCGATCAATTTGCAGAAACGCATTCAACGTCTCATTCAATGACTCGGCCGCACGCACAGATGCTTCCACAATGGCCTGCGCGCTCGTGCCAGCAGCGCGGCGCGCCTGAATATTGGCAATGGTGTTCTCAGACATAAATAGCTGTTAGTGGCCAGCCCGCAGCCAGCAAGATATGCAAAAGCTAAATGTTGATTGCTATAAAACTTTCGGCACACGGAAGTGGCCGGCGGCCGGGTCGGGTGCTTCCGCAAGCGCGAGTTGTTGCCCGAGCGAGGGGCGCGGGGTGTCGGCGCGCACGGCGTCGGTGCGCTCGCCAGCGGGCGTGAGTCCGCCCATGGCCGGCTCGACCGCGCTCGTGTCCAATTCGTTCAACTGTTCGACGTAAGCGACGATTGCAGCGATCTGCGGCGTCAACGCGCGCCGCTCTTCCGGTGTGATGTCCAGATGTGCCAGCGCGGCGATCTTGTCGATGTCGGTTTCGGTGATTGGCATAAGTTGGCTACTAGCAATTAGCTGTTAACGATGAGCAAAAGACAAAAGGCTGAGTGCCAAACGCTACCTTTGCTCCTGCGCGTCCATGTAGCTGCCGGCGGCGAGCAGGAAGCGGCGGCGCAGCTCTTCATCGTGAATCGCGCGGGCGGCGTCCTGCACTGCGCGCGCGCAGTGCAGCGCGCGTTGCTCTTGGGCCACCGGATCAAGCTCGCGCCCGCGCAAGCGGGCGCGTTCGCTACGGACGGTCTGCGGATCGACGCGGAACTCGATGTAGGTGACGAGCGGTTGCCCGAGTAATGAGTTAAGCCGGAAGAGCAATTGCCCGCTCATCTGGCCGAGTTGTTTCTGCCATGTCGTGTCGGCGACGGCCACCGTGAGCGTCTTGCGATACAGCCGGAACGGCACGGCTTGATCCCGCAATGGTTCGCCAGCCACGCGCCGCCACGCAGCCAGCGCCGCCGCTTCCGCGACCTCCTCCGCCTCGCCGGCCGCACGCAATAACCCGGGCAGTGCCCGAAATAGGTCGTCCATGAATTTGCGCTTTTGGATTTTCGATTTTTGCTCTGAAGAGTAAGATTGCCGCCGCGTGGCCAGCAAGCGCAAATCAGCAAGCGCAAATCTAAAATTCTGTCGGGGAGTGTAATGGAAAACGAGCAAGCGTCACAAGTCGCAGGTCAAAAGGCGCTACAGCCGCAAGCGCGCGAACTGCTTGTGCTGGCATCGAGCAGTCCTCGGCGCGCGGACATCCTGCGCGCGGTCAACTGGCCGTTTGCGAGCGAGGCGGCCGATGTGGACGAGTCGCTGCACGCGGGCGAGGCGGCGGTGCCTTACGTCGAGCGGTTGGCGCGGGCAAAGGCGGCGGCCGTGGCGGCGCGGCGGTTGTTCGGCTTAGTGCTAGGCGCGGACACGGTCGTCGTGGTGGACGGTGCGATACTGGGCAAGCCGCGCGACGAGGCGGAAGCACGCCGAATGTTACATCGGCTGCGCGGCCGCTGGCACGAAGTCTTAACCGGCGTCGCGCTCGTGCGCGCCGAGACGAAGGCGGCCATCGTCGCGCATGAGCGCACGCGCGTCCGCTTTGCGCCCATGACGGATGCGGAAATTGATTGGTACATTGCGACGGGCGAGCCGGCCGACAAGGCAGGCGCATACGCCGTCCAAGGACAGGGCGCGCTCTTCGTCGCCGCAATCGACGGCGATTACTGGAACGTCGTCGGCTTACCCGTCAGATTAGTTTACAAACTAAGCGTAGAAATATAGCGCGCGGCAATTTGCCCACCAAGACAGAAAGGAATACAGAAAGCTGAACGCGGCACGATGAATGATAAGTTCATCGTGCCGCGTTCATCGTGCCTTGTTTCTGCCCACGCTTACAACAGTTTGTTAAGGCGTGCCGACAGTTGTTCGACGAGATTGCCTTCGGGGTCAAATCCACCGATGGGCGTGCCCGCGACACTGCCTTCCTTATCGAGAATGACGATGGCCGGCAATTGATTGCGCTCCACGCCTATGCGTTTGAACAACTCGCCATCCGGGTCGCGCAAGACCGCGACCTTCAGCCCGTTGTGCCGGGCGAAGTCGCGCAACTGCCCGTCCGTCGCGTAGTTCTTTGACTTCGGCGACTCTGAATCGGTACTCACCCAGTAAACGCGCACGTCGCGCGCGGCATATTCATCGGCGAGTTTCTGCACACCCTCCACCTGCTTGCGCGAGAGCGGCAACCAGGACGCGCCGAATGCCAGCACGACCACATCACCGCGCAGCATCGCGGACGTCACCCCGCCGCCGTCCACCGTGCGCAACGAGAAGTTCAAGGGCCCATTCTGCGCCTCGACCGGCGCGGGATTCTGTGTGCCGACAACCAGCAGCGCGAGCGCGAGCATAAACAGCAGCCGGGGGAGTTGCTTCAACATAAATTACTCCTTCGTGCGCGTTCGCTGAATCCGCTTAACCGGCGCACGTGACGGGGCGGGCGGCATGACTACAACTGACCTCATACCGGTACTTCGATGTGCGTGCCCGACGGAGCGTTGGACGGAAGTCGGACGGCGAGTTAAGTCAGCCTGACTACGCTGGCCGCGCCAACGGCGGTGGCTTATGAAAAATCTCTTGGTGCAGCGCGCAGTAATCGGCCCAAGTGTCCATGTCGCGCCTGATGTAACCGGACGAGACCGGCACGCGCCGCACCTCTGCCCCGTGTCGCGTGAACAACGCGCGCAAGCCGCGCGCCGGGTCTAAGTGCCGCAACTCGGCGCGGTACGCGAGATCGATCAGCACCGGATGACCACCGCGCCCTTCATACTCCGGCACGATGAGCCGCGCGCCCGTCTGCGCGTGCGCCTCAAGCACACAACGAATGATCTCCGGCGCGACAGCCGGTTGATCAACCAGTGCGAGCAACACAGCCTGCGCACTGTCTGACACTTGCTCCACGCCACACGCGATGGAGGCCGACATCTCGCTCCCCACCGCTTCGTTCACGGCGAAGCGCAGGGGCAGATGCGCAAGCTGCGCACGTATATCGTCGCCGCGATGCCCGACGACCACGACGATCTCGCCCACGCCCGCCGCCATTAAGTTAGCAACGCAAGTTTCAACCACCGTCCGCGCGCCGAACGGCAGCAACGGCTTGAACGCGCCCATGCGCCGCGAACGCCCCGCGGCTAACAGGATGGCAGAAACAGGCACGACGGTTTTCAGTTTTCAGATTTCAGTTTCCAGTCTTTAACCCGCAGCCTCCGCTGCAAGTCGTGTGTACTGAAAACTAAAAACTCGCTACTGTTCTTTCAATTCTTCAAGCGCACGCATGACGTAGGGCCGCGCCATCTGCTTGCGCCAATTCATCACGAAGTCCGTGTTGTCGAGCGGGCGCGCTTTCGCGTAACAGGCTTCGGCCGCCGCTTGCATGCGCTCCTGATCGAGCGGTGCGCCGACAAGCGCGGCGGCGGCTTCTTTTACCTCCATCGGCGCGGGCGCGATGCCGCCGAGGATAACCTTTGCATCTTTGACCGTGCCGTCGTCGCCCACATCGAGGCGAATGGCGACGCCCAGCACGGGGAAGTCGAACGCGCCGCGCCGCCGCAACTTCTTATAAGTCGCGCGCCAACCGTTGCGCGCCGGCAACTGCACATCCACCAGCAACTCGTCGGGTCGCTTGTGCAAGTAGTCAATGCCGTCGTTGTTATAAAGTCCCGCCGCATCAACTGTGCGCTCGCCCAACGTCGAAGCGAACCGCACCCGCGCGCCCATCGCTACCATCAACGGCACGAGGTCGGCCGACTGTACTGCCCAACATTTCGCCGAACCCGGCGCGACCCAACAGACATCGCCATCTTTCTTCAGACAAAAGTTGATGCCCTTGCGCCACTCGTAATTCTGATCGTAATAATTGCAGCGCGTATCCAACAACAGATTGCCGCCAATCGTCCCCATGTTGCGCAACACCGGCGTCGAGATCGTCCGCGCTGCCGCCGCCAACATCGGATAATCGCGCTTGATAACCGCGCTCTCGCACACGTCCGTCAGCGACACAGCCGCACCGATCCGCACGCCCGTCCGACCATCGCCGCTGATCTCATGCAACTCCGGCAACCGCGTCACCGAGATGACTGTGCCCGGCGTCTGCTGTCGCCGCTTCATGTTCGGATACAAATCCGTCCCGCCTGCGACGAACTGCCCCGCCGGGCCAGCCTCGCCCATCAGTTTCACCGCCTCCGCCACGGTGCGCGGCACGCAGTAAGTAAATTTCGGAAGTCGCATCATAAGGTTGTGGGTGTGCTGCGCGCGGGCCGGCGAAGCCTTACTGCTTCGGCTCCTCCTTCGGCGGCTGAGCGCTGAGCGCGTTCTCCCGGCCGAACTCGTCGAGCAGCACGTCGTCGTAGTAGTCGGCTAGACGGGCTGTGCGCACAATGATGTCGGCCATCTCGTTCGGATCGATGTCAGTGACGCTGCGCCCGGCGATGATGGAGATGACGTTCTCATCGTTAACGGCGAAGGCGGCCTTGCCCATCAGCCCGCGATTCAACTCCAACAGGCGGCGGTAGTAAGGCAGCGACTTCTCGACCGGCACTTTCATGATGGGGAAGTAAACGATGAGGTCGGAGTTATCTGCGTTCTGCGCGTCCTCAATCAAGGCGACGAAGCCGCCTGCCGAGCCGATTCCGATGCGCCAGGTGTTTTTGTCCACGCGGGATTCGTAAGAGTCACCGCCGAAACGGTCAATGACACTGGAGATCAGGTTGCGCACATCTGCGATAGGCATGGTTCAGTTCCTCCTCAAGTCTTTACCGCACGCTTGGCAGTAGAAGACGGACTGGGGTTGATGTTTCCCGCACGAGGGGCAGACTTTCTCGCCCACGCCGACGGGGTGGTCGGACTGCGTGGCACACGGGTCGGTGACCGGGGCTGGCGCTCGTCTGAGACCTGCGCCGCAGGCGAGGCAGTAGACTACCTCCGCACCGATAGCGGCCAGACAGATGTGACAGCGGACTCCCGCTGGCGTCTGTTGTTGGCCACTGAGGACCGGGCCGGCGGCGGCCATCGCGCGGTCAATCGGGATGGCGAAATTCAGCGCGTTACCCCCGCGAATAATGAACGTGTTGATGCCGATGACGCAACCGTTCTGGTCGAGCAGCGGCCCCCCGGAGTTGCCGGGGCTGATGGCGGCGTCGGTCTGAATGAAGACCTTGCCGTCAAATTCGCGCGATCTGGCGCTGACGATGCCCCGCGTCACGGTGAAGCTAAACCCCAAGGGATGGCCGAGGGCGATGACCTCGTCGCCCTCACGCAGCTTGCTTATATCACCGACGGCGATAGGCGGCCACGGCGCGTCCGCCGCGCGGATCACGCTTAGGTCGAGCAGCCGGTCGCGCCACACCACCGTCCCCTCACGCTTATTCCCCGCCTCATCAATGAGCGCGACGGCTGACTCATGGGCCACAACGTGCGCATTCGTCAGGATCGTCCCAGCAGAGACGACGATCCCTGTGCCCTGTCCGCCCGGCGTCTCCACCTTGACCACGCTCTTCCGCGCCATTGCGACCATATCTGCCAAGCTCATAATGTACCTCATAGAGGCGAGCGGGTGACCCGCTCGCATTTCATTGTCACGAACACACCGCCACGCGCAGCAACTCTTCGCCGTCGCCAGTTGCGGCTAAAGGCGCGGGCCTCAAGCGCACTTTTCCTCTTTCACTTTCAACTCAGGATGACGTGCAAGGAAGCCGCCGCGCTTTAGCTTGTAGCGACCCGGCTTGAGCATCTCATCGTCCGTCCAGCCGCGCTTTAAGCCTGCTTCATAGTCCTCCTGAGTGACGACTAATTCGACCGCTTCGGTTGTTGGCTCTGATTTCTCATCCTGCTTGTGCTTCATATAATTTCCTCTCCACCGGTGTCGGCGGGCGGGCCGAGATGAGCCGAATTATGTTGTCGCGCCGTTCGGCGAAGACGATGAACAGTATGCGTCTAGTCGCATAGCCAATGATGAAAAAACGCGCTTCGTCAAATGAATAGACCTCTTGCAAAAGTCAGCTTGACCGAGTGCAAAAGCCAATGATTTAGCGGGTGACATCTTCAATAAACCCGACTTTTGCAAGAGGTCTAATGTTCAGCGTCTTCGCCCTCCACTGCGTTTGGATCGTAGAAGACCTCGGTGGCCTCACCGAAACTAACGCCATGCTTGTCCAGATTGGCGATGGCTTTTTCATCATCCCACTCGAACCTCACTTTGGGCGTTCCTCATTTTCATCTTGCCCGTCCGTTACGAATGCACCGCCACGCGCGGCAACTCTTTGCCGTCGCCGCCTTCGGCGGGCGTTAGCACCTTCAAGGGCGCGGGCCATGCAACATCGGGTACAGCCTTAGGGCCGTAGCGTGCGTCTTTGCCCTGCGCTTTGGCTTTCAATGCGGACATAACTTTTTCGGGGGTGATCGGCACTTCGTCGATGCGGACGCCGATAGCGTCGAAGACGGCGTTGGCGATGGCGGGCATGACGGGCAGGAGCGGCCCTTGCCCGACCTCTTTCGCACCGAACGGGCCGTTCGGGTCGGCGTCTTCGACAAGATACGTGATCACGTCGCACATCTCCAAGGTCGTCGGACTCTTGTATTCGAGGAGCGACGGAAATTTATGCACGACGTTGCGGTTGGCGCGATAGGTCATCTCTTCCATCAGCGCTTCGCCGAGGCCCATGTAGACGCCGCCTTCGACCTGGCCCATGACGAGCATCGGATTGATTGATTGCCCAATGTCGTGTCCGATCCAGATACGCGGGACGGTGACGAAGCCGGTGCTGGGGTCAACGTCAACTTCGGCGATGGCCGCCGAATAACTATAGGCGGGCGACGGGCCGACGCCCACGCCTTTGAACTTGCCGGGTGAGCGGGGCGGCGTGTACGAGCCGACCGTGCCGAGCGTGCCGTACTTCGCTTCGGCCAGCACGACCGCTTCGGCGAACGTCACGCCGATCTCAGGGTTCTCCACGTCGAACACGCGCCGCTCGGCGAAGGCGAGGTTCTCAATCGGCGCGCCGAGTTTTTCCGCGACGGCGATGGCGAGCAATTCGCGCGCACGCTCGGCCGCTTGCAGCGCGGCGTTGCCGGTCATCTGGGTGACGGGGCTAGAATAGCTGCCGAGGTCAACGGGCGTGAGGTCGGTGTCGGCGGTTAACACGCGGATGTCGAACGGGTCTATGCCGAGGACTTCGGCGACGACGTAGGCGAGGACGGAATCGGAGCCTTGCCCGATATCCGTCGAGCCGCATTGCACGCGCACGCCGCCCTGTCTATCAAGGCCAAGCTGCACGCCCGAATGCGGCATGTTGTTCCAGTAGATCGGCAGCCCCGCGCCGCAGATGTAACTGCTGCACGCGATCCCGACGCCGCGCCCGTAAGGCAGCTTGCGATATTTATTTTTCCAGTCCGAACCGGCGACGATCTTCTCAATGCACTTGCCGAGGCCCATCGTGCCGATGCGCAGATAGTTCACCGTCAGCGAATCGGGCTTGACGAGATGCTTAAGGCGCATCTCGGCCGGATCGAGCTTTAGCTCGTCGGCGATCTTGTCGAGTTGGATTTCGAGCGCGAAGCGTGGTTGCGGCGTGCCGTGCCCGCGTTTGGGGCCGCACGGCGGTTTGTTCGTGAAGGCGCGCAAGCCGCGAAAGCGATAGCGCGGCACGTCGTAAGTAACGGTTTGCAGCGCGCCCGTGTAGAACGTGGACGCAACGCCATAAGAGCCATAAGCGCCGCCGTCGAGGAACGACTGAAAATCCATCGCGGTGATCGCGCCGTCTTTCTTTACGCCGGTTTTGACTTTCATCAGCACCGGATGACGACCACGATGACAATAGAAAACTTCCTCGCGCGTGAGCGTCACCTTGACGGGCCGCCCCGTCAGCATCGAGAGCTTGCAGACGGCGACTTCGTGGTTGAACGGATCGCTTTTGCCGCCGAAGCCGCCGCCGTTCGGCGTGGCGATGACGCGGATGTGCGCGGCGGGCAAGCCTAGAACTTTGGCGAGCGCGCGATGGACGTAGTGCGGCGTCTGCGTGGAACTCCACAGGGTGATCTTGTTGTCCGCGTCATAGTGCGCGACGGCCGCGTGCTGCTCCATCGGCAGATGCGTGTTGCCTTCGTAGAAGAAAATATCTTCGCGGACGAGATCAGCTTCAGCGAAGCCTTCGTCAAGTTCGCCGAACTCAAGATGCACCTGTTTGTGTATGTTGCCCTTATCGCCGTAGTCGTGTATGCGCGGCTCGTCGATCAGGCACGCCTCTTCGATGCTCGTGATCGTCTGCAAGCGTTCGTACTCGACCTCGATCAAGTTCATCGCCTCAAAGGCCGTATCTTCATCAATCGCCGCCACGGCCGCGACGGGGTCGCCGATGAAGCGCACGCGGTCAATGCACAGCGCATGCTCGTCCTGACTCACGGGCAGGATGCCGTAAGGCTGCGGCAAATCTTGGCCCGTAATAACAGCATAGACGCCGGGCAGCGCGCGGGCCTGCGCGGTGTCTATGCGCTTAATAATGGCGTGCGGCTCGTGCGAGCGCAGCAACTTGGCGTAGAGCATGCGCGGCAACACGATGTCGTCGGCGAAGCGCGTCTGCCCGGTACACTTCGCGCGGGCATCAACTTTGCGAAAAGGCTTGCCGACGACTTTTAGCTGTTGCTCAGCTTTGCTGCGGAAAAATTTGTTATGTGCGCTCATTAGTAATTTATTCTTCACTGAAATAGTCGGAATCAACTCTTCGCACGATATAGGTATCTTCAATTGCTACGCCAAGATCATGGTCAATCATCAGTTCGCTCAATTGTTGCCCGTCGAGCAATACTATCTTTTTCTCAATGCGAGATACGTAATCTTTAGCTTCAGCTGAGAATTGAGAGGTTGTTATAAAAACGCCTTTACGGGCACGATAGCCTTCTAGACTGCCTGCAAATGCTTGAATCTCAGGGCGGCCGACAGTTCCTTGCCAGCGTTTGGCTTGGACATAAATGACATCTAGTCCAAGCTTATCCTCTTTGATAATTCCATCAACTCCCCCATCGCCAGATCTACCGATTGCTTGGCCTGCGTCTTGCCGTGAGCCACCATAACCCATCTTGAGAAGCAGTTCGACGACCAGTTGCTCGAAGAAACTTGGTGAAGCATTGAGGATACTGTCAAGTAACTCTCGGGCCAGTGATTCACGTAAGGTTTGATGCGCTCTTTCTAAAATTTCTCTTGGAGTTTGAACTGATTGCTCGTTCTCAACTTGCTCGTTGTTAATATTTATAGCTGCGGATCTGCGTCTGCGAAATTCAAGATGCTCCTCGAATTGATCCAATAAGTGTAGATCGATCCTAGTAGGATTAGAACTCAATACTTCTCTGCCACGCTGCGTAAGCTGATAAACCCCGCTTTGTGCGTTGTGAATTACTCCAGCGTTTTTTAAATGTGTCAGGGCCCAACCAATGCGATTCTCAAATCTTCTTTGCCTGCCAGAGGGTAATAATTCGTTCCGCTCCTCTTCAGTTAAACTAAAATGTTCCTCCAACACTGGCCTTAATTCTCGAACATGGTGAGGGATAGCATCTTCTAGCAGCTTTAGAAGAGGCAGCATTATTGACTGGAAATCTGGAATTGGCATGTGGGTTTACCTAGAGGTTATCATTCAAGTCCATACACACTTGCGCGCGGCAGTTCCAACTCTTCGCCCCTCATCTTTGCCGCCGCGAGTTCGACCGCTTCGTAGATTTTGATGTAGCCGGTGCAGCGACAGAGATTGCCGCTCAGGGCTTCTTTGATCTCGGTGCGCGTCGGGTTGGGGTTGTGCGCGAGCAGTTCCTTGGCAACGAGCAGGAAGCCGGGCGTGCAATAGCCGCATTGCGCCGCGCCGGTGTCGGCGAAGGTGTCCTGCAAAGGGTGCAAGCCTTCCGCTGTCGCCATGCCTTCGACCGTCTCCACCTTGCGCCCTTCGGCGTCGAGACCGAGCATGAGACACGATAGGATTGCGCGTCCGTCCACCAGCACCGCACACGTGCCGCACTCGCCCAACTCGCAGCCGTGCTTCGTGCCGGTTAAATTCAAATCTTCGCGCAAGACTTCGAGCAGCGTTTTGTGCGGCGCGAACGCCACCTCACACGGCTCGCCGTTTAGCGTGAACTCGAGATGCGCTTTCTGTTTTGTTCGTTCGGACATTGCAAGGATTTTAGCTGAAGATATGGGCTGGACTGAAACGTGGGCGGGTCGCGCGGGCTATGGCAGCGGCTGCATTAAGCTGCCGCGGCGCGCTCAGGGCAGCTTGAGCGGGCCTGTGCCTCTGTGCCGGTTGAGGACGATGTTGTCGATCAAGCGTGTCTGACCGATGCGGGCGGCGACGGCGATGAGGACGGGGCGGTCGTCGAGTTTATCTAACCGTTCGAGCGTGTCCGCGTCGGCGACGCTGACGTACTCAAGGCGGGCGCGCGGCTCGGTCTCGATCTCGGCGCGGACGACTTCAGCAAGTTTGCGGCCGGAACGTTCGCCGCTGGTGTAAATGGCTTCAGCGCGACTGAGCGCGCGATAGAGGCTAGTGGCGGCGCGGCGCTCGTCGCCGTTCATGTAGGCGTTGCGCGACGAGAGCGCGAGACCTGTTTCTTCGCGCACGGTCGGCAGCACGACGATCTCGGTGTCGAAGGCGAGATCGCGCACGAGGCGTTTGACGACGAGCGTCTGCTGCGCGTCCTTCTGGCCGAAGTAGGCGAAGTCGGGGCGGATGATATTGAAGAGGACGGCCAGCACGGTGGCGACGCCGCGAAAGTGACCGGGCCGGGCCGCGCCTTCGAGTTGCTCGGAGAGACCCTCGACGGTCACATAAGTGGCAAAGTGCTTGGGATAGATTTCTTCGGGCGTGGGGGCGAAGATGTAATCGACGTTGTCGTCGGCGAGATGCGTCGTGTCTTTGGTCAGGTCGCGCGGGTAGCGACTGAAATCCTCGCCGGGGGCGAACTGTGTGGGATTGACGAAGATCGAGACGACGACTACATCGCACATGCGGCGCGCCTCGCGGATCAAACTCAGATGCCCCTCGTGCAGCGCGCCCATCGTCGGCACGAGGCCGATGGTCTTGTCCTGTTGCCGCCGCACCTTGCGCGCGACCGAGTTCATCCGCTGGCGGCGGTTGATGATTTCCATGAATTAATAAGCAGTGGGCAGTGGGCAGTGGGCAGTGGGCAGTAACAGCAGTTCTGTTTCAACTGCCCACTGCCCACTGCCTACTGCCTACTTAGGTTCTACTCCCGCATCGTTGTTGGCGGCCGTCAATTCCGCGCGCAGTTCGGCGGCGGCTTCGGCGGGCAGGGGATAAGACTCTTGCGCGCTCGGATAGACACCGGCGCGTACGTCGTCGGCGAAGCGATTAATGGCATCGGTCATGGCGGCGCGCAGGTCTGCGTACTGGCGGACGAAGCGCGGGCGCGTCTGGCTAAACGAGAAGCCGACGAGGTCGTGGATGACGAGGATTTGCGCGTCGCAGTCTGCGCCCGCGCCGATGCCAATGGTCGGGATGCCGACGCTCGCGGTGACGAGTTGCGCGATCTCGCGCGGCACGACTTCGAGCACAAGCGCGAACGCGCCCGCCGCTTCAAGCGCGCGGGCATCTTCGACGAGGGCGTGCGCCGCTTCAGCCGTCTTGCCTTGCAAGCGGAAGCCGCCGAGTTTGTTAACCGATTGCGGCGTCAGCCCGATATGGCCCATGACGGGAATCTCTTCGGCCACGAGCCGCTTGATGATCTCGCTGCGTGTACGCCCGCCTTCGAGTTTGATCGCTTCCGCGCCGCCTTCTTTGACAAGGCGCAAGGCGGCGCGCACAGCGTCGTCCGCGCCTGTGTGGTACGAACCGTAAGGCATGTCGGCGACGAGCAATGCGCGCGTGACGCCGCGCCGGACGGCGCGCGTGTGCGTGACCATCTCGTCGAGCGTGACGGGCACGGTCGTGTCATAACCGAGCACGACGTTGCCGAGCGAGTCGCCGACGAGAATGATGTCCGTGCCCGCTTCATCCACGATGCGCCCGGTCGGGTAATCGTAAGCGGTGAGACAGACGAGCCGCTCGCCGCGTTCCTTCGACGCGCGCACCGAGGGCACGGTTACTTTTTCCGGCCGCTGCTGTTTGAGATAAACCATCGTGGGTTCACGCCAACTGTGCTGACGGGGTTTACGGGAGCGGCGAGGATTATAGGGAAGCAGGGCAGGGGAAACAAGGAAGAAATGATGCAGGCAGAAGACAGAAAGCAGAATGAAGGCGAATCCGCTGGCTTTCACTCATCCTTCATCCTGCATCATTTGCGCGTGGCTGCCACAAACGAACATTGGTATCGTCGGGCACACTGACGAGGAGTTGGGCAACGGACTGTTTGAAGATTGGATGTACAAGGTCGGGCGCGAGCTCGGCGAGGGGCGTGAGGACGAAGCGGCGCAGGTGCAGGCGTGGGTGCGGCAGCGTCAATAGTTCGCTCTCCTGTTGCGCGTCGCCGTAGAGCAAGAGATCGAGATCAATCGTGCGCGGCCCCTTCGGCACGTCGCGGCGGCGACCGAGCGCGTACTCGATGCGCAGTAGGCGCGCAAGCGTCTGTTCAGGTGCGAATGACGTGTTGCCGCTGAGTTCCGCTACCATGTTGAGGAAGTGTGGTTGCTCAAGCACGTCCACCGGTTCGGTCTCGTAGATAGCGGACAGGCGCGTGACGCACAGACCGGCCGCGAGCAGGCCGCGCACGGCGAGCAGCAGATGACCGGCGCGGTCACCGAGGTTCGAGCCGAGACCGACGTACAGATGCTTGTTCATAAGGCGTGGGCGGGTGCAGTATAGCGTTGCGCCGGCCAAAAGATTAAGGCTGACAGCGCGGCGCGCATCGGCTCGCACCTTTAACGCTGAGCCGGCAAAAGAGCCTGCTGCGCCGGGTATGATTAAACTTATGCGTCAACAGATTGTTCGTGCGTTAGCGCTCGCGCCGCTAATTTGCCTGTTCGCCATTGTAGTCGCTGCTGCCCCCGCGCCGCCGACGATGCGCGTGGACTTCTATCACACGGGCGACGCGGCCCATGAACTGTTCAGCGTTGACCGCGTCGTGCTCGAACCGCGCGCGTGGCCCGGCGATCCGGGGCGCGCGCTTGACGAGACGAATCTCGGTAAATACTTCTTTGAAGTGCGTGACCAGAAAAGTGAGCGCGTGCTGTACTCGCGCGGGTTCGCGTCCATCTATGGTGAATGGGAGACGACGGACGAAGCGAAGACCACGCAACGCACCTTCAGTGAGTCGTTGCGCTTCCCCGCGCCGAACGCGCCCGTGCGTGTGGTCTTACGCAAGCGCGACGCGCAGAACGCTTTCCGCGAAGTGTGGGCCACCACCATCGATCCGCAAGACATGTTCATTGAGCGCGCGCGGACTCCTGCGCCTGCGCCGCTCGTCACGATCCAACAGATGGGGCCGCCCGCGACGAAGGTTGATCTGTTGTTGCTCGGCGACGGCTATACGGCCGCCGAGCAAGGGAAGTTTGTGCGCGATGCGCGCCGGCTGACGGAAGTGTTGTTCGCCACGTCGCCGTTCAAAGAGCATCGGCGCGACTTCAACGTCTGGGGCTTGTGTCCGCCTGCCGCCGCGTCCGGCATCTCGCGCCCTTCGACCGGCGTGTATCGCGATTCACCGGTCGGCGCGACTTACGACGCCTTTGGCTCGGAACGCTACATCCTGTCATTCGACAACCGTGCCTTGCGCAAAGTCGCGGCCTTCGCGCCGTACGAGTTCATCGAGATTCTGGCCAACAATCGCACCTACGGCGGCGGCGGCATCTTCAACTTGTACAGCACCGTCGCGGTTGATAACGCATGGGCCAACTATGTCTTCGTCCACGAGTTCGGGCATCACTTTGCGGGGCTGGCGGACGAGTATTACACGTCGGCGGTCGCTTACGTGCCGGCCGCCGAACGCGCAGAGCCGTGGGAGCCGAACGTCACCGCGCTGCTCGCGCCGGCCACGCTGAAATGGCGCGACCTCGTTCAGCCCGACACGCCGCTGCCAACACCGTGGGGCAAAGCGGTTTATGAAAAATATGCGAACGAGATTCAACAACGCCGCCGCCAACTGCGGCGGGACAAGCGGCCCGAACAGGAGATGGAGGCGCTCTTCCGCACGGAGTTGACGCATGAGCAGCGGCTGTTCGCGGCGGAGCGTTACGCGGCCCGCGTCGGCGCATTCGAGGGCGCATTGTATGAGGCGCGTGGTTTCTACCGGCCCGAAGTTGACTGCATCATGTTCTCGCGCACAAATCATTTCTGCGCCGTCTGTCGGCGCGCCATCGAGCGCATCGTCGGCCTGTACGCGCACCCGATAAGCAACGCCCGCCAATGAACAGTAAAGCGGTCGTGGGGGGGGGGGGCGCCCCCCCCCCCCCCCCCCCAATGTTGTGGGGTTATTAACAACACGGTGAGCCCGCCGGAAAGGCCC